>CAMUJH010000070.1 GCA_947089145.1 uncultured Hungatella sp. | reverse complement strand
ACATCTCACCGACCTGGGAGCTACCATGCATCTCACCGACCTGGGAGCTGCCCCACATCTCACCGACCCGGGAGCTGCCATACATCTCACCGACCTGGGAGCTGTCCAACAACACTTTCACATCATTACATAGTTTCTTAACCTCACATCTCTTCAGGCGGTAAAATCCGCTATTGAGTTCATCAATTTTCTGGTCTACCAACACATGATCCTTCCACCATGTACACACAGCCTCCCGGAATACCTTTTCGGATTCCTCTTTGTCAAACCAATCCGGGGTAATGTCCTGGTCAACCACAAATATCCATTTCTCTGGATGTTCCTCCGGGCTAACCCACCACTCATTATTTTCCGGAACCAGTTCGGCCCGTACAAAGGTCTTTGTTGCATTGAGATAGCTGTCCTCAATGCTCAGAGACTCCAAAAGGTCACTGTGGCTGTCGTTCTCTCCAGGCGCAACCACTACTCTGTTTTTCAATATTACGCCGCTTTTAAATCTGCACAAAATTCATTCCTCCTACTCTGCACTCACCATTTTTGTCTCACTGTCATAAGTCAGTCTAAGGGTATCACCAGAACTGTCCTTAATGATTCCTTCGTTTCCGGTCACCTTCAGAGTAAAATGCCCATTTGCAAACCCATTCTCTGCCATCCATCTGCGAAATGCGTATTCCGCTATAGTTTTACACCCTCTTAAAATCAGATCCCCCATCCCCTTTCCCTTTATCTATTTCCGGTATCTCCGTAACACTCAATACTGAATAACTTTCGTGCCTGTAACAACCCAAAAAATCTTTCTTTGCGGCTCCAGGCGTAGCGGATGTAAATATGTCCATCCCCACCTTCCCGGATCTTTGATTCTGGAACACAACCGCATAGCTTTTACACATAACTTCTCACCTCCATTTGATAATCCGCTTGTCACCTCCACCTTTCTCCCTTATACTGTAATTACAGGCACTGCCAGAGCCGAGTACAGAAGAAAGGAACAAACATATATGAGATTAAATTTAGATTGTGTTCGCAGCATACTGCTTTGTGTGGAAGCAAATACATCGTTGCGAAAATATTGCCGTTTTATTGATTCAAGTCTTGAAGAAAGCGAAATAATCATAGGCAATGAACCAATACCGCCTGCTGATTACCAAGTTGAACTTTAAAAAAAATATGCCAACGATGAACTAATCTACCATATCAATTACTGTATTGATGCTGACCTATTATCTTCAGACCAGCCACAAGGGCTATATGAAATCGCCATCATTGACCTTACTCCAAAAGGTCATGATTTTCTTGAAAATATACGTGATAATAAGGTATGGGCCAGTGCAAAAAATGTCGCAGGAAAAGTAGGAGCTAAATCTCTCGAAGCTATAATCCAAATTTCATCTAATGTTGTTAGTGAATTAATTAAGCATCAATTCGGCTTATAAATAATCCTCCTAGTTTAGGTGAAATAGCTTTTTGCATACATAAAGGCTGCATTCCTTTATTTCTTCATCTGATGGAGGTTCGTAGCCTTTATCTGCCATGTATTTTGCTAGTGCAGCTACTCCCACCCAATAAGAAAACCAGCCAATCCCACATAGGATAGTTGTCCCCACAAAAATACCATTTTTGTTTTTTTTCATTCCTATTCCGTTGTCAATGTGCTGTGTTGCCCTTGACGTTTGAACCACCTCCTACTCCAAAAAATACTCAATCAGCACCTCAAAATATTTCGCCAGCTTACCGGCCTTACTCTTGCCATTCCCTGCCATCTGTCTTATACTGTATCTACAGGCTCCCGCCAGAGCCGAGTATTTAAGAAAGGAGAATTTTATGGAAAGGTACTTTGTCAATCTTTTTGGCTTGCCAGATGCTGATATTCTTTATGAGCGCATCCATAGTTTATCCTTTGATGACTACATAATTGCTGGCAAACCACATGTCTATGAAGTCATGTGGGAACATCGGGAGCCTATTTCAACACTGATTCCCGAAATCCCGTCAAATCGTGTCAGTGCATTTCTTGAAACTCTATAAATGCGTTTTTGCCCTGCGGGTCATATTCCACTATGATCCGCTGTTTTTTTCCAACTTCGTATTCATCAAAAATTTTCATACCGCTGTAAGCAAAAAACCTTTCGCAGTCTAAACGATTGATTCCTCCATGGACTTTTTCTATCATCTTCCCAGAAGCATCCTGAACCCAGAAATGAAGTTCAATCTTAGGATTGTCTGGGGCTGATTCGGCTATGATACGTGTATGTTTTCCTAATTCAAAATACCTAGCGATATGCTGCCAGCCAAAAACAACCTTTTCAAAGTCAATATAATCAAGCTTCATAACTTTGTTCTCGCCGCCCATTCTCTCCTCACCCCCTATTCCATTGTCAATGTGCTGTGTTGCCGTGTTGAACCACCCTCTCCATCTGGAAATCTCTTCCTTTCTGTGCTATACTCTCCATACAGGCTCCCGCCAGAGCCGAGTACATAAGAAAGGAGAAATTTTAAATGTTATCTGACGATTTTTGCAATTCTGTCGTCCAAGAATACTCTAAGCGCTTTACAGAATCCCAAATCAAAGATGGTTACAAAGGTATGGATGTACATATCGCACGCATTGCTATGGATGTTTTTCGGATTGCATTTGAGAGGCTTGAAACTTTGAAAAATATTCCGAACTGACACCCGCCCCTTGTAAAACATCTTTTATAGCCTTCATCAGTGATTGCTGGCTCTGAACTTCTGCTTCGAGGTCAGCAATCCTTTTTTTCAGCCTCTTCCATTTCTTTTTATCCGTTCCTCTCACCCCCTCTACTCCAGAAAATACTCAATCAGCACCTCGAAATACTTCGCCATCTTACCGGCCTTGCTCTTGCCCTTTCTCCCTCTTGACCTATACTAAATGCACAGGCTCCCGCCAGAGCCGAGTATGAAAGAAAGGAGATAACCATGGCAAATATTATTAATCCAGAGATTGCTGCGCATAATATCGCTACTGCCTTTTGCGAGCATGAAATCCAAAAACTTCCGGATTCTGCGTTTATTCCAGGAGATTTGTGTTCTTCTTCTGTACAGGCAAAGAAAATATGGCAACTATATGCCAACATTTATGATGTCGTGCTTGAATCAGCCTTGCAAGAAAATAGCCTATCCGCAGATGAAGAATAATTAAATTCTTTCACCTTCCTCAATGGGTCATCCTTGACGATATCTGCCATAATAAGACCCATTGAGTTCATTAGATATTCTATCTCCAACAGATAAAATTCTTCTTTTTCGAAATACTCGAATATATAATCACATGCCCTCTTTATTTTATCTGGCTCAATTCCATCTGCTTTCATCCTCATAAGTTGCCTGTTCATCACTCCCTCACCTCCCCCTATTCTATTGTCAATGTGCAAAATCGCCGTCCTAATTACCTCCTTTACTCCAGAAAATACTCAATCGGCACCTCGAAATACTTCGCCAGCACCGCCAGCTTATCAACCTTGGGCTTGCTACGTCCAGTCTTCCAGTCGGTAAAGGTATTTGCCGGAATTCCAGTATCCTTTGATACCCGATAAGTTGTTACTTTACGCTGCTGTAGTAAAACAGCAAACTTTTCATACAAGATATCACCTCCTAATAATTTTCTTAATATTTTCATAAATAGTACTTGAAAATAGTTCGGAAATGTGATATAGTTCAATTACCACATTAAACATTAACATTTCCGAACTGATTATGAAATCTATTTTATCTTGCTTTATTATTTATGATTTCATAACCATGGTTACACTATACCACGGTTATTATAAATAGTCAAGCACTTTTGATTATGATTTCATAAATATTTAAAGGGGTATATCTATGTACGAGATATTTGTGAAATTGCTTGAAAAATATGGGGTTACGGCATATAAGGTTTCAAAAGCTACAGGTATAGGCGGCTCCACATTTACAGATTGGAAAAATGGGAGAAGTGTACCGAAACAAGATAAGCTCCAAAAAATAGCTGACTATTTTGGTGTGACTGTTGATTATCTGATAACAGGAGTTGAAGAACCGCAACAAAAAGAAATCACCCTCACCGCAAAGGACGAACGTGATATAGCCAAAGACCTAGACAGAATCATGGAAAAATTGAATGCAGGAGAATCCGGCCCCGCCAGTTATAACGGGCAGGAACTTGACCCAGAGGCCGCTGAACTCTTCCGGGATGAATTAGAAATTGCTTTAAAACGTTTAAAAATTATCAATAAGGAGAAATACACCAATAAGCGTTATAAAAAACAGGTGAATGCCAATGAATAATGAGGTAGAACGTATAAAACGCATCATTGCATATTACAAAAGAATTTTCGATACATCAGACCCTTTTAAGATAGCTGATTCCCTTGGTGTGCTGTATCAATTTGGAAACTGTAAATTTGCCGGGTGTTATATGTTCCTCAAAAACCATAGATACATATTCCTTAGCAACGAATTAGGAGAAATAGAACGCAATCTTGTGATGGCCCATGAACTTGGACATGCTATACTCGACAGGAAAGAAAATTGCTATTTTATTAGAAATAAAACCCTTTTGTCTATCTCAAAATTTGAGAAAAGAGCAAATCTATTTGCGGCATACCTTTTAATTTCAGATGAAATGCTGAAAGAGTATGCTGGATATACACAGGAGCAGTTCTGCAAAAGTACAGGATACCCGATGGAACTGTTAGAATTAAGATTGAAAAATAACACTCTTACGGAAGGAGATTTATGTGCTTAATCCTCTCCACAACTTTTTTATCTCTTACGCCAAAACAACAGGAATTCCTCATAAACGAATGGGGCGGTATCATCACTTACACCCCTGACCAAGAAGCGATGATAATGTCTTATGAGGATTGGCGGCAGGATATAGCTAAAACACTGTTGAAAGTCGAGAAGGTAAAGAAGATGGTATAATATTCTTTACTATGCACCATGACAATATAATATACTTACCCAGGGAACCGTTGGGGTGTTATGTCAGCCGCCGGACGAAAGAAAGGAGGCTGGTGCTATGGTTACATACATGGACTTGTTCACGTTTGTGATTATGCTTTGTGCCGTTATATCTCTTGTGAGACACAAAAAATAGCGCCCCTGCTCTGGTAAAGTAAGGCGCTATTTTAGGTTATTACTTTCCGGCGGCCAGGTGTGCACTGGCCAACGGTTCTCTTGTTAAGCATATTATATCCCCAACCGGAGCATTTGTCAATTAAAAAAACCGCCCGGTGTTACCAGCACCGAACGGCTTTAGATATACCGAAGATGGCACATCTATACCCAAAATTATTGTACCATCTTCGGAGCAGCCATGCAAGCGGAAAATCCGCTGGCTGTTATTTTTATACCCAAAAAGGAGGTACAAGCTATGGCAAAAGCCAAATACACCAGAGGGAAGGACGGTTTCTTCCGCACCAAGATATGGGATGGCACCTACAATGTGGACGGCTCTAAGCACCGTGTCATCCTAAGCTCCAAGAAATCCAGTGCAGACTTGGAAAAGAAGGTCAACGATTTAAAGACCAAAGTAAAAAACGGCGATGTCGTGCAGCAAACCGAAAAACTCTTCATCACCTACGCCAGGGAGTGGAAAACCACCTATAAGGACATCCGTGAGGGCAACACCGCAAGGATGTACGACAATATCATCGAAAAGCACCTTATAGCCCTTGATATGGTTAAGTTAAGCGACATCAGGCGCACCCACTTTCAACTGGTCATAAACAACGCCAGTGATAAGCCCTGCACATGCAACCAGATTGCGCTTACCTTTCGCCAGATCATTAAAACCGCCGTCCGGGAAAAGATGCTGCCGGCAGGAGCCTACAACGACATCTGCGAGGGAATTGACCTGCCCAGGTACAAAGCCAAGGAAAAGCGGGCCTTATACCCAGAAGAGGTGGAAGCCGTGAGAACCGCCGATTTCACTCCCATGGAACGCTGCTTTGTGTACATCATATATGGCTGCGGGATGCGCCGGGGAGAAGTTCTGGCCCTTAACAAAGATTTTCATGTAGATCTTAAAAAAGGAGTGATAAATGTAAACAGTTCCGTGATGTACAGGGGGAATCTTCCAGAGATTAAGCAGCCAAAGAGCCAGAACGGTTTCCGGCAGGTGCCTATGCCCGGGTTCCTTTTATCATTTTTAAGAGGCTACATTCCCTCTCTGGAATCCCCGTACTTGGTACACGGGAGGGACGGCGACCTGATGACGGAATCGGCCTACAAGTTTATGTGGAAGCAGATTGTAAGGAAGATGAACCGTGCCGCAGGAGGAACCGATAATCTAAAGGTTATCTATAGCATAACCGCCCATGTGTTCCGCCACAACTACTGCACCAACCTCTGCTACCAGGTGCCGGCTATCTCCATAAAAAAGATTGCCAAGCTCATGGGAGATACGGAAGCGGTTGTCCTGCGTACTTACAACCACATCATGGAGGAAAAAGAGAACGTAGAGAGTGTGGTCAATGATGCCATTGCGCTGTAGGTTTTCATGGACATGAGATGGACATTTTGGTCTTCATGGACACGAAATGGACATGTAAAACCACTTATTTGGGTCTACTTTGGTTTACATTGGAAAGCCAAAAAATCCCGTATTTACGGGAAATTTTGGCTATATCAAGAAAAATAAAGATGGGCACGTCTGTTGACTGACTATTAAGCGACACTTTTTTGCATATTTGTTCCGAAAGCAGCCGCTGTATAATTTCATTTGATAGGAGTGGATATGCGGCATCCTCCTCTCCTGTCCCATCGTGCCGTGTCAGGTGCCATTAGTTCATTGGCAATATAGTCTCTGATCTCTTCCATGTTGGCATATGCCTTTCGCGTAATCTTTACCTGATATTCAGCCATACCACTCTGTAAATTTGCGAAGTCCGGTGCGCAAGTCCGTACCCGGCTTGAATCCAAAGTCACGCTCCAGCGCGTTCGTATCGGCATAGGTCACCGGAACATCCCCCGGCTGAATGGGAACTAATTCTTTGTGGGCATCGAAGCCATAATCGGCGGGCAGCACTCCTGCACGAATCAACTCCTGCTGAAGGATATTTACGAAATCTAACAGATTTTCAGGTGTGCTATTGCCGATGTTGTAGATGGCATATGGCGGAACCGACAGACCATCTTCGCCATTCTTTTTCTCGGGGGCGCACTCCATCACATGCTTTACGCCTTCCACAATGTCATCAATAAAAGTAAAATCACGCTTGCAGTTGCCATAGTTGAAAATCTGAATCGGCTCTCCGGCTCTCAGTTTATTGGTAAAGCCAAAGTATGCCATATCGGGCCGTCCTGCTGGACTGTAAGCGGTGAAAAAACGCAGGCCTGTAGACGGAAGGTTGTAAAGTTTGGAATAAGCGTGTGCCAGCAGCTCGTTCTATTTCTTCGTTGCCGCATAGAGGGACACAGGGTTATCCACCTTGTCATCTGTGGAATATGGGACTTTTCTAGATCCTTTTTTACACCCTGTAAAAGGTTTTATACCACTCAGCAAACCTCCTAAGGCCAGTTCTCAGGCTTGTACTTGGTTTAAAGCCATAGTCACGCTCCAATGCGCTTGTATCTGCATATGTCACTTGAACATCTCCTGGCTGCATTGGCATCAATTCTCTGTGAGACTCAAAGTCATAATTTTTCGGCAGCACCCTTGCACGGATCAGCTCCTGCTGAAGAATGTCCACAAAGTCCAAAAGATTCTCTGGATTCTGATTTCCAATGTTGTAGACCGCATATGGGGGGATCGGCAAGCCATCCTCACCTGTCTTTCGCTGGGGCGCTCCGGCCATAACACGTTTTACGCCCTCTACAACATCATCCACATATGTAAAGTCACGCTTACAGTTTCCATAGTTGTAAATCTGAATGGTCTGGCCTTTCAGCAGTTTATCGGCAAAGCTGAAGTATGCCATATCCGGGCGTCCTGCAGGCCCATAAACCGTGAAAAAGCGCAGTCCCGTGGATGGAATGTCATAGAGTTTGCTATATGCATGGGCCATCAGCTCATTGCTTTTCTTGGTAGCTGCATAAAGTGACACCGGGTTGTCTGTCTTATCTTCGGTGCTATATGGCACCTTACTGTTGGAACCGTAAACAGAGCTGGAAGACGCATAAACCAAGTGCTCAACACCTTTCTCGCCATTGTCATAGGAGTGACGGCAGGCTTCCAGAATATTATAAAATCCAATCAAATTGGAATTGATGTAGGCATCAGGATTAGCGATTGAGTAGCGGACCCCGGCCTGGGCTGCAAGGTTGACTACAATGTCAGGATGATGCGTGCGGAAGATATCGTCGATTACAGTGCGATCAGCAATATCACCTTTAATGAAAGTCCATGAAGAATCTGCATGCTCTGTCACAGACTTTTTAATTTGAGACAAACGCCATTCTTTAATAGACACATCATAGTAATTGTTCATATTATCAATGCCGATTATTTTGATTGGAAACTGTGTCTTTAGTAATTCCATAACAAGATTAGATCCAATAAAGCCTGCGGCGCCAGTTACAAATATTGTTTTATTTTTTAATTCCATTTTAGTCATAAATTTGTGCCTTTCTTGTTATACTGGTTCACTGAACGTATCCGGATGAGCTTTTGAAAAAACCTCATTGCAGATCATTACTGTGACAAGATTTTCTGTTTTTGATAAATTTATAATATTATGAGTCCAGCCAGGAATCATGTGGATAGCCTCAATTCTATCGCCGCTAACTTCAAATTCTGCGATTTCACCAGTATTAATATTCCGCTCCTGGACCAATCCGTGACCAGCAACCACAACAAAAAGCTCCCATTTCGAGTTATGCCAATGCTGTCCCTTAATCTTACCAGGCCGGCTGATGCTGACGGATATCTGGCCACAGTCCTCCGTGTGTACCAATTCCGTAAAACTGCCGCGATCATCTATATTCATCTTCAGTGCATATTTGAACTTTGCAGCAGGAAGGTATGTCAGGTACAGACTATATAGCTTTTTTGCAAAAGAACCATCCGGCATTTTAGGCATCATGAGCGTAGTCGACTGCCGCCTGAATTGCTCAAGCAGATTTACAATTTCCCCCAACGACGCCTTGTGAATGGCAGGCACGCAACAATAGTTACCGTTCTCCGTGATCACGGTTTCCGTACCATTAAATTCACAGTGAAATTCTTTTCCTTCCAGCAAATCAAGCATCCCCTCTACAAGGTCATCGATGTAAAGTAACTCCAACTCCGTGGAAGGATCGTTAACAGTGTAAGGTTCATCGTTAGCAATTGCCCAGCAGAAAGTAGATACGGCGCTATTATATTTAGGGCGGCTGTGTCCCATTAAATTAGGGAAGCGATATATTGCTATCTTTGTGTTAGTCTCTTCCGCATAAGAGAAAAATAATTCTTCTCCGGCTTTCTTAGAATAACCATACTCAGAATTTGCGAAGCGTCCTGAAAGAGCAGCTTGCATAGAAGAACTAAACATAATTGCAGCCTTATTATTATGCTTTTTCAGCGTATTCAGCAAGATACAAGCAAAGTCAAAATTGCCTTTCATAAAATCATCCGGGTTTTCAGGACGGTTTACGCCGGCAAGGTGGAACACAAAATCCGCCTTTTGACAGTAAGCATCCAATTCTTCTAACGTGGAATCAATATCATATTTATAAATCTCACCAATGTTTAACTTTGGATGAGTCTTGTCTTTTTTACTCCTTATATTCTCTAAATTATTTACAAGAGCCGTTCCCACCATGCCTTTCGCACCTGTTATTAATATGTTCATATAATTCTATCCTTTCCTATGGATCTTTGCCAGATTACCAGTCTTTTCGCCATGTCACTCTATTCACAATATTGACATAGCTTTGAATGATACGGACCACCTTCATACTGACATACTCTCCAGTGTAATCCATGCAGGGATGCCCAAAAACGTTATTCTGCTTCATCTTAATTGCCATTTCGGTTGCTTGCAGCAGTTCTCTCGTAGAGATGCCTGCCAGAATGAAATCTCCGGCCTCAATTGCTTCCGGTCGTTCTGTAGAAGTTCGAATGCAAACTGCAGCAATTGGATGGCCAATTGACAAATAGAACGAACTCTCCTCCGGAAGAGTGCCTGAATCAGACACGACTGCCAATGCATTCATCTGCAAACAGTTATAATCATTGAAGCCAAGAGGGTCATTAATTTTCACACGAGGATCAAGTTTAAAGCCAACCGCCTTCAGCCTCTTACGGGAGCGAGGATGGCAGGAATACAGAATCGGCATATCGTATTTCTCTGCCAATGCATTGATCGCATTGAATAGAGATGTAAAATTCTTGTCTGAATCAATATTCTCTTCACGATGTGCAGACAACAGAATATAGCAGCCTTCTTCAAGCCCAAGATAATCGAGAATATTAGATCCCTTTATCTTGTCTAAATTACCAGACAAAACTTCTGCCATGGGAGAACCTGTTACATAAGTCCGCTCTTTTGGCATTCCGAGTTCATGCAAATATTTACGTGCAGCTTCCGAGTAAGGAAGATTTACATCAGAGATAACATCCACAATTCGGCGGTTAGTCTCTTCTGGCAGACACTCATCTTTGCAGCGGTTTCCTGCCTCCATATGAAAGATAGGAATGTGCAGACGTTTAGCAGAGATGGCAGACAGGCAGGAATTGGTATCACCTAATATCAGCAAAGCATCTGGCTTGATTTCTGCCATTAGGTCGTAAGATCTGGCAATAATATTGCCGCAGGTCTCACCAAGATTTTCTCCTGCGGCATTTAAATATACATCGGGGCTCCTTAGGTTGAAATCGGACCAAAAAATATCATTTAAGTTTTTATCAAAGTTCTGCCCAGTATGAACTACACAGACATCAAAGTACTTGTGGCAGCGTTTAATTGTTGCTGACAGACGGATAATCTCCGGCCTGGTTCCCACTATAATGCACAGCTTTATTGTTCCGTTCTCTTTCCATCTAAAATCGGACATACTATTTTTCCTCCAATCAAATCTTTCTGTGACAATCGCTTCTGAATATAGGATAAGTCCGCAATCTTGGCTTTAACTTCTTCTATAGTAAGCAGCCTTGTATTATTGCTATTAAATTCTGTCAATGTGTTGCGCTTTGAATCTCCTTTATCAAAATATTTGTCATAATTCAGGCTTCTTTTATCACAAGGTACCCGATAGTAGTTTCCCATATCAATAGCACATGCACACTCCTCATTAGTTAATAATGTTTCGAACATCTTTTCTCCATGCCGAATTCCTATAACCTTGATAGAATTTTTATCGCCATTAAATAACTCACACACTGCTTCCGCCTGGGTCTGGATGGTACATGCAGGGGCTTTTCGTACCAAGATGTCTCCTGACTCACCCTGTTCAAAAGCAAATAGAACTAAATCCACTGCTTCTTCCAAAGACATAATAAATCTGGTCATAGAACCATCCGTGATCGTGATGGGGGTCCCCGCATGAATCTGTTCAATCCACAATGGAATAACAGAGCCCCGGGAACACATGACATTTCCATATCGGGTACAGCAGATTTTTGTAGTTTTAGTAGTTCTGGATTTAGCCACTATTACTTTTTCCATCATAGCTTTTGATGTACCCATAGCATTTACCGGATATGCCGCCTTATCAGTAGAAAGACACACTACTGACTTAACGCCCTCATTAATTGCAGCTGTCAGGACATTTTCTGTACCAAGAACATTTGTCTTAACAGCTTCAATAGGAAAAAATTCGCAAGAAGGGACCTGTTTTAATGCCGCTGCATGGAAAATGTAATCAACACCATGTATTGCATTCTCGACAGATTGAAGATCTCTTACATCACCAATATAAAAACTTATCTTATCAGCTGCTCTAGGCATTTTTATCTGAAACTCGTGGCGCATATCATCCTGCTTCTTCTCATCCCGTGAAAAAATGCGAATTTCTCCTATGTCTGTATGTAGAAATTTATAAAGTACAGCATTTCCAAATGATCCCGTCCCCCCAGTAATCATCAATGTTTTTCCACTAAACAAAGACATTTTTCTATACTCCTTTCTCAGCTAAAAAACTTAACCCCCATTTTGCGCAGCCCCATTTTAATAATTGCTGTTGCTTCTCGTGGAAGAATAATTTTGGCTTTATCCATAATAAAGAGTTTAATTTCACTTCTGTAAGGGATAACAGGCCTATTTCCCTTATAAAGATTATGTTTCTTTAAATATCTATATGGTTTATGAAGAATTTTACCTTTTCTAATACCATCCATTATTTCAAATTGATTTCCTTTTGATGTACAGCAAACAGCCTTTTCTTTTTGTGCCAAAGTAGTTAACGAAACTTCATACTCCCATATGTTCTTCTCAATCTCCAAAGTTTTTTTCATAAATGATGTACGCCATATCCCAGGATACAAATTTAAAATATAATCTTCTCCACTATTTAAATCTAATTGAAATATCTTCTCTTCTTTATCAACAATCCCTTTCGTTTTGTGGTGATTTTTAAAACTGAGATAATCGATATGATTTTCATCCATTATCCTTATTAAATGATTTATCCTTTTTGTGTCAATTCTTTTTGTTATCAAATAGTCATCTAAAGTCAAAAAGATATATTCTGTATCGATATTTACGATGGCTTTTTTTGTCCTTGCTGGCATGTCCAATCCTGATCCTGTACTAATAATCTCAATATTATCAAACCTTCTTTCAGTCTTTTCATCCGTGATCAGCAAAGTCCTCATATTTCTATCTGCCCAATTCTTATTTAGCAGCCCGACAGTTATTTCCCATATATCTGAAAACTTTTCACATGTATGTATCGTGAGCGTTATTTTATTGTCTTCCATCTATGCTCCTTTTTTGTATCATAAACAGTTCAAGAGAATCCGGCCCTTTATGCAAAAATTCTTTGATCTGCTACATGTCCGAATTCGCTCTGAATTTAACAATTCTAGTTTATATTTTATATTCTTTCTATATTCAGAAACCACTTCTAAAAATCGTTTGTCTTCATCACTTAGGCAGTCACCAAAATTATTTAAAAGTTCTTTTGCAATGCTTTCATATATTCTTTGATCAGTTTTAAGCGAAAATAGTTTTACAAGTCTTTGCTCCCAAATCCTCCATCCTGTCCTCTTATTGCCGGAAACATTGTGGCCTGTCTGCCGGTAATTTATATATGAGGCCTTATCATAATATACAGTACCTAAAAAAGCACAGACAGCAAACATCCAGTTATCATGAAATATATATTTTTTATCAATGCTCAAGCAGGTAAATTTCTCAAGGGCTTTACGATTAAATACGCAGGTGCAACCATATGTATAGATTGCTGCCAGAGCCTTTTCTCTCGTATGGCTTACCAAATCATCCTCAAGCAGCATACCAAGCATTTGTCCATCATCAGTCATCATCATAAGGTTGGAAAAATAAAGAGAAGGTCTGTTATTATCGCTTGCATCAATATGTGAAATTGCAATATCCAATTTATTATCTAGCCAAATATCATCTTGATCGCAAAATGCATAATACTCTGTAAAAAAACAGTCTTTTGCATCTTCTGCTGCTTTATGAAAACTGGATGTCGGTCCCAAATTTTTCCCTTTAACAAGTTTTAGTGCATTAAATTTATTTTTGTAATTTTCAATAATGTGCACTGTATCGTCTGAAGAACCATCGTCTCTGACAAATAAATTAATTAACACTGATTTTTGACTCAGCAAGCTGTCCAGCTGTTCCTTTATATAGCTATGTCCATTATATGTAGACATAATGACTGTTACATATTTCTTTTCTCTGCTAACCATTATATTACCTCAGATTTTAACCTTTTCATAATTCTTTACCATTTCACTTGGGATTATTGTCTATTCATTCCCTTTCCGTAAACCATACAATAAATTCTTCAGATAAAAAAATCTTTCATCTTTGCATAAAAACAAGAGGAAAATTATATTGGGGACAACTAAACATATCAATCCCCTGATAACTAATATATAGAATATGCTTTTAACTCTAATCAGCTCAAATAGCAATTCAACAATGATTAATGCAACTCCTGTAATAACTCCGAAAACTAGATTATCGATCAGAAAATCAATAAACTTTTCTTTTTTAAAATAATATTTATAGAGAATGCTGGTGCCATATCCCTGGCTTATAAATAGCACTGAAATTATTGTAGCCAGAATTATTCCAGCTATCTCAAACTTTCTAACCAAGAGCCAATTTAAAAACACATTAACAAACATTTCCAAACACGCTCTAGCTCTGCTTTCTTTCCATAATCCAACTGATTCAATATATAGACTTCGTATCTCACCAATACGCAGTACATAAAAATACAAAGCAAGCAAAAGTACACATTGATTATCCAATAGCAGATTTTCTCCAACCCATATTCTCATAAATGGCTGAGCTAACCCTGCAATACATATCGAAAACCATCCAGATATCCACATATAGCAGAAAAAGACCTTTTTCATTTCTTTATAATTTTCCTCTTCTGTTTTCGTAACTACTGAATTGCCAACAGCCGCCCTGACAGAATTGGTAAAACACGCCATAAAAGCTGACACTGAGCTTAGTATATAGTAATAATTATTGTATATCGTTATCTGTGTCAATCCTAAAAACGCAGAAATAAAAATACTATCAAATGAGTTTCGGGTCATCTGTGCTATTTTTATTACAAAAATGGAGCTTACCCGTGACATTATATTCCTTTTTTCTGAGCTATCAAGTTCTTCATCAACGCATTCATAACAAGGGAAAATTCTTTTTGACATAAAGCCGCATACTAAATTTTCAAATACTGTAAATAGCGGAATTATAAATAAAAATAAATAGTAACTAGCAAACTTTACAACTATAAAAATTTGCAGTGAATAAAAAATTATACTTACGGCTAAATTTGCTATATTATTAATATCTTCTCTCTGAGAGGCTGTAAGTAATGTCTTTTTATAAGCAAACAAAAAATAGCTTATGGCTGTATTGCCTAAATAAACCACATAAACCAGATGTATATTTATATCCGCAGGATAGTCTCCCTCAATGAAGATGTTTAAAAAAGGCATTAGGGCTATCCCAACACCAAGCAACAGGAATCCTATTATTCGATATGTCTTTTTATAAAAATTAAGGAGTTTTCCAGTTAAAAGATAGTCGTCCTCAGCCAATGGCCTATATAGAGAATACAAAACAGCGTTACTAAATCCAAGTTCAGTCAAGCTCAAAATTTGCAGCACTGATGTAAATAGACTATTCAATCCTAAATAATCAGCCCCTATCTTTCTGATTATTACCGTCCGCAATATAAATTGGAGAAGCATATTGATAATTTTACTAAACAGTCCCCATTTAATATTTCGAAATGCATTTCTGGTTTTATGTAATTTCATAATTCACCTTTATATTAGTTTTTTATGGGGACAAAAGCTCAATCGGGCATTATAGTTTCTGTTTACTCCCAAACATAAAATGTCGCTATTTTTCATTTTATTTTTCCATAATACAAATGGAAAACTTATCTGATCCCTCATCGTATACTGGTTTACCTGATCCCACCACATGTTCATTAATTGAATACATATTTCTTCATTATGCTTTCTAACTATTACCGTACATTCAAACATCCCGTTGTGTTTGGGATATCCTTCCAGCTGGTACGCACGCAATTGTCTTTTTATGTCTTGCTTATTTACACGATTATAATATATTAAATAGTTTCCTTCAGTATAAATGCAGTCATGTACCGGATTGTCAAACATTCCTATACACTTATCCTTCAGTCTGTCTGCAAATGCTGCTAAATCGGCTATTATCTTAGTTGCCCCATCAACCCAAATCGAATATTTATAATCTTTAAAAAAGGCATGAGGAAACATCTTTATATATTTTGACAAATGATATGCATCCATTCCATGCAATTCAGCCATATTTGAAATATCTATCTTTTTCCATGCACTGTCTTTCGGAATATCATAATCTGTAAATACATAGTAGTCGCAAATCGGACTGATATAAGAAGGTTCCAGCAATTCATCATACCCACCAAAGATAGCTGTGTACACGGCTATCCTATCATTTCCAAAGTTATTGCTATATTGGTACTTTAACTCCGATTTATCATTCTTATTATATATCGTTTTTTTATCATAAATCACCCGCTTATTAACCTGGCAAAAAATTTTAAATAATACTCTCTTTATTCCAAAGTTTCTGGTAGTTGTAAACACTTCTGCAATACTTTTAGAAATCAGTTCATATGCCGTATGTCTTTTTGGCGTCAGTTGTTCCCGATCAATTCTCGCTTTATTGTCTTTCATTTGTGCAATGCTAGCGCTATTTTCTTTATACATTATTACCTCTCCCTAATTAAACCTTGACACATTTCTTATTAAAAAGCAATTTGGAAATAATAATCGGCCATATACACATAGACAATACTGTCTCCATATTTACAAAGGACAACATTAAAACTGTAGTATACCAAAATACATATTGCGTCTCTGACTTAACAGTACGATCATCTTTCCATTTCCTATACAGAAAATGTGAATAAGCTCCATACAATACTGATAAAAAAACTATGCCCAAGATTCCTCCATCGCAATAAAACTGGTAAAAAGCAGTTGCAAATGAATTAAATGTTTTATCTGGACTTATAAATATTATATTTGATGCCATACTGTTTAAAACACGTGTAGCAGTTTCATAAGCACGCGGAGCGCCAATACCGAGAAGCTTTAATACCCCAAATATAGGTGAAAAGAGGCCCCGCAGGCTGCTAAATCCATATGTATACGACTCTCTATAACCTTCCAGAGAGTGCTCAAAGTATTTTAAGCTTCCACCGTAATAATAGCAGAATGATGCAAGTAAATTTACATTATGTATTTTCCCCTCTGCATTGTATCGCTGAACTGTAATATAGACAAAGACACCAACAAATATTCCTATTAATGCTACTATTCTCTTTTTCCACTTTTTCATAGCCATAGCATATTTCATATTTGAAAAATAGCTATCATTTTTATGCATTATATATTCTGTAAAAAGCATCATTAGAAATGTCAATAGATATGTCCTTCTGGCATTCAAAACTATTCTTATACATGTTAATATAATTGCTATCATAAGATAACGCTTTTTATAATAGTGAAAAAAAAGTGTTATCGAAGCAGGAACCAAAAGATACAATAACGGATATGCTATATATTGCTCTAACAATATATTTAAAGATGACTGTGTCAGTTCATTTATTTCTCCATGTGAAGCCCTGGCTGCTATTAAGTACACATCCCCTATGCTGTTTCCAGAAACCAGAAAGCTTGAGATCATGAATATGCTTGGGCCTAAAATACTTAGGCACACAATAAACATTCCCCAATACATCTGACAATTAATACTTACTATTTCTCTCTTACTGCTGCTGGCACTTTTTCTAATCCTAAATTTCCATGTCCTGGTAATACAGGTTCCGCACAAAAAGCTAGAAACGCCCAGCAAAATAAGCAGATATATAGACTCTTTTGCCTTGTAAAGCGAAAATACTTCAAACGCATTCATTGCCAGTATTAAAGCAAACAAGCATGAGAATGAAAATGCCGGACTTATTAACTTTTTGTCTATATATAGAAAATATAGACTCATAAATAATATCAGCAAAATAATCATATATATCATTTTTAATTACCACCTATATATCAACTCTGCAATTATCATTCTTAATAGCTCTTACAATTTACCTATCCACATAAATATTAAGCATATATTTATCGCAATGGCTTTATTGGTTTAGCAGGTACTCCGCCATACAAATATCCAGGCTTATCCAGTGACTTAGGCACAACAGAGCCAGCAGCTACAATGCAGTTTTCTGCAATTTCTACTCCTGGACAAATAGTTACATTCGATGCAATCCATGTTCCGGTTCCTATCTTTACATGCTCTGTTACATGTTCCCGATATTGTCTATTGGCATTCTTTAAATAATCAGTGGTATCAAGACTCGAAGTAAGGATCGTCACGCCTCTGGATATTGTTACTCTATCTCCCAACGTTACCCCCCCAGAGCATTGTAAAACAACATTTTCATTCAATGACACATCAAATCCTAACTTTAAATTTTCCTTTCCGTATATTCTGGGTATCCCATTAATTTGAAGTCTTTTGTTCCAAAAACATGGAGAGCAAAATCTATATAGTTCTCTCAATAATTTACTAATAACCTGTTTAATAAACCTCATCCGCTATTTCCTCAAAAACGTTTTATATATCCAGTGCTGCATCTTTACCGGAATTAAAAACATGCCTGTCTGCGCAGCGGCGACTATTGCATAATCCCAAAATCCGGCATATCCCATCTTCCAGAACTTTTTAATCGTGTTAATATAACTTTTGGTGTTATCCCAGCTTTTTCTTCTTTTTGCCAGATCATCATTGATTCTGAATAAAAGCAGGGCTTCACCGATATTCTCAGCCTTACAGCCTGCATACAGCATTCTTCCAAACAGATCTACGTCTTGGTTTCTCCTGAGATCGCCATATCCGCCGTTTTCAAGAACCTTGCTCTTTCGATACATAACTGCAGGATGGTTGAAAGCAGAGCGTTTCTTTGCAAATCTGAAAATTTCTTCATGTCCGCAGGGTACGGTTCTCGTGGATACGATCTCCTCAGGGGTATTTCGAAATTCGTCAGCCCAGGCGCCTACAATTGCCAATTCCGGATCATTTTCGAAAGCCGTCAATTGTTTCTGGCATCGTTCCGGCTTTGATATGTCATCTGTATCCATTCGCGCAATTAGTTCATTCCGGCAGGCATAAAGTCCATGGTTCAATGCCAGTCCAAGCCCCTGATTTGTTTGATTGGTTATAATTTTAAACAGCCCCTGATTGCTGTCAGAAAACTCTTTCTCAGCAGCATACAGCTCTTCTGTCAATGGCCCGTCTTCCACAATTACAATCTCGTCAGGCTTAACAGTCTGATTTATCATAGAATTAACAGCCAGCCGGAAATATTCCGCTTTTTCTTTTTTATATAATGACATTAATACACTATATGGTTCCATTTCTCATCCTTTTAGTAACCTCTTTGCCTCCTCTTGTTTCGCATCGTACTCTTCCCGCGTAACCCGCCCCTGTTTCAGCAGATAGTCTCCATAGTCATCAGTGATCTCAATTTCATCAGCCTTACTGTCCTCATTTCCCTTCCTGTGCAGAAACACTTGTTTTATTGTGTCAATAATAATTTTTATGTCGCCGAGAAATGTTATATTTTCTATGTATTCAAGATCCGCTGACAATTTATCATCCCATGCCAGTGCATTCCTCCCCCTGGTCTGAGCCAAGCCGCTCAACCCTGGTCTGACATCATGTCTTTTTCTTTGCCCTGGAGTCATAAATGTCATATCCCTTACTAACTGAGGCCTCGGCCCGATAATCGACATATCGCCCTTCAGAATATTAAATGTCTCCGGCAGTTCATCCATGCTGGTTGCCCTAAGAGCTCGCCCGAATCTAGTCAGCCTTACTTCATCCGGCATAAGGTTTCCATTGCAGTCGCATTCATCTGTCATAGTGCGGAATTTATATAGTTTAAAGATTTTCTCATTTTTTCCAGGACGCTTCTGTATAAACAAAACCGGACTTCCCAATTTTATTTTCACAAGAACTGCAACAGTCAAATACAGCCACCAAAAAGCTGCTATTGCTCCAAGCGCACCGCAGACGTCCATGATACGCTTTATGTATTTTTCATAGAACCCCTCTTTTCTTACCATTTCCCCATATCCTTACTCAAAGCATCTCTTAATAACTTCTATGATCCTATCCTGCTGTGCCGGGATCATCTTATTATCAGATGGCAGGCATAATCCTCTTGCAAAAATGTCAGCACCCACATCTTCTGCACTTCCAGGGATGTAAGCGTTGGTGCTGGCTCTTCCGCTGCCGTTTACCGTTATAAATGCATTGCATCTGTACATTGGCTGCATGTGCATTGGCTTCCAAATGGGACGTCCCTCTGCCTTAATGCCGCTAAGAGCGTCCAGGATTTCTGTCGGACAGCTTTTCCCATGTTCTGGCCGGTAGATTGCCATGCTATCGTCCCGAACCTGTCTGCACATAGCATCCTTATCAATAATCAATGCACTCAGCCAGTAGTTAGGAACAGACTTATCCTCCTCAAATGGATTCATCCTTACAGGCAGCCCTTTCAGTCCTTCCTTATACCGCTCCCAGACAGCTTTCTTCTGTGCGATGTGTTCTTCCAGATATGGATATTGCCCGCGAACCACGCCTGCAATAACATTGCTCATTCTGTAGTTATATCCAACCTCCTCATGCTGGTACCATGCCGCATGCTCCCGGGCCTGCGTCGACCATTTTCTGGCTTTATTTGCGTTTTCCAGGTCATTGGTAAGAAGGCAGCCTCCAGAACTTCCCGTGATAATCTTATTCCCATTATAAGAAACAGCTGCATAATCGCCGAACGATCCTGTCTGTCTGCCCTTATATGCAGCACCCATAGATTCTGCAGCATCCTCAATAAACAATGCGCCATGTCTTTGGCACACAGCCCTTAGCTCATCAATTTTACCTGGAAAGCCATAAAGATGTGCTGCTATCACCAGCTTGACTTCTGGATAAATCTCAAATGCTTTTTCCAAAGCAATGGGGTCCATGTTCCAGGTATCTTGTTCAGTATCAATAAATACTGGAATTCCGCCCTCATACACAACAGGGTTCAGTGTAGCATCAAATGTCATGTCAGAACAGAATACCAGCCTATCCTCCACTGCGCCGTGACCTATGGCAGGCTTTCCATACAATCTCTCACCGGCCAGCTTCACGCAGAGATGAAGGGCAGCCGTACAGCAGGATAAGCCGACTGCATATTTCACTTCCGCTTTCTGTGCTGCAAGTTTCTCCACTTCATCAATATTTGGCCCCACAGTTGACATCCAGTTTGTTTCATAAGCCTCTGTTACATATTTTAATTCATCACCATGCATCGTTGGGCTGGCCAGCCATACCTTCGATGCAAATGGCTTCAGATCCTGTTTTCTGATAAACATGGTTTCCTTTCCTCTGCAGTAACATTGTGGGTGAAGTTTCTCTCTTTTCCGTAACGCTCTGATTTATTTGTCTGTCTTTTAACCGGCCTTTGTCTTTTTCCTGCTATCCGCCACAATCTCAATCCCCAGATACAGAATCCTTTTCCTCCCCATAATCTCTGCCTCAATCTCCGCAATCCGTTTATGAAGGTTGACCCGTCTTACCATTTTCCCCATGCCCACAAGCGGGCCGGACACATAATCAATCCTGCCGTCCCCATCTATCTTCACTTTGGAGATCCCTATCCTTCCATTTCTGTCTGCAAGCCTTTCCATCAAATCCGATTCGCGCTTTTCCAACGCTGACACATATTCCTCATTGCTGAACAGCAGCTTTGGCTTCGGCGCCTTCTTCAGCTCCTGGTATACCCTGTCCGGTTCATCCGTATCTATAAATACGTATCCGGGAAACAGATTCTCGTACACAGTCTGCCACTGCCCTTCAAATTTCTTCTTTCTGCCTCTGATCAGGTGAAAGCATCTTACGTGGATGGTATCAGGAAGAAGGCCCGCTACAAGATCTTCGATATGTCCTTCTCCTCCATCCTGCACATGCACCACACACCACATACGGCAATCAGCTCCCTTTCCCTGTTTTTTGCTGTATTTGATTCCCCTGTTGTCCGCTGCGCTGCATTCGCAAAGCAGCCGATTAGGGGATTCACTGAGCTGCTGCTCTAAAAGTCCCGCCGCCCAACAGGCGTCATGCATTCAGGGATGGCAAATGCGCCCGGCTGAATTTCAAGTGCAGCGGTTCGCTGCCGCCTGATGCAGGCAGGGGTTGTTTACAGGGAAAAAGCCATAGGTTTTTCCCCGAAAAACTATTGCAAATTTTTTTGCGGTGTGTTATCCTATATCAGTCAGATAAAAACAAAAAAAGAGCAAATCTTAACACTTTGCTCATATTTGTAATGGTTTTATAAAATTTTTGAAATAGAATTAATAAGATGTAACAGATATTCCGATTATCAGAAAGTGGGGAAAAACCTATGGGTTTTTCCCCACTCTTTTCCAT
>CAMUJH010000069.1 GCA_947089145.1 uncultured Hungatella sp. | reverse complement strand
GCTCCACAATTTTTATGTCCCGCTCCAAATTTTTAAAATCCGCTCCCAGAAGAGACGGCGCCAGTATTGTCATGATCAGTATCTCCTTTTTTCTTTCAGTTCCTCATAAAACAGCCTGTAGTTTTTATAGCGGCTTCTGCTGATTTTCCCTGTTTTTGCTGCGTCCTTCACTCCGCATACTCTCTCTCCCATATGGACACACCCCAGAAATCTGCAGGCTTCTTCAAAAGGCTCAAATTCCGGAAAATATTGTTTTAAATCCTCAGCCTCTATCTCATCTACAAATACGGAGCTGAATCCTGGCGTATCCATAAGATATGTGCCTTGCTTTATGCAAAACAGCTGAGAGTGCCTGGTGGTATGTTTTCCCCTGCGAATCTTTTGACTGACAGCCCCGGTTTCCATATTGGCTTCCGGCATCAGGACATTGGTCAGAGAAGACTTCCCCACCCCTGACGGTCCGGCCAGCACCGTGGTTTTTCCTTCCAGATAGTCTCTGATCTCTTCAATGCCTGCCCCTTTGCCGGCGCTTGCAAACATCACCGGGTAGTCAGCCGCCTCATAGATTCTGCTGTATCGCTTCATCTCCTCCTCTCCTGCCAAATCCGCCTTATTAAACAGCACGGCGGCGGGAATGCGGCTTCTCTCCATAAGCACCAGGTATCGGTCCAAAAGGTTTAAATTAGGCGGCGGATCTGCCAGGGCGAATACTACCAGGGCCTGGTCAATATTAGCCACTTCCGGACGGATCAGCTGACCGGTTCTTGGCAGAATCTCATCAATCTTTCCCTCCGGCGGTTCTGTCTTCAAAACCGTAATGCACACATTATCCCCTACCAGAGGCTTTATATTCCGGTTTCTGAAAATCCCTTTTGCCCTGCACTCATAAATCGCGCCGTCATTTCCGTGAACATAGTAGAAGCCTCCTATTCCTTTGACGATTTTCCCGGTCATTGGTGCATCTCCGTAAATCTGACAGGGTAAATGGCCAGCACCTCCCCGGTATCGGCATTAACCACTTCCACATCTCCGCTGTCCACTCCTGGTTCCCCTTCAATATTGGCAAAATTGACGGGAACGTCCTGAGTTCCGTTGTAGACGGCTGCTTCCGTAAGAGTTTTATACACTGTCTCCCCGTCCACTATCTGCTTCAGCCGGATCATCACCCGGATATCTGTGGCGACTGCTCCAGGGCCTACGCTTCCTCCCAGGTTATAGTGTTCATTGATGGCAGCAACGTACTGCTTTATCTCAGATCCAAGACTTATGGTGTATGGGACCTGGGTTCCCTCCTCTACCAGGGTATCTGCGGCGATTCCCTGCCGGATCACATATCCCACTTCCAGAGTGTCATTATATTCCTCGGTCACGTCGCCAGGCTCCAGGCCGGCTGCCGCCAGCGCGCCCACAGCGTCTTCCTCGTACAGCCCGTCAATGGCCGGTACGGCTTTCAGAGAGGCAGCAGGGCCTGCGCTGACATATAAAGTCACGGTTTCCCCCTGTCTCGCCTGTTCTGGCTCCACCCGGATCACTGCGCCTTTTGGCACCGTATCATGATATTCCGGCTTTTCCTGTGCTGTCAGTTTATTCTGTTCCAAAAGAGCTTTTGCAGCCTCCCCTGTCATACCGTCCAAAGACAGTTCCGACACTTTTACCAGATCGCTTCCGTTGCTGACCACCACACTTACAGCGGAATATTTCTGCACGATTGTTCCCTGAGGATACTGCTGGGAAATGACGCATCCCTTGGCAATGGTATCAGAATCCTCATAGCTGCTTACTTTTAAAATCAGCATATTTTCCTTCATTTTTGCGTCTGCCATATCCAGGGGGAGTTCCCGCACGTCCGGCACCTGAGCCTCCATATCTTTCATGGATTCTGTCGGGGCCGTGGTTTCTGTCTGAACCACGGGCTCTGTCTCTCTGGAGCTGAATTTAAACAGCCCTCCCAGCCGTGAAAATACCACAACCAGTATCATTACGATAATAGCGGCAGCAAGAACTCCCAGCGCGGCAAGAAGCTTCTCAAATCTAGGCGCCACGTCCTCTTCTCTGGAATACCTTCTCCCCCGGTTAGACCCTCCTGTCCGGTTTTGATTATGGCTGCGGTTTTGAATCCGTCCCTGACTTCTGCGGCGGTCCTGCTGCCAGTCCTCCTGGTCCTGATCCCACTCCCAGTCCCTGGCAGTTCCTCTTTCCTCCCCAATATCCCGTTCTCTCATGTAGTCCCTGTCCCTGGATATTGCTGCCTGCCGCAGATCCTGATCCTGCCACGGCCCGTCGTCGTCCCAGGACTGGTCCCTTTCTTGCGGCTCCGACTCATCCCAGCCGCCCAAACCGCCTCTTGGGTCTGCCTCTTCCGGCCCATCCCAGGTCCTGTTTCCGTCCCATTCCCTGGAAGAGTCCACCCCCCGCTTAATCTCCTCCAGTTCTTCCTTTCTGAGAATCACGGTTCCCGCCCCCATGTCCACCTCGGGGGCCATCTGCACAAAATCCTCATCCGGGTACACCAGAACCCGGCGAAGGTCTGCAATGACCTCTGAAATCTCACTGTAGCGATGTTCCGGCTTCTTTTCCGTACATTTCAGAATAACCCCTTCCAGGCTTACTGGAATCTCCGGATTAAGATACGTGGGCCTGGCTATGGGCTCCTGAAGCTGGGCCAATGCAACGGCCACCGTGTTTTCCCCCTCAAAAGGCAGGCGGCCTGTAACCATCTCAAATATGGTGATTCCCAGGGAATAAATGTCGCTTCTGGTATCGCTGTATCCCCCTCTGGCCTGCTCCGGCGCCATATAATGGACTGACCCCATGGCCTCAGAGGTCATGGTCTGGGTGGAAGCTGCCCTGGCAATGCCGAAATCCGCCACCTTCACCTTTCCGTCTTTGGAGATCAGCATATTTTGGGGCTTTATATCTCTATGTACAATATTCTGGTCATGTGCAGCCCCGATTCCCTGGGCCACCTGAATGGCAATGCCCACCGCCTCTTTCACGTCGAGAAAGCCTTTTTTTCCAATGTAGCTTTTCAGGGTAATCCCTTCGATCAGTTCCATAACTATGTAGTGGATGCTTCCCTCATCCACGACATCATATACATTAACAATGTTAGGGTGAGACAGCCTTGCCGCTGCCTGGGCCTCCATCTGGAATTTTCCCACGAATCCCTCTTCATTGCTGAATTCTTCTTTTAGTACTTTAATTGCCACCAGACGGTTCAGCTTATGGCATTTTGCCCTGTACACATCCGACATGCCGCCTGATCCAATAAGCCCCAATATTTCATACCGTCCCTGCAAATAAATCCCTGTTCTCAGCATGAACCCACCTCGCCTATCTGCGGGTCAATTATGATCACCGCAATATTATCATAACCGCCTCTGTCATTTGCCTGGGCGATCAGCCTTTCTGTCTTCTGCTTTAAAGAGCCTCTCTCCCCAAGGAGGGCTGCCACTTCTTCATCCCCAAGCATGTTGCAGAGCCCGTCAGAACACATCAGAATCATGTCGCCCGCAAGAAGCTCTTCCTCAAAAAAGTCTGCCTCCACATACCTTTCAACACCGATTGCCCTGGTAATGATGTTTTTCTGCTGCCGGTAATCCCTGCTGTTTCTCTCCATCTGTCCCAGCGCCACCATCTCCTCCACATAGGAGTGATCCCTGGTAACCTGGAGCAGCCGCCTGTCCCGGAGCAGGTACAGCCGGCTGTCTCCCACGTTGGCAACATAGAGAGTGTCTCCCTCTGTCACCGCCGCCACAAGAGTAGTGCCCATTCCGGACAGGGCGGCATGATTCAGGGACATCTCATATAACTCTTCATTAATCTGTCTGATCCCTTCTTTTATAATCCTGACAGCTGAACCGTTTCTGTGCTGATCCGCATAGGATGCCAAACCTTCCGCCATAAAACGGGATGCATAATCCCCGGCCTTGTGGCCTCCCATTCCGTCGGCTACCAGGAACAGATTGTCCAGACTGCCTACAGGGTCTGATGAACAATAAATATAGTCCTGATTGCGGCTCCTGGCCCTACCAACATCAGTCATCCCATATGCTCTCATTTTCCTCAGCCCCTCCTTTTATCATCGGATGTCTTCCATAAAGCTTCTTCTCAGCTGTCCGCAGGCCCCGTTTATATCCCGGCCCATTTCCCTTCTTATGGTAACATTGATTCCCTTTTTTTCAAGATAAACTTTAAATGCCTCAACAGCATGCCAGTCAGACTGGACGTATTCCCTCTCTTTAATGGGATTTACGGGAATCAGGTTTACATGGCCCTGCTGATCCTTTATAAGCTCTGCCAAAGCCTGCGCTTCTCTGAGATTGTCATTGACTCCCTTTACCAGGCTGTACTCAAAGGTCAGGCGCCTCCCTGTCTTTTTAAAATATGTACTGCAGGCTGAAAGAACTTCCTTAAGGGGGTACTTGTTGGCCACGGGCATCAGGCTCTTTCTGACCTGGTCATTTGGCCCGTGGAGGGATAATGCCAGGGTAACGGCCAAGCCCTCTTGAGCCATCCGTTCAATTCCCGGCACAATGCCGCAGGTGGACACCGTGATGTTCCTCTGGCTTATATTCAGCCCTCTTTCATCCGAAACAAGCCGGATAAAGCGTATCAGGCTGTCATAGTTGTCAAGGGGTTCCCCGCTCCCCATAACCACCACATGGCTTACCCGCTCCCCAGTATCTTTCTGAATCCGGTAAATCTGATCCAGCATCTCCGACGGCCTCAGATTCCTCTCCAGACCGTCCAGGGTGGACGCACAAAAACGGCACCCCATGCGGCATCCCACCTGGGAAGAAATGCACACGGAATTCCCATGTTTATATTTCATCAGCACGCTTTCAATCACATGGCCGTCGGACAGGCCAAAAAGATATTTTCTGGTGCCGTCCAGCCTGGAAATCCTTACATCCTTTTTCTGAAGGGTCACCAGCTCATAGTCCCGGGAAAGCTGCTGCCGCAAATCCTTTGACAGATTGGTCATCTCCTCAAATGAATCCGCAAGCTTCTCATGCATCCACTGAAAAATCTGTCTGGCTCTGAACGCTTTCTGCCCCTTCCCCCTCAGCTCCTCCTCCAGTTCCTCCAGGGCCAGGGATTTTATATCTATCTTCTTTTCCATATCTGCTCTGCTTATAATTTCCTTGCTCTTTCTTTTAAAAATTATGTGCCGGCGTGCGCATCAGCGCACTTCCTCTGAAAATTTGTCAGACGCCGCCAGGCTTCTGACCTGCGTGCGCATCAGCGCACTTCCTTTTAAACACCGCCAAGAAGAACCCGTCGCAGGGGTAAACTCCTGGCAGAAGCTGCACATATCCCTGCTTCATAGTGTCCTCGTGAATCTTCTCCCCCAGCCGTCCCTCTATATTTACAGGCTCAAAGGGGAAATTTCTGACAAACCATGCGGCATTTTCCTCATTTTCCATCCTGTTTATGGTACAGGTGCTGTAGACAAGCCGTCCCCCAGGCTTTACATACTGCCACACTACTGACAAAATCTGTCTCTGAAGCCCTGCCAGCGTCTCCATGGATTTCGGCGTCATGCGAAGCTTAATATCCGGTTTGCGCCCTATAACTCCAAGACCGGAACATGGCAGATCCGCAAGAACCAGATCCGCCTTCTCTATTGACTCCTCATCCTTTATCAGGGCATCCATAACCCTGCCTCTTATGTTGGAATACCCAAGCCGCCGGATGTTATCCTCGATAAGGGCCACTTTCCCCTCGCTGATGTCCCGCACCTCCACAAATCCGGTCCCCTGCAGCTTATCCGCCAGATGCATGCTCTTTCCGCCGGGAGCGCCGCAGACATCAATACAGTAGTCCCCCTGCTCAGGCTGCGCCGCAAGCACTGCCATGGCGGAGCTTAAATCCTGCACCTGAATCCAGCCCTGCAAAAACGCCTCCAAGGCTTCCAGATAATCCACCTGTTCCAGAAACAGGATATCTTCCCCATAGCCGCTGTCAATTACCGTCACTCCCTGTCGGCTTAAGCTGTCCCTGATCTGCTGCCTCTTGGCCCTGTCCAGACAGCACCGGACAGTGAGACGGCTTTTCTCCAGAAATGCTCCCAGCATCTTTTGAACCGTGTCCTGGGGGTATTCTTTCATCCACATATCAAAAAGCCATGGGGGAACCGAATACCGCACGGCGTCATCCGGAAACTCCAGGCCCTCTTTTTCCCTTGAAACAGTCCGGAGCACCCCGTTGACAAAGCCCTTTAGTCCCTGAAAACGGCGTTTTGCCGCCAGCTTCACCGCTTCATTGCACACGGCGCTGTCGGGAATCCTGTCCATGTACAGAATCTGGTACACTGACATCCGAAGCAGCGTGCGGATAACCGGCTTCATCTTTTGAACCTTCACGCTGGAATACTTCCCAAGCACATAATCAATCTGTATCAGATATTCCAGCGTCCCTTCGGTCACTCTGGTAACAAAAGCCCTGTCCTGCTTTTCCAGATACTGATATTTTGAAAGAGCCTGGGAAAGAACCACATGGCTTAAACCGCCCCTCTCCGCAATCTCAAGCAGAATATCCAGAGCCAGTTCCCTGACATTCATTCCCCTGCCCTCTTTCTCTTTAGTCACGTCTCCTGTTTCCTCCAAACAGTATTACCAGACGCAGAAGCTGGAGAATAGAAGCCGCCGCTGCCGCCACATAGGTCAGGGCCGCCGCCCCCAGCACGCTTCTTGTCTGCCCCACTTCCTGGCCGCTTAAGATGCCCAGCTGGTCTAAAAGAGTTACCGCCCGCCTGGACGCATTTAATTCCACAGGCAGGGTAATCAGCTGAAACAGCACCACTGCCACAAACATCCAGATGCCGATCTGAGTCAGCATATTGCTGCCACCCAAGATCAGGCCCAGAAGAATCAGGGGCCAGGATAATTTGCTGCCGAAATTTGCCACCGGCACAAAGGCCGCCCGCATTCTAAGAGGCGCATATCCCATATTGTCCTGGATCGCATGGCCGCATTCATGGGCCGCCACCCCGAGAGATGCCACTGAGGCAGAACGGAAAACGCTTTCTGACAGGTTTACCGTCTTGGTCCTTGGGTCATAATGATCTGTCAGGCTGCCTGAAACCGGCCTTACGGACACATCGTAGATCCCCTGGGAATTTAAAAGCCTTCTGGCCGCCTCCTCCCCGGTCATGCCCGTCATGCTGCGCACCTTGGAATATTTGGCAAATGTGCTGTTAACTCTGGAGGACGCAAATAAAGACAGCGCCGTTCCGATAAGCAGCAGAATCATGGTAGGGTCGAAAAAACCCATGCCGTATCCATAAAAACCACCGTACATATGAAATTGCTCCTTTCCTCAAAATTTTCGCCCGAAATCATAAACCGGACTTTGTAAACACGGTATGCTCCTCTACCGGATATCCCCGGAGAAAAGCATCCGCTGCCATCCTCTTCTTTCCCTCCGGCTGCAGTTCCAGAAGAGACAGGCACCCTTTTCCCGTTTTCACCAGAAGCGTGTTTTTATCTCTATATACTACCTCGCCGCACACGCCTTCATACTCCCTGTCCACCACGTCTGCCTTCCAGATTTTGAGAGTCTTTCCGTTCCATTTGGTATACGTTCCCGGCCAGGAGTTCAATCCCCTTATGAGCCGTTCAATGGCATCCGCATCCATGGCCCAGTCAATGTCTCCCATATCCTTTTTCAGCATCCTGGCATAGCAGGTCCCCTGGTCTGTCTGGGGAGTCCTCACTGCGGTGCCATGCTCTATCTTTTCAAGGGTAGACACGATCAGCTTCGCCCCTGCGGCGCTTAACTTGTCATGGAGGCTGTCACCGGTTTCATCCTCCTCAATGGGCACGGCTGTCTTTTCCAGCATGTCTCCCGTATCCAGCCCTTCATCCATCATCATCGTGGTAATGCCTGTCTCCTTCTCCCCGTCAATTATGGCCCACTGAATGGGAGCTGCCCCCCGATATTTGGGAAGCAGGGAAGCATGAATATTAATGCACCCCTTAGGCGGAATCTCCAGCACCTCTTTGGGAAGAATCTGCCCAAATGCCACTACAACCATAACATCCGGCTTCAGGTCTTTCAGCACCTTTACAAACTCAGGAGCCCGCACCTTTGATGGCTGGAAAACCGCAAGCCCTCTCTCCAGGGCCTTTTCTTTTACCGGAGGCATAAGCACGGATTTCCCGCGCCCCCTGGGCTTATCCGGCTGGGTCACCACGCCTATGACCTTATGGCCTGCCTCTATAAGGCTCTCCAGCACCGGCACGGAAAAATCCGGCGTTCCCATAAATACGATCCGCATCTAATTCATATCCTCCTCTGTCAGCTCTGAGGTATCTTTCAGTTCCCCTTCCACCCGGTCCACATACAGCTCTCCTTCCAGATGGTCGCACTCATGGCAGATGGCTCTTGCCAGCATCCCCTCAGCCTCCATAATAAACTCTTCCATATTTTCATCCTGTGCTTTTACCTTCACCCACTCAGGCCTGGTAACCTTTCCGGATTTTCCGGGAACGCTTAAGCAGCCCTCGTATGCCGTGGAACTTCCCCTGCTCTCCAGAATCTCCGGGTTAATAAACACATACTGGTTCCGCTCCTCGTCGGGAACGTCATCATCATCCACGTCTATCACGACGATCTGCTTTAAAATGCCAACCTGAGGCGCTGCCAGCCCAACCCCGTAATTGGTGTACATTGTCTCAAACATATCCTCTATAAGCTGCGCAAGCCTTGGAGTCATGGCCTTCACTGGTTTGCACTTCTTATACAAAATATCGTCTCCTATGGTTCTCACATGTCTAATAGCCATATCGCTCTGCCCTTTCTTACAAGAAATATTGATTCTAAATCCCAGAATTTACTCTTTGCCTTCTCCCGTACAGCCCTTTGGCGCATCCCCCTGACACAGAAATCACGCAAAATCATACTGGATCATCACCTGCTGATGCCACGGCGCCTGCCGGCTTTGCTCCTCCATATAGTTTTTCAATTTTATTAGTATATCATAGTTTTCATGTTTCAAGTATAAAATTTTTCTATATATATCATTAACTTTATAAATCGGCGCCTGGGCCGGGCCGATTATCTCTAACTCCCAGCTTCCTTTTTCTGCCCTGTCCGCCTCTTCTCTCCTGCCCCCTCTTTCATGCATCCCTTCCCCTGCCCATCGGGACAGAGCCTCCATCGCCGCTTCCAGAGTCTCCTCAGACCTGCAAAAAGCCATAACCGCCAAAAGCTGGACAACCGGAGGATAGTGGAGCAGTTCCCGATACACCATCTCCTGCCGGTAAAACGATTCATAATCCTGCCTGGCAGCGCAGGCAATGCTGTAGTGCTCCGGATTGTAGGTCTGAATCACCACTTCCCCGGCCAGTTCGTCTCTCCCTGCTCTCCCTGCCGCCTGGGTGAGAAGCTGAAATGTCCTCTCCCCGCACCGGAAATCCGATGTATACAGAGATAAATCCGCCGCCAGAACTCCCACAAGGGTTACCCTGGGAAAATCATGGCCTTTTACAATCATCTGGGTCCCTATAAGAATATCGGCTTTCCCCTCGGAAAATACAGACAGGATCTCTTCATGGCCTCCCTTTTTCGACGTAGTGTCCATATCCATCCTCAGCACCCTGGCTTTTGGAAACATTTTCTTTGTCATTTCCTCCACCTTCTGGGTTCCGGTTCCGAATCCTGCAATGTAGGGTGATCCGCACTGGGGGCATCTGTCCGGCGCCTTTGCCTCATGGCCGCAGTAATGGCACACCAGCTTCTGCCCGAAATGAAGGGTCAGGGTCACATCGCAGTGAGGGCATTTTACCGCCTCCCCGCAGGAACGGCAGGACACAAAGCTTGCGTACCCTCTCCGGTTCATAAACAGCATGATCTGCTGCCCTGCCTCCAGCCTTTCTTCCATAGCTTTGCAAAGCTTTCTGCTGAAAATGGATTTGTTCCCCTCTTTTAGCTCCTCCCGCAGATCAATCACATGGACTTTTGCCATGCGGCTGTCTTTCTTGGCCCTCTGTTCCAGCCGGTACAGCTTCCACTGCCCGCAAAGAGCCTTTGAGTATGCTTCTAAAGACGGCGTGGCTGACCCCAGGACTACACAGGCCCCGCTCATCTGCGCCAGGTAAACCGCCGTCTCTCTTGCGTGATATCTGGGAGAAATTTCGCTTTTATAGGCTGTCTCATGTTCCTCGTCCACAATGATCAGGCCTACGTCGGAAAAAGGGGTAAACAGCGCGGATCTGGGGCCGATCATGATTTTTACTTCCCCGCTTTTCGCCCTCTCAAACTGGTCATACCGCTCTCCCGCTGACATGCGGGAATTGATGATGGACACCAGGCTGCCGAATCTTTTGTAAAACCGCAGAACGGTTTGATATGTCAGGGCAATCTCTGGAATCAGAACAATCACCTGCCGCCCTGCTTCCAGGATATGGGCGATCATTTCCATATACACCTCTGTCTTGCCGCTTCCTGTCACTCCGTAAAGAAGGGCTGTCTCCCGGATGCCTTTGTCATAGCGGCTGACAAACTCATCCACCGCAGCCCTCTGGCCCGGATTCAGCTCCACTGCCCCGCTCTTTAAGCTTCCCCGGATCAGGGGATTGCGCATGACCGTCTCCTTCTCCAGGGCAATCATTCCTTTTTCCACCATGGGCTTTATGGAAGCCATGGTCAGATTCATCTGGTTTACAGCCACCTGGTATGGGATCTCCTCCGCGTCTTCCAGAGCCCTAAGAAGCCTCTCTCTGGCCCCGTAATGCTTTCTGGCGGCCTCCTGCGCCTCCCTGCGGATATCTTCCTTTGATAAAAGCCTTCGGATAAACCTTGCCTCCTTCTGCTTCACCTTCTGCTTCACCGGCAGCACGGTCTTGAGAGCCTGATTCATGGTGGAGCCGTAACGCTCCTTCAGCCACCAGGCAACCTGAATAAGCCGGGACTGGGCTGTCACTCCGTCGACAGCCACCCCGGCTACGTCCTTTATCTTCCTGGGATCAAATTCTGCTTTCTCTGTCAGATCCACCACATACCCTTTGCGCAGGTGATTTCCTGCGCCAAAAGGTATGTGTACCTGAGTTCCCACCAGAACCTTTCCTTCCATCTCCGGCGGTACCCGGTACTGAAATGTCCTGTCTACCATTTCATGGGAAATGTCAATTATAATATTGGCGTACATTCCTTGCCGCCTCTCCTGATTCAAAGGTTCAGCTCTGTGAACCTGCGTGATTTTGTTAGGGCTTCTTAAAAAACCCGGAAGCATCCCTGTCCTGACTGGCAATGACCTCCTCTATAACCTGCCGGTCCAGAAACGGACGCCGGACGCCGTTTTCCTCCTGGTAGTCCTCATGGCCTTTCCCGATGACTGCTATCATATCCCCGGGCTGGGCATGAAGGATGCTGTACTCAATGGCCTGCCGTCTGTCCGGAATCTCCAGGTACTTCCCGCCTGTCTTTTCAAGGCTTCCCCGAATATCCGCAATAATGTCCTCTGTCTTCTCATACCGGGAATTATCCGCCGTCAGGATGCAAAGATCCGCCAGCTTTCCGCCGATCTCTCCCATGGAATACCGTCTGTCCTTGGAACGGTTGCCTCCGCACCCGAAAACACAGACCAGCCGCTTTGGCTTATAATCCCTGAGCGTTTCCAAAAGGCTTTCCATGCTGACTGCATTGTGGGCATAATCCACGATCACCGTGCAGCGCCTGGAAGTGTGGACAATCTCCATTCTTCCGTTAACATACAGATGCTCCAGGGCATGGCGCACCCTCTCCTTGGGAAGATCCAGAAAGCTGCACACGCTAAGAGCCGCCATGGCATTGTACACGTTAAATTTCCCGGGAATATTCACCCGCACGTTCATGTCCCAGGCTCCCTGCTCCGAAAATTCCAGCCCCACAAAGTCCGGCTCGGACACATACTGTATATTCCCGGCCTGAAAATCCCCGGCCTTCTCCAGCCCATACGTGTACAGTTTACAGGAATGCCCCCTGACAATCTCCTGGAAATGCTCGTCGTCCCGGTTCACGATCCCTACCCTGCACCTGTCTAAAATCCGGGACTTATAGTACAGGTATTCCTCAAAGTCTTTATGCTCGTCAGGCCCAATGTGATCATTGGAAATATTTGTAAAAATTCCGTAGTCGAAGGTAATTCCGTCTACCCGGTGCATCTTGATCCCCTGGGAAGACACCTCCATGATCATGTACTCGCAGCCTTCCTTTGCCATTGCGGCAAAATATTTTTCCAGCTCATATGATTCCGGCGTGGTGTTAACCGTAGGATAGGTCCTGCCCCCGATCACGGCTCCCGCGGTGCCGATAAGCCCCACCTTCTTGCCTGCCGCCTCCAAAACGGCCTTGATCATGTAGGTAGTGGTGGTCTTTCCCTTTGTCCCTGTTACCCCGATGCAGACCATCTTTTGGGCCGGATACCCGAACCTGGCCGCTGCCAGATGGGCAAGGGCCTGCCGCCCGTTTTCCACCTGAAACACGGCAGCATCCTTTGGCAGGGTCCCTCCGGCCTTCTCCTCCAGCCAGTCAAGCCCCCTCTCTGTCACCAATATCCTGCATCCCTGCCGGATTGCCTGGGGAATAAAGTCATGGGAATCCACCTTGGTTCCCTTCATGCACACGAACACCGTGCCCTCTTTGGCCTTCCTGGAATCATACACCACTTCCTCGGCCTCTGCCTGGGGATTTCCCCACAGCAGCGTCCATTTTATTTCTTTCAGGCTTTCTGCTACGTTCATGCCGCCCTCCTGCCCACTGCATGATATCTGTCCTGAACAGATTGCTGTCTCTCAGGACCGTTGTTTTAAAGCGTCTTAAAACAGCCCGGTAATAGCCCCGCTCTCATTAACGTCAATTCCATAGGCCGCAGGTTTTTTGGGAAGCCCGGGCATGGTCATGATCGCCCCTGTCAGGACTACCACAAACCCTGCTCCTGCCGACACATAGGCATCTCTTACGCTGATCTCAAACCCGGTTGGCCTTCCCAGCTTGTTCTGGTCATCGGACAGGGAATACTGGGTCTTGGCCATGCAGACCGGAAGGTTTCCAAACCCCATATCTGTTATTTTGGCCAGAGCCTTTTTGGCCGCCGGGGCATAGTTTACCCCGTCAGCACCGTAAATTTCCCTGGCCACGGTGCCAATCTTGTCTTCCAGGCTCATATTGTCAGGATAAATAGGCTTATAGCGGCTCTCCTTATTTTCCAGGGTATCCAGCACCTTCCGGGCCAGGGCCTCGCCGCCCTGCCCGCCGTTTGCCCAAACCTGGGACAGGGCAAACTGGCAGCCCTTCTCTTCACAGAACTGCTTAATATATGCATATTCCGCCTCAGTGTCCGAAGTGAATGAATTGAGGGTCACCACCACGGGAACGCCGTACTTTTGAATATTTTCAATATGTTTCTCCAGATTTACGATGCCTTTTTTAAGTACTTCCAGATTCTCGGTTCCCAGATCCGCCCTGGCTGCGCCGCCGTTGTATTTCAGCGCCCTCACGGTTGCAACCAGCACCACCGCGTCCGGTTTCAAATCTGCCATTCTGCACTTAATGTCCAGGAACTTCTCAGCGCCCAGATCCGCCCCGAACCCGGCCTCTGTTACCACAATGTCAGCCAGCTTCAGGGCAGTCCTGGTGGCCCTGACGCTGTTGCACCCATGGGCAATGTTGGCAAAGGGCCCGCCGTGAACCACTGCGCCTGTATGTTCCAGGGTCTGAATCAGGTTCGGCTTGACGGCGTCCTTTAAGAGAGCCGCCATGGCGCCTACAGCGTTAAGATCTTTAGCCGTCACAGGCTCTCCCGCATAATTGTATGCCACGATGATCCGTCCCAGCCGTCTCTTCAGATCCTCCATGTCATCAGCCAGGCAGAGGATGGCCATGATCTCCGAGGCCACGGTAATCACAAAGTGATCTTCCCGCACCACGCCGTCAGCCTTTGCCCCAAGTCCCACCACCACGTTGCGCAGCACCCGGTCATTCATATCCAGGCACCGTTTCCAGAGAATCTGCCTCGTATCAATCTGAAGTTCATTTCCCTGCTGAATATGGTTGTCCAAAAGAGCCGCCAAAAGATTGTTGGCTGAAGTAATGGCGTGGAAGTCCCCGGTAAAATGAAGGTTTAAATCCTCCATGGGAACCACCTGGGCATATCCGCCTCCGGCAGCTCCCCCTTTGATGCCGAAGCAGGGTCCCAGAGACGGCTCCCGCAGGGCAAGAAGCGTTTTCTTTCCAAGCCTTGACAGCGCATCCCCCAGACCGATGCTGGTAGTGGTCTTTCCCTCTCCCGCCGGGGTAGGGTTAATGGCCGTCACCAGAACCAGTTTCCCGTCCCTGCGGCCTTTTACTTCCTCCCACAACTCGTCTGTCAGCTTTGCCTTGTACTTTCCGTAAAGTTCCAGATCATCTTCCTTAATTCCATAGGCGGCTGCCACATCCTTAATGGGCAGCATCGTTGCTTCCTGGGCAATCTCAATGTCTGTCTTCATGTGCATGTTCCTCCTGTAAATGTAATCTTCATTTTTGCTCCCAATGCTATTTATGTACTCTCGGAATCTCTCCTGCGCCTGCCTTTGCGGCTGATTTTTCGTCATATACACATAAATTTAATCAACGTACGTTCCACGCACGCCTCATAAATTTATGCACATCCGGCAAAAATGATCTCACAAAATCAGGCACAGAGAGACTCCGAGAGTACATTTATCCATTGGTTTACTCCTGTGACAACAGGTCCTCAAATTCTTGCACGGTCATCAGCACCTTCCTGGGCTTGGTGCCCTCCTCTTCACCGACTACGCCGAACTCCGCCAGCTGATCCATAATCCTGGCCGCCCGGTTAAAGCCGATCTTGTACATCCTCTGAAGCATGCCGATGGATGCTTTCTCTTTCTCTATGATGAATTTTCCTGCCTGTTCAAAATATTCGTCCCGGCCATTGTTTTTGGGCGCATCCGTCCCCCCTGCAGCTGCCGGAGCCGCCATCCTGCTTTCAATGTCCGGCTGGTACTCTGTCTCCATGCCCTGGGCCACCAGAAATTCCACTACGTCCGCCACCTCCTGGTCTGACACAAATGCACCCTGCACCCGCTGAGGTTTCGGCACTCCTGACGGGTAAAACAGCATGTCTCCTTTTCCCAGAAGCTTTTCCGCCCCGTACATGTCAATGATCGTCCTGGAATCCACTCCCGAGGAAACGGCAAATGCAATCCTGGACGGCACGTTTGCCTTAATCAGGCCTGTGATAACGTTGACCGACGGCCTCTGAGTGGCAATAACCAGGTGAATGCCTGCGGCCCTTGCAAGCTGCGCCAGACGGCAGATGGCATCTTCCACCTCGCCGGGAGATACCATCATAAGGTCCGCCAGCTCGTCGATAATAATGACGATCTGGGGCATCTTCTGAGGCTTGTCTTCATCCTGAATGTCCTTTATGGACTCTATTTTGGCATTGTATCCTTTTAAGTTTCTCATATTGTATTTGGCGAATTTGTCGTAGCGGCTCATCATCTCAGCCACCGCCCAGTTTAATGCCCCTGAAGCTTTCTTTGGGTCCGTAACCACGGGAATCAAAAGATGGGGGATGCCGTTATAGGCGCTTAACTCCACGACTTTAGGGTCGACCATGATCAGCTTCACGTCATCAGGGCTTGCTTTAAATATAATGCTCATGATCAGCGTATTAATGCAGACCGACTTTCCTGAGCCTGTGGCGCCTGCAATAAGCAGATGGGGCATTTTGGCAATGTCTGTCACCACCACCTGGCCTCCAATGTCCTTTCCCACTGCAAAGGACAGGCTGGAGGAGGCAGTCTTAAAGCTTTCCGACTCAAAAATCTCCCTCAGGTATACTGTAGTGTTCTCCTTGTTGGGGACCTCGATCCCCACGGCGGACCTTCCGGGGATGGGGGCCTCGATCCGGATATCCTCCGCCGCCAGACTCAGCTTTATATCATCCGCCAGGCCTACGATCTTGCTGACCTTTACCCCCTGTTCCGGCCTTAACTCATACCGGGTAACAGAAGGGCCGCAGCTTATATTGGTCACTGTCACGCCTACGCCGAAATTTTTCAGCGTCTGCTGCAGCTTAATGGCCGTATCTTTGTACTCCTGCTCGGAAAACGCCCCTGTGGGCTTGCTTGCCCGCTTCAGCAGCGTAACCGGCGGGAACTGGTACTCTTTCTTTATGATCTCCTTCTCCCTTATCTGCGCCGCCACGCCCAGCGCATCGCTGCCATGCTCCTCCTTGGCCTCCATGCGCCGCATATCCAGTTTCTTCTTCAATGCCTCCGTGTCATTTTCTATAATCTTTCCCGAAGCCGTTACCACCCGCTTGCTCTCCTGAGGAATCTCAAAGACCTCTTTGGACGGGCTCTGCCCGTCTGATCCTGCCTCCCAGGTTCTGCTTTCCTGAGAGAGGGAAGACAGATCCCGGTCAAACAGGGAACCGCCTGCTGCTGGTGCTGCCTTTGGCGCCCTGAGAATCTCCTCTTTTGGAAGTTCCGGCACCCAATGGGTAATGGAATCCGGCATAGGATCGTCTTCGTAAGATGTGCCGGAACCGGAGGGTTCTACGGGGCTACCCTCCCTTTCAAAGTCTGCCTCGTATGTCTGTCCGCCATTGGGCCCGTATGCCGCTTCCATCCCGGGGTCTTCGGCCTCTGAAGGCTCCTGCCTCAGGTTATGGCCCCAAACCGCCTCGTATTCCTGTTCATGCCTTTGGCCTGTATCAGCTCTTTTCCCGGCGCCTGCTCCGCAGGTTCCCTGTGCATCCAGGGTATCCCACTCCTCGTCCATGACAGCCTGATCCGCCGTATCCTGCCATGCCGCCCGCAATGCACTTTCCACTGCCATGACATCTTCGTCGTCGAAAGGCACATCTTCCTCTTCGTCCAGGTACTGAGGCGGAAGAGAGATCTCCCCGGTAAAAATGTCCTCCTGGTGTTCCTGGGGCATATTGCCGGACGCTGTTTCCGAAACAGCCCTCCTCGCTCTTCCATCGCTGCGGCTGTGTCCGTACCCTCCGCCGCCACGTTCCTCATAGAATCCGTCATCGTATTCCCCGTCATCAACATACTCTTCATCATAGTAACCCCCGTTATCATATGCCTGACTTCCATAGGAATCTTCCTGAGCCTCATCATATGTCTCGTCATAATCCTCATCGTAATAATCCAAGTCCTCATACTGATCCTGGCTGTACCCTTCCAGCTTCGTGGCATTAAGATTGACTCCGCGCACCCGCTGTTCTTCCCGAAGGCGGGCCTTCTCCTCCTTTTGCCGCAGCCGTTCTTCCCTGCGCTCCTCGTGGATCTCTCTGCGGCGGCTGGCGTCTTCCTTTGCATACTGATATGCCTTTCCGCCGCCCCTTTTCACCAGGGCCACCAGGGATTTTTCTGTCACGCAGACGCAGCAGATGGCCAGAATCACCAAAAGAACCAGATAGGTGCCTACCACCCCCAGGATTGATCCCAGCCCCTGTGCCAGGGCTCCCCCGATAAGGCCGCCTCCCAGGCCGCTTTCCGAAGAGCGGATAAAGGCATCCATAATCTTCTGCCCTTCCTCATATCCTCCGCCGAACACCATCTCTGTCAGCCCGCACAAAACCAGGGTTCCTGTCACTGCCGCCGCCATCTTCAGCGCAGCGATGGGATTGCCCTGGTTCGACATGCCGAAGCATGTTCCCAAAAACAAAAGAACAGGTGCAAGAAAACCTATCATTCCAAAGATTCCCAGCTGCACCTTGCGCAGGTAATCCCCTGCCATGCCACACAAATGAAAATTGCTTAAAAATAATAAAACTGCCACGGCAAACGAAGCAATAAGGATCACTTCCTCCCGCATAAACCCGGTATCCATGTCCTGCTTTTTTGCCTGGGCCTGTTTCTTTGATTTTGATGACGCCGGTTTTTTTGCTTTAGCCGCCGTCTTTTTGCTTTTTGCCGTTCCAGCCACCAGTTTTATGCCTCCTTATGTTCCTGTAACCAGAGTACAAATGTTGCCGCCATTCCCTCTCCATGCCATTTTGTTAAACATCCCCTTTGGCCTTGGCATTGGTTCTCTTTTTTTCCGCTTAGGATAGTATACATAAAAATGGATGAAATTGCAAGAAGTTGCTTCCAAGTGAAAAAAGCGTACAAAAAAGCGCAGGCCTTTGAGGTGCAAAAGACTCTGCGCCGCCAAAAGGTCAGGGGAGTTCTTCCCCGCCCATAGAGCTGTCCTCTTCCAGATTTCCCTCCTGTTCTCCTCTCACCGTTCTGTTAAGGAATCTGTCAAACGCCGCCACTGACACCTTATGGTCTTTCATATGCAGCCCTGGCATGGTCAGGCGGATAGTGCCGCTCTCCTCCCCCTCCTGTACCTTCTGCGCCGTCTGGAATATGCCGTCAATGTATGCCTCCACTCTCTTCGTCCCTTCCCCTGCCTTGTATCGGATAACCATGCTGTCCCCGTCTGTCACGGCGCTCCCGGAAAGTTTGGGCCCCATGTGCTCTGCCACTGGCTTTCCCCCCAGATTTTCCTTATAAATTGTAAAATGGGTCCTTATGTGGTCCATAAAAGCGCCTTTCAGCCGGATAGACGCCGTATCCCCCAGCCCGTCCCTCTCTCTGAACAGGTTCAGATACCCGACGCTTTCCGGGTCCCAGCCCATAAGCAGACAGCACACCGTGTCCACGGCCACTGGGTCCCTTCCGGCCAGCACCATGCGCATGTTCATCTTGTCCGTCTCCTTCCGTTCTGAGGACATAGGCACCGGACCGCTCTGAAATCCCTGAAGCCCGTCTACGATCACATAGTTTACAGGCTTTGCCTTATAATAGTCATAGATCCATTTGTCCAGCTCCCCATCTGTGATCTTATGGGAAACCATTTTCTGCTTGCTGGGGGTCTGGGGCCCCATGCCGTAGAGATTGCCCGGCGGCGTGCCGATGCTCACATTCTTGATTCCTGCCGTCACCACCACTCCGGAGGAAGTTTTTAGTGCAGGGATGCTGATGATCACATCCGCCTCATATAGAATCTTATTGAAATAGTAGGATTTGTGCAGAAGGCCGTCAGGCAGTTCAACCTTCACCACCTCCTGCGCATCAAAGTCCTGCCATGCTCCGCAGTCTTCCTCCAAACAGATAAAGCCGTCTACGTCTTCCAGGTATTCATCCGTATAATGAAAATATTCCATCACATCCCTGGTCGGGCCGGTAGCAGAGCCTTCCATAATGTATACCTTTCCGTCAGGGTTTAACTCTCTTACCATCTTAAGGACTGCCTTAACCACCCGCCAGTCAGTGGTTACCCCATTCACTTCCTGTTCCAGCTTCTCCCCTGTAGAATCCACAATCATCTGAACCAAGTTGGGTTTCAGCACAACTGTCTGGCCATTTTTCACCACCGTGTCCAGATCCCAGGCAGCTTCCCTGACCATGGCCTCAATCTCCGCCTCCGTGATCCGGGACGCCTCCCGTTTCTCTGACCTGGCAACGGAAACCGTGGAACCGTCAAATACAGCCTCTTTTACAGAATTCTGACTTGCAATCACACTGGCCGGTTTTCCTGCATCCCCCTGTGAAACAGAGTCTTCCCATGTTTCCTCCTGGCTGGATAAAGCGGCAGGAAGGGACGGCTCTGCAGTCTCCTGAAGGCTGCTTTCCTTCTCATCCTCTCTGCTTTCCATGGAAATCTCCCTGCTGCTGTCTGTCATTTCCCCCTCTGCTTTTGTGCTTTCTTCCCCGCTGCCTGCCGCCAGGCTTTTCGCATTATCCAAAACGGCCTGCTGACGCTGGCATCCGTTTAGCAGCGCCACAGGCATGGCCAGATAAATCCAGAATTTTTTCATTAATATATCCCTCCCCTGTTTTCCTTTGGTGCCCTCCAAGTCTGCAAATCCGCCACTGGAATATTTTTCTCTATGGCTGTATCTGTGTTCATGACCTTCTGGTCTATTTGTATTATATCATATTTTATACTAGAGCGTGTTTGAAAATTGCTTTCCGTCAGATGTGCGTCACAGTTTGCGGGAGATTTGGCCCGAATGAGGGAGGCGTAGTGGGCTACGTTGACCGAATGAGGGCCAGATCTCCCGCAAAGTGGGGCGTGCAGATGGCGGGAATGAATTTTCAAACACGCTCTAGCAAACCACTGTGTTTTTTAAGCCTTTCAAAGTATTGGCAAAAATAGATCAGATAATAACCTTGACACCACGCTGTCACGATTATTATAGTATAATTGCGCTATGGAGGTAACAAATTGCAGGAAAGCTGACGATTTTGTTTCCAATGGATAAAAGCCTGCTTTTTAAAAAGGTTCATTTTGTGCGTAAAACAGGTATATGATATTTCCTGCGCTGGATAATTGGACTGTCGCTGGTACTGCAAGAGACTATCACAGAGGAGTGTAAAGTTATGAACATTAAAAAAGAAATTGAAATGAAATTAGGGATAGCAAGCAATATAAGTCTAAACAATATTGAAATTGATCCGCTTGCGATTAAGGCAATTATGATAAACGAAGTGGTGCCATCTGACCCTCTGCAGGATTTTTACGGAACACCGGACTCTGACTATCTGAAAACAACCATTCCTCTTTTTCAAAAGGCAGGAACAGAAGCCGCTTCTATACAAGACATATTACAATTGGGTATCTATATCACAAATGCCGTAAAAACCCCAAAAACAGAATATGCCATTGACAAAAGCAGCATCCAGAATAGTCTTCCCTATTTAGAAGCAGAGCTTTCTTTATTCCCAAACAGAAAAGTTATTATGCTTATGGGTGATGTCGCAAAGAAGGCCTTCAACATGATTGCGAAAAAGTCAGCAAAGAAAAATGTGATTCCATCCATTTCCACCTATAAATTGCGGAATAGCGAAATCTATTATGAAGGTATCCGCATAATGCCATCCTATATTATGACTGGGGGAAACATCTTAATCGAAAAGTCAAAAGCAGTAATGGCAGCCGATGACATTGCAGCTATGTTAAAAATAATCAGGTAAACTCCTAAGAAGGCTGCGCAAATGTTATCCCTGCTCTGCCTTCTGCAACTGTGTGCAGTTTCGCCTTTACTTATGGTACCGCGTCAGCGGATTCTTCGTCCATAATCCAGGGTTCCCGCTTTTCGTCCCACAAGTATCCGTACTTTCGGACAGTTTGAGAATTCGTTTTATAAATTGGAATCTGCACTTATGAATGTATCTTGTTTTTTATACGCAAACTTGCTTCTATGTGCATAATCCAATGTCTTGAAAATGGCATTTGTATTAACCCTCGAATATCTTTACCGCACCAATAATCAATAAGCCAAATCGCATTTTCATCTCTACTTACAACATTTAATAATTTTAAGTGTTCTTTTCTTTCTTCTGACACTTTCTTTTTCAATTGGTCATAGGATAAACTATTGAGTATCTTTTCGGTGCTATCCTTTACCTCAAAAATATATGAATAAAGTTCTTTCATATTAAGTTGTTTTGAAAAATCTGCAATCTGCTCTTTTACAAGTTCATTTCCTGTTGTGATTATAGGCGAATTGATACGTTCTTGATAATTACCCGAAAAAAAATACTTGCTCGTTTTTACTTATCAATGTGTGTGCATTATATCTTGGACACTCAATGCAATTATCACCACATAATGTTATTTTCTCTTTCATAAATACACCTCTAACTTCCAATTTATATATAACTATACCATAGTTTGTATAATTCTGAAAGCAAAATGTTTCATTCGCATATAAAAAGCTAACATTTCAACGCTTATGTATGATTTTATCAATTAATCCAAAATCCATTGCCTCTGTTGCTGACATATAATTATCGCGTTCTGTTGCAAAGGCAATTTCCTCAATGCTTTTTCCAGTATTCCCTGCTAAAATAGAGTTTAGGCGTTCTTTGCTTTTTTGTATATGGTCGGATGTTATTTTTATATCTGTTGCCTGTCCTTGAATACCATTTCCATGAATTGCTGGCTGGTGTATCATTATCTCTGCGTTTGGCAAAGCGATACGTTTTCCTTTCTTGCCACCAGCTAATAAAAAAGCCCCAAAGCTGGCGGCAAGACCAATACAAATAGTTGAAACATCACATTTTATATATTGCATTGTATCATAAATAGCAAAACCAGCTGATACAGAACCTCCGGGACTGTTTATATATAACTGTATATCCTTTTCGGGGTCCTGTGCTTCTAAAAACAACATTTGAGCAATAATCAGACTGGCTGACATATCGCTTACTTCTTCACCCAAAAAAACAATTCTGTCGGATAGTAACCGTGAGAAAATATCATAACTTCTCTCTCCGCGGCTTGTTTGTTCAATAACATAAGGTATCGTACTCATGCAGCAATCTCCTTAATTTGTGTAATAAATTTGTAACTGGAGATATAAGAACAGCACAAAGAAATTCTGTTTTGTTTTGGCATGAAGATTCCCATATTCCTATAAACTTTAGGTGGATATAAATATATTTGTTTAAAGGCAAATGAAAATGATTGCTGCGTATCATATCCAGCTTCATACGCAATTTGCATTATTGGCTTATCTGTTTTTACTAGCTTTTCAGCGGCAGCAGTGAGCCTGCGGTTTTGTAAATATTTATACATGGTAATTCCTGTATGCTCTGTAAAAATGCGATTAAGATAGAATTTGGAATAACCTATATTTTTTGATATATTATCTAAGTTGAGTTCTTTCTCTAAATTCTTCTCGATATAATCTATGACTTTTTTAACAACTTCTTTT
>CAMUJH010000068.1 GCA_947089145.1 uncultured Hungatella sp. | reverse complement strand
AAATTATAGTGCCTCTGAAACTGTTTTGGTACAGTTTTAGACTTTACAAGGCACTGGTATAATCCACGCTAATAAACCATATGTTTGATACTGAAAATAAAGTAAGAAAAGTCGGCACTGTCAAACAGAATGAACATTGGGTTATTAACATTGGGCGATACTAGTATGGGAGCGTGAATCCGGCAGGGATTATCGCACCGGCGATTGTGCCAACATTTGCAAGTATTTTGACGTCGGTGATTTTTCGTAAATGTATGGATAGATGAAGTATTTTCTTGCTTGAATCAGGCTTTGGGGCTGTAAAAGACATCAGATTTGTTATATAATTAGCGTATACGGAAGAATAAAGAGTTGAGAAAGGGGTAGTAATATGAGACAATATCTTGTATTGGATCTGGGAGGAACGTTTATCAAGTATGCGCTTATGAGAGAGGACGGCACATTTTTAAAGCAGGGTAAAAAACAGTCTCCCCTAAGCAGCATGGAAGATTTATTGACCGCTGTTAAAGAGATTGGTGATGAGTTTGGCGGTGAGTATGCAGGGGCTGCAGTGTCCATGCCTGGCCGCATAGACACAAAGAGAGGGATTGCCCATACAGGAGGTTCTTTCCGCTTTATCCATGATGCTCCAGTAGGGAAGTACTTCGAAGAAATGCTTCATGTTCCCGTTACGGCGGCTAACGACGGCAAATGCGCAGCAAGTGCAGAAGCATGGAACGGGGCCTTGGCTGATGTGGATAACGGTGCGGTTCTGGTGCTGGGGACAGGCATTGGCGGCGGTATTGTGTTGAACCGGAAAGTATGGATGGGGAGTACCTTTGGTGCCGGAGAACTGTCGGTGTTTGCGGCGGATTTAGGAAAATTATCTGAGGGGATTGCGGATATCCGGGGCAAAAACACAGAGGCGATTTGGACTACCTATACTTCCACAACAGGGCTTCTGCGGCTTTATGCGAAACGCAAAGGTCTGCCGGAACAGGGACATGGCTTGGATGGATTTGCGTTCTTTAAGGCATATGATGCAGGGGAAGAGGCAGCGGCGGAAGCTTTTGAGGAATTTGGGCGGTATACGGCGGCTGGAATTCATGCGGTACAGGCAGTGCTTGATTTGCAGAAATTTGCCATCGGCGGCGGCATCAGCGCCAGGCCGGAGGTAGCGGAGAAGATCCGCAGCTGTGTAGATCGGCAGTTTGAGATTATCCCGTTTACTCCTTTTGGAAAGCCGGAAATAGTTGCTTGCAAGTATGGCAATGATGCGAATTTAATCGGGGCGCTTTCTTTGCACTTAGAACGTGTGGAAAGAGAACGTACGGAAAAGCAGCCATTGACCCAGTAGCCAGAGCGGCCATTGTCTCAGGTGCAGTTAAGAAAGCCGCTGCAAGCGCTGCCAGCCAGGTAAAGGGGGAAAGCGCCATCTGACGGCGAACCGGCATGCTGAGATCGAAGGCAGTGCTCTATGCATTATCTGGTATGGGATGAAAGAGATCCTGATGCCGCTACCGGTGTCAGTTCCCACGGCAATACATATAATAAAGTAAAATCTGTAGATGGTTGCACCAATGGGCAGAAGATGATTTATAGCTGGTCTGAGGAAGGGTTTGATGCAGATCATTACAAAGACCATGAAGTTATTGGTGCCAACGTTGATGCTGGTGGAGACAGCAAGACTGAAGAGTATGGCGGTAGCCGGCTGGGCGGCAATGCGACCACGGAAACCGTACCTGTCTGATAAATAACAAACAGTTTTATGGTTCACATGGAATACCTTATATAGATGTTTTTTTAATTCCATACTTGACCAATCAGTTAGGTTTTGATATAGTTAAAAAACAGAAGGAGGGGTTTTACAGCCTTAAAGAAACTTTGTGTAAATCATATACTTTCGGAGTCTCCGATATCTGCTGCATCGACTGATTTTTCGCCAAATGCATGCAAATTTTACGGACATACGTATGATGCATGCCTTATAATTTGTGCACATATGACAAAGAATCATCCTGCAGGATCGGACACAGAAAAACGCAGAAAGTACATAATGCCAAAAAGGAGGGTGAAATGAATAAAAAAAAGGTGAAGTCTATCCGAAAACAAATTATTTCAGGTTACAGCAGGGTTATTATGGTAATGTGTCTGCTTGTGGTCATATCTCTGGTTTCGCTGATTCAGGTAAACCGGAATTACCGCATAGTGTCACAAAACCGAAATAATCAGGCTGACACAAAGTCTGCTTTGGCGAAGCATTATGAATGGCTGGAGTCGTATAATGAAAGCATTCAGAATGGAACGGAATTTACCGGAAGCTTGGATCATACCACCTGCTTACTTGGAAAGTGGATATCCGGAGTAAGCGATGCAGATCTTTCTGACAGGGTGATTAATGATACCCTCCAGTCAATTAAGTCGCCCCATGAGAAGATGCATCAGCAGGCTTCAGAGATTCTGCAGATTGCAAAAGAGGATAAAGATGCGGCCTATAAAAGATTCCTGGAAGAGATCAAACCGCTGACCAGCCAGGTAATTACGGGACTTGACACGATTTCTAACCAGTATCAGGCCACGGCAAACGAGGCTTCTGAAAAGCTGGACAGATTGATTTTCCTTATGATTATTTTAAACGTTGTCAGCGCCGTTGTGGGAATCATTGTAGCAGTATTTTACGGAACATGTTCAGCGAAGCAGATTTCTGGTCCCATTACCGCAGTTGCAGATTGGTCGGAGAGACTTTCTCAGGGAGCGGATCAGATTGAATTTGACAGCAGCGTGCTGGAAGGCAATGAGGACAATGAGATCGGCTCCATGATCCGATCCTTCCAGAGAATGGTAGAAAGCATCCAGGAGAATGTGCGGGTAGTGAAACGGCTTGCCGAAGGAGATATGACGGTATTCGTCAATATCCGATCCCATGAAGACTCACTGGGTAAAAATCTGTACCATCTTGTGCAGTCCAATGACTTTATGTTTGCAAAAATTATAAAGATCGCCATGTCTGTGGCATCGGCGTCCCAGCATATTGCAAATGCCAGTCAGATGCTGGCTGACAGTGCGTCCAGACAGGCGGATGCCGTAAATGAACTGAATAAATTTACCAATGAAACCACGGATTTGGTTGCACAAAATGCAAAGGATGTGGAACATGCGACGAATGTGTCCCAGTCTATGCGGCAGGATATGCAGGAAAGCAATGTAAAGATGGGGCTGCTGGTTAAATCCGTAGACGAGATCAATAAGTCTTCTCAGAAGATTGCCAATGTTATTAAACTGATTGATGATATTGCGTTCCAGACGAACATTTTGGCCTTAAACGCTGCCGTGGAGGCGGCCCGTGCCGGGGAAGCCGGAAAGGGGTTTGCCGTGGTAGCGGACGAAGTCCGCGTGCTTGCGCTTAAGAGTGCGGAGGCGGCCAATGAGAGCAAGACCTTGATCGAAGCCACCATGCGGGCAACAAAAGACGGAAGCAGGACCAGCTCGGAAGCATTTGCCACATTCCAGCATATTGTAGAGGATCTTGACAAGATTATTGATACGGTTGCCAATATTTCAGGATCTTCCCTGAAACAAAAAGAAGCTATTTCCCATATACATACGCAGGTTGAATTGATCAATGATTCCATTACTTCCAACCTGTCTGTCAATGAGGAAGCGGCCGCTGCCAGCAGTGAGATGAGGGAAGATGCAAGACTGCTTGAGCAGGAGATGAATCAGTTTAACCTTCGTCAGAGAAAAATGGGGGTTGCATATATTCCGCCGGAAAAACAGAACGATGAAGAATTTATCCGCGAAGCCAATGCAAACTATCAGAGAGCGCTTCAGAATGGTTTTGATGCGGGAGATTTTAACTAAACGATTCAGATGTGAATTAAAAAGCCGAAAGAATGTTTACGTTCTTTCGGCTTTTTGAATATTATATAGAGACAGGCAGAAATACTGGCTCTCCAGTCAAAAGATAAAGACGCTAAAAAGAAGATGATAAAGAAATAGATATGTGGTAAAATAGCAATGTATAGTTTTTTGGTTAAGGCAATAGAGAGGAATTTTATATGAATATAAAAGAGAGACAGCTGGAGGACAGAACCGGACAGGTTGAGAGGTTAAGAAGGGCCCGGAAAGGAACTCCGGCTGTTTTTGCCGTAATTGCGGTTATAATTTTGGCCATAGCGTCCTGGGACTATGTGTCTTTTCTTGATACTCAGCTTTTTGAAGAACGAAAGAGCCATATTGTAGAGTTTGCAGATAAAGCATCAGAAATAGTGGATAATGTAATTGAATATTCATGGCAGCAGGTTTCCGTCTGCGAATATCTGCTGAGTATGGATAGTATAGCATCAGAAGAAGACCTGATGCAGACGCTTGTAAGCATATCCGATTTTATTGACAAAAATAACTGCATTGTACTTGCATTTGACAGGAAAGCCAATTACTACTCGTCTGACAATCATACAGGCCGATGGCCCCAGACGGAATTTCTGACTGCTAAAATGGGAGATCAGCAGCAGATCACGGCGGAGATCCCTCATACAGACGCAAGAAGTTATTTTCTGTTTATGAAGCGGCTGGCAGCTCCTGTAACCGCAGGGGAGGAAGAGATTACACATTTAGCTCTTGCAGTTGACATTGAGTGGATGAGGAAAAAAATTTCCATAGCTGGTTTTGGAAACCAATGCTATACCTATCTGGTCAATGCAGACGGCAGGAGACTTTATAAATATACGTATGCCGACAATTTTATAGAAGGGTACAATGTTCTCAATGCATTTAAGGACTACAATATTATCCATGGCGGAACTTATGAGGACTTTGTGGAAAATATGGAACAGGGAAGCAGTACTGCGATGGAGTTTGAATTTTTAAGCGGCGGCAAAGAAAGGCAAAACTGGTTTGTGGCCAATGCTCCTGTTTCATCGGCAGGCTGGCAGCTTCTTTTATTTGTGCCCATGAAGGTGCTTGGAGCCAACTCCACGCTTCTCATGAACCGGACGATGATATTTTTTGGGATTGTTTCCGTTGTCCTTATAGGCCTGACAATCGCTGTGATTGTTATCGCAATGATTTCAAAGGCAGGCAGACAGCTGATGAGACAAAAGGATGAGGCTAATCGGCTGCTTTTGGCATCCGCAGAGGAGGCAAGAAACGCCAATCAGGCCAAAAGTGACTTTTTATCCCATATGAGCCATGATATCCGCACGCCAATTAACGGAATTATGGGAATGACAGAGATTGCCATAAAAAATATAGGGAGTCAGGATAAGGTTCTGGACTGCCTGCATAAAATCAGCGGCTCCTCCCAGCACCTGCTGGGACTGATTAATGACGTGCTGGACATGAGCCGCATCGAGTCAGGGAAAACCAAAATAAACCATAAAAGTTTTGATATCAGAACCTGTATTGACAACTGCATTTCCATTATAGGCGGGCAGCTTGTGACAAGGGATGTAGAACTGGTAAAAGAGACAGATTCCATCAGGCATCCGCTGTTAATCGGAGATGAGCTTCATCTCCGCCAGGTCTTTATTAATATTCTGGGGAATTCCGTAAAATTTACACCCGATGGCGGGAAGATATTTTTCCGCGCCATAGAGACAGACAGCGAGGATCAAAGAGCCTGCTTCCGGTTTGAGCTGGAAGACACGGGAATCGGAATGAAAGAAGAATTCCTGCCTCATCTGTTCGATGCGTTTTCCCAGGAAGACGGCGGTTCAAGAACCACCTACAAAGGAACCGGACTTGGAATGGCGATCACCAAAAAGTTCCTGGATCTAATGGGGGCAACGGTGGAAGTGAAAAGCAAGCTTAATGAGGGGACAAAATTCATTATCGAACTTTGGATCGAGATAGACAGAGCTGGGAAGCCAGAGGAGCCTCAGACGGGCTGCCACATTGATCTGAAGGACATGAATATTCTGCTTGTAGAGGATGTGGAACTGAATCTGGAAATTGCACAGAGCATTTTGGAGGGAGAGGGAGCTTCGATTACTTCGGCTATGAACGGCCAGGAGGCTGTAGATGCTTTTGCCAGCCATCCGGAGGGAACTTTTGACGCTATACTTATGGATATTATGATGCCGGTTATGGACGGAATTGCTGCTACCAAGGCTATACGCGCCTTAGACAGGCCGGATGCGAAAACTATTCCCATTATTGCCATGACTGCCAATGCCTACGAGGAAGATATCCGGAGGACCCACGAAGCAGGGATGGATGCCCACCTGTCAAAACCTGTTGATATTGATATGCTGCTGAAAACCATGTCACATTTTTATGGCATGCAGAAGAAGCATATACAAGGGGCTGGCCTGGCAGGTCTGAAGGTGCTTTTGGCCGATGATGCGGAGCTTAACCTGGAGATTGCCAGGGAAATGCTGAATGAAGTGGGGGCGGTGGTAACGACAGTATCAGACGGCAAGGAAGCAGTAGATATTTTCAGCGGGAAACCAGAGGGAACCTTTGACATAATCCTTATGGATGTACACATGCCGGTTATGGATGGCCTTGATGCGGCAAAAGCCATTCGGGCCATGGCAAGGCCGGATGCAAAGAAGATACCGATTTTAGCAATGACGGCGGATGTATATGAAGAAGATGTTATAGCGACCAAAGAAGCAGGGATGAATGCTCATCTGACCAAGCCTCTCATACCAGAGCAGCTGCAGTATCTTTTATCTGAATTTAATGGAAATTCATAAGCTGCTCATTTTCTTAGAAGAAAGGGTGAAACAAAGTATGAAAAGGATTGCAGCAAAAGCCATGGGCATGCTTTTATGCGCAGGCATAGCCGCTGGCGCATTGGCCGGATGTCAAAGCGCGGCCAATGCGCCAGCGGAACCTATGGCCGAAAAAGCGGAGGAAGGCAGAAAAGATGCTTTAACAGTAGTCAGCTTTAACAAACTGATTACAGAAGAATTTGCAGAGGTGTTTTGCAGTAAATATCCGGATATAAAGCTGGAAATGATCAGCTACGGAGGAATGAACGGAACCGGATTTGCCATGCGCTCTCTGGAAAACGGGGACATTCCGGATATCTATATTACTACCCAGAATTACGGAAAGGAGTTTCAGGAACAATATCTTTTAGACCTGTCCAACTATGATTTTGTAAACAATTACTCATCTATACTGCTGGACAGCATAGATGTTAACGGCAGTATTTATCTTCTGCCATCCGGGTATCAGCTTACAGGCATCTATTATAATAGGACCATTTTGGAAGAGAACGGATGGGAGATCCCAAAAAGTTTTGAAGAGCTTGCCGCCCTGTCCCAGGAAATTGAGGCGGCAGGATACAAAACCATGGGGCATGGCATGTCTCTGGACGGATACCCGTTTAATTATTTTTTCAATATTGGAAATACCGTATATTTTGGAACGCCGGAAGGGACAGAATGGAAAGAAAAGTTTCTAAAGGGAACAGAGACGGCATCAGAAAACAGCCAATTGAGGAAAACGGCAGAATATTTTAACCGCTGGGTGGAACATGGCTTTATCACAACAGAGCATACGGATGTTCAGGACTTTTATGAAGGGAAATGCGTTTTTTTCCTGTGCCTGGGACTTAACAAATATGAAAGTACCACTGAAGACGGAAAAACTTACAAGTTTGGAAATATGCCGTGGCTCAGTGAAGACGGAAGCAACAATATGCTGACAAGGACTGTTTCCAGATATATAGGAATCAATAAATCTCTGGCGAAACCGGGAAATGAGCAGAAACTGGAACATGCCTTACAGTTTATGGATTACATTTCCACGGCGGAGGGGCAGAGGGCATTTATGACCAGCAGCACGCAGTATATGCCTTCTTTAAACGAAGACACCCTGCCCCAGGGCAGTCCCTACCAGGAACTTGAAGAACTTGTAAATAAGGGAAGAACCGTGCCGCTCGTGTATGCGGGCTGGGAAGAAATTCTCATACCGATTGCACAGGAAATCAAAGAACTTATAAAGGGAAATATAGATGTGGATACAATGCTGGAGAGATTTGACAAAATCAATTATGAGATGCGGACAGGATCATCAGAGGATATTTTTGCAGCAGCGGAAGAAACCCTAACAATCGAAAAGACAGCGGAACTGGTTGCCATTGCCGAGGGGAAAGCTGCTGACGCGGACTGCGCCATGGTTTCCCTGAACGAATACCATGGCAATGATAACTGCAATGAACAGGGAGTTGCCTGGCATATATATAAAGGGAACATCAACATAGAGCATATAAATATATTTCGGCCCCGATCGGCTGCCATTTCCGTGCTTCAGCTGACTGGACAGGAAATTAGGGAAATGCAGAGAGCAGGATTTGACCAGGATGAAAACGGAAACCCTTATGACTATCTTTTATTTATAAAAGAGGATATAGAGCTGGAAGACAGCTCTGTATACAGGCTTGCCATTTCTTCAGGAGAGCTGCCAAAAGACCTGATCCCCGATGCCAGGGAAATACAGATGCCTTTGGCAGAAGCAATTGAAATATATTTAAAAGAACTGGGGACTGTTCGGCCGGATAGGATTCGCTGGAAATGATAGTTATAAAATAGATCTCCAGCCGCTTTGGGCTGGAGATTTGCGCTCTATTGCCCTATCACCTTCTTTCCCGTTTTACGGCTTTTGTCAATGAAGCTGGCCTGACTGATTTGCATATGCGGCCCAGGCATCATCAGGTCCGTCAAAGCCGCCTGACTGGATTGCCTTAAAGTCCACATAGATAAATTCTGTATCTTCGCTGATCTCACCATCCACAATATTGGCAAACATAACAGTGTGGAAAAGCGGCGGAATGTCATGGCCTGCCGGGACAGGTATTTCGCTGTAGCCGTTTCCGGTGTACATATATTCATAGATATGGTATCCGTTTTCTACAGAGGGCCATGGAGACACAGGCCGCATTCCGGAATCAGGATTAAGCTGGTAGGTAAACAGTTCTGTTTCCTGGGGCCGTCCTCCATTGATCAGATTGCCGTCTCTGTCGGCAGTGCTGACAGTGGCAACAGGAACTTTTACGGTCATTCTTAAGTAAGCGTCGTTTTTGCTGTTGTTTTTGATGGCTGGATCTTTAGTGATCTCCTTTCCCGCATACATATCCTTCGCCTGCTCAATACCCAGGGCGTCAGACGGCGTGGCATTGGATGAAGTGGCATAGGTGCCGTCGGGAAGTTCCCCGTCCCAGTTTCTCTCATAAAGATTAAAATCCACCTTTCCTACGGTAAATTTGTTTTCTGCCGACTCGTGATCCGTCATATAGGCCATGGTACCGCCCAGGCTTAAAAGGGCCAGCAGACATATGGCTGCCAATAGTTTGGCTCTGTTTTTAAATGTTTTTTTACTTTTTTCCATAAACAAACCTCCTTGTCTATTTTTGAGCTGTCAGTGTGCTGCTATCTATGTTAACGGAGCAGAAAATAACCGATGGCAGGAATGCAGAAACGGACTTTGCCTTCAATGGCGTCAAAGGACGTGGGGGCGGAATCGCAAACCTGATTTGCGTCCCCTTTGGTAGTTACGCTGCCGTGCTCCAAGTCTACGGCAACAATGCGATGGGTAACTTTTGCATCACCTGCCTGAAAGCTGACAATATCTCCTGGGGAGATACTTTCCTCTTCCCCATATTGACTGATGTAAATGACGCTTCCGGCCATAATGGCTGGCTCCATGCTGCTGCTTTTTACCACATAGGCCTTCATGTGGAACAGCCCGGGAAGCCACACTGCCGCTGCCAGAAGCACGGCTGCTGCCAGAATGAAATTGATAAACCAACGAAACAGATATTGAATTGCTTTCTTCATGTTATCTCTCCTCCTCTACTATTTATCCGATGAAACAAACATATGTTCGATTAATTTTCTAAAAAAATTTTCAGCTTTTTTAAAAGCCTCTGATGGCGGGCATGCAGGGTGGTTATGGGAATATTTGATGCTCTGGACAGCTGACGAAGAGAATCGCCATACACATAAAGCCTGCAGATGAGATGCTGCTCTTCATCATTTAAATCAGCTATAATGTCCTTCAATTTTTCAAGCAGGATATGTTTTTCGGCTGCAGCCTCTACAGATTCTGCTGATAAATCGCAGAACATGTCACTGCCGTTTAGTTCTTCCGTGTCCAGGGCATCATAAAAGAATGTTTGGTTTCGGATATCGCTTTCCCGGAAATAGCGTTCCTTTCTGGCGCCGCGGCAGTACGCTTTGTAGACCTCCTCGGTTACGGGAATGGGGGTATTGTTGACTTTGATATAGTAATCCATAGCTTTTCCTTTCTTCCTATATGGTATTTGCTGATGCCTGAAATCCGTTTCATGTATGGCATTTGTCCGGTATTCAGGGCAGGAGCGCAATAAAAAAGAGACACCATGCCTTCCGGTCATGTGTCCCTCCTGCTATTTGGTAATTGATGAAATCATTCCTTTGCTAGGTAGCCCTTATTTTTTTCCATGTCCATAAGCGTGACTCTCATAATTCTGCGGCAGCGGGAGCACTTGATCTCAATGCTTCCTCTGCTTCCTGGTATTATGTCAAATAGACGCTGATGGCAATATTTACAGTATATGGTAGTGGCAGACATTTTAGTGAAATTCCCCCTTTATTAAATCGAACATATGTTCTTTTTTGATAGTCTAGCAAAGAAAAATGCGTTTGTCAATCTTTTTGTAATTTGATATAATTAAAAAAACTGCGCTTCACTATTGAGGGAGGACTCCTATGAAGATCATAGCCCATATCCGCACTGACTTCCCGGATAAGTTTGGCATACCGCGTCAAAGCGGTTTGGTAAAGGAACTGCAGGGGACGATTATATTTGAACCGGAGTATCGGAACCCGGCAGCGCTAAGAGGGCTGGAGGAATTTTCTCATATCTGGCTTTTGTGGCAGTTTTCCAAATCAGAGAAGGAACGCTGGTCTGCTACGGTAAAGCCTCCCCGGATGGGCGGAAAGAAGAGGATGGGGGTATTTGCCACCCGCTCACCGTTTCGGCCTAATGATATCGGCCTTTCCTGCGTCAGGCTGGAGCGCATAGCAAAAGAGGCACATTTGGGGACGGTAATACAGGTTTCAGGGGCAGATTTGATGGATAAGACACCGATTTATGATATAAAGCCCTACATCCCGTTTACAGACTGCCGCCCTGACGCATCCGATGGATATACCAGAGAAACTATGGCCCATGAGTTGGAGGTGGAATTTCCGGAACGTCTTTTGGAACGGTATCCCAGGGAAAAAAGAGCGGCAGCCATAGGAGTGCTGGCCCAGGACCCCCGCCCTGCTTATGTTCAGGACTCTGAACGGATTTACGGAGTAGCCTTCGGAGGGTTTGATATAAAATTCCGGGTCATTGAGAACAAGCTGACAGTATGTGACGTGGTTTCTGTCAGCCGTCATATGGCGGAGATTTTTTAAATAAACCTGCATGCGCCCGGCAGGGAGGGGCGACCGCGTATGAAAGTTCGGCGTGACTTATAAAGTAAACGTCATGAATTCCAGCACAGAAAAATGTGCACAAAAATAGCAAAAAACTTTATGCAAGTTTGTTTAAAAAAGTATTGACATTTTTTTAACAAATGGTACAATAGATACATAAGATTTGTTAAAAAAATATCAATCCCAAACGCAACAAATCAAGAAACCAGTAAACAAAGTTTCCTTTAGGAGGTCCCGTATGGCAAAGAATGAAAAGAACACCGTACCAGAAATCATCGACAGTGTGGAAGCGCTGACAGCCAGAATGAAGGCAATGCGCGAAGCACAAAAGGTATTTGCTACCTTTACGCAGGAGCAGGTAGACAAAATCTTCTTCGAGGCTGCAAAGGCGGCCAATATGCAGCGTATTCCTCTTGCAAAAATGGCTGTTGCAGAGACAGGCATGGGCGTAGTTGAGGATAAGGTTATCAAGAATAACTATGCGGCAGAGTATATTTACAATGCTTACAAAAATACCAAAACCTGCGGCGTAATTGAGGAAGACAAGGCTTTCGGCATCAAGAAGATTGCAGAGCCTATTGGACTTATTGCAGCAGTTATTCCGACTACAAACCCCACATCCACAGCGATTTTCAAGACTCTGATTGCACTGAAGACAAGAAATGCAATTATTATATCCCCGCATCCCCGTGCGAAAAACTGTACAATCGCAGCAGCAAAGCTGGTACTGGATGCAGCCGTAAAGGCAGGCGCTCCAGAGGGAATCATCAGCTGGATTGACGTACCGTCATTGGAACTGACCCAGGAGGTTATGAAGGGTGCGGACACGATTCTGGCAACCGGCGGCCCTGGCATGGTGCTTGCAGCGTACTCTTCCGGAAAACCGGCACTGGGCGTAGGTGCGGGAAATACGCCGGTTATTATTGATGACACGGCGGACATTAAGATGGCAGTAAGCTCCATTATTCACTCTAAGACCTTTGACAACGGTATGATCTGCGCATCTGAGCAGTCTGTTACCGTAATGGAGCCGGTTTATGACCAGGTAAGAAAAGAATTTGAACTGAGAGGCTGTTACTTCTTAAAAGGAGAGGAGCTTAACAAGGTTCGTAAGACCATTTTGATCAACGGCGCATTGAATGCCAAGATTGTAGGTCAGCCTGCTTATAAGATTGCCCAGCTGGCAGGGCTTGAGGTTCCCAAGGATACCAAGATTCTTATCGGCGAGGTAGAGTCTGTGGATATTTCCGAGGAGTTCGCTCATGAGAAACTTTCCCCGGTGCTGGCAATGTACAAGGCAAAAACCTTTGACGAGGCTGTTGCTAAGGCCGAGAGACTGGTGGCAGACGGCGGTTACGGACATACTGCGTCCCTGTATATTGATGTAAGGGAAGAGGAGAAGATGGCAAAGCACGCAGCTGCCATGAAGACCTGCCGTATCGTTATCAACACTCCTTCCTCCCACGGCGGAATCGGAGATCTGTATAACTTCAAGCTGACTCCGTCTCTGACACTGGGCTGCGGCAGCTGGGGCGGCAACTCCGTATCCGAGAACGTAGGCGTAAAACACCTGCTGAATATTAAGACCGTAGCCGAGAGGAGAGAGAATATGCTGTGGTTCCGTGCACCAGAGAAAGTATACTTTAAGAAAGGCTGTATGCCGGTTGCATTAGACGAGCTGAAACATGTGCTGAACAAGAAGAGAGCATTCCTTGTGACAGACTCCTTCCTGTATATGAACGGCTATACCAAGCCGATTACAGACAAACTGGATGAGATGGGCATTGTATATCAGTGTTTCTCCAACGTACAGCCTGACCCGACTCTGGCTAACGCACAGGAAGGCGCAAAAGCCATGGCTGCGTTTAAACCGGATGTGATTATTGCTCTGGGCGGCGGTTCTGCTATGGATGCAGCCAAGATCATGTGGGTAATGTATGAGCATCCGGAAGTAGACTTCCAGGATATGGCGATGCGCTTCATTGATATCCGCAAGAGAGTTTACACATTCCCGAAGATGGGCGAGAAGGCTTATTTTGTGGCCATTCCCACTTCTTCCGGTACTGGTTCTGAGGTTACGCCTTTCGCAGTTATTACAGACCAGGAGACGGGAGTAAAGTATCCGCTTGCCGATTACCAGCTTCTGCCTAACATGGCCATTATTGATACGGATAATATGATGAGCCAGCCTAAGGGCCTGACCAGCGCATCCGGCGTTGACGTGCTGACCCATGCGCTGGAGGCATATGCTTCCGTAATGGCTACGGACTATACCGACGGCCTTGCGTTAAAAGCCATGAAAAATGTTTTCGAATACCTTCCTACATGTTATAATGAAGGAAGCAATGTAGAGGCCCGTTCAAAGATGGCTGATGCATCCTGCATGGCTGGTATGGCATTTGCCAATGCGTTCCTGGGAGTATGCCACTCCATGGCTCATAAGCTGGGCGCATTCCACCATCTGCCTCACGGCATTGCCAACGCACTGCTTATCTCCCTGGTAGTGGAATTCAATGCGGCAGAGTGCCCGAGAAAGATGGGAACTTTCTCTCAGTATCAGTATCCCCATACCCGTGCAAGATACGCTGAGTGCGCACGTTTCGTAGGAATCCAGGCAAAGGACGATGAGGAAGCCGTTAAGAAACTGATTGATAAGATTGAGGAGCTGAAAGCTGCCGTAGGCGTGAAAAAGACCATTGCAGATTACGGGGTAGACGAGAAATATTTCCTGGATACTCTGGATGATATGGTAGAGCAGGCATTTGACGACCAGTGTACCGGCGCCAACCCGAGATATCCGCTGATGAGCGAGATTAAGGAGATGTATCTGAAGGCATACTATGGAGATAAGAAGAGCGAAAGCGCGAAATAAGGCATTTCAAGAGGGTAATGTATAAGGAAGGGAGAAAAATATGAAGACAGATAATATTTTAGCCACACGGACTCATAAAATCATCTATCAGGTAGGAGATGCAGCCGTTAAAGTATTTGACAAGAACTTTCCCAAAGCGGATGTTCTGAACGAGGCTCTGAACCAGGCCATGGTAGAGGAAACAGGGCTGCCGATTCCAAAGGTTCGCGGCGTAAACGTAACAGAGGACGGAAACTGGTGCATCACCTCCGACTATATCGAGGGCAAGACTCTGGAGCAGATTATGGAAGAAGATCCGGATAATCTGGAAAAATATATGAGAGAGTTCGTAGCGCTGCAGATGGAAGTTCACAGCAAGAAGATGCCTAAGCTGAATAAGCTGAAAGACAAATGGAATAACAAAATTTCGGCCTCCAAGGAGCTGAATGCAACCACCCGCTATGAGCTGCATACCCGTCTGTCCAGTATGCCCAAACATACCAAGGTGCTTCATGGTGACTTTAACCCAAGCAACATTATCGTTGACGGGAAAGGAAGATACCATATACTTGACTGGTCCCATGCGACCCAGGGAAATGCATCTGCTGATGCTGCAACTACTTACCTGCTGTTTGCGCTGAAGGATCAGAAGGTGGCTGAACTGTACATGGAAACATTCTGCGAGATGAGCGATACAGCAAGGCAGTATGTTCAGAGATGGCTGCCCATTACTGCGGCTTCCAGGCTTGGCAAGAAGCTTCCGGGAGAGAGAGAGCTGCTGGAAAGCTGGCTGGATGTAGTGGAATATGAATAAGAAATAGCCGGGGATATTCCTGGGTGAAATTATGGGGTTCAGGGGAAGCAGGGTTTGGCTCCCCTGAACCTGCTTTGCTTATGCCCCATAAACTGGTGTGCCATTTGCCCTGTAAGGGTACCTTGCCAATTTTCCGCCTCCGTGATAGAATGGAAAAAATGAAAGGCATAGTGTTATGAAAAACTACATTATATTCGACTTGGAATGGAATCAAAGCCCGGAAGGCAAGGAATCTTCCTTAGAGAACCTGCCCTTTGAAATCATAGAAATCGGTGCGGTAAAAATGAATGCTGATTTTGAGATAGTGTCACAGTTCCACTGCCTGATCACACCGCAGGTGTACACGGAACTTCACTATATTATCTCTGAAGTAACACACATGGAGATGGGAAAGCTTAAGGCGGAAGGGAAGCCTTTTGTGGAGGCGGTTGGGGATTTTATAGAATGGTGCGGTGAAAATTACCGATTCTGTACATGGGGTTCCATGGATCTTATGGAGTTACAGAGAAATATGGAATTTTATGGGGTGGAGATTCCCTTTGAAAGACCCTTATATTATTATGACGTCCAGAAATTATATGGGATTGTTAAGAAAGACGGAAAAGAAAAACTTTCTTTGGATCACGCTGTGGAAGAATTGGGAATGGAGCAGAACCGGCCGTTCCATCAGGCCCTTGATGATGCATATTATACCGGCATGGTTCTGCGGCACATGGATATTCGTTTGTGGGAACCATATGTTTCCATGGACTATTACTGGGTGCCAGAGACAAAAGAGGAGCAGGTTATTTTAAAGTTTCCCACATATTCCAAGTTCGTGTCCCGCACATTTGAGACAAAAGAAGATGCCCTTGGGGATAAAACCGTGGCAGATTTGATCTGCCCTCATTGCAGAAGGATGCTTCGGAAAAAAGTCAGATGGTTTTCTTTAAATCAGAAGCAGTATTTTTGCCTGGGGGTTTGTCCGCAGCATGGATTTGTCCGAGGCAAGATCCGCATGAAAAAGGCGGAAAACGGTATGATATACGTAGTAAAAACCATGAAAGCCACAGACGAGGCAGGGGCTCAGGTGGTGTTTCGAAAGAAAGAGGAGCAGCGCAAAAAGCGCCATGAGAGGAGTGATTTAAAAAAGGTAAAGAGAACCCTTACTCCTCCCGCATCCGGTATCCGACACCAATCTCCGTAAAAATGTACTCAGGTTCAGCAGGATTTTTTTCCAGTTTTCTTCTGATATGGGCCATGTTGACCCGGAGAATCTGGTTGTTGTTGTCACTATATGGCCCCCAGATCTGCCGCATAAGGTAATCGTAGGTCAGCACCTTGCCTGCCTGTTTTGCAAGCAATGATACCAGCTTATATTCAATCTGGGTAAGGTGGATCTCCTTTCCGTCAAGGGAAATCAGCCTTCTGTCAAAATCAATGTTGAGGCCGCCGCAGGAATACATGGAGTCGGATTTCTCATTTCTATGGCTGTGGCGCAGGGCGGTGCGGATGCGGGCCATTAGCTCCGAAGTTCCAAAAGGCTTAGTGATATAATCATCAGCTCCGCAGTCCAGAGCAGATACTTTTTCGTCTTCTTGAGTCCGGGCTGAAATAACGATAATAGGCGTATGGGTAAACTGGCGGACATCCCTGATGATTTCCATTCCGTCCATGTCAGGAAGGCCTAAATCCAGAAGAATAATATCCGGACATTGAGAGGCGATAACAGAAAGACCTTCTGTCCCGGTAGAAGCTGTAACTGTCTTATAGGATTCTCCTGTCAGGACAGATTCGATAAACCGGCATATATTCTTTTCATCTTCAATAATTACTGCTGTCAATTTCTGGCTCATGAGTATATTCTCCTAAAGGTAATGTAAATGTAAACTCCGCTCCGTCGGAATGGTTTTTGGCAAAAATCTGCCCGTGATGAGCATTAATAATTGTCTTGCAGATGGACAGGCCAATGCCCATTCCTTTGTGGGAATCGCTGCTGTGATTTTTTGTAAGGGCGTATCCGTCAAAAAGGGAATCCAGGGCCTCGGGCTCAAACCCCAAACCATAGTCGCGGATATGAAAAGATGCCTGGCGGCTGTCAACAGTAACACTTAGGCTGACAGGCTGTTCGGAGCCGCTGTGGTAGACTGCGTTTTCTAAAAGGTTAATCAGCACCTGTTCAATTAAAGTAGCGTCCATGGGAATCATAATCAGTTCGTCAGGAATCTGGGCATGGACTTTTGACTCAGGCAGACGCTTGTGAAACCGCTGCAGTGCAGAAGAGACTACCTCCTCAAGAGGCTCCAGAGCGGTTTTTACACAGGCTGTCTGATTATTGATTCTTGTAACGGACAAAAGGTTTTCCACCATGTGAAGAAGCCACTGCGCATCTTCGGAAATCGTTTCCACCAGCCTGGCCTTTTCGTATTCGCTTAACAGGGATTCCTGTTCCAGATAGGACTCCGCCGCACCGATAATTCCAGTAAGAGGAGTCCTCAGATCATGGGAAATAGCCCGCAGAAGATTGGCCCTCATCTTTTCTTTCTCTGCTTCTATAAGCATACGCTCCCGCTCTTTTAAAATCCGCGACTGTTCCTTCAGATGAGTGGTAAGGGTACTGGTGAGGGTAGCTATAATTACCATGCCCAGAAAGGTAACCGGGTATCCGTCTAAGGTAAAATTCAGCGCCATGTAAGGGTAGGTAAATACAAAATTAATAAACACCACGCTGAGAAATGCTGCTACAATTCCAGGCACATATCCGGCCGTATTGCGGGCAACTAAAACAGTGGCCAAAACATAGACGATAGCAACATTGGCAGAGTTGTTGGATAAGAGAAAAAAAACAGTGGAGAGCAAGGTGGCTGCAGTCAGGAAGAAAAGGGTAATTTTAATATTATGGAGCAAAACGGATCGTTTCATAGCATTTTTTTCCAATGGCTTCCAAGGCCGCCTTTCTTTGCTGCCAGGGAACGTTTCTGCTGCACCAGAAATTCGAATTGCTCAGTGGAAATGCCGGATTCCTGCAGACGTTCCAGGCGCCGCTGCCGGCGTGCCATCCGGGCTTCGTCTTCCCGCTGCCGACGGCGCTGCTTAAAAAAGAACATACACCCGGCAGCGGCGGCGGCAGCAAAAACGCCTGCCGCAATCAGCCATATGACACTGGGGACAGATGCAAAAAAATTCAGAACTGCAGTGATTGGGGAAATGCCAGAAGCATCCTCCACACTGCCTTCTTCCTCATCAAAGGCCGCCTGCAGGCTGTCTGCCTGATCTGCCGGCAAGAGAGCGGCGCGGGCAGGAGAACCGTCTTCTCCCCTCAAGCTGTCCGGCGCCTGCTCCTGGCTTCCTGATTCTGCTAAAGAGACAACGGCGGCAGGCAGCATCACCTGATCGGGGGACATGGCTTTTACGGTCAGATAGGTATATCCGATCTTAAGGTCATTCCAATAATATTGAACCCTGGCAATGGAACCTGGAGGGTCGTCGGCAGTCAGGTCATAGGCAAGCTGGGAGGTAACAGCGTCAAAGGCGGCGTCTTTGGGAACGGTTATCTTCATATTTGGCTCTAATTCCAGGCCAGACAGCCCTGTGGGGGACAGGCCGGCTATAACCATGTCATTTTCAACGGATGTAAAATCCGTATCAAAGTCAGCGGCAGATACGGTCAGAAAATTTTTGAAACCGAAATTCAGCATGGCCTTGGTATCAACATAGTGGGAAGCATGGCCGTTTAAAACAACTGCCACCAGAGTCATGCCGTCACGCCGGGCAAAGGTCACCAGGGTGTTGCCGGCAATAGAGGTATATCCGGTTTTTCCGCCCAGGGCGCCGCTGTAATATTCCGGCATGTTTTTCTTTATCATCTTGTGGCCGGGGTAGATACGCAGTCCCTCGCGGTTCCGTTTGGTTGCAGGAAGATCATAGTAAAGGGTGGAGTCGATCCCCATAAAGGTTTCATTATTGAGGGCGGCACGTCCAATGAGAGCCATATCATAAGCAGAAGTATAATGGTTGGGGTCATTAAGGCCGCTGGGATTGGCAAAATGGGAATCCTGGCAGCCCAGAGAAGCAGCTCGGGCATTCATAATCTCTGCAAACGCTTCTACGCTTCCGGCAACGTGCTCTGCCAGGGCATTGGCCGATTCATTGGCAGACTGCAGCAGGAGAGCATACAGGCAGTCCCTGACGCTCAACACATCTCCCTCATCCAGACCAGCGCTTTTACTTCCCTCTTCCACGTTGTAAACCGCATTGTGTGAAAACGTGACCATCTCGTCCAGATCACACCGCTCGATAACAATAAGAGCTGTCAGGATTTTGGTAATACTGGCAGGATAATAAGCGGTATGCGCATTTTTTCCATACAAGACGGTTCCCGTATCAGCGTCCATGACGATGCCGCCCTCTGCCTGAATGGAAAGGTTGTCAGGCCAGGGGGAAGCGCCATAGGCGGCTGAAGGAAGAAGCCCGGTTAAAAGAGCAGTACATAGTATAAAGGTTAATATTCGTTTCATATGTTATCAATCTCCATGATGTTTCAATCTCAGGCGGCCAAAAACAAAGAAAAGGCATATGAAAAAAATTACAAGGACAGAACCGGCAAACAGGATTCCAATCCGGGCTGCCGTATCCATGAAAAAGGGTTCAGGCACGATATTGATTAAAAGATCTGTGCGCCCATCCAAAATCCAAAGGTCATTGTCAAAGAATATTTGGTGGAAAATAATAAAATATTTGGTAAAGTCTGTGGATATCAATGCCGCCAGACCGCATGCGGCAATAAAAAACAGGCCTGTCCCCCCACACACGGAGGCGGGAAGGACTTTTTTAATGCCAGCGTTTAACCGTATCAGGAGGATCAGACAGACAGCCGCCCCAATGATACAGATACGGCGGAGCGCAAGACCGCCCAGAAAAAGCCTGCGCACATCTTCCATGTGTGCAATCTCCCGTTGGTTGAAAAATTCCCGCGGCTGGCCGTCAACTATGGTAGGAATGTGGAGATCCTCCCGGCGGCCCCGCAGATAAGCCATCATCTCCCGGGTTACATCCAGCAGATCGTCCATCTCCATACGGACATGGGCGGTGACATTGTATTTGGTATATTCCTTTTCATAGTATCCGGGAGTCCAGTAAGTGACGGCTTCCACCGAGGTGATGAGAAGCGTAATAATCAGACAAAAGGTAAAAAGAATGCCAAGGGCATAGTGGACAAATTTCATAACAAAATGCCTCCCGATTTATTTTAATATGGCCTTGTCCGTCACAGCCGTATATCGGAATTATAGTATAATCTAAGTCAGGAGACAAGAGGAAAACTTGAAATTATATTTAGAAAGAACAATATTATAATAAGAAACTGCCGCACTAAGGAGAAGCATGGGCCTTAATGCGGCAGCCAGAAAAGCTTTTTACGGATTTTGCGTCTGACTTCGGCGGTTAATCATGGGTTAGGAACTGCTTATTTACGTAGGCCTGCTGACCGTTAAAATTGATGACAGCCCACTCGTCATCATAGTCTTCCACATAATCTACGATGGTGCCGTTTTCCAGCGTCCCAAGCTTTTCCCCTGCCGTTGAGGGCTCGGAGCGGACATTGAGTATGTCAGCGGAGATTTTGTAAACCGGAGCCGGGGTAGTTTCTGCCATGGTTTCAATCGGTATCGGAGCCGTAGTGGACGGTTCTGTAACGGGGGCAAAGGTTTCAGTGGGGGCTGAAGCGGAAGTATCTTTTTCCTCGTCAGGCTTATTGGGGTTCAGCACACGAACGAGCACCACGATGATGACGATAACCGCCACAGCAAGACCAAGGCGGATAAGGTCAACCGGAGATACGGAAAATCCCTGTGAAGGCGGCCGCCGCCTGCTTCTGGAGGAAGATGATTGTCCTCTCGGGTTCCTGGAACCGGGATTTCTGGAGTTTCTGCCTGAAGAGCCTCTGCCTGCGGAGGGCCTGCCGCCTTGGCCTCTGCTTCCGGAAGGCCTTGAGGCAGTGCGCCTGGAAGAACCGGAGGAAGGCCGCCCCTTTTTTGACTTGTACTCATTGGCAAAGGTATAGACTTCCTGGGAAAGCAGATGGTATGCCTGATTGGCATCATAGGCATCATCATTGCCCTCATGGACAGCCTTGTTTCCCAACATACGTATTTTGTGGTAATGTTCGCATGTGGTTTTATCAATCCACTGGCAGTCATAGAGAGTATCAATAGAAGACGCCAGATCTTCCTCAGCAACATCAGCGTTGCTGCATAAATAATTCACCATAAGTTCAAGAACCTGACGGGATTTTATCATGGCCAGGTTGTATTTTTTCTGGCCGATCAAAGCCTCAGCATCTTTTACACCCTGGCGTATATCTCCCCAGGTGTTTGCAATATCCGGTGCAGCCATAAAAACCTCCTTAGTAATAAAAGTGCCATGCAGTCAATATTTTTATTATACTATTATTTGACAATTTATGCACGTAAAATTTGAGGTTATTACTAAAAATGTAAGAAAAAGATAAAACTTGAAAAGAATTGATTTGGGTGTTAGAATGGGAGAATAATGATTTTCCGGAGGTAAGGCTTATGAGATTGCGACATATTCCGGGCGCGGAGGAGCAGATTGCAGAGAGTTCTTATGTGATTCAGAACCCCCAGGAGAACAAAGGCCGCTGGGCACAGGTGTTTGGCAACGCAAATCCTGTGGTTATTGAGGTGGGCATGGGGAAAGGGAAATTTCTTATGGAGCTGGCTGCGTCAAACCCTGATATTAATTATGTGGGGATTGAGATGTATTCCAGCGTGCTCTTGAAAGCAATTCAGAAAAGAAAGGGCATGGACTTGCCTAATTTGTGGTTTTTGCGGATAGATGCCAGGGCTCTGGCAGATGTATTTGCCCCGGGGGAGGTCAGCACGATTTACCTTAACTTTTCCGATCCGTGGCCCAAAGACCGCCATGCCAAGCGGCGGCTTACATCCCCGGAATTCATGGCAGTTTATGATAAGATTCTGAAGGCTCAGGGAACCGTGGAGTTTAAGACGGATAACAGAGGGCTGTTTGACTATTCACTGGAGTCTGTGCCTAAAGCCGGGTGGACAATAAAGCTGCAGACTTTTGACTTACATCACAGTCCTTACGCAGAAGGCAATGTGATGACGGAATATGAGACAAAGTTTTCGGCGGAAGGGAAGCCTATCTGCAAGCTGATTGCACAGAGGACGGCTTAATAAAGGGTGAAGTGAATCAGGGCACGGAATAGAAATGGGGATTCTGCGTATCTTATTAGAAAGCGGATACGGAGTGATACCTATGGCTATGAAAGAAACAATTATCAAAAAACTGCAGCAGGCAACCTGTGACAAGACAGAACTTAATAAGAAAGTGATCAAATGGCAGAAGTCTTTGAAAGAGGCGGAAAAAGCTCTTAAAGACGGAGGCAAAAAAGACGCAAAGAAGTAGGAGGAAAACAATATGGCGATGAAGCTAACAAGCAGCAACTTCGAGACAGAGGTATATCAGTCTGAAATTCCGGTGCTGGTGGATTTCTATGCTGACTGGTGCGGCCCATGCAAGGCAATGGCTCCGGTGGTAGAGACATTGGCGGAGGAATATGAAGGAAAGGCAAAAGTGGGCAAGATCAATACGGATGAGAATCAGGATATTGCCATGGAATATGGCATTATGTCAATTCCCACGTTTCTGGTGTTTAAAGGCGGGAAAGCTGTTAAGAAGATGATAGGAATGCAGGACAAGAGAACTCTGGAAGCTGCTATAGAGGAAGTGCTGTAAGGCAGCAGGGCGGCTTTATAGCTGATGCTAGCACTGCATTGACTAAATTCCGATGAATAAATCACCCGCTATCAGCGCCCTTAAGCACGTCTGCGAAGCTAGACGTAGGCACCACTACGCCGTCGCTTCGCAGACGCACAGATAACACCGATATCAAGCAATTCTGAACCTCAACAGGACATGGAGTCCATCGGGCCTGCGGCATCCTTAACTAACTGACATTGCCAGTGAACTGTATTGTCTATGAGAAATTATGAAAAATTTGTAAAAAATAGGGGTTGACATTTGACGTATCATGCGGTAGTATAATGTTTGTGCTGCTGAGACAGCATAAAGTTAATAACAGAAAGCGCCTTTAGCTCAGTTGGTAGAGCAGTAGACTCTTAATCTATTTGTCCAGGGTTCGAGTCCCTGAAGGCGCAGGCAAAGTAC
>CAMUJH010000067.1 GCA_947089145.1 uncultured Hungatella sp. | reverse complement strand
AACTCCGCTGCGCTCCGTTCGGGTAGCGAACCGTTTCGCCAAAACCGTGCGAAACGGTTCTTTATACTTCTCTGAAGTCTCCGTCAATTACATCGTCTTCGGGCTGGCTGGCGGAGCTGGCTCCTGAAGCGGCTCCCATGTCCGGGCCTGCGGCTCCGGCTCCTGCGCCTGCTGCCTGAGCGTTCTCATAGACTTTTGCAAACAGTGCCTGGGCACTGGTCATCAGTTTTTCCCTGCCTGCCTTGATGTCCTCAACCTGGGCGTCGGTCATATCATCAACCGGGGCCCGGTTGATGGCCTCTTTCAACGCATTGAGGTCAGCCTCCACAGCGGCTTTGTCGTTGGCGTCAATCTTATCGCCTACTTCTTCCAATGCTTTCTCTGTCTGGAATACCATGGAGTCTGCATCGTTCCTGGCATCAATGGCTTCCTTGCGCTTTCTGTCCTGAGCCTCATACTCTGCCGCTTCCTTTACCGCTTTCTCAATATCGGAATCCGACATATTAGAACCGGAGGTAATGGTAATATGCTGCTCTTTTCCTGTTCCCAAATCCTTAGCAGATACATTTACGATGCCATTGGCATCAATGTCAAAGGTAACCTCAATCTGCGGAACACCTCTTCTTGCCGGCGGAATTCCGTCCAGACGGAACTGGCCTAAGGTCTTGTTATCTCTTGCAAACTGTCTCTCGCCCTGTACTACATGGATGTCTACAGCGGTCTGGTTGTCAGCTGCGGTAGAGAAGATCTGGCTCTTCTTCGTGGGAATGGTTGTATTCCTCTCAATCAGCTTGGTTGCAACCCCGCCCATAGTCTCAATAGACAGAGACAATGGAGTTACGTCCAGAAGAAGGATATCCCCGGCGCCTGCGTCGCCTGCCAGCTTGCCGCCCTGGATGCCTGCGCCGATGGCAACGCACTCATCCGGGTTCAGGCTCTTAGAAGGCTCATGGCCGGTCAGCTGTTTTACCTTATCCTGTGCCGCGATCATACGTGTGGAACCGCCTACCAGAAGCACTTTGCCAAGTTCGGAAGCCGTAATGCCTGCATCTTTCAGGGCATTCTGCACCGGGATAGCCGTCCTCTCAATCAGGTCATGGGTCAGCTCATCAAACTTAGCCCGGGTCAGGTTCATATCCAGATGCTTCGGCCCTTCATTGGTCGCAGTGATAAACGGAAGGTTGATGTTCGTAGTGGTAGCAGTGGAAAGCTCCTTTTTTGCTTTCTCTGCCGCTTCTTTCAGTCTCTGAAGCGCCATCTTGTCGCCGGACAGGTCAACGCCCTCAGCCTTCTTAAACTCGTCAATAAGCCACTGAGTAATGCGGTTGTCGAAATCATCGCCGCCCAGCCTGGTATCGCCGTTGGTGGAAAGCACTTCAATAACGCCGTCGCCGATTTCGATGATAGACACATCAAATGTACCGCCGCCCAAGTCGTATACCATAATCTTCTGCTCTTTTTCATTGTCAAGGCCATATGCCAAAGCGGCAGCCGTCGGCTCATTTATAATTCTCTTTACATCCAGGCCTGCAATCTTTCCTGCATCCTTAGTGGCCTGCCGCTGCGCGTCATTAAAATATGCCGGAACCGTGATAACTGCCTCGGTCACCGTCTCGCCCAGATAACTTTCAGCATCGGCTTTCAGCTTCTGGAGAATCATGGCGGAAATCTCCTGAGGCGTATACTTCTTCCCGTCAATATCTACTTTATAATCACTTCCCATATGTCTCTTAATGGAAGAGATGGTCTTGTCGGCGTTTGTCACTGCCTGCCGCTTCGCCGGCTCACCTACCAGCCTCTCTCCGGTCTTTGTAAATGCCACAATAGACGGAGTGGTCCTTACGCCTTCTGCATTGGCGATAACTGTCGGCTTGCCGCCTTCCATAACAGCCACACAACTGTTTGTGGTACCCAAGTCAATACCTATAATCTTGCCCATAGCTTTTTCCTCCTATATGAAATCCACTTTTTAATAAGTCTGCTGCTTTTTTAATCCGGACTTGTATCCGGCAATGCTCTGGAGCTTCTTATGAAAAGCCTATCCTGCTCCTAATTTGCCACCTGCACCATGCTGTGCCTTACTACGCTGTCCCGGTACAGATAGCCCTTCTGAAATTCCTGTACAACCACGTTCTCTCCCTGTTCTTCATCCTCCACATGCATCACTGCATTATGGAAATTGGGGTCAAACGGCTGGCCCGCGGCTTCAATAGCCTTAACGCCTGCTTCTTCCAGATTTTTCAGAAGCTGCTTATATATCATCTCCATGCCCTCGGCAAAGGGTGTTCCCTTGGCATCTTCAGGCATTGAGCTTAAGCCTCTCTCAAAGTTGTCGATTACCGGCAGTATTCTCTCAATAATATCTTTGGCTCCTATCTCAAACATGGCGGATTTCTCTTTTTCTGTCCGCTTTCTGAAATTGTCAAACTCAGCCATATTCCTCTTTAAACGATCTGTCAGTTCTTCAATCTGAGCATCCTTTGGATCTTTTTTCTCCTTCTTCTTCCCAAAAAACCCCTTTTTCGAACATTCCCTGGGATTTTCCTGCCCCTGCTCTTCCTCCCCGGACAGTTCATCCTGTCCCTCTGCCTTTCCCTGCGCTTCCCCGTCCGGATCTGTTCCGAATCCGTCAGACGCTTCCTGGTTTTGGGAGTTTTCTGAGGCTTCCCTCATAATATCCTCCGCCTGCACCGCTTTCTCTTCTCTTTTATTTTCTTCGCCCACTGCACTCTCACCTTTCTTCCTTATCAGGCAATCTGGAAACCTGCTTCCTGTCAAATCCTTCTGTCCTGTGTCTCCCCCTTACCCGTCTTCCTTCTTAAAGGTCGCATCTAACTGAGTTATCAGATTTCTCAAAGTCTTAAGCACCTTCTCATAATCCATGCGCTTCGGTCCAATAATGCCGATGGTCCCCTTAAGCCCTTCGCCCAGCTCATAAGTGGCAGTAACCACGCTGCAGTCTTTCATGGCCTGGACCGGAGACTCGTCGCCAATATACACCTGAATCCCTGTCTCGCTGTCCGCCCCTACCGTATCCACCAGTTCCTGCAGCATCTCTGTGTGTTCCAGGGTGCTTAACAGTTCACTGGCCTTACGGCTGTCGCTTAACTCCGGATACTTAAAAATGTTGGTAGCCCCGCTGGTGTAGATCTGGAGTTCATCCTCGTCAGCCTTAATCACTGCCGCAACCTCGTTCAGCACCAGATCCACCACTTTGCTGTGAACCCCCGCCTGCTCCTTCAGTCTGCTGATAACTCCCAGATTGATCTCCTCAATGGTCAGTCCGTTAAGGTTAGAATTGAGAAGGATATTCAGATTCAGAATTTCCTCGTCGCTGATCTCCTCCTCCACTGTCACCATGGTATTCTTAATAATGTTTCCCTCCACTACCGTAACAATAAGAAGCCTGCGGACATCCACTTTAGACAGCTGAATGAACTTCAGCTTGTTGCGGTGATACTGGGGACCGCTTATGAGGGCTGCGTAGTTGGTGTTGCTGGCAAGGTTCTTTGCCAGAGCCTTCAGCACCTGTTCCAGACGGCCCATACGCTGAATCATCATCTCCTTAATCTCCGTTACTTCATTATCTTTCTCCAGAAGAATCTGATCCACATAGAATCGGTAGCCTTTATCAGAAGGAATCCTTCCTGCCGACGTATGAGGCTGGACAATATAGCCCATCTCCTCCAGATCTGACATCTCGTTGCGTATGGTAGCTGAACTCCACTTGGAATTCACGTACTTGGAAATGGTTCTGGACCCTACCGGTTCGCCGGTTTCCATATAATTCTTAATGATAGCTTTTAAAATGGTAATCTTTCGCTCGTCCAGCTCCATATCCCCCGTCCTTCCTCTGTTTTTTGCTTGTTAGCACTCATTTCAGTTGAGTGCTAATTTCTATGCTCTTAATATAGTCCTTTGCGTACTTTTTGTCAATACTTTTTTTGGAAACTTTTCGCCGGAATACTCAGTCTGCATTATTCATTACTATCTGCCGTTTTAGAGGCAATCTTTCCCCATTTCAACCACTTTTCCCTGGAAATTCTTGCGTTTTTACCAAATTTCCCCCACTTTGCCACGAATTCCTTGACTTTTAACATATTTGTAATATAATTGTAACTAGTAATATTGTCGTTTTGCATTTCCAGAGGAGAAAGAATTATGAAAAACTTAATTTCAAAAAAGTTATCACTTGCCTTTGCCAGCGGTGCGCTTGGCCTTGCGCTTTCCTTTTCAGCCATGGCCGCCGCTCCGGCAGGAACTTTAGAGGGTGCGGATAACTCCTCCGTTTACGGCTGGGTTTGGGACAGTGACAGTTATGGCCATGTCATTCCTGTTGAAATCTCTGTCTATCCCGCCGATTCCTCTGAAGTTTTAAAAATCTCTACAGTAAAAGCCGACCATTATCAGGAAAAACTTCAGGAAAGCATTGGAGACGGGTATCACGGATTTACCTGTCCTGTTGACTGGAACCAGTTTGACGGCGAAGATTTCCGTGTCACCGCCTATGCGGCCACAGAAGCTGAACGGGTCTTTTTAGGAGAACTTTCCTATAATAAAGTTTCTGACCGTTTTCTCCTGAATACGGATTCCGGTGAAGAGGCATCCTTTGGAGCCGCCTCTCTGCCGGAATCTGAAGAGCGCTCCGTATCCGTTGATGGGCCAGGGGGAACGTCTGTCTCCAGACAGGCCCCGGAACCTGCCTCCGGTTCTTCACGGAACAAAGCAGGCGCTTTTGTATCAACCCAGGCGCCTAGATCAGCAGCTTCCTCTTCCCAAGACACCCCTGGCGATTCCGTATCCGCTCAGATTTTGGAAGCAGGTGATACCGTATCCGCCCAGGCCCTGGAATCCGCTTCAGCCCTGGATGCGGCAGACAGTTCCGCCTCTTCTGGACAGGCTGTCTCCAAAGCCTCTGTTTCCAAACAGAGCACTGCTTCCTCTCACCCGTCAGAAGGCGGCGCTGCGGCTTCACCAGAAAATGCAGATGCCTCTTCAGGCAGGACTCTTCTTTCCTGGGAAAAAGGTCCGGGGTTTACGCCTAAAAAGGAAGAAAAGCCAAAACAGGTTCCTGTCTCCCTGGGTATGTTCACTGTCACCGGCTACTGCAGCTGCGAAATCTGCTGTCCTTCTTCCGTTTCCAAGCTGACGTACAGCGGAACAGAGCCTCAGCCGGATCATACGGTATCTGCCGATATTGATATCTTTCCCATCGGCACGCGTCTTATGATTGACGATATTATCTACACTGTGGAGGATATTGGCTCCAATGTAACGGAAAATAGAATCGACATTTTTTATGCCACCCATGAGGAGGCCCTGGCTCACGGCACCACTACTGCGGAAGTCTTTGCCGTCCCGGAATAAAGCCTTTTTCTCTGCCGGTTTTTCTAACAGAGCTGCTGCCCTTTTAGGGCGGCAGCTCTGTTCATTTCTTCATATGCATTTCCTGTCCGTGAATTTCATACGTTCAAAGCAGGAATTCGCTAAGCACATAATTGCTGATGTCAATTCCAAATTCACTGAGACGCACATAAGGCTCATCAGCCACTATCAGACGGTTTTTCAAAAGCCTGTCCAGCACATTTCCGTATACGTCCCCCATCCTTACGCCAAACCGCTTTTCAAACTCCCTCTCTGACACGCCTCTCATAAGCCGCATTCCCAAAAACATGAATTCCTCCATCTTTTCTTTCTCGGTCAGCCTGACAATGTCTTTATGAAGGTAATCATCCACATCTTCCTGCTGCATCTTCAGCCTGCAGTAGGCTCCCAGATCTCTCTCATTGCAAAACCGAAAGCCCTGAATATAAGATGAAGCCCCAAGTCCCAGCCCTAAGTACTCTGTCCCGGTCCAATATCCCGTATTGTGACGGCATTCATAGCCTGGCTTTGCATAATTGGAAATCTCGTACCGCTCAAATCCATGGCTGTGGAGGAACTGCTTTGTCAGATAGTACATCTCCCTCTCCTCATTTTCATCTGGCAGAAGTTCCAGATGATCATGGTATCTGTCATAGAACGGCGTGCCCTCTTCTATAATAAGGCTGTAAGCCGAAATGTGTTCCGGCTTTAGCATGGTAACGTTTTTAAGAGTTGCCTTCCAGGAAGCCAGCGTCTGACCGGGAAGGGCTGACATCAGGTCAATGTTCACATTGGCAAAGCCTGCCTGCCGCACCCGCTGAAATGTTTTCAAAAATTCGTCATACGTATGAATCCGTCCCAGATTCTTTAATTCCCTGTCATCCGCAGACTGAAGCCCGATGCTGATACGGTTGATTCCGCCTTCCCGGCATGCCTTTAGCTTCTCCATGGTCACGGTTCCCGGGTTGGCCTCCATGGTTACCTCCGCATCCTCTGCAAGGCGAAAATGCCTCTTCACCTGATTCATAATATCCAAAATCTGTTTTGGCTCCAACAGAGAAGGAGTGCCGCCTCCCAGGAACACGGACACAACCGTGTATCCCGGATAGTGGGCACTCTGACAGGCAATCTCTTCTATTAAGCGTTCCACATACAGCCTCTGCACGCTCAGAGCCGCTCTTCCTGAAAGGAAATCGCAGTAATCACATTTTTGGGCACAGAAGGGAATATGGATATATAATTCCAGTGGTTTTCTCAAAATCTATTCCTCATCCAGTTTCAATACGCTCATAAAGGCTTTCTGCGGGATCTCTACATTGCCAACCTGGCGCATCCGCTTTTTGCCCTCTTTCTGTTTTTCCAAAAGCTTTTTCTTTCGGCTGATATCGCCGCCGTAGCATTTTGCCAGAACGTCCTTGCGCATGGCCTTTACAGTCTTCCTGGCAATGATTTTCCCGCCGACAGCAGCCTGGATAGGGATCTCAAACAAATGGCGGGGGATCTCGTCTTTCAGCTTCTCGCACATTTTCCTTCCTCTTTCATAGGCTGACGAGGCATGGACAATAAAGGACAAGGCATCCACTTCCTCTCTGTTGATCAAAATATCCAGCTTTACCAGCTCTGACTGCTGATATCCTTTTATTTCATAGTCAAAAGAGGCATATCCTCTTGAACGGGATTTCAAAGCATCAAAAAAATCATAGATGATCTCATTTAAAGGAAGTTCATATTTCAGCAGGGCCCGGGTTGTCTCAATATACTCCATTCCCAGGTAAACGCCGCGGCGTTCCTGGCATAAGGTCATAATCGCCCCTACAAACTCCGTGGTTACCATAATCTCTGCAGTGACAATAGGCTCCTCCATATACTCAATCTCTGAGGGGTTTGGCAGATTGGAAGGATTGGTCAGCTCTATGACATCGCCCTGCTTTTTGTGGACCCGGTACACAACTCCCGGCGCCGTAGTCACCAGATCCAGATTATACTCTCTCTCCAGTCTTTCCTGAATGATCTCCAGATGGAGAAGGCCTAAAAATCCGCACCGGAATCCAAACCCTAAGGCAATGGATGTCTCCGGCTCAAAAAACAGGGAAGCGTCATTTAGCTGAAGTTTTTCCAAAGCATCCCGCAGATCATTGTATTTGGCTCCGTCAGCCGGATAAAGTCCGCAGTAGACCATGGATGTAACCTTTTTATATCCCGGCAGAGGCTCCCTGCAGGGATTGTTTTTGTCCGTAATGGTATCCCCCACTGCAGTGTCCTTTACATTCTTAATGCTGGCAGTAATATATCCCACCATGCCGGCGCTTAATTCCTCACAGGGAATAAATTGGCCTGCGCCGAAGTACCCTACTTCAACCACCTCTTCCTCAGCTCCTGTGGCCATCATCCGAATGGCGGTTCCCTTTTTCACAGTCCCTTCCTTTATTCGGCAGAAAATAATCACGCCTTTGTATGAATCATATAAAGAGTCAAAGATCAAGGCCCTCAAAGGCGCTGCCGGGTCCCCCTTAGGAGCTGGGATCTTCTCCACAATGGCCTGCAGCACCTGCTCTATATTAATTCCCGTCTTGGCGGAGATCCTGGGCGCGTCGTGAGCCTCCAGCCCTATAACATCCTCAATCTCAGCCGCCACCCGGTCCGGTTCGGCGCTGGGCAGATCGATCTTGTTTAAAACCGGAAACACGTCCAGATCATGATCCAAAGCCAGATAAACATTGGCCAAAGTCTGGGCCTCGATGCCCTGGGCCGCATCCACCACCAGGACAGCCCCGTCGCAGGCTGCCAGGCTTCTGGAAACTTCATAATTGAAATCCACATGCCCCGGCGTATCAATCAGGTTAAAAATATATTCTTCTCCGTCAGCGGCTTTATATACGGTGCGGACTGCCTGGGCTTTAATGGTAATGCCCCGTTCCCTCTCCAAATCCATGTTATCCAGTACCTGGGACTGCATCTCTCTGCTGGTGAGAAGACCAGTCATCTCGATAATCCGGTCAGCCAGGGTGGACTTGCCGTGGTCAATATGGGCGATAATGCAAAAATTGCGGATTTTGTTCTGGTCAACAATTGGCATGAGTGTCTTATCCTTTCCTGTGGTTAAATAAACGTGAGCCGCATCTGTGCCGGCTCACGGCTATAGAAGAATATAACATTTTTTCTTTCATGTTGCAACCTGTTTTGGCAGCTTCCCTTAACCCTCCGCCTCCTCCTTTGCCCCCAGCACCATATCCAGAATCTCCGCTAAAGGTTCCATGGCATTTCTAGCCTCCTCATATGTATTTGTCTGGGCTCCCACCTCTATAAGCGCAGAGCGGGGGCGCAGATGAAGGTTATACCGGAACCCTTTCAAATAAATTTTTCTGGTAAATCCCGGAAAATACGCCGCTGCATCCATCTGCATCTGAAGGCTGAACGCCAGATTCTGCTTTTTATACGGATTGGCCAGGTACTCAATAGGGCCTTCCGGCGTCTGGCTCATTCCGTTAAAAAACATAATCGGAGCCGTAGGTTTTCCGTTAACTTCTGATACCATATGTAAGTCCTCCCTCACCCCGTCCCTGTGAATATCCAGCACCACTTCAACAGACGGATTTTCCTGTAAAACAGCTGTAACCCCCTTCAGCGCATAATCATAGGCTTTGCTTCGGTCCAGCTCTCCATTGACTAAGTCATACACCTGGGTATTATGAATTACTCTGTATCCTTTCGCCTCCAGAAGCTCTGTCAGATAATTTCCGATTCCAACCACAGTAGCTTCCGGGTTATCTGCTCCGTAATCCGCAAAAGTTTCCTGGGAGTGAGTGTGGTAAATAAGTATCTGAGGGTCTTCTCCCCCCTTTTCCAGGGACAGGTCTTCCCCAAGCAGCTCCGCTGCATCCATCTCTTCCCTGCTTGCAGTGGTGGAAGAATGAACGCTGTAAAAATTCTTCATGAGAAAATCATAATCTTCCAGCTGTTCCAGCACATATCTGGTTCCCACTACAGGCATGCTGTTGTTACGGTGGTGTACCACGGTAGCCTCCGGCAGCCCCTGGACGGCCAGCTTCTCCTCATCGGGTGCCCAAAAGCCGCCTCCGGCTGCCATTTCATATTCCCCTGTCATCTCCGCCTTGTCCGTATTTGTCTCCTCGCCGCCGCCAAACAGCAGATAACTGGATTCCCTCACCACTCTCTGGCTCTCCCAATAGGCGCCGAAGGAAGGGTCTGGATCTTGATATCCATTGTCAGTAATGTCTCTGTCTCTTTCAAATCTGATCCTTGGATTCCGGTTCCCCAGCCACATAAGCACCATTTCCGTCCATGACAATGCCTCTTTGTCCGCCCTTTTGTCCAGTTCCTCCATTTTGGATGTCCCGGGATAGCTGTATCGGAAAACAGCCGCCCCTCCTTCTGCCAATATTTTTTTTCCGTATTTTTCCCAGAATCCCGTCTCCTGTCCCTTGTCCCATTCTTTTCCGTATTTTCCCGCCAATGCCAGAATCAGGACTCCGCCTGCTGCCAGCATGACCATTCTCAGTATCTGAGCCGTATCATAGTGAAACCTTCTCATAATCCCGATTCCCCTGGAGGGCCTTTTTATCTATCATATGAAACAGTTCCCGTATTTTTCCTAGGAAACATTAAAATGGGGATAAAATGCCATGTGAATTCCCTCGGAGATGGTGTAGCTGAGTCTCTTTACCGTCTGGTCAATATCCGGCGGCGTTACATACAGAGTCCCAAACTCCGGTTCCAGCAGCTCGCAGATCAGCTGGTACTGTTCGTCCGCATTTAAGCGATCGAGAAAATTCCCCATTTCCTGAGTCTCCATATGGCTTGCCAGAGTTCCGGTTAAAGCTGCGATGGTATCATGGACAATAGCCGCTGCCCCCACCACCGTGGGAACGCCGATGGCCAGTACCGGAATCCCCAGGCTCTCCATCGTAAGGCTGTGACGGTGGTTTCCCACTCCGGAGCCGGGATGTATGCCTGTATTGGTCAGCTGAATCGTGGTTCCCAGCCTTCTTATGCTTCTGGCCGCCAGGGCATCAATGGCAATCACCATATCCGGTTCTGTTTCATGGATAATCCCTTTTAATATCTCCGCCGTCTCCATGCCTGTCTGTGCCATGACCCCAGGCACGATGCCGCTTAAAACCGCATCCTCCCCTTCATCCATATTGCGGTTGACCAAAAGATTGCCCAGAACCTTAGGCCCCAGGGAATCCGGCGTCACAGAAGGATTTCCCAGCCCTACTGCCAGCACATGGATATCCCTTTTATCCGGCAGCTTTTTCTGCTTCTTCAGATCCTTCACCATCTTTTTTAGCTGCATGGCCAGCTCTGCCGACACCTCCTTGTGATAATCCTCGTCCCCCTTGGTAAGGGCCTTTGCCTCCATAGTCACATAAGTCCCTTTGGGCTTCCCCATAGCTCTGGCTCCCTGTTCATCCAGAATCGTCACTTCCGTCAGCTTGATTTTGCTGAACGCCTTTCTCCATTCCCTTAAAGAAACGCCGTTAACCTCCCTGCCTTTCCCAGGAAAACTTTCTTTCTCCTCCACTGCCAGGTCCGTCCGAATCTCAAACATATCTGCCCCTCCGTTTCCTCATTTATTCCCTGTTACAGTTCACGGGGCAATGTCATTTAGTTAAGCGGGTTCTGCCTTTGCCCCAAGGGCTCCATCTCCTGTCAGGGTGAATCAATGCCGTGGAGAAGAGACTGGGTTTTCGGGCTCTTCGGAACATTTGGCAATTCTGAACCCTGACAGGAGATGGAGCCCTTGGGGCCTGCGGCAACTTAGCTAAATGGCATTGCCCGCGAACAGTAACTTTATTCCCTTATTTTTTCCAAAAAACCGGGAAATATGTATTGACATTCCGACTCTTATTGGATAAAATATTAAAGCATGTTTACATTAATCTGTCCGTGTCCAGACTTTGATGCAAACCAAAGAACTTTAATAATATTAATTTTAATCGGAGGTGCCCAGATTGGCTAACATTAAATCTGCTAAGAAAAGAATCTTAGTTACCCAAACCAAGGCTGACAGAAACAAGTCCATCAGATCTAAAGTAAGAACTTCGATGAAGAAGGTTGACGCTGCTATCGCTGCCGGTGACAAGGCTGCTGCACAGGCAAGTTTAGTAAACGCAATTTCCGAGATCGACAAAGCCTGCACAAAAGGCGTATATCATAAGAACAACGCTTCCAGGAAGGTTTCCCGTTTAAGCAAAGCTGTAAGCGCTATGGCATAGCTTTTCGTAAATCTGACCTTGGGAAGATAAAAAAGGTTTCTGATACCGTTGGTGTGGCGGTTTCAGAAACCTTTTTGCATCTCTCTGCATTTATCCAGAAATTTCAAACCTGCCCTAATACTTTCTGGCAATCAGCAGCTCCACTGCCAGCCTTTCATTCAGCCGTCCTGTTTTCACTGCCTCCTCTGCGTCCACGCACAGATTCACATAGGACAGGATCTGTTCACCGGAAAAGGATCTTGCCTGCGGCATTATTTTTCCCACTACAAACGGCTGCATCTTCAGGCTGGAAGCAATGCTCCCTCTGTCCATTCCCTGAGTCATCAGCTCCTTTACCTGAAGAATCTGGTTAAACTGTCTGGCAATCAAAAACAGAATCCTCATAGGCGGCTCTCTCAAAGTCAGAAGATCTTCATACAGATCCATGGCTGTTCTGGTCTTTCTGGTAACAATGGCTGCTACCATGTCAAAGATTTTGTTGGTAACTCTGGCAGTGCAGATTTCCTCCACATCCTGATCCGTAATAACGTCCCGGCCCATGGTGTACCCAATCAATTTTTCCAGCTCCATGCGGATATTCTCCATATCATCGCCTGTTTTGCTGAGGAAAAGTTCCATGGTGTGTCCGGTAATCCTCTTCCCTTCCTTAGCCAGAATTCCCCCTGCCCAGGAAGACAGCTGCTTTACGTTCTGTCTGGCCATGTCCGCCCCGTATCCCAGATCTTTTACTCTCTTGTACAATTTGCTGCGTTTGTCCACCTCTGATTCCACAAACATCATAAAGGATGTGTCCGGCATTTTGGGCAGATATTCCGCCAAAAGCTCACCGCCGCTTTTAAAAAGCCCGCTGTCCTCAATCAATATCAAGCGTCTGTTCCCAAAAAAGGGCATCGTGTCCGCCAGGCTGATAATCTCCTTCAGATCAATGCCTTTGCCCTCAAATTGGTGGAAATTCATGGAGTCATCCCCTACAATAGCCTCCTTCAGGCGCTTTTTGTAACTTTTCTTTAAAAAATTCTCCTCCCCGAAAAGCAGATATGCCTGTTTAAATTGTCCGTTTTTTATATCCTGATTCAAAACCTTCATGAATTTCCTTCCCCCCATTCTGCCCAGACATCTCTGCTCTCTCAGAGATTTTGTTATCGTCAAACAGTTTTTTTAAATAAAACGCTTCTTCCATCGTATTCTTCCAGCCATATTCCCTCAGGTTCACCTTCCAGCCGTCCTCCGTCCATATAACCTTCACTCCCTCTTCTTCCAAAAGCATCTTCTGCATGTCAGGCGTTTCAAAATAAACGGCTCCGCTTAAGATCCCTCTGGAATTCACCACCCGGTAGGCAGGTATATCTTTTCCTGCCAGTCCATGTTTCAGCCCGTATCCCACCTGCCTCGCATTCCTGGGTTTGCCGCATAAAAGCGCTATCTGCCCGTAAGTAGCTACTTTTCCTTCCGGAATTGTTCTGCATACTATGCCAATGCGTCTATAAATATCCATATTCTCCCGCTCTTTTCTTTTGTTAAAGCGTTTATTTCGTAACCGCTATCTCAACTGCCGGCTTCTTTCATGGCTGCCGTCATTTTCATTCCCAGGCTGTCTGCCCACCGCTCCGTATAAAACGCCGAATATGGGATCTTCCTGTCCCTGCGCATTTCTATGCATTTTTCCGACCTTGACCATATAACCGAAGGAATGCCCACAGCCATAAGATAAAGGGGCCCCAGTATGATTGACTGCCATGTGTGCCCGTATTCATGAACCGCCATCTGTCGGCACCATGCCTCCCCCCTGGCCGGGATAAATATAAAAAGTCCCAGAGAAATCCCTCCGTTCAGGTTCCACCTTGTGCAGACGGCTCCATAATAAATCTCATGAGGGGCCTTTCGAAAATACAGAAATAAAAACAGTCCCAGGCATGTCTGAATCGCTCCCCAGGTACATTGTATCACCGTATAAACCAGCCTTTTCATATAGTCTCCTATACTTACACAAAACATCTAAAGCGAAATATACTCCTTAACCAAAAAGGGACATCCCACGTAAATGTGCGATGCCCCTGTATTCTGCTTTTTATCCGCAGATCAGCCCACTGCATTTAAAATAGCTGCCACATATCCCCACTTGTCCGCCAGAGTAGCCCCGGAAATAGCATCCACTGCGCTCTCGCTGTCTTCCAATGCGGTTCTGTCATCAGCGCCGTTGTCCTCTTCTGCAGCTGCAGTCTCTTCCTCTTCCGCAGCGTAGTTTTCTGATACCAGCTCCTCCAGTTCCATAAGAGACTTGCCGTTTACAAACTCCTGAATCGCATCAAAGTTTGCTGCGATTTCCATGGTAGCGCCGGCATTCTTCATGCTCTCAGAGTAGTAGGCATTGTTTGTTCTCTTGGAAGCCAGCACCTTTCCGTCCAAAATGCTTCCCGCTTCTGTAAAAGCTGCACTGTTGGGAACGCCTTCCTGCTCTCCGTCCAGGAACTGGAATTCATCAATATAGGACAAGATCACAGTCTCCCCGTCAGATAAAGCCGCCGCCAAAGTAAAGCACTTGTCGCCGTGGGCCGCAAACTCCTCCACGTTCAGCAGAAGGTTGCCTCTGTCTCCCTCATAAACCACAGAAGGATTCTCCTTAGCCGCTTTGGCTGCCTCGGCAATCACTCCCAGATAGCCTGGAGTATCCGCCAAAGTTGCGCTGGATACCGCATCCAGAACTTCCTCAGCGGGCTTGCCTGCCAGTTCCTCCAGTTCGGCAATGGTCTTGCCTGCTGCAAATGCCTGAATCTCATCAAAGTTGGCCGCAATCATCATCGTAGCTCCGGCCTTTTCCATCATTTCTGAATAGTAATCATTATTCTTTCTCTTTGAACCCAGCACCTGCCCTTCCGCAATGCTTCCTGCCGCTGTAAATGCCTGGCTGTTGGGAACCCCCTCCTGCTCTGCATCTAAAAACTGGTACTCGTCAATATAAGCTGCAATTATTGTGTCGTCGGCATCAATAACCGCTGTAGCCACGGTAAAGCACTTATCGCCATGGGCCGCTCCTTCCACCTGTCCGAGCCTTATCTCTATAGGCTCCGGGGCCTCCTCAGTCTCAGTCTCCGCCTCTGTAGTCTCTGCTGCGGTTGTAGTCTCCGCCGCAGTTGTGGTTTCTGCTGCGCTGGTAGCCTCCGTCTCCTTATTGTCAGAGCCTGAGCAGGCGGCCAGAGATGCGCTGCAGGCCAGAACCAGCATTACTTTTGCAAAATTCTTTTTCTTCATAAATGGTTTCTCCTCCTACTATTTTCGGAAATATTTCTATTTCCGAACCTGCTTTGCAATATCATAATTGCTTCTAACACTATAACCCTTTTTCCCGAAATGCACAAGCAGATTTTCCGTTTTTCTAAATTTTTTATATGTCTTACATAATAGTTCCGACAATCCTTAATTTATCTCCCTTCCGTCCGCAAAACTGCTTTGCCGGAGGGCAAATGCCTGCTTTAGTTCCCTTTCCCGCCGTCAGGCCGGTAACCCCCATGCGCCCGACGGACGCACCTGGCATACCCCAATGCATGCCAAAGCGGCTGCCGTCTCACTGCGCTGCCGACGTCTCCTGGGTGAATCCGTCAATCAGCGTCGCCGCACCGCAGATGCAGGGATAATCGCAGCCATACTTCTCTCCTTCGGTCACTTTAAGCTGGTAATACTTTTTTCTCCTTATCTCTTTGTGGGCATTTTCCGCCGTCAGCCCCTCTCCCAGAGCCTTCTGCGTTATCTGATAAACAGCCTCTTTTCCTTCACTGTCCTCCGTGTGCAGCAAATAAAGCGCTTCCCCGTCGTTCTCCACAACTTCTTTCTTAACGATACGCACTTCCACCACCCAGGTTTCATAATTTTTTCTCTTAGGCATCATCATTATGCCGCCCAAGAGCAGCACGAAAACAATTCCTAAAATTATATAGCGTGTACCGTCCGTAATAAATCCGCCGTTCATGAATCGCTCCCCCTCTCGCTTCTGCACTTGATAGCTTTCCTCTATTATACCCAAGGTATTTGCCGTTTTCAAGATGTTTCCTGGATCTTATTCCTGATCAAAAGGTTTCGGGCCACTGCTTACTCTCTCAAGGCGAATCAATAAATGTCCTTATCTCCATACTCTTTCCATCCGTTGTCACTGTAACCGCCCCTGTATCCGCTGTCACATACTGCTTTGTCCCCTGCTTTTCCAGCCGCTTAAGGGTATCTTCCCCCGGATGTCCGTACCGGTTGCCGGCCCCGCAGGAAATCACTGCCCACCAGGGCTTGATCCGCTGTAAAAAGTCCTGCCGCGTAGAATAAGACGATCCGTGATGGGCCACTTTCAGCACCTGAATCCGGGGCGTCTCCCCCTTCTCAAGCCATTTTGCCTCCCCCGCAGAGCTCATATCTCCCGTAAGAAGAATCCCCGCCTGGCCATAGCTTACCTGAAGCATCAGAGAATGTTCGTTTCTGTCATCACTTCCAGCCCTTTGCCCTTGTCTCTCCTCCCCTGCATACAGACAGTCTATCTTCATAGCTCCCTCTTCGATCCGATCCCCCCGCTTCATCCACGCTACCTGGGCCCTGTGCTTTCGGGCTGCCTGTTCTATGTTCTCATAGATTCCGTCTTCTCCCCCCTGGCCCAGCCACGGCAGGATCACATAGCTGATTTCGATCCCGCAGCCCTCTTCCATAATCTCCATAAGACCTGAAATGTGATCCTGATCCCCATGGCTGACGATTGCGTAGTCCACTCTGGCGATTCCCTGGCTTTTTAAAAACGGCGCAACCACCTGGGCGCCCACTTCCTTTCTGTCCGCACTCCCGCCGTCCACCAGAATCACGGCGTTCTCTGCGCAGATGCAGATTCCGTCTCCCTGCCCTACGTCAAGAAACGTCACTTCCATTCCTTTTCCATGAAAACGGAAGAAAAGAACACCCAGGCTCATCCCCGCAAACAATGCCATAAATACGGCTCGCCTCCAAATCTGCGCCTTCAGGTTTCCAAAGGAACCCTCTTCCCTCTCCTTTGGCGTCCCCTTCCCTTCCGCTTTCCCTCTGGCTGCCACAACCGCCAAAAAAACCGCCCACATGATCCCGTACATCCCGATCTGCACCCGACCCGGCCTTCCTGTCACCAGAACAGCCCCGGGAAGGCTCTGGACCTTTTGGCAAATCCATCGGTAAAATTCCAGCACATAATGTCCGGTCCCAATTGCCGCCATTCCTGCCCTGAGCCCTGCGCATCCAAGAACCACTGCCAGAATGCCGGAGATAAGCACATAGGACATCAGCGGGATCACCATCAGATTCAGCATGATTCCATAAACCGGATATTCAAAATAGTGGTATGCGATCACCGGGCAGGTAGCAAGCTGAATCATGATTCCGGCCAGAACGGTTTTCTGCCACCCTTTCTTGGCCCGCAGCCATTTTTCCACCGCCGGTTCTGCGGCTCCCAGCGTCAGCACCGCCCCAAAAGACAGCTGAAATCCCGCCTGGAACAAAAGCTGCGGAGACTGCAGCAAAAGCAGCAGCCCGGAAACGGAAACTGCAGTTCTCATATCATAGGTCCTTCCCAGATAATCCGCCCACATCTGCATCAGCACCATAAGCACTGCACGGGTCACGCTGGCAGAAATCCCCGTCCCGCCTGCCAGGATTCCATAGCTGGCCGTGACAGCCGCCCCTATTGCACCCGCCCCTTTTAATCCCATCCCTGCCTTTCTCAGCAAACCGTAGCAGCCCAGGCCAATCATGGAAATATGAAGGCCGCTGACAGCCAAAATGTGGGAGATACCGCTGCTTTGATACAGTTTTTTTATATCCGGCGAAAGCTCTGCCTTTTCCCCAAGGAGCATGGTCTTAAAAACGCCTCTGTCATCTTCTGTGCATATGAGATCCAGCACCGCGCTGCTATGGCATCTTATCCTGTATATTCCGTCAAAATAAGGAGAGTGTCCCTGCTGCAGACATACGGTTTTCTCTGCGAAAAACCGTCCTTCAATCCCTATGGCATGGTAATAGCCTGCAGAGTCAAATTCGCCTGGATTCCCCTGTCTGGCAAACGGTTCCAGTCTGCCTCTCACCCATATCCGCTCCCCAATATGCAGCCCTTCCCCTTCATCCGCATACACCAGGATATCTCCATACTCCTTTTTGCGGCCATCCCACCGAAGCGTTACATCCGCCAGTTCCAGCGTCACCCCCCGGTTTTCTCTCCTGCCTTGTATCCCGGCTACAGTTCCCTCTGCCTCCACATCCTTTTGGGATGCTTCTTCTGCAGTCTTTCTGTATTCATCTGCCTTCCACAAATCCCCCTTATACCAGACCGCTCCCCAAATGCAAAAAACAGGCAGGAGCCGCCATGCCAGGCTCCTGCCGCATTTTTTCCTCAGACAGCAGACCCCGGCTGCCAAAACAGCCAGAATCCCCGCCATCCATCCCACAGGCAGCAGAGCCAATACCTCTCCAAGTACGAATCCCCCTGCTAAACATTCCAGTGGTCTTTTCATATTTTATTCTTATCCTTTGCCTTACTCTCCCCCGATCTCCAGATTCCTCTCAAACTGGGTATTCAGGGAAATGGAATCCCGAAACATCACGTCCTGGGAACCGTTAACCGTAATCTGCACCTTGCTCACCGTGGAAATCTCCGACAGCGAATTCACAATCGAGTAGATAGGAATATACTCCTTAACCTCCAGCGTATTATTTAAAAATGCGGAATCAAAATTAATGTAACAAATATTTTCGTTTAAGGATACGTTTAACATCTTCGTATCCCCAGGCAGCGTGGGATAATGCCCCTCTGCCTGGGGCCCCTTTATCAGCTCCTCAACGATCAGCCTTTCCAGGGATGTATTAATGCTGTGAACCACCTCTCTGCTTTCCTCCACCAGCCTTTCCCCTGTCTCATCGGCAAAAAACAGCTGAAGCTGGCTTTTCTCATAAGAATTAATATCACTGATTCCTTCAATAAAATCCGTATCAGCCATAACCCCTACCGGGTTTCCATAAGAATCCAGAAGCGGCTGGTCCGCCACATAAATGCTGACGTAATCTATTCCTTCTATCTGGGTCATGGTCTTTGTCAAGGCAGCCCTGCAGAGAATCTCTCTGGTAGTGTTCATATTGATCCGGTTGCTGTAGCCGGCATCAAAATACAAAAACAGCACCCGGTCCTCCTGCCGGTAACCCAAATATCCTACCTTGTCCGATAAAGCCACCTGGCTGTCCACATCATTGGGCACATTGAGAAACTGATCCATCAGTTCCTGGATCAGCGTCTCCTGCTCCCGGGTATCTGTCTGGTATTCTTCCGGTGCCAATCTGGTCATAGACGAGTTAAGATAGTAAACCTTATAGGTTCCTTCCTCTGGCGTCTGCGGCTCCTCTCCTCTCTTCGAGCAGCCTGCCAAAGCCATTATTGCTGTCAGAAAAAGCAGCCGCAGCCACATTTTTCGTCCCATCTTCTGCCTCCTGTCCTTGTTTCCTTAGTCTCAGCTTTGAAATGCGTCCGCACCCCGCCTTTTTGTAGCCTTACACCCGCTCGTTTACCGTCTGGCGGGAAATATAGTTCAGGGGAATCCTTACGGTAAAGGTAGAGCCCTCCCCCTCCTTGCTTACCAGGCGGACCGCCCCATGATGCATCAGAATCACCTTCCGGGTAATGGCAAGCCCCAGGCCGGTCCCTCCCGTCTCCCTGGAGCGGGCCTTATCTACCCGGTAAAACCGCTCAAATACATGGGATTGATATTCTTCCGGTATTCCAATACCCGAATCCGCCACTTTAATGTAGAAAAACTGGTGATCTGCATCCAGCGTAACCCGCACCCACCCGTTTTCCACATTGTACTTAATCGCATTTTCTACCAGATTGTTGACAGCCAGGGACAGCTTTACCTCATCTGCATCTGCAGTTACCTCCCTCATGCTCTCATAGATCAGTTCTACGTTCCTCTTTCTGGCAATAGGCCGCAGGCGCTTCATAATCTGCTGCACCAGCCCGTTAATGTCCAGCTGGGCTACATTCAGCTCCTCCACCGACTTATCCATTTTTACCAGAGATAACAGATCGTCAATGATCTTGCTCTCCCTGTCAATCTCATCAGAAATATCTGTCATAAATTCCTGGTACAGTTCCACCGGAGCCTCCTCCATGCTCATCAGGGAATCTGCCAGCACCCGTATGGAGGTGATGGGAGTCTTTAACTCATGGGAAACATTAGACACAAACTCATCCCGGGATTGATCTACGGTTTTCAGTTTATTGATGGTATTCTGAATGGCTGAAGAGATCTCCCTGGTTTCTTTGTACGCGTCTTCTGAAATAACCTGTTCCATGCTGCCCTCCGCCACCCGGTTCAGCACTTTCTGCAGCCTTCCAAAAGGCTGTATCAGGATCACTGCCAGGGCGCCGGAAGCCAGCACAAGAATTCCACAGGTCACAAGCTGAAAAAATGCCGCCTTTTCAGACACCCGCTCCGCCATGCTGGTAAGGTTTTCCGTAGATGCCGTGGCTACCAGAACCCCCTCAATATTCTTTTTTTCCGTGTTGTCATAGATTGGGACAGCAAGAGCAAAATAATGCTTATCCCTCTCCAGCCTGCTGCTGCTCTCCCCCTGGAAGCACCGGATAACCTCCTCCGCCACATGGGTCCGCCCTTCTGCCAGCCGGAACGTGTCCTTGATAACTTTAAAGTTTCGGTTGATCACCACGATTCTTCCGTTAAATATGTCTGCAATGGTTTCCAGCTCCACGTCCACCGTCTGATCCCGGCTGTCCTCATTCATGTACGCTACCCGGCTCATTTTGTTGCTGATGATCAGACACTGGTTCTGCACCTCCATCATCCGGAAATCAATCTGCGTCTGCCGGAAAGACTGATCCGTCACCTTGCTTAAAATATACATGGGAAAAAAACCAATCATCAAAAACAGGAGACACAGAGGCACCTTCATGCTGACTGTCCGTTTCCACCTTATCCCTTTTACCCAACCTAATACCGGCACGCCTCTTAACCTCCCCATTCCCCTTTCCCCATAGCCGCCTATGGGGCCAGACAATTTCCCTGCCTATTCCATGGCCTTTGTGCAGGCAATAGCCAGTGCACCAGGGCCGATATGACAGCTGACGCTTAAAGAAAGAGGATCGATATGGATCTCCCCCGTTTCTGGAAATAGTGCCTTTAATTCCTCTCTCAGCTCCCGGGCCGCCCCCTCATTTTCTGTGTGGGCAATAAACAGATGGATATTCTTCCCCGTCTTATCCCCAAATCGGTTTTCCATGTCATGGGCAATGGCTGTCATCATAACGCTCTTTGCCTGCTTTATCGTCCGGGCTTTGGAAAAAGCATCCAGTTTTTCCCCCTGAATCTGTAATACCGGCTTCAGCTTAAGCAGTGTTCCCAGGGCAGCGGCAGCCGGGGTGATCCTGCCGCCCTTTTTCAGGTATTTCAGCGTATCCAGCATAATGTAAATGCTGGAATCAAATTTTGTCTCCTCCAGATACCGCCGGATCTCCTCCGCGCTTTTTCCCCTTTTAGCCATCTCCTTGGCATCCATAACTGACTGCCTCTGGGTAACGGAGATCCGCTGGTTGTTCACCACTTCCACCTTTCCCTCATAATCCTCAGACAGCATCTTCGCCGTCTGGCAGGAACCGCTTAGCCCGCTGGACATGGGAATATGGACAATGGCGTCATAATCTTTTAGAACCTTATCCCACAGCCCTGTCACTGACTCCGGCGACGGCTGCGAGGTGGAGATATCGCTGCCGTCTTTCAATTTCTCGTAAAATTCCCCCTGTGTCAGATTAATGTCCTCATAGTAATCCTGCCCGTCAATCATAAAGGGCATGGGAAGCACGAAAATCCCCAGCTTCCCTGCCTCTGCCTGCGTAATCCCGCTGTTGCTGTCCGTCACAATCGCTACTTTCATCGTCTTTACTCCTCTTTTCTAAAATTGCTGCGTTCCGCAGATCGTCTCCTTTTGCCTGCACTTCCGTTTATCAGTCGGCTGTGCCTCCTGCAAGGCTGGCAGACGTATACAGCTGATAATAGATTCCCTTTTTATCCATCAGCGCTTCATGGTTGCCCTCCTCCACAATCCTGTTTCCGGAAAGCACCAGAATCCTGTCTGCCCCATGAATGGTAGTAAGCCTGTGGGCAATGGTAAGGGTGGTTCTGCCTGATGCCAGCTTATCAAGGGATTCTGACACCAGATGTTCGCTTTCGTTGTCCAATGCCGCCGTAGCCTCATCCAGAAGCAGCACTTTGGGAGCCTTCAGGAATACTCTTGCAATGCTGATGCGCTGCTTCTGTCCGCCTGACAGCTTCACCCCCCGCTCTCCTACATAGGTATCATACCCGTCTTTCAGCTCTTCTATAAATTCGTGGGCTCCTGCCAGTTTTGCTGCCTCAATAACCTCATTTCGGCCCGCCCCCGGCCGGCCGTAGGCAATATTGTCATAAACGCTTCCTGAAAACAGGTATACATCCTGCTGTACCACTCCCACGTTGCTGCGCAGGCTGGCCAGGGTCACCTTCTTTATATTCTGCCCGTCAAGCAGGATCTCTCCCCCTGTAGGGTCATAAAATCTGGGAATCAGATTGCACAAAGTAGTTTTTCCGCCGCCGGAGGGACCTACCAATGCCACCTTCTCCCCGGGCTTAATCGTTATGTCGATATCTGCCAGTACCTGGGTGTGATCGTCCGGGTATTCAAAGGATACATGTTTAAAGGTGATTTCCCCTTCCACATTTTTTAGGGGGACAGCGCCTTCCTCGTCAAAAATATCCACGCTGGCATCCATCAGTTCCGCAAACCGCTCTATCCCTGTCATGCCTCTCTGGAACTGTTCCGCAAATTCGATAATACGGCGGATGGTAGCCAGCAGCGTAGTCACATATAGCGTGTAAGCCACCAGATCTCCCGGAGCAATAAGCCCCTTTATCATAAAGATTCCCCCGGCCACAATCACCACCACATACATCAGCCCGTCAAACATCCGGATCGTATTCTGAAATGCCGCCATATATTTGTAAGTATGGCGCTTTATCTTTAAAAATTCCTGATTGTCATGATTGAATTTGTCAATCTCCACCTTCTCATTGGCAAATGCCCTGACGACTCTGTTGCCTAAAAGGCTGTCCTCTATCCTGGCGTTCAGCTCGCCGATATGATTTCTCTGCTGTTTAAACGCCTTTCTGACCTGCAGATTAAAGTAGGTGCAGGAAACCACCATCACTGGGATCAGCACAAAAATAATCACTGTCAAAAGCAGGTTGATCCTGGCCAAAATAACGAATGACACCAGGCCTTTTAAAAACGCAATGAAAAACTCCTCCGGACAGTGGTGGGCAAACTCCGTTACATCAAACAGGTCGCTGGTGATCCGGGACATGATCTGTCCTACCTTGGTGTTGTTAAAATAGTTGTCTGACAGCTTCTGCAGATGCTCAAAAGCATCTTCTCTCATGTCAGTCTCAATGGACGCCCCCATCACATGTCCTGTGTAGGCCATATAAAAGCTGGCCATGCCGTCAATCATGCGCAGCACAAAATACAGAGCTCCCATAGTCACCACTGTGGAAACCGTAAGAGATGACAGATCGCTCATGCCGGTATTGGTAATATGCCGCAGAATCAGCGGCAGCACCAGTTCACAGATCGTAGTGAGCCCTGCGCAGAACAGATCCATTATCATGATCCATACATATTTCCTGTAATATGGGATAAACCTTTTTAACAAGGCGCTTGTCTTCATATCCTGTTTCCCCTCTTTCCAAGCCATGGTTCATCTAGAGCGTGTTTGAAAATTCATTTCCGGCATCTGCACGCCCCACTTCGCGGGAGATTTGGCCCAAATTCACTTAACGTAGCCCACTACGCCGCGTTCATTTGGGCCAAA
>CAMUJH010000066.1 GCA_947089145.1 uncultured Hungatella sp. | reverse complement strand
TGGAAGGCCCCCTATTGCATTACGAGGTAATTATACTTCCTATAATGGAAATTATCGCTACAGGGAAAAAGAGGCGAATATGCCGGAAAAAGACAGTGCTTGGCAAAGCGGTAAGATAAAAAGAGCAATGAATAGCTGCAGCCATTTTATCAAAGATCAAAAGATATTTCCAGACCTATCTTGATAAAAGCTGGTTACGGCATATTTTTCAAAACAGCCACATACACTTATTATAAAAGCAGGGAGAAAGACAGGTAGGTGGAATTATGTTGGAATTGGTGAAAAAGAATATACATATGAATCGCTTTAAAAGCAATGTGACAACCCAGGTGACTCTGGATGACGACTTTATTGTTCCTGACACTATGGACGACATGGCCCGGGTGATTTTAAGTTCCGGGGACATTCAGATAGAATCCGTGAAAAACCAGGGGGAGCGTGTCCTGGTTAAGGGAAAGCTAAACTTTCAGATATTATACAGAAAAGTTGAGGGCGGTTTTCAGACCATGGCAGGACATATACCTTTTGAGGAACCGGTCAATATACCAGGGCTTGAGGAAAAGGACTATTTGGGAGTCAGCTGGGATCTGGAGGATCTTACAGCAAGCATGATCAACTCCAGAAAGGTCAGCATAAAAGCGATTGTAACGCTGGTGATCCGTGTGGAAACATTATATGATGCAGAAGCAGCCGTTGATGTTATAGAAAGCGGGACGGCCAGCCGGGAGGAAAACAATTGGAACACAGGAGATATGGATGGGGGAAGCTGGGGAATGGGTTATACTGGTGAAAGCCATAACATAGAACGGGAAACCCCAAGCCTGCCGTCAGGAGAAGAAACCGGGGGAATGGAAATTTTGCGGCGTCAGGCTGATGTGGCTGTGATTGCAGTGCGCAGAAAAGATACATATCGGATAAAAGAGGACATCTCCCTGTCCGGAAGCAAACCCAGCATTGAGCAGATTCTGTGGAGCGAAATTCGTCTTCGCGGAACCACAACAAAACCCTTAGATGGAAGAATCCATATAGAGGGCGAAGTAATGATTTTTGCAATCTATACAGGAGAAGGGGAAAATACCCCTGTACAGTGGCTGGAAGAAAGCATTCCCTTTACCGGAGAAGTAGAATTACCGGAATCTGTGGAAGGGATGGTTCCTTCTATTGCAGTGCGGCTTGTACATAAAGAGCTGGAGGCAAAACCGGATTATGATGGGGAAATGCGGGATCTGGAGCTGGATGCCGTACTGGAACTAGATATGAAACTATATGAAGAGCAGCAAATAGAGCTGTTAGGGGATTTCTATTCCAATAGCCGGGAATTAGAACTGGAGTCAGGAGAGGTATACTTTGACCGCCTGTTAAGTAAAAATACAGGAAAATGCCGCATTGCCGAGAAAGTAGATTTAAAATCCGGAGACAGAATTCTTCAGATATGTCACAATGACGGAACGGTAAAAATAGACGATGTGGAAATAAAAGAAGATTCTCTGCAGATTGATGGAGTTCTGGAGGTATCCCTGCTATATTTGACATCGGATGATTCAGAACCTGTAAGAGCGGAGACGGAAATGGTTCCTTTCCACTATGAAGCGGAAACTCCGGGGATTACATCTGACAGCGTTTATCAGCTGAATACGGGGTTGGAACAGATGACAGCCGTAATGACAGGCGGTGATACAGTGGAGATAAAAGGAGTCATAAGCCTGGATATTCTGGTACTTCAGCCAGTGAAGGAACCTGTGATACTGGGAGTGAAAGAGGCTCCTTTGGATCTTGAAAAACTGCAGGAGCTGCCGGGAATAACAGGCTATATTGTTCAGCCGGGGGATTGCCTGTGGGATATCGCAAAACGGTTTCATACTACCAGAAAGCAGGTCATTGATGCCAATGGGCTGACAGGCGAACAGGTTCGGCCGGGAGACCGTCTTATTTTGGTGAAAGATGTAGCGGGAGCCTGATGGATATACGTAAAAATAAAGGAAAAAGCTGGATGCACAAAAACGGGATTTCAGGATATAATACAATATAAGGTTTATGGATGAACGGTGTCATATCCGCATCCAGCTGGTGCTTCAAATAGATTCAGGGCAACCTGGGCGGTAAGTGCGTATTGCAAGCGCAGTTGCCGTCTACATATGTTGTGCAGCAGAGCCTGTCTGCTATTGAAGATGCAAACAAAAGAGAAAGGAATCCCCCCTATGAATTACACATATTTAGTGCGCTGTCAGGATGGAAGCCTGTATTGCGGCTGGACTAACCGTTTAGAGGAGAGAGTAAAAGCGCATAATGACGGAAAGGGAGCCAAATATACCAGCAGCCGCCGGCCGGTAGAACTGGTATACTATGAAAGCTTCCCTACAAAGAAAGAGGCCATGAGCCGGGAGTACGCCATAAAAAGGCTGAACCGGGAGCAAAAACTGAAATTGATCATGAATTTTGAAAGAAAACAAGGGCATTCCTGATAGGGGAAGGCCCTTGTATTATTTTTACATTCCCAATTAGTGCCTAAACTGTGATTGGGAATGTTCGAACCTGATTTTTTGCCTTTTCTCTATAACTTTAAAGCAACAGTTTCTGCATTCTGCCGGAAAAGTCCCTGCCTAATCTTATGTGTTGCTTTTATGGATGTCACAGAAAATTCCCAATAAAACTTAATAAAATGCGAATTTAGGCCTTGATTTTTTTATACAAATGTGCTAATATACGGTTAACAGCTTAATATATTAAGTGATTAACCAGTAAACCAAATCAAACAACAGAGAGAAAGGAGGGATATGGCCGCCAGCACATGCTGATAAAATCCTATTGATTCCGAAGCAAAGACCTATTATAATAACAATACATTATTATATTAACCTATTGATTTGGAAGAGGAGAATGATTATGTCAATGCCAAAATATCAGCAGATGAAGCAGAATTTATTGTATGAAATCAACAGTGGGATGTTTCAGCCCGGAGATAAATTTTACAGTGAGGCGGAACTAAAGAAAAAGTATAATGTAAGCGGCATTACTGCAATCAAGGCGTTGCAGTGCTTGACCAATGAAGGGTATCTAGTACGATATCAGGGCAAGGGAACCTATGTTTCCAAAGCCAGGAGAGGAAAGACCGTTAAGTTTTCTGATATAGAAAAATATCAGGACGCAGAAGAAAAGACAGAGGTGCTGGAGGTTCGCCTAATGTCAGACCCGCGCATAGCGAGGGAGCTGAATCTGGAACCTGATGCTCCGTTTTACTTCATAAAACGTCTTCGTCTGGCTGATGACAGGCCGATTATCGTCCAAAAAAGTTATGTGATACCAGAGTTTATTAAAGCGGAAGATGTGGAACACAAGGAAGTGTTTGTATCTGTCTACCGCAGGATTCGGGCAGAGTACGGTATTGACCTGTACCAGGCAGAGTCCAGGGAAATCACAGAGATTGTGTTCCCCACGCCTAAGGAGGAGCGGGAACTGCTGGGACTGGAACAGGGAGAGCCCAGTGCATTTACAAGAAGGTACACCTACCTTTTTGACGGAAGAACCATAGAGTATATTGAAGGATATAAAAGATGGGATTATTTTGGCATAGAGATAAAGTCCATCTGACCTAAAAAATCGGAGGAAGTAAAATGAAGTTGTTATTAGTTTCTCACAGAGGGATTGCCACAGGCATGAGATCAGCCGTGGAAATGGTAATGGGGGCAGCGGCAGACCAGATTACGGCCATGGAGCTGACAGAGGAGCAAGGTATTGAAGGTTTTGGGAAAAGCCTGGAAGAGTACATACTTTCCTGGCTGATACCAGGGAAAAAAGGGTTAATTTTGGCAGACCTGAGGGGAGGGACGCCCTATAACCAGTCTGAGATGATATTGGCCAGACACGGTCTGAAAAGCCAGGCGAAGGTAATCTGCGGCATGAATCTGCCTATGATTATTGACGCTTTGTTTAAAGACATGGATCTGGAGAATGGGGATGATATTGCGGCAGTGGTGGCAGCAGCCAGGGACGGTATTGACTGTATGGACTTAGGCGTCCAGGCAGGCGTATCAGATGATGAGTAAAGCAAATCGGTAAAATCATAAAGATAATCATGAAAAAATTATGGAGGAACAAGAGTCATGACAATACAATGGTGGCAAATCCTGATGTTAACCCTTTATGCGGGATTGGCATTTTATGATGGGAACAATACAACTTTTGGGACAGTAAAGCCAACCATGGCCGGGTTCGTGGCAGGGCTGGTGCTTGGCGACATACGGACCGGACTGATGGTAGGCGGAACTTTGAATCTGCTAGTCCTTGGTATCGGCAATTTTGGCGGCGCTTCAATTCCAGATTATATGACGGGGGCACTACTTGGCACTGTGTTTGCGATTACCAGCGGTCAAGGTGCGGAATTTGGGGTTACATTGGCTATCCCCATTGGCCTTTTGATGATTCAGCTGGATATTCTGGCAAGATTTTCGAATACGTTTTTTCAGCATCGGGCAGAAAAGCTGGTTGATAAAGGCGAATTTGATGCAGCGGCAAGGATGAATCTTTTTGGCCTCATTCCTCAGTCTTTGTCCCGCATGCTGCCTGTATTCCTGGCGGTGGTATTTGGTTCTGCATTTGTAGAGCTTGTAGTAAATAACCTGCCCATGTGGCTGATGAATGGTTTAAAGACCGCAGGCGGCATTTTGCCATCTCTTGGTATTGCCATCCTGCTCCGATACCTGCCGGTAAGCAAGAACATTACCTATTTAATTTTGGGCTTTTTCTTGGCGGCGTATTTAAAAGTACCCGTGCTGGGAGCGGCTCTGGTAGGCCTTGGGCTGGCAATTTTAAGTTTTCAGATGTCAAATGAAAAACAGGCAGTGCAGCAGGAATCAACAGTAATGGCGGGAGGAGACATGGGAGATGAGTAAAGAAAAGGTAATGTTAACAAAAGAAGGCAATCAGGTATTTTGGAGATGGTATTTCCTGGGAGGCTGCGGATGGAATTACGAGAAAATGCAGGGGCTTGGCTATTATTTCAGCATGCTTCCCATGATAAAAAGGCAGACTGACCCTCATGTGAAAAAGCAGCTCGCCAAAACAGAGCTTCAGTTTTTTAACACGAATAACACAATGGCCCCCATTATTATGGGCGTGGACTGTGCGCTGCAGGACTCTACAGGAGCACAGGCCACTGACACCATAGCGGCATTAAAAACTGGTATGATGGGTCCTCTGGCAGGAATCGGAGATACTCTGTTCCATGTGATACCCTCTACTATCATCGGTTCCATTGCTTCTTATATGGCTTTAGAAGGAAGCCCTTTGGCTCTGATTCTATGGGTGCTTTTCGGATTGTTCAGAGCCTTCTGCATGAGAAGTTTTTTCGGAATGGGGTATAAAGAGGGAGCTAAGATTGTCAGCGAAATCGGCAACCGTCTGAAAAAAATTACCCAGGCAGCTAATATTCTTGGAATCACGGTTATTGGTGCTTTGATACCGTCTGTGGTCAACGCCAGGTTTGCCTATGAATTTACCATGGGCGAGGTGAGCATTTCTGTCCAGCAGCTGGCAGATCAGATTATGCCGTCCCTGGCCCCTACCCTGGTAGTGTTCTTTGCCTACTGGATGCTGGGCAGAAAAAAGATGAATTCAACCAGAGTAACCCTTTTGTTAGTGGCTGTTGGCATTTTAGCCTATAATTTAAAAATATTTGCATAACCCAATTAAGGAGGAAAACAACATGAAAGGTTTCGTACATATCCGCATTGATGATCGTTTAATCCATGGACAGGTGGCAACCAGGTGGTCCACCGGACTGAAAGTAAACCGTATTATGGTAATTGACGATGCGGTAGCAGGCAATGATGCTGAGAAATCCATTTTGCGCATGGCAGCTCCGGCAGGCGTCAACACCTCAATCCTGGCCTTTGACAAGGCAGTAGCTAATATTCAGAATGGCAATTACGAAGGACAGCGGGTTATGCTTATTGTCAAAAGCCCTGTTACCTTGGTAAAAATGATGGAGGCGGGGGTTCAGCTCCTTCCGGTGAACATCGGCAATATGTCCAACCGCCCCGGAACTACCCAGTACAAAAAGTCTGTCAGCATGACTCCTGAGGAAAAGGAGGCAGTGGACATTTTGCTGAAAGCCGGAATCAAGGTAACGGCTCAGATGGTTCCCGACGACCCGGATACTGGCATTGAGAAATTTTTTTAAAAGGGCGGGAAAGGAAATGTTATGGAACGTGAAAGCAGACGGCTGACCCGGAATTTTCTTCGGGCCGAGCTTGACCGGTGCCGTTGCATCCTGGATAAGAACATAGAACGGTTTGGTACTGATTTCCCTTCTGCCTGCGCAGAAGGGGGCAAGTACCGGATAAAGAAAAACGATGACTGGACCAACGGATTTTGGACTGGGATGCTGTGGCTGGCCTGGCTGTATGCCAAGGAAAAACGATACTATAATCTGGCTATGGAGAACGTGAAAAGCTTTGAAAAGCGGCTGGAGGATCATGTTATCCTGGATCATCATGATATAGGCTTTCTGTACAGCCTGTCGCTAGGAGCAGCCTGGAAAATAACCGGCTTTGAGGAATTGAAGGCGCCCATTATTAAGGCGGCGGACGTGCTGGCCTCCAGATTTCAGGAAAAGGGAGGATTCATTCAGGCATGGGGAAAGCTGGGGGAAGAAAAAGAGTACCGCCTTATTATTGATTCTCTGTTAAACCTGCCCCTTTTGTATCAGGCATATAAGATTACAGGCAGGCAGCGGTATGCGGATATTGCCCAGTCCCATTATGATAGGGTGATACATAATATTGTGCGGGAGGATTATTCCACTTACCACACTTTCTATTTTGACAAAGCCACGGGAAATCCTGACCATGGTGCTACCCATCAGGGCTTCAGTGACAGCTCCTGCTGGGCAAGAGGGCAGGCTTGGGCCATTTTGGGAATGCCTCTTCACGCAAGGTTGTCAGGAAGAGGATTTTCTCAGGAGGAATCTCGGTTATATCAGCATATCCTGGCCTATTTTGAGACGCATCTTCCGTCAGACAAAATGCCTTACTGGGATTTGATTTTTACGGATGGTTCCACCCAGCCAAGAGACAGCTCCGCACTTGCCATAGCGGCCTGCGGTATGATGGAGATTCATGACACAGAACGGGCGGAGGATATGATAATAACTCTAAAAGAGCAGGCTTCCTCGGAGTCTGATCCCGCATCAGAGGGAATGCTTCTCCATGGCGTCTATGCATACGCAGAGGGAAAGGGCGTAGATGAACCAAATCTTTGGGGAGATTATTTTTATATGGAAGCGCTGTACCGCCTGTGGGATTCCCAGTGGGAGCCATTTTGGTAGGCAGCAGAGGAAAGAGAGCATGAGTGTTTTTGAAGTAAAAGAAGAGTTTCTCCTGGATGGGAAGCCGTTTAAGATTTTGTCAGGAGCGATTCACTATTTTCGTATTGTGCCAGAATATTGGGAGGACTGTTTTTATAATTTAAAGGCTATGGGATTTAACACGGTGGAAACCTATGTCCCATGGAATATCCATGAACCGGAGGAGGGCGTATTTGATTTTTCAGGAGGCAGGGATGTGGTATCATTTGTGCGCTTGGCTCAGAGCATGGGACTTATGGTGATTTTGCGCCCGACGCCGTTTATCTGTGGGGAGTGGGAATTCGGCGGGCTTCCTCCTTGGCTGCTTCGGTATGAAGATATGAAGGTCAGAACTGACACACCGCTGTTTCTGAGCAAGGTAGATGCTTACTATAAAGAGCTGTTCGCCCGCATCGGCAGTCTTCAGATAACTCAGGGCGGTCCTGTGATCATGATGCAGTTGGAAAATGAATACGGCTCCTTTGGAAATGATAAAAATTATCTTCGGGCTATTAAAGCCATTATGGAGCAATACGGAGTCCAGGTGCCTATGTTTACCTCTGACGGCTCCTGGGAAGCGGCCCTGGAGGCAGGCAGCCTGGTGGAAGACGGCGTGCTGGCCACCGCTAACTTTGGGTCCAGATCCGGGGAAAATCTGGATGTACTGGAACAATTCTACAGGCATAAAGGCATAAAAAGACCGCTGATGTGCATGGAATTTTGGGATGGCTGGTTTAACCGGTGGGGAGAGCCTATTATCACCAGAGATGCACAGGACTTGGCAGATGCGGTAAAAGAGCTGCTACCGCGGGCCAGTATTAATTTGTACATGTTTATCGGGGGAACCAATTTTGGCTTTTATAATGGGTGTTCCGCCAGAGGTACCATAGATTTGCCTCAGGTTACCTCGTATGACTATGACGCTGCGCTGACAGAATGGGGACAGCCTACGGAGAAATTTTTTAAGCTGCGTCAGGTGATTCGGGAACTGTATCCCCAGATTCCCACCTTCGAACCCAGAGACCGCCTGAGGGGGGCTTTTGGTCCGGCGGTTATGACGGGAAAGGTGTCCCTGGATGCTGTGGCAGAGCAGCTGGCGCCCTGCCAAAAAAGCAGCTATCCTATGACTATGGAGCAGGCAGGCAGCGGGTACGGATATATGCTGTACCGTACCCATGTAAAAGGATTCCACAGCAAAATGGCCGTAAAAGCCGTGGGAGTGTCAGACAGAGTCCAGTTCTACCTTAACGGAAGGCATGTGGCCACCCAGTACCAGGAAGAAGTGGGCCAGCCGGTGGAGATGGAATTTGAGGAGGACAATGTACTGGAGCTTTTGGTAGAGAATATGGGAAGAGTCAATTATGGATACAAATTGCAGCAGCCCACCCAGTCCAAAGGAATCCGCACAGGCGTTATGGTGGACATTCATTTTGAAAGCGGCTGGGAGCAGTATGCCCTCACTTTGAAACATGTGGAAAGCGTGGACTTCTCTGCACCGTGGAAGGCCGATACCCCGGCATTTTATCGTTATGAATTTCAGGTAGAGGAACCGGCGGATACATTTTTAGACTGCCGGGATTTGGGAAAAGGCGTAGCCTTTATCAATGGGTTTAACCTGGGACGGTATTGGGATCGGGGCGCTGTGGGATATCTGTATATTCCCGGCCCGCTATTAAAAAGCGGAAGGAACGAAATTATTATATTTGAAACAGAAGGCAAGGTAGCGGAGATTCTGAAAATGGAAGATAAACCTGTTTTTCTGTAAAATGTAAAGAGAATTTTTTAAATTTCCAAAATAGGATAAAATATGATCAAGGGCATTCCTGATAGGGGAAGGCCCTTGTATTATTTAATCATATTTATAGGAAATTTTTTATTTTAGGTCTTGTATTATTTGTATACAAAGTATATAATATACTGTATACAAAATAACACAAAAAAACAATAAAATGCCAATATCAAACAAAAGGAGAAGGAGATATGGTAAAACATCTGGGGCTGAAAGCCTACGGAAAGATCAATTTGGGGCTGGATGTACTTCGCAGAAGGGAAGACGGCTATCATGAGGTGCGCATGATCATGCAGACTGTTGGCCTGTATGACCGGATTGACCTGATATGCCAGGACTATCCAGGGATACAGGTGGAAACGAATCTTTATTACCTTCCTAATAATGAGAATAACCTGGTTTATCAGGCGGCGAAGCTTTTGATGGATGAATTTGGGGTAAAAAGGGGGATATCCATCAAGCTTAAGAAATTTATTCCGGTGGCGGCCGGAATGGCAGGCGGCAGCAGTGACGCAGCAGCAGTCCTTTTTGGAGTAAATAAAATGTTTGGTCTGGGGCTGTCTCAGGAACAGCTGATGGAAAGAGGGGTAAAGATCGGAGCAGATGTTCCGTATTGCGTCATGAGGGGAACAGCGCTGTCCGAGGGAATCGGAGAGATCCTGACGCCTTTGCAGCCTATGCCCCAGTGTCAGGTGCTGGTTGCTAAACCGGGAATCAGCGTGTCCACAAAGTATGTGTATGAGAATCTTCATGCAAATGAACTGAAACCGGAGCAGCATCCGGATATTGACGCCATGATAGCAGCTATCAGCCAGGGGGACATCTATAAGATAGCTGCACACCTTGGAAATGTATTGGAAACCGTAACCATCCCTGCTTATCCTGTCGTAGCGCAGATAAAGGAAATGATGATGGATATGGGAGCCATGGGTTCCCTTATGAGCGGCAGCGGCCCTACCGTGTTCGGGCTGTTTACCAATCCCAGGGCAGCGGCGTCAGCTTATGAGAAGATGCGGTACGGAGAGGGAGCTAAACTTGCCAGACAGGTATATTTGACCAATTTTTATAATCGAAAGGGATAAAGGGCATATAAAATGGAAGGAAATATATTAAGAGTAAATATGAATGAATATCTTCCTCTGAGAGACGTGGTATTCAACACGCTGAGGCAGGCGATTTTAAAGGGGGAGCTGGAACCAGGGGAACGGCTGATGGAGATACAGCTGGCAGAGCGCCTGGGCGTCAGCCGGACGCCCATCCGGGAGGCCATCCGAAAATTGGAACTGGAGGGGCTGGTGCTGATGATTCCCAGAAAGGGCGCCGAGGTGGCCAGGATTTCCGAGAAAAGCCTGCGGGACGTTCTGGAACTTCGGCGATCTTTGGAGGAATTGGCTATTGAGCTGGCGTGCCAGAGAATGACAGAGGAAGAGATAGATGAGCTGGAACAGGCGCAGAAGGCTTTTCGGGAAGCAGTGGACAGCAAAGAAGTGATGCTTATGGCGGAAACAGATGAAAAATACCATGAGATCATTTATCAGGGAACCAAAAACAGCCGGCTGGTGCAGATTCTAAACAACCTTCGGGAGCAGATGTACCGTTACCGCCTTGAATATATTAAGGATGCGGACAAGCGTCAGATTTTGCTGATTGAGCATGATAATATTGTAAAGGCGGTGAGAGGAAGGCGGGTTGCAGAGGCAAAAGCGGCCATGAGGGAACATATTGACAACCAGGAGATTACGGTTTCCAGGAATATTAAGGAACAGTGGCCGGAAACATGACCGTTGACGGAAATATTAAGCGAAAGGAAGAATCTAACTGAAATGTTAGAAAAATATTAAAAAAAAATAACTCCATTGACAGAGTGACAGGTTGTCATTATAATAAATGACAGGTTGTCACTTTTTTCCTGCTTGACAGGAGGGGGGATTTAAAATGCCAAGTGAACGTTTTTACAGGCTTTCAGAAGAGAAACAGAGTTCGATTTGGAAAGCTTCCATGAAAGAATTTATAGCTGTACCTTATGAAAAGGTTTCCATTAACAAGATTATCCGTGACGCAGGTATATCCAGAGGCAGTTTCTATACATATTTTGAAGATAAACGGGATCTTCTGTCGTTTTTGTTAGAGGATACTACAAAAAAGTGGAAAGAATTTTGCCTGGAAGGCCTGGATAAGTCTAATGGGGACATTTTTTTGATGATGGAATCTCTGCTGGATTATGCGCTTCAATTTTGTAAGAATAATGACCTGTTTAGTCTGCATAAGAATCTGATAATGTATCCTGACGATGCACTGCTGGAATGCATATCAGAGGATGTAGACTTAGAGAAGGCGGTGGGAGAGGAGTTTTTTGGAAAGATTGACCGCTCGAAACTGCGTGACAGCTCGATAGGAGGGGTTATACTTTTAATGAAGCTTTGTTTCATTGCTATGATGGCAGGCATTGCGGAGTATCATAAAAATCCTCATAAGGAAGCAATAATTAAAAGGGAATATAAAAATGCACTGTCAATATTCCGTTATGGAGCTTACACAGATTCTGAAAAAGACCAGGTGGAGGATAATTAAATGAGCAAAAAGACGATAATCGCAGCAGCGGCAGTAGTAGTTGTGGCAGTGGGGGCTTTTGTGGGGCGCAGTTACATGACTCCCGAAAGCGCACCGGAGGCGGTTGCGCCGCCAATGGTGCGGATAAGTCAGCCAGCCAAAGGAGATATTGAGCTGTTCCGAAGCATGACGGGAACCATAGAACCGGCGGATTCAGTGTATGTGATTCCTAAAGCTGCCGGGGAGATTACGGCGGTCTATGTAAAAACCGGTGATTATGTGGAAGAAGGGCAGCTTCTGTGTGAGATAGACACAAAACAGGTGGACAGTGCCAGACTTCAGCTGGAAGCGGCAGAGATTTCCTTGAAGGATGCCAAGACAAATCTGGACAGAATGCGGGTTCTTTACGGCAGCGGCGATATTTCTGCCCAGGCTTATGAGCAGGTGGAAAGCGGGGCAAAGTCTGCCCAGATACAGTACGACTCGGCGAAACTGGCTTATGACTACCAGATGGAGTTCAGCAGCATAACAGCTACCATTTCCGGCAAGATAGAGTCAAGCAGCATGGAAGTGCATGATATGGCCAGCCAAAGCAACCCCTTGTGCGTGATTTCCAGCGAGGGGACGAAGATTGTGAACTTTGCGGTTACTGAGGCTATTCTTGACAACATAAAAGAGGGGGATATGATCCGGATTGAGAAAAGCGGCAGCGAGTACATGGGCACCGTTACTGAGGTCAGCACCATGGTAGATCCGGCTACAGGGCTTTTTAAGGTAAAAGCCTCCGTTGGGGACGGAAGCGCCTTGGCAAACGGCTCCTCTGTAAAGCTGTACGTAACATCTGATAAGGCGGACGGCGTTATGACGATTCCGGTGGATTCGGTCTATTATGATAACGGCAATCCATATGTGTATACATTTGACAACGGCACTGTGCATAAGACGGATGTGGAGACAGGAATCAGCGATTCGGAAAAAATGGAGATAATTTCCGGCCTGACAGCAGATGACTTCGTGATTACCACCTGGAGCCCTGAGCTGTACGAAGGGGCGCCGGCGGTTTTGGAGGCAGCCGGCGAAGCACAGGAAAACGTTCAGGAAACAGCGGCTGAATAGAGGAGGGCGGACATATGAATTTGACAAAAACAGTCCTTAGACGACCGGTGACCACGGTGATGGTGGTGCTGTGCCTGATTGTATTTGGCCTTACGTCAGTGCTTTCTTCCAAGCTGGAGCTGATTCCTTCCATGGATATGCCTATGCTGGTTATATTTACTTTGTATCCCGGAGCCAGTCCCGATGACGTGGACGAACTGGTGAGCCAGCCTATAGAGGATGAGACGGGAACATTAAGCGGGCTAAAGGGAGTTACCAGCGTTTCCAGCGAGAATTATTCGATTGTACTGCTGGAATATGAGTACGGCATTGATATTGATGACGCGTATGATGATTTGAAGAAGAAGATGGATGCGCTTCAGTCAGAACTCCCTGATGACGTGCAGACGCCGACCATCATGGAGATGAATATCAATGATATGGCCAGCATCACACTGGCGGTAAACAATGACACGCAGGGCAACTTATATAATTACGTAAATGATACGATTGTGCCGGAATTCGAGAAACTGTCTTCAGTGGCCAGCGTGGATATCAGCGGCGGGCAGAAAGAGTACATAAGGATTGAGCTGATTCCGGAGAAGCTGACCCAGTATCGGTTAAGCATGAACGCCGTGGCTTCTGCCGTTGGCAGCGCAGATTTTGCATTTCCCATAGGAGATACCCAGGTAGGAAAGCAGACGCTGTCTGTGTCAGCAGGCGTGGACTACAGCACTGTGGAAAGCTTAAAAACAATTCCCATCACTCTGGGAAGCGGAAATATTATTTATCTGGAGGATGTTGCCAACATATACCCGGCGTTGGAAGACGCCAGCGGCATCGGCCGTTATAACGGCAGGGATACGATTTCCATACAGATTAAGAAGCAGCAGAGCAGCAGTGACGTAGAGGTTTCCAAAGATGTCATGCGCATTGTACAGCGGATGAAGGCAGCAGATCCGGAGCTGGAGATTGTGGTGGTAGATGACAACAGTACCATGATTAAGTCTTCCTTAAGCTCTGTGCTTCAGACTATGGTTATGGCTGTGGTTGTTTCCATGGTGATTATTTTCCTGTTTTTCGGGGACTTGAAGGCATCTCTGATTGTAGGCACGTCCATTCCCATTTCCATTCTGGCTGCTTTGATTTCCATGAGTGCCATGGGATTTTCGCTGAATGTAATCACTCTCAGCAGCCTGGTTCTGGGAGTAGGCATGATGGTGGATAACTCCATTGTTGTGCTGGAGAGCTGTTTCCGCTCTACAAAGGGGGTGGGGTTCCGGGAATACACAGAGGCGGCTCTGACAGGAAGCGGCATTGTCCTGCAGTCCGTTATCGGAGGAACCGTGACTACCTGCGTGGTATTCCTTCCCTTGGCTTTTCAGCAGGGAATGTCCGGGCAGATGTTTAAGCCTTTGGGATTTACCATTGTGTTCTGTATGCTGGCATCTTTGATTTCGGCTATGACCATTGTGCCGCTGTGCTATACCATATACCGGCCCAAAGAGAAAGAGCGCGCGCCGCTTTCAGGAATGGTGGAAAGGATGCAGAATGGATACAGACATATTATGGGCGTTCTGCTGCCAAAGAAAAAGACCGTAATTTTTGCTTCAGTGGTTCTTCTGGTCCTGTCCATTGTCATGGCCGGACAGCTGGGGATGGAACTGATGCCTTCGGCTGACGAGGGTACCATTAACATTTCTGTTGAAACCAGGCCAGGACTCAGAATTGAAGAGATTGACAAAATCCTGCAGCAGGTAGAAGAATTTGTGACATCTGAGGAGAACGAGAGCTATGTGGATTCCTACATGCTGTCCTATGGTTCTACAGGGCTGAGTATGAGCGGCGGCTCGGCGGCGACTTTGACCGCATACCTGAAAGATGACTGTCCCCTTGAGACAGATGAAGTTATCCGGCAGTGGAGGCCGGAGCTGGCAAGTGTGGCGGACTGTGATATTACTCTGGAAGCCAGCAGCATGATGAGCTCCGCCATGACCGCAGGAAGCGGCTTTGAGGTGATTTTGGAAAGCACCCAGTATGACAGCTTAAAGGAAGCTTCCGATAAGATCGTGGCAGGCCTTACAGACAGGCCGGAAGTGACCAGAGTGCATTCCACGCTGGAAAATGCGGCTCCTGTCGTTAAGATTAATATAGATCCCATTAAGGCCTCGGCGGAGGGAATGTCTCCGGTCCAGGTAGCAGGCCTGATTAATACAATGCTCAGCGGAGATGAGGCGACCACCTTAGATGTAGATGGAAATGAAATCAGTGTTATGGTAGAATATCCTAAGGACGAGTACGAGACACTGGATCAGGTAAAAGGAATCGTCATTCCCACCGCAACAGGCGCCTCGGTAGCATTGACAGACATCGGGGAGGTGTCTTTCCAGGACAGCCCTCTAAGCATTACCAGGTCTGACAAACAGTATCAGGTAACGGTTACCGGCGATTATACGGAACTGGTGAATACAGAGGAGCGCAAAGCGGTGGAGGAAATAGAGAGAAAGCTTATGAGCGAGGTGGTGACGCCTGCTCTGAAAGCAGATATCTCCATAGCCCAGAATGCCATGGATGAAAGCATGTTTGAAGAGCTGGGGGCCTTGCTGGAAGCGGTGCTGATAGCTGCGTTTTTGGTATTCGTGGTAATGGCGGCCCAGTTTGAATCAGTAAAGTTTTCGGTAATGGTCATGACAACCATCCCGTTTTCCCTCATAGGTTCCTTTGGACTTTTATTCCTTACAGATGTGAGCATCAGCATGCCGTCCATGCTTGGATTTCTGATGCTGGTTGGTACGGTGGTTAACAACGGAATTCTGTATGTGGATACGGTGAATCAGTACCGCAGCGAGATGGATCTGCCCACGGCCCTTGTGGAAGCGGGGGCTACCCGTCTAAGGCCTATCCTTATGACCACTTTGACCACCATTGTAGCCATGATTCCCATGTGTATGGCTTTCGGGGACGCAGGGGAGATGATGCAGGGCCTTGCCCTGGTAGATGTAGGAGGCCTGGTGGCTTCCACGGTTTTGGCGCTGCTGATGCTGCCGGCTTATTATTCAGTAATGAGCGGCAGAAAAAAGAAGCAGGCTGTTTTAGAAGATTAGCAGGAGGAAAGTTATGAGACGAAACAAGTTGAAAGTGCCCATTGCCTTAGGAGTGGCGGCGTCTTTAAGCGTAGGCATTCCTGTAAGCGCAGTGGCCAGGACTCCGGAGTTTGGAAAGACTGCGGAAGAATGGGCAAGGCTTCGTGATAATGTGCTGGAGTATGAGGAAATAGAGGATTTGGTTTATGAATATAATACTACAGTCCTTAACAATGCCCTGACATACAGCAGAGAGAACGCCAGAGACAGGCGGGAGGTGGCTGCCGATTATCTGGAGGCGGCTGACAACGCGTTAACCGCATATGAGTACACATCCGATCCGTCGCTTCTTGTAACTGCCAACCAGGCGGAGCAGGCAGCGGAGAACAACGTGCTGGAAGGAGACAGGACTGCCTCTATGATTGGGTACAGGCAGATAGAGAAAGGAATTGCAAAGCAGGCTCAGACTGCCATGAACACTTACTATCAGCTGCAGTATCAGCTGACTGCCCTGGAAAAAAACAGGGCTCTGCTGGAGGCTACGGTAACCTCTGTCCAGGGGCGGAAAAGCCAGGGAATGGCAACACAGGCAGATGTCCTCAACGCTCAACAAAGCGTGCAGAGCGCAGATGCCCAGATTATTGCCATGAAAAGCCAGATCGAGGACACAAGGCAGAACCTGATCATTATGCTAGGGTGGAAGCAGGGTGATACTCCAGAGATACGGCCAATGCCCATCGTAAATATGGACAGAATTACAGCGATGAATGTGGAGGAGGATACTCAGAAGGCTTTGGCAGCAGACTATACTCTGCAGCTGGATCAGCGGAAAATGAATAATTCTCTTACAGACGCAAACCGAAATATATATAAGAAAACCGTAGACGAGGATAAGCAGAAGATTGCTGCGGCAGTCAGTGACGGATATCAAAAGGTAATACAGGCTAAGAGCAATTATGAAGAGGCGATTTTAAATGAGGAAGTAGAAACCAAGAACTGGAATGCCGCCAATATCAAACACCAGCTGGGAACTATCAGCGCCATGGAATACCTTCAGGCTGAGACGGCGCTGGTTTCGGCTCAGATGGATAGGCAGGTAAAGAATCTGGAGCTGTTTCAGGCTATGGAGAACTATGACTGGCTTATAAAAGGAGTGAGATAATGAGATCCTGTAAATGGGCAGCCCTGGGGCTGACAGGGGCATTGGCCTTTAGCATGCCTTTTTATTCCGAGGCAGCGGTGGAGAAGCCGGAGCAGATGGATGAGACAGTGTGGGAGCGGCTTCAGGACAATGTGCTGGAATACGGCGAGATAGGGGATCTGGTGGAATATTACAATCCTACCTACCGGCAGATCGTGGAACAGATAGGAATCAATACTAAACCCTTTGAGGAGGCTGCCGGAGAACTGAGGAAATCCGCCGAGGAGATGACATCTGATGCAAAGGATATAAAAGATCTTGATCCGGTTATGCATAAAGTGATGCAGGAGGCTGCCAAAGAATACCGCAGGGCGGCCGAGAAGTTTGACAAGGCGATTACCTCCGTACATAACAATACCCGGCACCAATTAAGCATGGTGAAAAAGATGACTACTTCCGGCATTCAGCAGATGATGAACGGATACTATCAGGCCATGGCTTCCAGGGAGATACTGGACACGGCAGTGGCACTGTCACAGGCCGCATATGAATCTGCTGTCACGCAGCGGAACCTGGGGATGGCCACTGACACGGATGTACAGGCAGCTGAGAAGAGCCTTCAGGCAGCCAGAGGGCAGCTGCAGGCACTGGATGACCAGATGACAAGCCTTCGGCAGCAGATGTGCATCATGACCGGCTGGAATTATGACGCAGACATTCAGCTGGGAGAGATCCCGGAGCCGGATTTTGCCAGAATCGAAGCGATGAACCCGGAAAATGATCTGGCAAAGGCCATTGGAAATAACTATACATTGATTGAACAGCGGGGGATATCGGCAAAAGGAGATGCCAACAAGGCGGCAAAATTCCGGCTGATGGATGATACGGAGGCAAAGGTAAAGGCTGACCTGGAATTAGCTTACCAGACTGTATTGGAAAGCAGAACCGCTTATGAAGCTGCGAATACTGCATTTCAGGGCGCGCAGATTACCATGAACGGAAATGAGCTGAAATATCAGATGGGCATGCTGGGCCGACTGGAATACCTCCAGCTGAAGATGGCCTATCTTCAGCAGAAGGCAGCCGCCAGGACGGCAGCTTTAAGCTTAACCCAGGCTATAGAAAATTATGGCTGGATCATACAGGGACTGGAGGGCCAGTCTAACGGAGGCTGAGACTTATAAAACAGGCTGACGCACTTAGAATATGTTCTTAAGGCGTCAGCCTGTTTTACGATTGCAGGCATTACTCTACCAGGTTACTATTTTGTCGATCATTTTTTGCTGCTCGCTTGTGGAACGGGTCAGGTAGATGCGGGTGGTTTCCACATTATCATGTCCAAGCAGATCGGCAAGCAAAGCCAGATCATTAAACCTCTGGAGAAAATTAATGGCAAACCGATGGCGGAATGAATGGGGGTAGACAGTATCAGGATTGATTTTGTACAGTCTGGCAAAATGCTTCAGCTGATAATTGACTCCCCGTGCCGTCATTGGCTCTCCTCGGCGGTTGATGAACAGATATCCGCTGGGAGTTCCCCTGCGGTGGCACCAGGCAGAAGCCTCACTGCATAAAGTGTCCGGAATGTAAATTCTTCTCACTTTTCCGCCTTTAGTATACAAATCCATATAGCCAGAAGACAAATGTTCTACCTTAAATTTTAAAAGTTCACTGACTCTTGCCCCTGTTGCCCCCAGAAACCAGACTACATAAAACCATAATTCGGGACCGTTTTTTCTTAGCCTGCGTTTCAGTGACAGGTAATCTTTATTGGAAATAACAGCGTCAAGATAAGAGGGTTTCTGCAGCCGGACAGACGGAAGCTTATACTGAGGCTTTCCGGCATAATCCAGGAAGTGATTAAAGCCGCATATGCGCTGGTTGACAGTGGCCGGCTTATAATTTTTTATGAGAAATGCCCTGTATTTCTTTGCCGAGGCAGTGGTGACAGAGGTATACAGGCTTCCATACAGGCGTACGCTTCCCATATAGGAAGCAATCGTGTTGGCGGACAATTTAAGTTCCTGGAGATAAGACCGAAATTCCTCGAAATCCGCAGATAGTTTCATAGACATCTTCCCCCCTTACCAGTTAACAACCTGATTGACAATGATTTGCTGCTCTGCACGGCTTCGGTGAAGGTAAATGCGGGTGGTTTCTATGCTTTGATGCCCTAAAAGATCTGACAGGAACGAAATATCCCCGCAGGCCTCGATGAAATTTTTAGCAAAACGGTGGCGGAACGAATGAGGATGCAGCACTGCAGGGTTTAAACCGTAAAGAGCGGAGAATTTGCGAAGCTGCCCCCGAATGGCAGCAGGAGTCACAGGCTGTCCGAAGCGGTTGAGAAACAGAAGGCCGGGAGGGTGTTCTTCGCGGGTTATCCAGCCAAGGGTATCGCTTTGAAGAGATTTTGGTATGTAAACACGCCGGCTTTTATTTCCCTTGGAATAGAGGTTTAACCATCCCGTTTCCACATTTTCCGTCCGGATCTGCACCAGTTCGCTGACCCGGACGCCGGTGGCAGCCATAAACCGGATGAGAAAATAGTAAAGAAGATTGCCGTCCCTCACCAGACATCGTTTCAGATATTCATAGTCAGCCTGGCTGATCACATTTTCCACATAAGCCTTTTGCTGCATCCGCAGCATGGAAACAGGCGGTACGGATAAGTTCTGATATTCCATGTAACAGTTTAATGCCCGTATGCGCTGATTGACAGTCTGGGGTTTATAATTTTCTAAAAGAAAACATTTGTACAGCTGCAGCGTGTCGGAGTCCGGCTGTTCATACATGGAGAAGAACTGCCTGACTGCAGACGTGTAAGCGATAACAGTGTTTTCAGCCCGGTTGCGTTCTTCCAGCCACAGGCGGAAGCCTTCGATCTGCCGGACTGCCTTCATTTCCTGCTGGGTTAAATTGTAGTTCATGTTCATGTCCTCCTTTGTCTTTTGAAAAGCGCTTTTGTAAGCAGCCATAACTGCCAATGCTTATCATAGCATTATCCGGTTATGGAGTACCGCTGAAATACTGAAGCAATTTCAGCTTTATGTGAATCTGTGACGGCCTTTCAAACAGCGCCAGATAGTCTTCCTCCGACAAAAGACATTTTAACTCCTGTCTGGATTCTTCAGGAAGGACGCTGTGGGTGGCATCAATAAAACAAAGCTTAGGGTAAAGGACACACCACCAGTTCCTTCCCCGGGCCCTGCCAAGCCTGACCTGGACCGTGTCATAGGTTCCGCAGGGGAGCACCAGATCACCATAGGCCTTGGTGGGGAAATAAGCCTTTGTTACATTGATGGCGGCATGATAGCCGCAGCCATATCGGGACAGATAAAGATTGGCCTGATTTTCAAGCTCTTCTTTGTGTTCATTTATATAGGTAGAAAGTTCTTCCTTGGAGGATGCAGGACAGGAGTGCAGAGACTCCAGGATCAATGACTTAACTTCGTTTTTTATCTGCTGATCTTTGCCGCTGTTGGAGTTGGCCAGCACATGAAAACGCAGAATATTCGGGGCAATTCGCTGTGCCAGTCTTTCATCTTTTTGGTACCCCCATAAAACGGCGCACAGAAGTGCAAGAAGAAAGCAAGAGGCAGACATAAGCAGGGTTTTCTGGTATTTCATGATTTATCAACACTCCTTTTTGTTTTCTACTGGTAATTGTATCCACATATGCTATAATTAAACGTACCTTTATTAAAATCAGGAAAGCAGCAGGGAGGGAGCCATGATGGACAGAAATGCCCCTATCGGAGTTTTTGACTCTGGAGTCGGCGGATTGACTGTAGCGAGAGAAATTATGCGCCAGATGCCAGAGGAGAGGATTATTTATTTCGGGGATACGGCAAGACTGCCTTACGGAAGCAAATCTCAGGATACGGTGCTCCGTTATTCCAGACAGATTATCAGGTTTCTTGTGACAAAAGAGGTTAAGGCCATTGTGATAGCCTGCAACACTGCCAGCGCATATGCACTGGAGACTGTGGAAAAAGAACTGGATATTCCCATCATAGGGGTAATCCGTGCAGGGGCCAGGACGGCGGTCTGCAGTACCCGCAATGGGAAGATCGGCGTAATCGGAACGGAGGGTACCATCAGCAGCGGTATCTATGCGGACGTGATGAAACAGATGCGTTCGGATATAGAGGTTTCAGTAAAAGCATGCCCCCTGTTTGTTCCTTTGGTGGAAGAGGGACTTCTCCACGATACCGTTACGGATGAAATTGCATCCAGGTACTTATCAGTGCTGAAAGGGAGATTTATTGACACATTAGTCCTGGGATGTACTCATTATCCTCTGATTCGCTCCACGCTGGGGCGTATTATGGGAGGGGAAGTGACTTTGGTAAATCCGGCTTATGAGACGGCAATCGAACTGAAGGAACTTTTAAAAGAAAAAAATCTGACCTGTGAAAAAGAGGCAGACTGCAGAGAGGAAAAATACCAGTTTTACGTCAGCGACCTGGCGGAAAAGTTTACGGCATTTGCCACATCCATTCTGCCAAACGAAGTAAGAGAGACAAAAAAGATCCATGTGGAGGAGTATTAACAAGGGAAATGACACAAAAGAGAGGGAGTCATGGGTAATAAGGTAAGGATTGCCATAAAAGGCGTCCGGAGCATGGATGGGGAGCAGGAGCCTGTCGATGAAGCCGGACTGGGCGAACACTATATAAGAAAAGGAAAGCATTACATCATATGGCGACACGAGGAAGGCATAGCAAAACGCATTAAGATCACAAAGACTTCCATGACGGTGACAGAGGCAGACGGCGGGAATGCCATGGACTTTGAAAAGGGAAGAAGATGCTGCACGCTATACCAAACCTCAGCAGGCAAACTGCCGCTGGAGATCATGACCCGTGAGTTTCGGCTGCGGGAGGAAGGGCGGTTTCTGGAGGCAGAGACGGAGTATTCCCTATATCATGGAGATACCCATATATCAGATAACCGCATAAAGGTCATGGTTGCTTTTTTGGAAGACTTGGAAGACAAAAGCACTGGGACGCCGGCTGCGGGAACATAGTCAGACTGAACTGCAGGGGCACATAAAAATCCCAGCCTCGTATCTGGCTGGGATAATGGTTATTTCTTATTATTCTTGTCCTTTTTAAACCTGGAAAAAAATCCTTTCTTCTTGGGGGGAGCGGGTACTGCGCCGCCGCGGACGCTTTTCAGCTGCGTTATGTAGATGCCGCTTACAACCGCTTTGACCTCTGTTTTCAGGGGAAGGACGGCAAATACCTTTTCGTCAGCGAGAAGGGTCATGACCCTGGGACCTACCTTCGCTTTAACGATGGGAACCTTGGCCCAGCGCAGGTACTTGGGAGTCTGTTCATAAACGATCTTGGGAAGATTGGCATCTTTAATCTTCATCTTTTTCTTGTCAATAACCAGCATGGAGACAGTCTGTGCGGCAGCCTCCAGCATATCCTGCTGTTCTACCTGGCGTTTCTCCAGCTTCCGTCCCATAAAATACAGAATAACCAAAGCTACGGCCACTATAATAAGAACGACCAGCAGTACATTTAGAATTGTGTTCACCTGGAAATACCTCCGATATAAGTCTTTTTGGGAATAGATACTGTATAGTATATCATTGATTGAGGAAAAAGGCAACAGGAAGCGGCAAAAATCCAGGAAAAAAAGCTTGACACGCCTAATTCGCTATGATAAGATGGAAATTGCACTATTGGGTCGCTTGTGCATTAATGGTACCAGTATGCCCAAAATCAGAATGAAAGAAAACAGGGGTGAGACGTCTAATGGAGAAAAGCAGAATGCGTCCTGTAACAGCAGGGAAAAGCTTTAGAATGAGCTTCTCAAGGCAGAAGGAAGTTCTTGAGATGCCAAATCTGATAGAGATTCAAAAAGACTCCTATCAGTGGTTCCTCGATGAGGGGTTGAAAGAAGTCTTTCGGGACATCTCTCCAATCTCGGATTTCGCAGGCCACTTGAGTTTGGAGTTCGTTGATTTTACACTATGTAAAAATGATATCAAGTATACCATTGAAGAATGCAAAGAGCGTGACGCTACCTATGCAGCACCTTTGAAGGTGAGGGTAAGGCTTTGCAACAAAGACAAGGATGAGATCAATGAACACGAAATCTTTATGGGCGACCTTCCGCTTATGACAGATACCGGCTCCTTCGTTATTAATGGAGCGGAGCGCGTCATTGTCAGCCAGTTAGTACGTTCCCCAGGTATTTATTACGGCATTGGACATGATAAGATTGGCAAGGAGTTGTATACCTGCACGGTGATCCCCAACCGAGGTGCATGGCTGGAATACGAGACGGACTCCAATGACATCTTTTATGTCCGTGTTGACAGAACGAGAAAAGTGCCGGTGACCGTTCTCATCCGCGCACTTGGATACGGGACGAATGCGGAGATTATCGACATGTTCGGCGAGGAGCCAAAACTTCTGGCCAGCTTTACCAAGGACGTGTCCGACAATTATGAGGACGGCCTTCTGGAATTATATAAGAAGATCCGCCCCGGCGAGCCATTATCTGTGGACAGCGCCAAGAGCCTGCTTGACAGCATGTTCTTTGACCCCAGAAGATATGATCTTGCCAAAGTAGGGCGTTATAAATTTAATAAAAAACTGGCATTTAAAAACCGCCTTGCCGGCCACACTCTGGCAGAAGACGTGGTGGATCAGACCACGGGTGAGATTCTGGCAGAGGCGGGAACCGCCGTGGACAAAAACCTGGCAGAGGATATTCAGAATGCCGGGATTCCCTTTGTGTGGATTCAGGGAGTTGAGCGGAACGAGAAGATCCTTTCCAATATGATGGTGGATCTGTCCCGCTATGTGAACTTTGATCCGGCAGAGGCGGAAGTTACAGAGTTAGTATATTATCCTGTGCTGCAGAATATCCTGGCAGAATTTGGCGGCGATGAGGCGGAGCTGAAAGCCGCTGTCCGCAGAAGCGTAAGCGAGCTGGTGCCCAAACATATTACAAAAGAGGATATTCTTGCATCCATTAACTATAATATGCATCTGGAGGAGCAGATCGGTACGGCAGATGACATTGATCATCTGGGCAACCGAAGAATCCGCGCCGTAGGCGAGCTGCTTCAGAATCAGTACCGCATCGGCCTTTCCCGTATGGAGCGGGTGGTGAGGGAGCGTATGACGACTCAGGATATGGATGGGATTACGCCTCAGTCTTTGATCAATATAAAGCCGGTGACAGCGGCCGTGAAGGAGTTCTTCGGAAGTTCCCAGCTGTCCCAGTTTATGGATCAGAATAACCCGCTGGCAGAGCTGACCCATAAAAGGCGTCTGTCTGCCCTGGGCCCCGGCGGTCTGTCCAGAGAGCGTGCCGGATTTGAGGTCCGTGACGTTCACTACACCCACTATGGCCGTATGTGCCCTATTGAGACTCCTGAAGGCCCAAACATCGGCCTGATTAATTCTCTGGCCACTTATGCCAGAGTGAATGAGTACGGCTTTGTGGAAGCGCCGTATCGTATTGTTGATAAGTCAGATCCAGCCAACCCCAGAGTAACGGACGAGGTAGTGTATCTGACTGCGGACGAGGAAGACAACTTCGTGGTAGCTCAGGCGAACACTCCGCTGGATGAAAACGGGCACTTTGTCCGCAATAATGTTTCTGGCCGTTACCGTGAAGAGACTTCCGAGTTCCAGAAGAAGAATATTGACCTGATGGATGTATCCCCAAAGATGGTATTCTCCGTGGCTACCTCCATGATTCCGTTCCTGGAGAACGACGATGCCAACCGTGCCCTTATGGGATCGAACATGCAGCG
>CAMUJH010000065.1 GCA_947089145.1 uncultured Hungatella sp. | reverse complement strand
GCAAACCTGAACCCGGACAGGAGATCCTTGCCCACAGGCTCACGACTCCCCAGGCCCAACAACATGATCCCTAACAGCATTTGACGCAATTTCTAACCTTCCCTTCCCCGCAAGGAGGCTCCCCATGGAACAGAATCTATCTCAATACAAAATATTTTACGAGGTTGCCAAAACCGGCAACATTTCCAAGGCTGCCAAGGATCTGTACATCAGCCAGCCGGCTATCAGCAAAGCCATCAGCAAGCTGGAGGACAGCCTGGATACCGTGCTTTTTACCCGCAACTCCAGAGGGGTGCAGCTGACGGATGAAGGCCGTATCCTTTTTGAACACACCTGCCGGGCTTTTGAGGAACTGCAAAACGGAGAATCGGAGTTAAAGCGCGCCAAACAGTTCCACATGGGCCATATCCGCATGGGAGTAAGCAACACCTTGTGCCGGTATATTATGGTGTCCTACTTAAAAAAATTTATAGAGCAGTATCCCCACGTAAAGATTACCATTGAAAGCCAGTCCACGACCCACACCCTTTCCATGCTGGAACAGCAGAAAATCGATCTTGGGCTGGTGGCCCAGCCCCGCCCGCAGAAAAACCTGGTATTCCTTCCCATTATGGAGATTGAGGATATTTTCGTGGCGTCCCCTTCCTATCTGGAAAATTTAAGGCTTAGGGAGGGAGCGTATGCGGATGTCTTTCAGGCAGGCAATATTATGCTGCTGGATCGGGCCAACATGACAAGGCGCTATATTGATGAATACCTGTCTGTCAACCATATAACGCCCAATAACCTGCTGGAAGTTACTACCATGGATCTGCTGATTGAATTCGCCCGCATCGGACTGGGGATCGGAAGCGTGATCAAAGAATTTGTAAAAGATGATCTGGAGGCCGGACGGCTGGTTCAGGTAAAACTGGGGACTCCGATTCATAAAAGAACCGTGGGGTTCGCCTATTTTTCTAACCGCCTTTCCAGCACCCTGACCATGTTTCTTGATTTCTGCCGTCAGCCCCAGTAGGGGCGGACGGCAGGGCGGCGTTTTCCGCTGTTTTATTCTGTCAAATTCATTACCATACACTCATCCGATGCGCGAAATCCAAGAGTCTCGTAAAGCGGCCTGCCTGAATCAGCAGCATCTAAGCTGATTTCTGTAACGCCCTTTTGCTTCGCCTCATTTATTAATGTCTGTACAAGCTTACGCGCAATGCCCTGCCTGCGATAACGGACATTTGTATAGACATTCATAAGATGCGCCCTGTTTCCGGAAGGGTGTGAGAACGTAGGCATCACCTCAATATATGATATGCTTGCACAAGCCACAATATTGCCGCATTCCAAGGCAATGCTGGTTGTCTGGTTCCCTTCAAGAAAATAGCGTCTGCTGTTTGCAATAAACTCATCCGAAAAGCAGAAATCATCTGACAGTTCATTTACGTTCCGAAGCATTTCCAGGCGAATGCTTATAAGCTCATCCACATCCGCTTTTGTTGCCGTTCTGTATTCCATGTCATCCTCCATATTTAATTTTAATATCCAGTTGTGTAAGAATTTACCGTCAGCGCCAAAGTGTTCATATTTTTCGAATAAACGTTTACACGAACACCCTGCTTAACTGCCCGTATTGATTTGCCGTATGGATTCTTACTGCCGCATTTCCGGCTTCACACTGCAGGTATGCCAGCATCTCCCTGCTATTTTCGTAAAACCGGCTTGTTATCTGTTCTATAAAGACCTTTACAATATGCTCAAGATCGGCAATTGATTTGCCGCTGAATACTTGTGACATCTGAACATAATCTTTATGTAAAAGGTTTGTGTCATCAAAGGGTTTTCTGACTGCAGTGCGCCCTATTGCATTTGTCAGTACCATGCCGCATACGTTTTCTATCATATCCTGGTACTTAAGGCTGTGTCTCTGTAAAACCGATACAACATAATTCTTGTCAAACAAACTTAAAAACTGCTGCTCAATCTGAACAGCTTTTATATATTCATAAACCGCGTCTGCACCTGTCAGGGAACTTATGTCTGACAGCAGCGGATAATCCAAAGTCAAAATTGTATCCTGGGGGCAAAATCGGATATCATACCATTTTAAAAACTCAGGAATCCCTTTTTGCACAGTATCATGCAGGCATTCAACTCCAAAATCTTCAAACTGAAAAGAAATCTTGTTGAAAATCTCTCTGATTTCCCCCACCTTTTTTAATACAAGCTCTGCTCCAATCTTATATTGCTCTTTTACAGAAATGTTTTTATCCATAAGACCATTTTCGCAGAAGGCATCATACTCATGTAAACAATACAGGACGGCTTCCATAAGCGTCTGCGCCTTTTCATAGGTCATAGACGTGCTCTCGCCGCCGCAATATTTCACTGCCAGCTCAGAGACAACGGGAAACAGTTCTTCCATTTTATAATTCATAACCTACCTCCAGCACAGCTCTCTTAATGTTTCTAAATACAGTTCCCTATCCCATCTCTGCACAATGTCAAACTTTTCAAACTCTCTGTATCCCTGTGTCTCTTCGTATCCTCTGTAGCCGGCTCGGACTGCCTGCGCAAAAATATCTAAGCAGGTTCCCTCAAGATAATCGAAATCTCCATAGCATATGGTTTCAAACGTCTCCTTCATAAAATGAATCAGTTCGTCATCTGTAATCTCGTCCTGCATTTCATTTTTATAGCGGTAAAATATTTCCTGGAGACGTATTAATGTTTCCGCATAATTATCCTGCGACAAAAAGGAGGAGTCACAAAATTCGTCCATGATCTTAGGCAAAATGCTCTCTCCAAATTCAACCCTCCTCTCTGCTTTCAGCACATTGCGCTTTTCTGCAAGCAAAAGTTCCATATCATCTTCTGATAATGTCAGCCCGAACTTTTCTGCACGCTGATTTGCTGTCTGTACCTGCTGAATCCACATCTGCCTGTCCATAAATGCCAGCCAATTTTGTCCGTCCATACATATGCCTCCTTATTTTGGAATATGCATTACAGTTCGCGGGACGGGAAAACGGATAATCGCCCGATCTTCTTGTTGGGCGAAGCCAGGCAAGAAGATTGTCCCCCAAACAGCAACGTTTATGCAGTATAACCCTGAACAGAAAAATATGCAAGTCTTGATCTTTGCCGCTTTTTACCGTATAATAATAGCATAGGGAGGCATTGCAAACTGTCTCCCTTTTTCAGTGTCCAGCCATATGAACCGGCTGGCTCTGCGCACAATTCCTAATTAAACTATTTTACTGCCCCTTTCCACATCAGGTTCCTTTGACCCATAAATCGAATCCGGCTGGCTGTCCTGTCCCTCTTGCGGTTTCTCTCTCTCCTGCCGCACCTGTTCATACCCCTCATTGATTTTACTTATGATTTCTCCTGATGCCTCTCCTGCTTTTGATGCCAGTTCAGCAGCCTTCTGCTGCAGCTGCGCCAGCTTTTCCCCTTTCCTGGCTGTTATTTCTGAATCTCCGCCTCTTCCCTTGTCCATCTTTATTTCACTTTCCAGCACCCTTGCTTCTCCTTCCGCCTGGGTCCGGGACGCCTGTATTGTTCTGGCCTGGGCCATCCCTGCGGACAAGTCTACAAGACCGGCAATCCGTTCCTGCTCCAGCTCCTGCTTTGTCTTCGGCTTCCCCTTTTTTGATGGCTGCGGCTTTTCCTCTTGTTCCCGGTTTTGCCTGGTTAATTCCTGTGAAATTTGCTGTTCCAGTTCTTTTAAGTGTTCTTCATAAGAATCCAATATATTCTCAATAGACTTTACATCTCCTCCCCTCTCACTGACAGAATTAAGCAGTTCGTTTTTCCGCTCCAGAAGAGATTGTTTCTGATCCATCAGGTCTTTTAACCGGCTGTTGTTCATTTTCCCTAAAAAGGAAATGGTCACCACGTCTCTGTCTTCCGGCACGCTGCCGGCTCCCTGGTTTGCTGCTTTTGTCTTCCCTATGTTCTGCAGAGGCTGACTTTTGAAAAAAGAAACGCTTATGTTTTCATATCCGCTGATTCTCATGGCTTTCTACCTTCCTTTCTTTTCATTCTTTAACATAACAGATAAAATAAAGGCCGTGCCCCGCACCTCCCATTTCACTGCGCCGTCATATTTCTCAGCTGCATATTTTATATTGGCCAGCCCCATGCCATGAATTTCCCCCTGTTCTTTATCGGAAACCGGAAATTCAGACCAGCTTTCCACAAGCAGATTTCCACTAAAGCTATTTTCCACTTCAATAAAAAACATGTTTCGTCTCTCAAATGAAGAAAGCTTTATATAAATCTCTGCTTTTGGCTGTTGGATCTTAAGTTTCCTGCAGGCATCTGCAGCATTGTCTAAGGCATTTCCTACTATAATCCCTGTATCATAGCCTTCAACTGCAAATGTCTTTGGAAACAGCAGCCTGTCTGCATCTATTTTTAAGTCTGGCATCGCAGCCATTGCTTCATGGTATTTTCTGTTCAGCAAAGCGTCCGCCACAGTATTTCCCGTGTGAAACCGGTACTCCAGAGCGGCCATAGACTCATGGAATCCTGACAAATAGCGGAAAAGCTCTTCCTTTCCCTCCCCCTCAGGCGCAAGCTGCATAATCACTGCTAAAGTATTCTTCATGTCATGTTTCATGCTGCGGATTCCTGATTGCACCCTCCTGGTTTCCTCCATGTATTCCTGCATGCTTTTTATCTGTCTTTCCAAAACTGCCCTGCTGTTTCTCTCCCTGTTTAGAAGAACCATATCCTGGAATAATTTTGCCCCGTACAGGATGGACATGAGCGACAGCAGCAGCATGACTGGCATAAACAGCCTTAAAGCAGGATATGCGTCAAATAAAAATTCCTCCCTGCCGCCTTCATCAGTTCGAAACATAATAAGATCTAACAGGATACTGACGCACAGGCTCGACAGCCCTGGTATGAGTAAAAACTGCAGTTCTGCGGAATGGATGCAAAAGTGTCTCTCATGAAAGTTCTCCCTAATACGTTTCAGCGAAAAGCCCATGATCAGAATACGTATTGAGTAAGCCAAAATCCATATTCCGTCTGCAATCATAACCGTGAGAAAGAAACTGTTTCTTTCTGCGTGCTGCCGCATGATGTCTGTGAGCAGATCCGCCATATAGGGGAATATAAGCGTAAGGATACGGCTGGACTCCTGTACCGCCATAAAGCTGACAACGAGAAAGATACTGACTGCACCAGTTTTTTTGTAAAAGCATACCCCAAGGAAAAGCAAAAAGAAGCAGGTCAAGAGCAGGTTTTCCGCTATATGGGACATTCTGTAGTCTGCCGGCAGAATCAATTTCTTTATATATTGGAACGCTACGTATATTATAATTGCGCCCAGGTTATTCCATTCCTTTCTCTGAAATCTCTCCTCAAAAAAATCACTGTAAAGCTGCTGTAAAAAGTACCCTTCAAAAAAGTCTATCAGAGTCTGCAAAATCATCATCAGATTAAAATGGTTCAAGAAGCGCCCCTCCGTTTCTCAGATAGTCCATATAGGCTTTTACAAACTCTTTATATTTCCTTCTGGAAAGATAAACGGTTTCCCCATTTGTCAAAGAAATACTGTCTTTTCCATATTCTGCAACATATTCCATGTTTACAATATATCCTCTGTGACACCGGTAGAAATTTTTGCCTAAACGCTTTTCCAGCTTCTCCATGTCAAAATACAGTTCTAAAGTTTCCTTAGCCGTATGAAAATTCACCTTCCGGTTTTGGCTTTCAACATACAGGATGTCCTTTCGATTCAAAATAACAGTCCTGCCCTTTGACTTGATAAACAGCGTTTCTTCCTCTCTTTCCCTTTTCCGTTCAACTTCCGTGGCTGCCCTGGCAAAAACCTCTTCAAATTTCTCTTCTCTCACAGGCTTCAAAAGATAATGAAACGCCGATACATCGAAAGCCTCAAATACATACTCTTTCAATCCGGTAATAAAGATCAGCACAGCCTCTTGATTCCTTCTCCGTAACATTCTTGCCGCGTCAATCCCGTTCATGCCTTCCAGCTGTATATCAAGGAATATAATGTCGAAAGTCTTCTTCTCCCTTAATAACTCTTCTCCCGAAAAAAAAAGTTCTGTATGGCAGTCCGGCGCCTGCCGTTTTACCAGTTTTTCCAGGTGATCGCACATTGCTTTTTCATCGTCACATATGGCTATCTCCATTTACTCACCTCCTTTTTTATATCGGCGTGTTTTTTAAAAACTTTGTAAGTTCTGACAGACGGTATGGATTTTGTAGTAAACGGCTATTTTGGAGGGCTCCCTTTTTTAGGAATAAAAAAGGCCCATTGTCTGCAATTTACTGCACCATGGGCCTTTATGACACTATTTAATATTAACCTGTCCCGCCGGTTCGGCCAGACGCATAGGTATCAACATTTTACTCCTCCACTATATTATAAAACTCATAAAAGTAATTTAAATAGTAATTACGTTCTCTGTCAATATATTCCTCATAGTTGTCCTCTGTCAAAAGACCAATGCCTTTATCTATCATCTGCAGTATCTCTGTATTGATCCACTCTCCATAATGGGCTTCATCTCTATAATTATCTAAATCAGTCGTAATATCCCAATGATCATGAAAGGAATACAATTTAATATTTTCACATTTTAACATCTGCTCAATGGCCGTCTTTTCCGCATCAATTTGACGGTTTATTGTACCATCTTCATATAATTTCCCCCAATACGCAATGCTGTATGGAGAAAAAAAGTAATAAAATGTTGTCTCGGGATGCTTCCTGGCAAGTTCCACTGCATTTTGTTCTATGTTGCCTTTTACAGCCTCACAATCCTCTTCTGTAAATGCTGCTTCTTTTTTTGCCTTTCTAATTCCCTCTTATCGCCAAGAACCTCCTCAGGGCCAAAGGCAAACTCCCCGTTCCAATTTGAATATTCATCAAATGACGTGATTCCGCCTTCTTACAATGAATGCAATTCATGAATACAAATGGATAGATGGGAGCCAGGGGACAGGACTACTCTGTATGCTTCGCTATGCCACTCTTTAACCTGAGGGAGAATCTTATCCGTGATCTTGCTGACCATCTCTGCCGATAACTTGATCCCATAGATATCCTTTACCTGGTCATGGATATCCCTGGTACTCATTCCCCGGGTATACAGGGAGATGACTTGCTCTTCAATACCGGAGACATCCCGTTGGTATTTCGGAATAAGCTTTGGTTCAAACTCCTCAACTTTCTTCCCACTTACGGAAGTATGCAAAATATTAGGATATACTTTTGTAATTTTGCATATCCTGACTGCCGAAGCTGTACTTTTGTTAGTATATAATAGCATCATCAAATAAAACGCTTTTTCGCAGATCTCCCTTTCTACTCTCCCATAAACGTCTGCCCATCGTCGGCCCGCACGGACAAAAGCGGCATTTCCCTGTAGGGATTTCCCGTGGCCGTCCTCCCGAAAAACGTCCAGTCCGGGGACAGGGTTCCCCCTTCCTGCCTGCCATTTTCCTCCACATATCCGTAAAACGTCCACACTGGCACAAGGCTGTCAATCTCCGGCTCCTCCTTTCTGCCGGCTCCGAAATCCCTGCCCTTTGCTCCCGCATACTCCAGAGCCACCCTGGTCACATGGATATGCCTTGTGACGCCAGGCGTCTCTGCTCCAAAGGAGTCTGCATTAAGGTATGCCCTTGGGGTGTGACTTGCGGTTTCCTCCGCTCCCAGGGAAGCTGCATTCGGCACCTCCTGTCCATCTGCCATATCCGTCTGTCTGCCGTACATCTCCTCCGCCATTTGCCTGTCTGCCATCTGTTTCACATAATCCCTGGCATACTGCTCAAACAACTCCCCCGCCGCCTTAAAAGGCAGGAGAAACATCTCACCGTCCTTCTTTGGTCTGATACTGCCCTTTCCCACCAGGCATACCACGTCCAGAGTGCCGTCCTCCTGATAGTCAAACCTGGCATAGGGCAGGGACGCTTTTTCCGGCTCTTCCCCCAAGATCCCCCTGGTCCATCCAAGGGGGATTCCCTGAAATACAGGCGTACAGCGGATCTGATATCGGTACTCCTCCGACCCGTCAGAATACTCCTTCTTCATCCACCAGGCGGTTAACGCCTTATAATCCTCCATCCCCCACTCCCTCAGAAGTGTTTCGGCATCCTCCTCAAACTTCTCCGCCGTCGAAAGACGATCTGCCATGGCCGGATCGGATTTCCCGCAGGTGCCGCTGCCTGTAGGGCTGCCCTTCCACCGCCTGTCGTCCAGGTTGACCCACCAGATGAAGGAAGGATCGATCTCACCGTCCTCTCCCCTAACCGCCTGGTTAAAAGACATATAGTCCACCTGCCAGCACGTTTCACCAGCCTCAATTCTGTAAATCTGAAGCCGCCTTTTCTCCGGCGCATCAATCGCCTGCACCGCCCCGGCCTCCGGCTCTGGGGATTCCGACTCCGGCACCGGCAGCTCCTCCCGTTTCTGCCAGTCTATGCCCAGCCTGTCCGCCAGTGAACTGCCAATGCGCTCAAAATCCTCCTCCGTAAAGCTTTCGTTGATCATGTCGTGACATCCCAGCCCGCTGACATCCAGGGTCTCCACCGCCGCATCAGCCGTCAGAACCAGCCCCTGCTCTTCAATCTTTGCGGTGTACCGCTTTGGAATGTCCAGCATCTCCAGGAAAGATTCCCCGTTTGCCGTCACATCCTCCTGCCCCCAGCCGCCCACTGCTGCCGAACCGCCTTCCCTCTCACCTGCCGGTCCCTCCGGTTTTCCCAGCACCGCCGGTTCCCGGGAATAGCTGCATCCCCCCGCCACGGCGGCCCACGCCGAAATCATCATCAACGCAAGACCAATCTTTGCCTGTCTTTGTCTTCTCTCCATCTCTTACCGCTCCTTTCCAAAGCACCGGGCTTTCCGCCCATGACGGCTGTCTGCCACGGCTTTTATTCCCTGTTTTCAGGAGATCCTGCATCCCTCTTCTGCATCCTGTATCTCCACATACCCAGTATAAGGGAATCTGTCTTTGGAAATCTTCATCGTGTTGTAAATGATTTGTAAATTCTTAACGGTTCAGATTTCTGCTTTTTCCCTTCTGCCCGCATCTCCTGTCAAAGTGAATTAATTCCGTGAAGAAAGGCCGGTTTTAGGGCTCTTCGGAGTGTTTGGCAGTCCTGAACCTTTACATAAACTCTCATATTTTCCCGTAAAGCACCTGAACCTTGGTTCCTCTCCCTTCCTGGCTCTCAATATCCGCCCTCATATGGTGCAGCTTCACGATCCTGTCTGCCAGCGCCAGCCCCAGGCCCGAACCGCCCTCGCTTCTCGACCTGGATTTGTCCGACATGAAAAACGCCTCCCACACATGGGGCAGATCCTCCGCTCTGATGCCTGCCCCCTCATCTCTTACTGCCAGCTTTTCGCCGTCTGCCTCCAACCATATCCTTCCCCCCGGCTGCGACGCCTTAACGCTGTTGTGAATCAGGTTGTACAGAAGGGACACAAACAGCTCCCTGTCTGCATTTATCACTGGTTCCCCCTCTATCTCCAAGATAATCCTTATATCTTTTTCCCTTATAAGGGGAGAAAGTTCTTCCACCGCTTCCCAAAACATCTCTTCTACGGCCGCTGGCTCCATGCAGATCTCCCCTGTCCGGTTTATATGTCCGCAAGTTTCCTCTTCTATATCACTTTCCTGTACCGGGCCTTTTGTCCTTCCTGTCCTGTTGCCGCTCTGGGCTCTCCCGCCGTCACCCGGGCTCCGGCCCTCCATCCTATGTCTTCCCCTTCCTTCCGGGGTCATGGCATATATTCCCACCATGGCCAGCAGCTTCCCACACAGCCTCTCCAGCCTTCGTCCGCCGCGGCAGATGCCCATCAGCGCATTTTCCTGCTGTTCTTTTGTCAGTTTCAGACAGAGCAGGCTTTCCCCGTAGCCGATGATGGTGGTCATAGGGGTCTTGATCTCATGGGTCAATGCGCCCAGAAGCAGCCTCAGATCCTCCACCTGGCCCTCCACCCGGTCTGCCATCTGGTTAAAAGCCTGCGCCAGGACTCCCATCTCATCCTTTCCCTTCACCAAAACCCGAACTTTCAAGTCACCCTCCCCAAGCTTTTGGGCCGCATCCGTCAGAACCCCCAGCGGCCTCAGCACCTTCCCCAGAATTCCGTACAGAACCGCCGCCGCTGCCGCCAGAATCCCGCAGCACACCAGAAGATATTCCTTCATCTGTCCTGCCGTCTCCCGCTCATAGGCTGTTATATCCTGCACCAAAAGCACCCGATAGTCAGGGAATGCGGAAATCGTCCGTTCCATCATAAGTGCCGTCTGTCCTTCCTTCAAGTGCTGAACCATGTAATCCCCCCGGTACAGAGACGGGTTCAGGATCTCAAACTCTGTCAGATTCACCAGGCAGTCCTGATTCTTTAACAGCGCATACCCCTCTCCGAAACACCTGCGAAACTGGTATTTCAAATAAGCCTCCAGGGCGATATCACCCATAGCGTCGAACCGGGTATCTGTAACCATCTGGGAAAACACATAGTCTTTCGCCTCCAGCTGCCTTACATTGTTCTCCGTGGCCATCCTGACCGTAAACACATTCATCTTCATGGCAAAAAAAGCGGCGCACACCGCAAATGAACCGGTGCACACCGTCAACACAATCACAATTAATTTCTGTTTCAGTCTCATCCTTCTTCCCTCCCCTTCTCATTCCCACCGATACCCCAGCCTGGGGATGGTTCTTATGTGGGATGCCGCATGCAATTTCTTCCGCAGGCTTGCCACATGGACATCCACAGTCCTTGTCTCCCCGGCATAGGCGTCCCCCCACACCCGCGCCAGAAGCATGTCCCTGGTAAATGCCACATTGCGGTTGCGGCACAGAAACACTAGAAGGTCATATTCCATGGGCTTTAGAACCACCTCCCTGCCCTCCTCCCAGACCTTGTGTCCGGTCAGATCTATGATGCACCCGTCCGCCTCAATCCGGTTTTTCAGCTTCCCGCACCGCTTCAGCACATTCTCAATCCTGGCATAGAGCTCCATCAGCTCAAACGGCTTCACGATGTAGTCCTCCGCCCCCGCCTTCAGCCCCCGTACTTTGCTCATCACGTCCGATTTGGCTGTGAGAAAAATACAGGGAATCCCCCTCTTCTCCATGAGGGGAAACAGCTCAAATCCGTCAGGCCCCGGAATCATCACATCTGTCAGAGCCAGGTCAATCTCCATCCCCTGTCGGCCAATCTTCTCTGCCGCCTCATTTCCGTCCGCCGCCGTATCCACCTCATAGCCCACTGCCTCCAGATTCATCCGCAGCAAGTCTCTTATATCCGTCTCATCTTCAATCACAAGTATCCTTACGTTTTCCATGGTTCTCTGCCTTTGCGCCACTGTGTCTACAATTTGTCTCCAACTATCAGGCTGCAGACAAAGCACGCATCAGCGTGCTTTCTAGATTGTACCACAAAATGTTCCTCTTTTTCCACTATCTCCTGGGATATTTCTCCGATTTTCTCATGCCCCGCTACCGTTATGTTCTCCATAAACGTAACGGCATATTCCCATTTAAAATCGCCTGCTTCGGGTCTAGACATCAGTAGCGCTTGGCAATCTCATTGTAATTCTGTCTGATTGCTGCTGACGGGCGAATATTCATAACCAATGTCAGTTAGTTAAGGTTGTCGCAGAGCGATCTTGCGGAATGCATTGAAAGCATATTCAATATGTTCCATGAACTCTTCAGAATATCTCATTTTCCCTCATCCCCTTTCTTTCCAGTAGGGGGCTATTACAAAAAAGCCATGCGGAATATATTCCCATAGGCTTTTGCTTTAACATAATGATACCTCCGAATCTATAGCATTCCCTAGAGCGTGTTTGAAAATTGCTTTCCGTCAGATGTGCGTCACAGTTTGCGGGAGATTTGGCCCGAATGAGGGAGGCGTAGTGGGCTACGTTGACCGAATGAGGGCCAGATCTCCCGCAAAGTGGGGCGTGCAGATGGCGGGAATGAATTTTCAAACACGCTCTAGAACTACTGTTTTCTATAAGATTCGTAACATAAAGATAATTGAAATCGGCCCCGTTTACATGGACACCAGATACTGTCAAGTTACCCGCTGTCAGAGCTGAAGATTTATTATCACCTCTCGTACCTGGATGATACTCTTCTACGGCTCTGGTATAGCAATTGCCATCAAACCTTCATCATACCAATGAGCGGAATTACCCGGCATAAACCATAAGTCCGGTTCTCTAAAGGTATCGCCTGCATATTTTTCGGAAGCCGGTTTATGATTAGGTCTAAAGCATAGTCATACAATTAATCTTCATGTCCGTATCGGCTTTAACCGTAAAGTCACCGCCTGCCGTCAATGCCAACCGCCTGCTGTTCTGGCTGGTAAGTCCTGCGTCACCGTCTGTTGTTGGCCTGAAATCTATTGCTTATCTCATTTAACTTTCTAATAAACTGTTGAAGCAGATGCTTCCCAAGGCCGTCATCAAAAAACTTCTTCCCGACTCAGCACATGACGCAATACCCTTTGCCGCCTGTTTTCCATCATGATGTGTCAACATCCTGATGCCAAGACTTTGCCAAAGACTTCCCCGCTAAAGATCTCTTTGTGCAAGCCGTTTAATTACAGAAGCAATAGTTTCCTCAGTTCTGGCTTTAAAATCGGCTATCACTTTGCTTTCCGCCGCTTCCAGCACTTCGGTTCTGATACGTTCCTCAAGATGCTCTTTTGCCGCCTGCTCCGCCTTTTCTATCAACCCGTCGGCAAACAAGCAGGTTTACACCTGCCTTCCATAGCGATATAATAATCAGAGGCGGATTCGCCAAAGCTGCTCGGTATAGAAAATATTTGGGCCGCCTGAACTGGGCTGTCTGTAGTCGCAGGAAGTGGCGTTCCTCACAGACTGGTATGAGTTTTCGACTGAGCAGGGTCAACACCTGTGCAGGATTATTTCGTGAATCTAAATGGAAAAAGATCCTGCACAGGTGGGCTGCTGCAGTAAAATTCACTTTGTAGCTGTACGTCGTATCCTTTCTTGTTTCCACCACTGTGTGGCTTACAATGGTTTCTGTGAGATTGTAAGCTATCATTTTCGCCAAAATCTCCTGCTTTATAAATTCCGCCTTATAGGAGTGGAAACTGCTCAGTCCAATGGTGTACTTGAGCTTGCGGAATGAAATCTCGACCCCCATCGGGAAAAATAAAATCCACCTGTTACGGTCAGCCAATTGACATCTGGACAATTTCCTGCAGATCCTCTTTCGAGATAACTCCCTTTGCGGCGTATGCGTCGATTTCCTTCTGGAACTCCTTATAAGACGTAAAATCCTTCCCAAGCTCTTTCAGGCTGTGGGCCAGCCCCAGGTCGTCAAATATCTTCTGCAGCGCCTCGGCACCTTCTTTTGCAATCTGATTGTCACATTTTCTCTCCGTATTTACATTCATCACATTAATGGCAAACTGGACAAAAAGGGGAAGACAGTCCTTATAGCAAACCCTCATATACTTAGGAAATGTAATGGCAATGCCGGTAGCATAGTCAAGCCCTGCTTTCTCTTCAATAATACTTCCCAGGGGTCCGGCCATCCATGGTGCTTCCTTCCCCCGTCCCAGAATCCGGTTGGTCACCAAAGCGCCCGCCCACAAAAGCTGTCCCCTGGCATTGACGTTATCCATATTTTTCTGAAGCATTTTCAGAGAGCAGATAACCGTCCGGCAGATGGTTTCAATAAACCCGTCCTGGATGGGGGTATCCTGGGTCTGGCAGAAATACTGCTCCAGAGCCTGGATAAGGATGCAGGCTCCATGGTAAGCCGTCAGCTTAAAAGGCACTGTGGCCGTCAGATCCGGGTCCAGGATGGAAAATGACGGGTAGGTCTTCATGAAGCTCCCAATACTTCCATGTACCCCTGTCTCCAGGTTGTCAATCTCGCTGTTGCCGTCCATCTCGCTTCCGCTTCCGGCAATGGTAACCACCGCTCCGATGGGCAGCACGTCGCAGTCTGTCCAGGGAGTCTTCCTGTTCAGCACGTCCCAGATATCCACGTCCCCGGCAGCTCCCAGGGCCACGGACTTGGCCACGTCGATGCAGCATCCCCCTCCGATGCCGATAACCATATCCACCTGGTTCTCCTTGGCAATCTGGATTCCCTCATACACGGTCTTTAGTGAAGGCACGGTCACGCCCGGAAGCTCCACCCACCCAATCCGATTCTGGGAAAGCTGGGATGTAATCAGGTCATAGGTCCCGCTTTCCTTTAAGCTGCTTCCTCCGTATACTAAAAGCACTTTCTTTCCATATTTTAATATCTCGCTGCTCAGCTTCTTCACCGCCCCCTGACCAAAGATAATCCTGGTGGGATTCTGGTATTCAAAATTAACCATTTTATTACCCTCCTTCATAAAAAATGTCTGCTGCTTCCTGACTCCTATTCTAATAAATTTACACGTATCGGCAAGGGTTTGGAAGCCATATGAAACGTCATTTACATATTTCCCATTTAACAGCCGGAAAAATGTAAACGACGTTTCGAAACCTCCCCATCCCCATATCCGGCTCAGGCAAACTCATGCTCTCCCTGGCTGCCGCCCGCTCCTTCCCCGGCAAACAACGGTTTCTCATTCCCGCTTCCGATATGGAAAAACCCAAGCAGCGCCAATTCTCCCAGCATGCACACAAAGCAAATAAGATACAGGCGGGAATATCCGGCAGCGTCCAGAATCTGCCCCGCCATATTCTGAAACACGATGGCAGCCAGGTTTTTCAGCGTGGCCACAAAAGCCAGGGCCGTCATCTGCTGTCTTTCATCAATCAGAGTATTAACCACCTTCAGATTCACCATAATATACAGCATCCCCGCAGGGTGCTTGGCCACAAGGGTGGCCAGTATGATAAACGGCATAGGCAAATCAAAGCCATAAACCGCGCACTGCACGCACACCGTCCCCATTGCCGCAAACAGCAGAGTCTTATTGGCTATCTTATCCATAAACCGGTAGGAAAAGAGAACCAGCGGCGCTTCGCAGAAAACCGCTATGGATAAAACCAATGACGCCGTTTTCACGTCCAGCCCCTCATCCGTCAGCATAGACGGAATAAACAAATTGCTCATATTGGTAATGCCATAGAAGATTACGCACAGGCACAGGTAGTAAACGTACTTCCCGTTTTTAAACAGCCCCAGGGCGCCTCCCTGTTCCCCATTCCCCTCATTTTCCCGTCCATGATTTCCTGCCGCCGGCTCCGTACCCAGAAGTCCTGCCACGCACAGCAGCATGGTCAGCACAAAAGCCATGAAAACAGCCCCCGGCGATATGTTGTCATAGATAAGCCCAGCCATCCAGGACCCCAGGGCATAGCCGATGGTTCCCCATATCCGTATCTTCCCGTAAGAATAAGGCGATGCGGTGGCAAGTTTCTCCATGATGGGATTCACGCCGTTAATCATGGCCAGCACAAGGCTGTAACTTATCCCGATCATCACCAGGCTGTCCGACAGCATGAACAGGATCCCTCCCCCGCAGGCAATCAAAAACAGCACCGTATCCACTTTCTTCATGTCATACTTATCATTCCACGCCCCAATAACCGGCTGTACCGCCATGGACGCCAAAAAAGAAGCCGAAACCACCAGGGAAACCTGGCTTGCCTTAAATCCCTTCCCCATAAGGTAAACCGAAATCAGAGCGCTGAACAAGGCCCAGGACAGATAATAAAAATTGTACATCAGAAAATAACTCAGATAACTGTTTTTGTACTTTTTCCAAAGATGCTTCATTGCCTCTTCCTCCTTAACCAAAGATAATATGTAATTCCCGTCACCGATGCCGCCCCTTTTGTCACCGGCCAGACCATATACAGCACGGATACCGTGGGAAACCATCGAAATACACTGTAAATCCACACCACCCGCAGACCGCATACGCACAAAACCGTGCTGAAAAGCGGAAACATGGAATGTCCCATGCTTCGCAGAATATTAAATGGGATGTTCAATGTACAGTTGACAAACTGCGTGGAGCAAAGGATAAGCATAATCTCAGACCCATACCGGACCACTTGCCCGTCCTGGGTATAAATTCCCAAAATCTGCGGTGCAAACCCAATCGCCACGCCTCCGGCCAGGGTTCCCAGGACACATCCCAGCCCCAGGCTGTACCAGAATATTTTATCCACCCGCTTTAAATCGCCCGCCCCGTAAGCCTGCCCTGAAAAGCTGATAACCGCCTGCCCCAGGGCGTCTATCGCCACAAAGCAGAAATAGTCGATATTCAGCGCCACCGCGCTTGCGGCCATTACCTCCGTCCCCAAAGAATTGACCGAAGACTGAATCAGCAGGTTGGATACGGAAAATGCGGCTCCCTGGATTCCCGCCGGCACGCCAATCTTAAGCATCCCTAAAAGCTTATCCCTGCTGATTTTCAGCCGTTTCCACTCCAGTCGGCATACCCCTCTAAAGCGGACCAAAGTGACAACCACCATAATCGCTGCCCCTGTCTGGGAAATCACCGTCGCAATGGCCACTCCCTCCACGCCCATATGGAGCGCCGCCACAAAAAACAGGTTCAGACACACGTTCAGCGTCCCTGACAAAGTAAGGAAATACAGCGGCCTTTTGGTATCCCCCACCGCTCTCAGCACCACCGCACCGAAATTATACAAAAGCGTGGCGGGAACCCCCACAAAGTAGATAATCAGATACCGATGGGCCCCGGAAAACACGTCACCCGGCGTCCCCATAGCCTTAAGCAGCACATCCGTACAGGCCATCCCCAGGGCCATAAGCAAAATTCCCGCCCCGGCGGAAACCGCCACCGCCGTGTGAAGCGTATCCCTTAAATCCTGATCCTTCCCCGCCCCCGCATACTGGGCGCAAAGCACATTGGCCCCCACGGAAAGCCCCATAAAAAGCGTGACAATCAGGCTGGATACAGGCCCCGAAGCGCTTACGGCCGCCAGAGCCCCTGACCCTGTAAACTGGCCCACCACCGCAATATCGGCCGCGTTAAACAAAAGCTGGAGAATGCCGGAAAATACAATGGGAATGGAATATAAAATCATGTTTTTCATCAGGGGGCCATGGAGCATATCCATTTCCCTTTTGGCTGTTCTTCCGTTTCTTTCAGACATTACAGATACTCACCTCAAATCTCATCTCCTGCCCGGCTGCCTGCTTCCTAATTCTCAGCAATTCCTCGCCAGATTCAATATGCCCGCCGCTCTCAGCCACCGTAACCACGCCGTCCGTCTGCTTTAACACGTCCGTCTGCGCTTTGGATTCGTCCGCCAGGCGGAAACGAAGCCTTGTAATACAGTGGGCCAGCCCTGTAATATTTTCCTTGCCTCCAACATTCCGGACGATAATCTTCGCCAGTCCGTCATACTTTCCCATGAAAATCTCTCCTTCCGTTAAGTCTTGTGCATGATGGCCTTATCTTAACAGATTTGGGAAGAATATCAACAATCCCAGGTTCAATCGCAACGCCATTTACAAAATCCCTTCCCTGCAAAAATAAAAATGTAAATGGCGTTCAAAAATGATTCACTGCTCCCTGATAATCTCCACGGTAGTCTGTCCTCTGCCCTGCTCAACGGCCCTGGCCGTATCAATCCTCACCTGCAGATTTTTCTCGTAATCCAGAGCAAAAATACAAGAATACAGTACATCCAGCACATAGGCAATGGAGCTGTCCGTGGTAAACGTGGCAATCTTGGAATACTGTTTCTCCCGGGTGCAGATGCGCAGCACGCAGTCCGCCAGCCTGGACAGGCTGCTTTCGCCGATATTGGTAATGAGAATCACAGGAACTTTATGCTTCTTAAGTATCTGCGCCGCCTGTATCAACGTGGGCGTTTCCCCCGAGTAAGAGATAATCATGGCGCAGGAGGTCCTTTCCGCCATATAAGCCCCATGGACAACTTCCCCCTGAAGCTGGCGCATCTCCGTCTTCTTCCCGATTCTTGCCATGTTGTGCTGAAACTCCCTGGCCAGAATCAGGTTATTGCTGACAGCATAAATGCCTATGGAAGAAGCCTTCCTCATATACAGAACCGCTTTCTGCAGATCATCATGGGTAATAAGAGATCGCGTGTCGTCAATAGCCTCTTTCCTGATGGCCGCAATCTTGCTTGCTATGGACATAATCGAATCGTTCCTCTGAAAAGGAAGATTGGCGTCAATTTCCTGAAAATGAGACTGTAAATATTCCTCCTCCTTTAAAAACGCTTCCTTTAACTCATTCCACCCTCCAAAGTCCATTTTGCGGGCAATCCGCACCAGAGTTGACGCAGAGGCAAAGGCCCCCTGGGCAATCTCCTTGGTGGTCATATCCTTAATCTCCAGTTTCTTTTCCAAAATAAAATCTACAATCGCCCGCTCACTGTTTGAAAAATCACATTCTTCCAGCCGGTCCCTGATTAACATACACCCTCACTTCCGTTCTCTCTCCATGTTTTTATCTTTTTCAACTTTTACAAATCCTTCCTACCCAAACAGCTTCTCCTCAGTTCCGTCCGGGATGGGGCTTATGAAAATCAGCACAATCCCAACTGCTGATACTCCCAAAAGGAGCAGATACAGCCCCTGGTAAGTCCCATGGTCCAGCAGATACCCGCACACAGTCTGAAACCCAACGGTAAACAGGCTTTTCAGCGCCGCCACCAGGGCAAGGGCCGTCATCTGATACCGTTTATCCACCATGGATGCAATCACTTTCAGATTAATCATAATGTACGCCATGGTCGCCACGGATTTGGTAAAAAATGCAGCGACAGCATGAAAGGCTGCGGATGGTACAAAAGTGTAAACTCCAAACTGTATCACCAAAAGACAAAATACCGCCGTCAGCAGCATTTTATTTTTCATACGGTCCATGAGCCTGCCGGAAAACATGACAATGGGAAACTCCATCAGAGTCGCCGCAAAAATCACCGTGGCCGCCATATCTATGCTCATGCCCCGTTCCTGGAACATGGAAGGAAGAAAAGTGCTGTTTACATTTGTCGCGCCGTAGAACAGCCCCGTAATCACCAGATACCAAAGAAAATCCCTGCCAAACGCCATATGCCCTTTCCCTGGCTTCCTGCCTCCTTTCCCTCCTTCCCCATCTCCCTTTTCCCCCGGCCCCTTTTCCAAAACATCTTTCTGCCCCACATCCTGGGTGCCCAGGATGCCTATCATGCACGCCGCCATGCCTATACCGCACATCTGATACATGGCCCCCGGGGAAACATAGCGGTAAAGAATTCCGCTGACCTGGGTTCCCACGGCATACCCCATAGTCCCCCACACCCGGATCCTGCCATAGGGGAACCTGGATACGGTAGCCATCTGCTCCACCGCCGGATTGGTGCTGTTCATGCCCGCAATCACCACGCTGTAAACCGCCGCCAGAAGGGGAAATGCCGCCAGCCTGGGAAACATGAAGCTAAGGGCCCCGTTTATGGCAAGGAGCCCTCCGCACACTGCCCGCTTGTCAAATCGGTCGCTTAAAGCCCCCACTATCGGCTGCAAAGCCACGGAAGCAGCCAGGGAAGCGGAAACCGCCAGGCTTACCTGGGACGCCGAATACCCCCTGTCCATCAGGTACACGGAAATCAGCCCCTGCATCATGGCCAGAGACAGATAATAAAAGAAATACATTAAAAAATAACTGCAGTAACTCCCTCTAAATCCTTTCATCAAAACCTCCCCAGAAACATTTTCACCGTTTCCGTCTTCACTCCCCCAAGCTGCCTGCACAGATGCTCCAATATCCGTTCATAGGATTCTTCAGGTTCTCTTTCATACACCTTTCCTGTAAAGCCCTCCCCCATAAACTGTTCCGGAGTCGCATATTTGGCCACTCCCCACCCATACTGGCAGCCCTTCTTGTCTTTCAGATACACGAAATCGCTGATTACCACATAGCACTGTGACTGCAGCCTGGTAATCATGGTGTCAAAGCCCGTATTCCCGCCCTTCTTATAATTTCCAAGCCGTTTTAATTCTTTGGACAGCAGCGGGCCGTTTTTCTCAACAAGTTCGTAAAGCGCCCTGTCCTTATAGGATGCCAGCCCGTCGTCAAACCGGGCGTCAAAATCATAGCCGTCCCTCCGGTAGTTGGCAAAATCCGGAAACCATTCCCTGCTTATATAAGCCGCCTTTCTCCCAAAAAATTTTCCGTAAGCGCAGCCGCTTTCCCGAATCACCGGCCCTTTCCATTCCCATGGCCCCTCTCCTCCGGTAAACCAGATCTCTGGGGCCGTGTGTTCTTCCAGAGAAAATCCGGCTATGGAATTAGCAAAAAAAGGAAGAAACCCTATTTCATTCACTGCGTTTACCAAATCTTCCTTGTTTCTGACCATAAAATCCAATCTGTCTGACATAGGTACTCACTCCATTTTCTTAAAGTCCGCCTGTCTTTTGCGCAAAAACAAAGGACAGGTAAGAACGGCCCCTGCCTCCTGTCTTAACCTGTCCCTGCCCTGTATGTTCCTTATCTCCCCTCATACTCCCTTATCAGCAATAAGCCTTCTCAAAAATAGCCAGATAATCCTCATCGGAAAGAGGCAGCGGGTCAGCCGTAATATCCCCTCCCATTACCTCATGAACTTTTCCCGGGTACTTTTTCAGCTCCTCCCTGGTGATTCCCTCGTCGCTCATCTTAAGTCCTGAGCATCCCACATCGGCAATCAGCTTATCCAGCGCGGCGATAAAATCTTTTCCGGAAGACGGGTTCTCCACACCCATGGCCCTGGCCATTTTCTTCATAGGCTCCTCCGCCGCTTTCCTCTCGGCAAAAAAGTCATAGTAGGCATGGGCAATCTCGATCAGCCCCGCCCCATGAACCAGCTTGTCGTGGAAGCTGCCCATCACATGCTCCATGGTGTGGGCGGAGGTACACATCATGTAATATCCCGCCAGGGTATTGGCAAGGGCCATGTAAGCCCGGGCCTCCTTGTCGCTTCCGTTTTTTACAGCGGCCGGAAGGTATTTCGCCGCCAGCTCAATGGTCTTTAAGGCAAACATCTCCGCCATGGGATGGACGTTTTTGTTGACCACGGTTTCCGAAGCGTGGAAGAACGCGTCCATTCCCTGGTAAGCGGTAAATTTGGGCGGCACGCTCATCATCAGGTCGCTGTCCACCACGGACAGGGTGGGGAACATGGACGGGAAGAAGATTCCTGTCTTTTCCTGGGTTTCATCATTGGAGATTACGGCGGCAATATCCACCTCGCTGGCGGTTCCCGCGGACGTGGTGATACACACAATGGGGATGGCCGGGTTCGAGGCGCTCTGCTTTTTCCCCGCAGCGCTTAAGGAGTAGTCCCAGATGTCCCCGGGGTTGGCCGCCATGAGGGCGATGCATTTGGAACAGTCCATAACCGATCCGCCGCCTAAAGCGATGACAAAATCGCATCCGTTATCCTTTACCGCCTTTGCCCCGTCCATCACGTTGGTATTGGTGGGATTGGGACGAATCTGGTCAAACAGGGCGTAAACTACTCCCGCCGACTCAAGTTCTTTTTCCACCTTCTCCAGGTAACCGTACTTTTTCACGGACTGGCCGTTTGACGTGACAATAAGTGCCTTTTTCCCCGGAAGGGCTTCGCTGTGAAGTTCAGAGAGCTTCCCCGGTCCGAATAATACCTTTGTGGGCATATAAAAACTAAAGTTGTACATGTGTATTCCTCCTCTTCTCTCTGTTTCATTTTTGATGATGTTTATTTTATCAGTTTTTCTCTAAGATTCAATCAATCCGAAAGCGGTTGTAACAGCGTTTACAAAACAGTTTCTTTCAGGACGTAAATTTGTGAATGGCGTTTCAAAGTTTCAAAGTTTCTTCCTGATAAACCGTCTAAAATAAAGCGCATTAGTCCCTGTAGTCACAAGATCCGCCGCCGGCTCGGCTAAAACCACCGCCAAAGCCCCCCAGGGCAGCAGGGCAGGCAGAATGTAAATCAGCGGGATCATAATGATAATCTTCCGGTAAAACGCAAAGAAAAACGCCTTTCCTCCCTCTCCTAGGGAATTGTAAGTCTGCTGGAACGTGGAATTGGCCCCCAGCACAAACATCCCCGCTACATAAACCCGCAGCATCCTCTTTCCCAGGCCGATCAGTTCCGGATCCGTATTGAATACCCGGATAAACAACTCCGGCCATATCATAACCACGCCGGTAACCGTCATGGTAAAAACAAGGGTAACCGCCAGGGACAGCCCTATGGTTTCTTTTACCCGCCCTGTCTCCCCCGCTCCATAATTATATCCGATAATAGGCTGGGAACCCTGAGACACGCCCTCCACAGGAAGCAGCATAAGCTGGAACACGGAAAACAAAATAGTCATGGCGCCAACCGCCGTATCGCCGCCGAACCGCTGCACCTGGGTATTAAAGCATATGGTCATAATCCCTTCCGACGCATTCATGAAAAACGGTGCGGACCCCAGCACCATAATTTCCCTCAAAATCCCCCGGTCAGGCTTTAAATTAACAGCCCGAATGCGCAGCAGGTTCCTCTTTCCAAGCATAAACCATGCCGCCCACACAAAAGAAACAAACTGGCTCAGTACCGTAGCCACAGCCGCCCCCCGTATGCCAAACCCCAGGGTAAAGATAAACAGCGGGTCAAGGGCAATGTTCAAAAGCCCTCCCAACATGGTAGTAACCATGGCCGTCTTGGCAAACCCCTGAGTACTGATGTAATAATTCATTCCCACCGTAAGCTGGACAAACACCGTCCCCAGGCAGTAGATGGACATATAGTCCTCCGCAAAAGGCAGAATCGCCTCGCTGGCCCCAAACAGCTTAAGAAGCGGCTGTTTCGCCGCCAGCACTGCGGCTGTGATGATAAACGAAGTAACCAGAGGCATGCTGACGCTGGCCCCCAGATATTTCTCCGCCCCATCCTTGTCCCCGCTTCCCATCCGGATAGCCGCCAGCGGCGAACCGCCCTGTCCAAGCAGGCCGGTAAACGCCGTCACGATGGTCACCACCGGTGCGCAGATACCGATGGCTCCCATAGCAAAAAGCCCGTCCTCCATGCGGCCTATGTAGATCCGGTCTACCAGATTATACAGAAGCGTTATGATTTGAGCGCAGATGGCAGACAGCGCCAAGGAAAAAAGAAGCTTTGGAATTTTCTCTGACTTCAGCCGATTCTGTTCCATGCCAAATCCATCTCCTTTTTCATATTAAAAAAACACGGCAATCAGCACATACGCCAGGATGGATATAAGGGTATAAAGGGAAATCTGGGTTGACACAAACTTCCTCTGCTCTTCCTCCGACACATAGATGGGCGTAATAAACTGTCCCGGCAGACAGAACATAAGGACAACCGCCGCTAAAAGCCCCCGGTCGCTCCAGAAAGAGCGAAACAGGAAAAAGATCGCTGCCAGCCCGCACCCGTTAAGCAATATACGGGCCAATGACACTTTTGCCACGGAAACCATGACGGATTTATCCAGAGCCAGGTCATATCCCACCGTAATCAGCACCAGCGCAGTCAACGGGCCTGTAACCATATCCACCACGGAGCTGTACACCGGAAATACGGACGAAGCCGTCAGCATCCCTCCCAGACCTGTGACGGACATCACCAGCCCCAGTATCACAGCGATCACAATGGGGGAATGCAGGGAATCCCACGCCATCCGCTTTTTATCCACGTTTCCGTTGGCAGCCGCTTTTATGGCAAATAAAAATATAGTAAAGGCGAATAAAATATTGGCCAGATCCACTCTCACGATGGTGCTTAAGCCTTTCTGTCCGTACAGCGTCATATACAGCGGATACCCCAGCATCCCTGTCTCGCAGCTGACGCAGAGAAAAGGGGCAAACCTGCCATATGTTCCAAAAAGGGGACGGATAAGGAATCCCAACACCAGAATCACCGTAAACACCCCATAAATCCCTGCCACAAGCTTTATGTCGTTTCCGGTAAACTCCGCCGTGGAAATGGCGTTGAATAATACCGCCGGAAGCATAATGTTGGCGATTATATTTTTAATTCCGCTGACACACTCACTGCCGATCATATTTTTTGACTTTAAAAAGGTTCCCAATCCCAACATTAAAATTACCGGTAAAACAATTGCCGCAATCTCCATTATCTGTCACTCCTTATTTTGAACTGTTACGCATCCGGCTATGACGCATCAAATTCTTCCGAAACATTCTTAAGCAGCGAGATAATCTCCAGATGCTGGGGGCACACTCCCTCGCACTGCCCGCAGCCGACGCAGGCCGAAGCAGTCCCATGTTCCCCCTGGGTATGATCCTTATACCAGGTGTCATATCTCCGGCTGGGGCCATAGGTCTTGGCGCTGTTGTATGCCGTAAACAGATCCGGAATCTGAATCTTCATGGGGCAGCCAGGCACGCAGTAGCGGCAGCCTGTGCAGGGAATGGTGGGGAAAGACAATACCTTGGAAGTCACTTCCCGGACCAGCCCGCACTCTTCCTCGCTCATAGGCTGGAAGTTCACGAAGGTATTCAGGTTATCCTTCATCTGCTCCTCGTTGGACATGCCGGACAGCACAGTCATCACTCCCTCTAAAGAACCTATGTATCTGAGGGCCCATGACGCGGCGGATTTTTCCGGCGCGTAGTCCTTGTAGATTTTTTCAATATCTTCCGGGAAAGCCGCCAAGGTCCCGCCCTTCACCGGTTCCATGACCACCACCGGTTTGTTGTGCTTCCTGGCTGTCTCGTAATTCTTCCGGGACTGAATCACCCCGTTCTCCCAATCCAGATAGTTAAGCTGAAGCTGGACGAAATCCACCTCCGAATGCCTGGTGAGAACCTCGTCCAAAAGTTCAGCGTTGTCATGGTAGGAAAACCCTATATACCGGATCTTCCCCTGTTTCTTCATCTCCTGGAGGAACTCAAAACAGTGATATTTTTCATAAGTTGGAAGATGGCTTGCCTCGATACTGTGGAGCAGGTAAAAATCAAAATATTTCACCCCGCACAGCTCCATGGACTCTTTAAAAATCCGCTCCACGTCCTCCTCTGATTTCAGCTTCCAGGCTGGGAGCTTGTCGGCGATGGTGAAAGACTCCCTGGGATACCTGTCCACCAAAGCCTTTTTCATGGATGCCTCGCTTCCCCCGTAAGCATAGGCCGTATCAAAGTAATTCATTCCTGATTTCATGAAAGCATCCACCATGCGGGTAACTTCCTCCTGAAGTATATTCCCCTCCCCGTCTTTTGGGAGACGCATAAGGCCAAAACCTAATTTTGAATTTGACAGCATGTCGTTATCCTCCTTGTCTTAAACTGATTTCTATCTTAATCCGTTTCAGAAAATTATCAATAGATTAAGCGCAAGTCTAAACGGCGTTTACATATTTCGTTTCCGTTAAAGAGGAAATTGTAAACGCCGTTTCAAAATTGTATCACTCCCTGCTATTCTTATAAAGAAATTTTTACTGTTCACGGGGAGCTGAATTGGTGTTTAATTGAGTGAGCAAAGAGGCGGATTTAGTCGTGGGCCAGGGAGGGAAGGGGAGCATGGTGCCGGCCGGGTTCAGATATGCCAAGCATTCCGATGAGCCCAAAGCGGGAATCAGTCGGGTATCAGCCCTCCCGCTTCCCTGGTCTCATCTCCATGGCATAAATTCACCCGGCCGGCACCATGCTCCCCTTCCCTCCCTGGCAAAAGCAGAATTCGCTGGCTGAGAT
>CAMUJH010000064.1 GCA_947089145.1 uncultured Hungatella sp. | reverse complement strand
ACAATGACAACTGTTCCATGGACATATGCTGTTCCTCCACTAAATCCTGTCAGTGTGTAGTGGTTAGAACCAATGTCATTTAGTTAAGCGAATTCTGCTTTTGCCCCACGGGCTCCATCCCCTGTCAGGGTGAATTAATGCCGTGGAGAAGAGACTGGGGGTTCAGGCTCTTCGGAACGTTTGGCAATTCTGAGCCCTGACAGGGGATGGAGCCCGTGGGGCCTGCGACAGCCTTAACTAAATGACATTGGGTTAGAACCGCAGCTTTTCCTCCAGATACCCTTTCAGCTCCTCAATAGGTATTCTCACCTGATCCATGGTATCCCTGTCCCGCACGGTTACTGCATGGTCTTGCTCAGAGTCAAAATCATAGGTGACGCAGAATGGTGTTCCAATCTCGTCCTGTCTCCTGTATCTCTTTCCGATATTTCCCCTGTCATCAAACTCACAGTTAAAGTATTTGCTAAGTTCTGCATATACCTTCTCCGCCCCTTCATTCAGCTTCTTAGACAGAGGCAGAACGCCTACTTTTACCGGTGCAATAGCCGGGTGGAAATGGAGCACCGTGCGCACATCGCCTTCCCCGATCTCCTCCTCGTCATAAGCCGCGCAGAGGAAGGCCAGAGTCACACGGTCAGCGCCCAGAGACGGCTCAATGACATAGGGAATGTATTTTTCTTTTTTCTCATCATCAAAATATGCCATATCCTGGCCCGAAGTGTTCTGATGCTGTGTCAGGTCATAATCCGTCCTGTCAGCAATGCCCCAAAGCTCTCCCCAGCCAAAGGGGAATAAAAATTCAATATCCGTAGTCGCCTTGCTGTAGAAGCACAGTTCCTCAGGAGAGTGATCCCTGGCACGCATCTCGTCATCTTTCATGCCCAGGCCCTTCAGCCAGTCAATGCAGAATTGCTTCCAATAGGCAAACCACTCCAGATCCGTTCCGGGAGCACAGAAAAATTCCAGTTCCATCTGCTCAAATTCTCTGGTGCGGAACGTAAAGTTGCCTGGGGTAATCTCATTTCTGAAAGACTTTCCAATCTGTCCGATGCCAAAGGGGATCTTTTTTCTGGATGTCCTCTGAACATTCTTAAAGTTGACAAAAATGCCCTGGGCTGTCTCCGGCCTCAAGTATACGGTATTCTTGGCATCTTCCGTTACGCCCTGGAACGTCTTAAACATCAGGTTAAACTGGCGGATATCCGTAAAATCGTGTTTTCCGCAGCTTGGGCAGCAGATATTTTTCTCTTCAATATACTGCTTCATCTGCTCCTGGGACCAGCCGTCCACGCTGCCCTCAATGGTGATGTTGTTCTCCTCCATATAATCCTCGATCAGCTTATCTGCGCGGAAACGCTCCTTGCAGGATTTGCAGTCCATCAGAGGGTCGGAGAACCCGCCCAGATGTCCCGAAGCTACCCAGGTCTGGGAGTTCATCAGAATCGCACAGTCAACGCCTACATTGTAGGGGCTTTCCTGAACGAACTTCTGCCACCATGCCTTTTTCACATTATTCTTAAGTTCCACACCCAGGTTGCCGTAATCCCAAGTATTTGCCAGGCCTCCGTAAATCTCAGAGCCCGGATACACGAACCCCCTGGACTTTGCCAGCGCCACAATTTTTTCCATGGTCTTTTCCATTTTATCATCCTGCCTTCTATTTTTTATTTATTATCCGGCATGCATTTTATCCCTGACCCTAGAGCGTGTTTGAAAATTCATCCCCTGCATCAGGAACTATGCGCCGGAAAACTGCCTTCATCTGTCACCGAAACACGATATAAGCCGTCCCTTCTGTCACTTGGGCCGTATATTCGTCCTTCAGGTTCACTGATCCGCTGTAATAGAGAATACGCCCCTCTGTCTGAACCGTCACGCCGCCGCTTACCACTACCATGGGAAGATCCTTTTTCTTTGTCACTGTCTCCAGGGAAGCGACCTGATTCTTTCTGGCGTCCGTCCAGGTTCCGGAAATGCCCTCTCCTGCCAGATTGGCGGAATTGGTAGTCACCGTAAGGTTTTCCGGGTGGTTTTTTGTGTCCTGGCTTATGTCTGTAAAGCGGCACAGATCCTCAGGGCCGGCATACTGATATACAATAGAAGCCTTTCCCTCTGCCACCGCGCATTCCGCCACGGAAACCAAAGCGGCATCCCCTCCTGCGCCGTACTGCCCGTTATACTCTGCCAGTTCTTCTTCTGCCATGGCTCTCAGCTCCTCTGCGCTGTAGCCTGTATCCGACGGATCATAATCTTCTATAATGGAAGTATAGACCTGGCCGGATCTTGTAACATAGATCGCATTCTGCTTTGGGGGAAAGGCGCTGGTCCTCGGTGAACATCCTGCTGCTGCCAATCCGAGGCTTAACGCCAGCGCCGCCAGCCCTGCCTTTTTCATAGTCTTCCTCCTCGTGCTGCTGTCTTGGACAGTATACCCTTTTTCCGGATTCTTTTCAATACCTTAATTATGCTTTTACCGTCAAAGCCTTTAAAATATCCAGCGAATGAAACTCCCTGTCTATGTACCGGCTTTTATTTTTGTCCACGCACCTGCCCAGTTCCTCCAGCACCTTGTCAGTAACAATAAATGTGTACAGCTTCTCCATGGGAGACATAACCACATACTCCCATGCATAGCCTGCAGAGTCGCTTACGGGAATGGGCGGCTTTTCTGTATACTCCCCGTTAACCACCATGGCCTTCAGCTCAAACACCCGCCGTACCAGTTCATTGGGAATCCGGGGCTTTAAAAGGGCGCGCAGAGACTGGTATACCAATACAAGCATTCCGCCTCCGTCTGCATTCTCTCTGGTATAGTAATCCGCCACCTCCAGAAAATACTGCCCGTAGCAGGCCCCCTCCATATCCCCGGCCAGTTCTTCAAAATACCTGGCAATCTCCGCCGACATAAGGGTATAGGACTCCCTGCCCTCATAAAGTTTAAATTTCCCGAAGGCAAAAGGACGGCAGGGCCCCATGAGAGCGCTTCCGGGGCGCTTGGCCCCTCTGGCAAAGGCCGTGATTTTTCCCCGTTCCCAGGTCAATATTACCAGTCTTCTGTCATATTCCCCCACAGAGGAAACTTTAATCACCATGCCGGTCATTTCCAAAGCCTCTCTCATAAATCCTCCTGTCCTGCTTTTTTGCACACTATTTACTGGTTATCATACCATTTACCTTTTCTATGTGCAAGGCATCCGCAGATTTTCCTCTGCCCTCCTGCCAAGAGCAAAATTCCCCATAATGAAAGCCGTACAGGAATCCTCAAAATTTCCTGTACGGCAGTACCATTACCGCTGAAAATACCCGTAATTTTTCATATAGATCTCACTGTCCCGCCATTCTTTTCGCACCTTCACCCAAAGCTGCAGGTTCACCTTTGCTCCCAAAAGGTTCTCTATTTCAATCCGGGCCCCGGTTCCGATTTTCTTTAACATGCTTCCGCCCTTCCCGATAATGATCCCCTTATGAGATTCCCTTTCACACACAATATTGGCCTCAATGTCAAACAGCCCGCTTTTCCGCTCTTTCATGGACTCAACGGTCACTGCAATCCCATGGGGGATCTCCTCCTCCAGAAGCCGCAGAGCCTTCTCCCTGATAAGCTCTGCTGCGATCTGTCTTATAGGCTGATCCGTTATTGTATCCTCATCATAATATTGAGGGCCATAGGGCAGATACTTAAAGATCAGTTCTGTCATCTTCCCGGTATTTTTGTCCCTCAGCGCCGAGACAGCCACCATCTCTGCAAAATCACAGACCTTTCTGTAGGCATCCATATACCTCTGTATATCATCCTGATTCTTCACGGTGTCGATCTTATTCATCACCAGGATCACGGGAGTCTTCACCTTCCCGAGAATCTCTGCAATGTGCTGTTCCCCGGCTCCTATAAAAGCAGACGGCTCTACCAGCCACAAGATTACATCCACCTCTTTTAATGCAGACTCCGCCACATTAACCATATATTCTCCCAGCTTATTTTTAGCCTTGTGGATGCCTGGAGTATCCAGAAAAATAATCTGTCCCCGCTCATCTGTATAAACCGTCTGTATCCGGTTCCTGGTAGTCTGCGGCTTCTCCGACGTGATGGCGATCTTCTGGCCAATCAAATGGTTCATCAGTGTGGATTTCCCCACATTGGGCCGCCCTACCAAAGCCGCAAAGCCTGATTTAAAGTTTTCGTTCATCTTCATTTCCATCATCCGTTATACAAATTTTTCGTCTCCCCGAACATTTCCCTGTCGCTCTCTATCTTCTCCTCATTTCCAATGGTGCACAGACTCCCCGTGTCCAGAATAGCCTTCACGATCCCGGCCAAGGCCCTGATGTCTTTTGGCTGGGCTCTCAAAACCTCATCCCTCTCCTGCTGAAGCATCTCATTAGTCACCCCGGAAAGATACCCGGAAAGCCCTCTGGCCCCCTTGTCCGCCGGCGTGTACGGCGTATCCAGCGCGCTGACGGTTCCGATAACGTACTTGGTCATATCCCTCTCGTCCACGTCAAAGTTTTCCAGATACTCTACAATCTTCTCATAGACCTCATTGGTTCTGGCCATCCCCGGGTCCCGGTAAGACACAAAAAATCCTTCTCCGGACCGTCCGAACCCGCTCATGCACCCATAAGCTCCGCCTTTTACTCTCAAATTCAGCCATAAATAATCATAACTTAAAATCAATTTCAAGATCCGCAGCGCTCCCGTGTACTCAAAACCCTCGTCCCGGAAATTTCCGCATCTGGCCACATAGTTAACCTGGGAAGAAGTTTTAAATCCCTCATTCCGGTTTCCTGCCTTAAAAGAGAACTCATAAACCTTGCTGTCTCCTTTGGGCAGCTTCTCTGTCAGCTTATCCATGGAAGCCGGCAGGGCGGCAAATCCCTTTTGGTCAGCCGTATAGCTGATAAGCATATTATCCGCCGTAAACAGTCTCCCGGCCACTTCCTTCAGCTTCCCTATAAGGCTCTTTGCATCCTTTTCATAGTCCCTGACCACGCCCTCCAAAAACTGGTAAAAACCGATTCCGCCGGTGCAGTCATTGAACGCCGATGTAGGAGAAAAGTAAGAAGTCGCCCTGGCCACTGCCGCACTGTGGCTTGCGCTTTCCAGCTTCATCCTTGACCTGGACTTTGTCTCCCTCAGGATTTCCCCCAGACGCTTCTCGTCATCCAGCTTCGAACCGGAAAGTATCTCCCCGATCATCTCAAAGGCAAAATCCAGCTTCTCATAAAGCACTCTGGCATCTGCCGCAAACACGCCTGTAAAGCCCGGCAGATTTCTCAGATCCACATAGGCCGAAGTGCCGAATCCAATCCCTCCGCTGTTCAGATGGATCTCGCTGGTCAGATCACTGTAACTGTAATGCTCGGTATCCACATATCCCAAAACCGCTTTCAGAAGCCCTACATAGGGCAGATCCTCCGCAGGCACTCTGTCCGTGTTAAACAGCACTTTCAGATACCCGATCCCTGCTGTAAACATGTCGTGGTGCAGCACCTGGATGCCTTTTATCAGATGTTCCTCCCATTTAAGCTCCTCTGCCTTAGTCCCGATATCTGACCGCCTCAGCATGGGAATCATTTCCAGCTCCTCTTTTGTGGACGGCGTATCCTGATAGGACTTAAGGGCCTTTGTCTGTTCCACAATTCCTAAGATTTCTTCCCTGGAAAGCCCATCTTTGTAATTCTTCAGCTTCACTGCCAGTTCCCTGTCGTTTTTAGCTGTCAGGTTCTTCTCCGGCTTCACCACCAAAACCGCCTCAAAAGGATTATCCAGCAGGTACTCCCGGATCAGTCCCTCAAAATATCCGTCCTCCACCGCCTTTTTCAGATAGTCAAATGTCTCCTGGTACTCCAGATGCATCAGCGGATCGCCTCCGTAAAGCCAGCTGTCCAGGCTCTGCAGCCCGTACATCAGCCCTTTGGGCGTAGTCCCGTAATCCGCCTCCCGGTATTTAAACTCCGAATAGTTCATCCCGGCCATAAGGCTCTTTTTGTTTATGCCCTGGTCTGCCAGCTTCCTGAGAGTGCCCTTGACCACTGCCAGAAACTCGCCTTTCTGCTCCGCCCTGACGCCTTTGGCGATCACGGAAAAATAAGGCTGAAGGATTCCGCTGTCATACCCTCCGAAAATATCCTGCCCAATGCCTGCATCTAGAAGGGCCTGTTTTAAAGGCGCTCCCGGAGCCTCGATGAGGGTATATTCCAAAATCTGGAAAGCGACATACAGCTTTGGGTCCAGATCCGTCCCCACCACGTCGCTGACAGACAGATAAGCGCTGTTGGCGTCATCCTCTTCCTCTGTAATGGAATAGCTGATTTCCTCTGTTCTGGGGGCATCAAACGGCTCCTGCATTCTTATCTCGGAGTTTACTTCCAGCCTCTCATAGCCTCCCAGATACTCCCTGTCCAGCCACTCCAGTTTTTCGGCCATATCCATATCTCCATACAAATAAATATAGCTGTTGGAAGGGTGGTAATAAGTCCGATGGAAATCCAAAAACGCCTCATAAGTCAGCTTAGGCACATCCTTCGGATCGCCTCCTGACTCATATCCGTAACACGTATCCGGGAAAAGCGCTTTCTGGGTATGCCGCTCCAAAACGCTTTCAGGGGAGGAAAAGGCACCTTTCATCTCATTATAAACCACGCCGTTGTAGGTCAGTTCCCCGTCCTCTGACTCCAGTTCATAATGCCACCCTTCCTGCATAAAGATCTTAGGCTCTTTATAAATATTGGGATTCAGCACTGCATCCAAATAGACATCCATCAGATTCTGAAAATCCTTATCATTGGTGCTGGCTACCGGATATACTGTCTTGTCCGGATAGGTCATGGCATTTAGAAACGTATTCATGGAGCCTTTCACCAGCTCCACAAACGGGTCTTTTACCGGAAACTTTTTTGATCCGCACAAAACACTGTGCTCCAGAATATGGGGAACCCCTGTGCTGTCCGACGGCGGAGTCCGAAATCCTATGGAAAACACCTTGTTCTCGTCATCATTGGACAGTAAAAACAACCTGGCACCGCTTTTTTTGTGTTCCAGGAAATAGGCGATGGAATTCAGTTCCTTTACCTTCTTTTCCCGCAAAAATCTGTATGCCTCCAAATCCTTTACATTTTTCATGGCTGATTATTCCTTTTCTTTGATTTTCTTTTCTCTACCTTCATTTTATCCAAAGAGCGCTCTCAAAATACTTTCTCCCGCTGTCTGCTTTCCTTTGCCCGCTGGATGCCGTCCCGCTTTTCTTCGGCTGCTTTGCCTTCCACTTCCTGATCTGCGGCAGGGATATGCCGCTGCCTCCTGGCGCTGCTACATGTTTCCCATCAGTTTATCTTTTAATATGGCCGCACATTCTCTGACGCACAGATGCACAAACAGAACCGCATCGGATCGGGAACCGATCCCGTATATTTCCTGGATTCCGCACTTTTTTCCAATCTGTACGGCTCTAAACACATGGAAGCTGCTGGTCAGCACCCCGATCTGGATAGGTTTATCCTCCACCTCCATATAAGGCCCCGGCGCTTTGTGCAGTGCGCTTCCTATTTGGCTGTCCTTTTCGCTTTCTATCTTATCAATCAGGACTTTGCTGTATGCAATATTTTCCACTGTGCTTTCTGACCGCTCCTCTTTTATCATCTGCGTCTCTGGCACCCCTTTTGATTTCAGATATTCATACATGACAGACGCCTCGCTGGCCGATTCGTCCTTCCCTCTCCCTCCGGACAATATAAACACCGTGTCCGGGTTCCTCCGGCTGTACTCAACGGTCCTGTCCAGGCGCATCTGCAGGGAATTGCTGATGCCTCCCTCCTCAACCTTAGCTCCCAGGACAATCACATAGTCCAGATTCGGCGTATTGGCTCCTGCCACCCCTAAAAAAATAAAAATTTCCACTGCGCAGAAGATCACCAGGGAAGCCAGCAGAAATGTGACTGCCGACACCAGCATCCACAGAGGCACCTTTTTGGGATTGTGTTTCCCATACAATGCCCCCGCTGCCAGTGCGCCAAGAAATATTCCCGCCGCCAGCCAGAACCAGGCAAATGATGTGGAAATCCCGGAATAACACAGAATAACCCCGTAATACCCCAGACACAGTACTGCGCCGATTCCTGCAATCCACATCATCATGCCTACACTTCCCTTCTCCTTAGAATATCATATGGCTCCAGGCCGTCCCCCAGATTTACATAGATCACCTGTCTGGCATGAGGAGCGCTTTCCTGCCTTTTTCCGTCCTCGCTGCGGATCTCCTGTACCACCGCCTGTATGTTTCTCCCGTCAGGCTTCATCACCTCAATGGTTTCCCCCACGGAAAATTTGTTCTTCTGCTCTATCTTAACTAACCCGTTTTCGTCTGTCTCCTCAACGGTTCCCAGGTACGTATAGTTTTTCACATAAGTGCTGCTTTTGTAAATGTGGGCGTCGCTTCCCGGTTTCCCAAAGAAAAACCCGGTAGTAAATTCCCGGTTGGTGCACTTTCCAATCTCTTCCTTATACCATTCCAGATTCCTGTCAAACACCTCCCGGCCCTTCTTCCAGTCGTCTATGGCTCTGCGGTAAGCCCTGGCCACTGTAGCCACATAGAGGGCCGTCTTCATCCGCCCCTCCACCTTAAGGCTGTCAATCCCAGCCTCTATCAGCTGGGGAATATGCTCAACCATGCACAGATCCTTGGAATTAAAAATGAAAGTCCCTCTGTCATTTTCAAATACCGGCATATACTCCCCGGGCCTGGTTTCCTCCACAAGGGCATACTTCCACCTGCACGGGTGGGTACAGGCCCCCTGGTTGGCATCCCGCCCCGTAAAATAGTTGCTCAACAGGCACCGCCCCGAGTAGGAGATGCACATGGCTCCGTGGACAAAGGTTTCGATTTCCATGTCTTCTGGTATTCTCTGCCGAATCTCCCTAAGCTCTGCCAAAGACAATTCCCTTGCGGACACTACCCGCTTTGCGCCAAGTCCATGCCAGAACTCATACGTCCCATAATTGGTGTTATTGGCCTGGGTACTGATGTGAATGTCCGTATGGGGAAGAATCCGCCTGGCAGCCATAAACACTCCCGGGTCGGAAATGATCAAAGCATCCGGCCCTGCCGCTTTCAGCTCCTCAAAATATCCCTCTACCTCGTCCAGATCGCGGTTATGAGCCAGTATATTTGCCGTAACATACACCCTGACTCCCCGGCTGTGGGCAAATTTTATGCCCTGTCGCATGTCTTCAGAGGTGAAATTGTGTGCTTTTGCGCGAAGCCCAAAAGCCTCTCCGCCCAGGTACACTGCATCTGCGCCATAGATGACTGCGGTTTTCAGCACCTCCAGGCTGCCTGCAGGCATCAATAGTTCTGTATCTCTCATACCAGTAGTTTCCTTTCCGTCACTCTGCCTGTTCAGCAGTCCCTGCTCCTGACTTATCCCTGCCGCCTGCGCTTTCGATCCCCTCATGGGTTTTCAAGTCCCTGCGCACGCTCAGTGCCACGCCGTCCCCAATAGGCACCACTGCGCTCTCCAGCTCCTCCATATGCTTAAGCCTGTACAGATATTCCCTCATTCTCCCATGGATGGTTCTGTCCCGCCGTTCCACCCCGTACCGGGACTGGACAATAGTTCCCTCCTGGAGCACATTATCGGAAAACAGAAGCGCCCCGGGAGCCATAAGTCTGAGAATATCCGGCAGCCAGTGAATATACTGCCCCTTGGCGGCATCCATAAAAATAAAATCATAAGGGCCCTCAAGAGTTCTCAAAATCTCCCCAGCATCCCCCTCCAGCAAAGTAATGCTCTCCTCTCTGCCGGCCTTTTTGAAGTTTTCTCTGGCCGCGCGGATTCTTGGTTCATATTTTTCAATGGTGGTAATCCGGCAGGAGGGCGGCATTACCTGCGCCATCAATAAAGCAGAATAGCCCACGGCGGTTCCGACTTCCAGAATCGCCCCAGGCCTTTTTGCCGCTGCCAGCGTCCTAAGCAGCGCTGCTGTCTCTCTTTTTATAATGGGAATATTCTCTGCTGCCGCCTCCCTGGCAATGCTGCCGCATAGCGCTCCCCAGCCAGGTTCCAGAGAATGGATATAGTCTGTGACTCTCTCATCTGCAATCATTCTTCCGTAGCCTCGTCTTTTACCCCTTCTCTAAGAGCCAGTATTATCTCCTTGGAAGTCATGGAATTATTCAGCAGATAAGTCCCTCCCTCCACCGGATGGTCCGAACTGCCATAGTCATAAAAAATACTCTGAATTACAAAAGCATACCTGCTTTTTACGACCCCCGCCTTTTCCAAAGCTGCCGCAATATCTGCCACTTCCTCCCCGTCTTTAATGGTCACTCTCATGTCCACCCCCGGTTTGGAGGCCATGGCTGACGAAGAAAAAATGTCATGTCCAAATGTGTATCCTCTCGTAGCGCCCTCATACATAAAAAGCGCCACCACTGCATACACAATCAGTTTCCACGATACCCGGATAATCGTTCCGGTTACTTTGTTTATCTCCCTGGTGGTATCACTCATTTGCCGTCACCTCTTCTCTCTTCTGCAAAGACAGATTCGGCCCCTGTTCTATACTTCCATAATAATCGGAAGGATCATGGGATTCCGTTTCATCTTCTTCCACAAAAAATCGCTGAGACTGTCTCTGATAATGTTCTTAATCTTCCCCCAGTCGCTGACCCGCCGATCAAGGCAGTCCCTCACTGCCTCCTCCACCACATGCTTTGCCTCATCCAGAAGATCCTCAGACTCCCGGACATACACAAAGCCTCTGGATACAATATCCGGTCCGGCCAAAAGCTGGTTGCTGTACTTCTCCAGCGTCAGCACCACAATAATAATACCATTCTGAGCCAGGTTTTGTCTATCCCGCAGTACAATATTTCCCACGTCGCCGACTCCAAGCCCGTCTACCAGAATGGCCCCGGACTGCACATGGTCCACAACCCTGCACTGTTCCTCCGACACTTCCACCACGTCGCCGGAGGACATGAGAAGGATATTTTCCTTGGGTATCCCCATGGACTGGGCCAGCCCCTTCTGGGCCATAAGATGGCGGTACTCCCCATGAACAGGCAGTGCATATTTGGGATGGGTCAGGGCATAAATCAGTTTTATCTCCTCCTGGCAGGCATGTCCTGATACATGGGTATCCTGGAAAATAACCTCTGCGCCCTTAATGGAAAGTTCATTTATAACCTTGGTCACTGCCTTTTCATTGCCCGGAATGGGAGTAGAGCTGAAAATCACCACGTCTCCAGGCTTAATGGACACCTTCTTGTGAATGCTGGAAGCCATTCTGGACAAAGCTGCCATGGATTCCCCCTGGCTTCCTGTGGTAATCAGCACTGTTTTCTCATCGGGATAATTTTTCAGATTGTCAATGTCAATCAGTGTCCCGTCCGGGATCTTAATATATCCCAGCTCACTGGCCGTGCCGATAACATTTACCATGCTGCGGCCTTCCACGACCACCTTCCGGCCATACTTGTAAGCCGAATTAATAATCTGCTGCACCCTGTCCACGTTGGAGGCAAAGGTAGCCACGATGATCCGGCTGTTTTTGTGCTCGGAAAAAATGCCGTCAAAGGTTTTGCCCACTGTCCGCTCTGACGGAGTAAAGCCTGCCCGCAGGGCATTGGTGCTGTCGCACATCAGCGCCAGAACGCCCTTCTTTCCCAGTTCCGCAAATCTCTGCAGATCCGCTGACTCGCCGAAAACCGGCGTGTAGTCAATCTTAAAGTCTCCGGTATGAAGAAGGATTCCTGCCGGCGTAAAAATAGCCAGAGCCGATGCATCTGCAATACTATGGTTCATTTTTACAAATTCAATGCGGAAGCATCCCAGATTAATGGACTGCCCATGCTTTACCACTTTCCTCTTGGTGCTTTTCAGCAGGTTATGCTCTTTTAATTTATTTTCGATCAGCGCCACTGTCAGCTTTGTGCCGTATACGGGAACATTGATGTCCTGCAGCACATACGGCAGGGCTCCGATATGGTCTTCATGTCCGTGGGTAATGACAAATCCCTTTACCTTTTCCAAATTCTGTTTCAAATAGGTCACGTCCGGAATGCACAGGTCGATTCCCAGCATATCGTCGCTGGGAAACGCCAGCCCGCAGTCCACCACGATAATATTGTCCTCATACTCAATAGCCGTAATGTTCAGTCCGATCTGTTCCAGTCCGCCCAGAGGGATGATCTTCACCTTAGGCGCCTGGCCCTGCCCCTGGTTTTGTTTCCTGTTCTGTTGTCTCAATCTGATTCCTCCAATTCTTTCTTTTCTATTTTCATCGTTCTCTTTCCCTTTTGCATTTTGTCATCGGTTGTGAACAGTTCCTCCGCTTCATGCCCTCCGGCCCAGGGATTTTTCTGCCTGCACGCCCTGCAGTAACCGTACAGCTTTACCTCGTGGTCTGTCACGTCAAAGCCCAGCCGCTCCAGCAGGTTCTGCTCCAGCGGTTCCAGCAGATCTTCCTCAAGTGAAAACACGGTTTTACAGCCCAGGCAGATAGCATGATGGTGATGATGCCTTTCACCGCCCAGCTCCCGGCTCAGTTCATATCTGGCAAGCCCGTCATCAAAGCTGACCCTGCGGATGACATGCAGATTCACCAGCATCTGCAAAGCCCGGTAGATCGTAGCCAGACCAATCTCCGGCGACTTTGCTCTGGCAAGATCAAAGATCTCTTCGGCCGTAAGGTGTTCTCCCGGATGGGCCCCTATGGTTTCCAGAACCAGCAGACGCTGGCCTGTAACTTTCAGGCCTTTTTCCTTTAACATCTTTTTAAATACATCCTGCTCCATGACACGATCCTCTTTCGCTGCCTTTATCCCCTGTTTCCCATGTTTTCGTCTTCGCTGCCGTTTTTTGTCCCTGCTACTTTCTCAGATCCACATCCATATCTTCCGTAAGTTCCGTGAAAATCCTGTATAGATAATCTATCTCGTCATCATCTTCCACAAACTCGTAGACAGCCTCCTCTTCTTCCGCCTTTGATTTGTCTTTTAAGATGTAGCATTCTCCCTCCTGGGCATCCTCTGGGGCGTCTGTCACCAAAAGATAGTTCATTCCGCTTATTCTTGTTTCCTCCAGAACGTAAAAATCCACCTTTTCCCCGTCTCCGGTTTCAAGGGTAATCATTTTCTCCTCATTCACGATTTTCAATATTCCTTTCGTCTGATTCCTTCTTCTGCTCCGCTTCCATGGCATTTAAATAGCTCTGGAGTATGATCCCCGCAGCCACTTTGTCTATGACTTTCTTCCTTTCGGATGCCGGCACGCCGCTGTCCCTCAAAATTTCATCAGCCTCAATGGTAGTCAGCCGCTCATCCCACAAAACCACCGGCAGGCCTGTCCGCTTTTCCAGTATCTCCTTAAACTCTTCCGTCTTTTTGGCGCGCTCCCCTGCCGAATCATCCATATTTTTAGGATAGCCCAAAACTATAGATGTAATCTCATATTCCTGAATCAGCGCCTCAATCCGCCGGCACGTCCGGCGCAGCTTGTTTTCCTCTTTCCTGACAATGGTTTCCACTGCCTGGGCAGTAAAGCCCAAAGGATCACACACTGCAACGCCCACAGTCTTTGACCCGTAATCCAAACCCATGATTCTCATTTTCATTTACTCCACAGCAAAAAACGCGTCACCGACACGTTCTGTACGTCTTTTGCATACTTTACATAAAATGCCAAATCCGCCGAAGCGCTCCCCTTCCCATGCCGTATCCGGCTGCTTCCCTCTGCGGCAAGAGCAGGGCAGCTTTAAACAGGACCGCGTATATGTTCCGAAATGACATAAACTGCCAGATTCGCCTTCAGCAGCACAATCTGACAGCCTTCTCTTAGAGCATGTTTGAAAAATGCCCTCGTACTTTACACGTAACTACCTTAATCTTGCATCAATATACACAGACAAAAGTTCCTCCAGAATCTCATCCCGCTCGACTTTCATAATGAGACTTCTGGCGTTCTTATGGCTGGTAATGTAGGTTGGATCTCCAGACATGATATACCCTACAATCTGATTCACAGGGTTATATCCCTTTTCGGCCAGAGCCTGATATACCTGCTCCAAAACCTGGCTTACATCCATGGTATTTTCTTGTGCCGCCCTGAAAAACTGTGTATTATGAATATCGCCCATCTGTCCTCACGTCCTTTAACTGTTCTAATCTATTCTATACTACTTTTGTGAATTCGTAAAGGGGAATATTTATAAAATATTTATTATCAAAATTTCAGGGCTCCTCCAGCATCACAATCTCAGCTGTCAGCATCCTTTTCAAAATCCCTTTAACCGTCCTGCCTTTCTTTTCTGCATCCCACAATACGGCAGCCTTCACATACTCTCTCGTATATCCCGTCAGGTATTCGATTCCGTCTATCACCGCTCTTTCCTCCAGCAAGACTTCCCTTTCCTTTCCCAGAAGGCTTCTTCGGTATTGCTCGGACATCCGGGCTCCCATGGCAAGGAGCATGTCGCTTCTGGAAGATTTCACCGCTTCTTCTATCTGCCCTTCCATCTTAGCGGCTCTGGTTCCCTCTCTTTTTGAATACTTAAACACATGCATCTCATAAAACTGGATGTCTTCCACAAACTGTACCGTCTCCTCAAACTCCTTCTGGGTTTCCCCGGGAAATCCTACAATCACGTCTGTGGTAATGGCCGGGTTGTGAAACCATTTCCGCAGAAGGCGGCATCCCCTTTTATACTCTTCCCCTGTGTAGCGGCGGTTCATGCGTCTCAGCACTTCATCGCTTCCGCTCTGCAGCGACAAATGAAAGTGGGGGCATATAGTCCGCAGCCGGGCCAGAGCTTTCACAAAATCCTCTGTAATAATCCTGGGCTCCAGAGATCCAAGGCGCATTCTTTTTAACCCCTCTATTTCATCCAGGCGCATCATAAGCCCCAGAAGCGTCTCACGCTCTTCCTGCGGAAAATCCATGCCATAAGAGCTGAGATGAATTCCTGTCAGCACAATTTCCTCATACCCCAGGGCAGCCAGTTTTTTCACTTCCTCCGCCACTTCCTCCGGTCTTCGGCTTCTGATCCTTCCCCTGGTATAGGGGATGATGCAGTAACTGCAGAACTGGCTGCACCCGTCCTGAACCTTAATAAATGCCCTGGTATGCTCCGATACTTTTTTAATCCCCAGTTTCTCATACTCGTGAGTCCGGTCAATATCGATCAGATATTCTTCTTGCTTCATCTGTTTTCCTGCAAAATGATTTTCCAGGATTTCCACCAAATCTGTCTTTCTGTTATTTCCAATAATAATGTCAGCTCCGCCGTCCTCCCGAAGCCTTTCGCCTGCTGCCTGAACGTAGCACCCTGCTGCAACAACCACGCTGTCAGGATTTCTCTTCTTTGCCCGGTGCAGCATCTGCCTTGACTTGCGGTCTGCAATATTAGTTACGGAACATGTATTAATAATATACACATCCGCAGCTTCTTCAAAGGGGACAATCTCATAGCCGGCCTCTTCCAGTAGCTGGGCCATGGCCTCGGTTTCATAATAATTGACTTTACACCCCAGATTATGCAGGGCTGCCTTTCTCATACACGTTCCTCCTACCTGAACTCTTCTCTGCCGTTACGGTTCCCTGCTGCCAAATTCTTTCCCGGCCTGGGGCTGCTTTATCTAGAGCCTTGCCTCATTGGTTTGCCGGGCAACAGCGAACCGTAACAACTTTCTTTATTTTTCATGCAATCTCACTATTGACTTTTCACTTTCTTATCTGTAGTATTGAGGATAGATCATTAACACTTAAGGAGGTTTTCCATGAAAACAGTACGCATTTCGTTAAACTCAATTGATAAAGTAAAATCCTTTGTCAACGACCTGACAAAGTTCGATGTAGACTTCGATCTGGTATCCGGCAGATATGTAATTGACGCTAAGTCCATTATGGGCATTTTCAGCCTGGATCTATCAAAGCCCATTGATCTGAATATCCATACGGAAAGCGAAAGCAGCGTAGCAGAGATCCTGGGCGTGCTTTCACCATATATCATTAAGTAAACCTGCATGCCGCCTAGTTGGGGCCGGAATCTGGAATTCCGGCCCCTTTTCATCTGCTCTGTCTCCCATGCTGTCATGTCTCCCGATTTATTCCTTGGCAACATGATGCGCTTTTAACTGCACATGACGATCTCCCTGGTTTCCACAGCCGTTTTCACCATATCGTCAATCTTCTCCGCCAGCTTCTCCTCTGACCGGCGGATCACCTTCACGTTGGGTTTGGTCACCGGGTGCTTTGCAACGAAAATCGTGCAGCAGTCCTCATAGGGTTCAATGGAAGTTTCATACGTTCCGATTTTCTCCGAGATGTCTACGATCTCCTGTTTGTCAAAGCCGATTACCGGCCTGAACACCGGCATTGTGCAGACCTCATTGGTAGCGGCCAAAGACTGTACCGTCTGGGAAGCCACCTGTCCGATGCTCTCCCCGGTAACCAGCGCCAGGCATTCCGACTCCTTCCCGATCATCTCCGCAATCCGCATCATGTAGCGGCGCATGATGATGGTCAGCTCCTCATGGGGGCACTGTTCATAGATATAAAGCTGAATGTCCGTAAAATTAACCACATGAAGCTTTATGGGGCCGGAATACCGGGACACCAGCGCTGCCAGATCCACCACCTTCTGTCTGGCTCTCTCGCTGGTATACGGCGGCGCGTGGAAATAGACTGCTTCTATCTTCACTCCCCGTTTTGCAACCATGTATCCCGCCACCGGGCTGTCAATGCCGCCGGACAGAAGAAGCATGGCCTTCCCGTTGGTTCCCACCGGCATCCCTCCCGGCCCGGGAATCATCTGCGAATAAATGTTCACCATATTCCGCACTTCCACATGAAGCATCACCTGGGGGCGGTGCACATCTACCTTCATCTGGGGAAATGCCGTCAGCACGGCCTCGCCCAGTTCCCGGTTCATCTGCTCCGAAGTAACGGGGTATTTTTTATCCGCTCTGCGGGCATCCACTTTAAAAGTCAGGTTTTTGTCAGGGTATACCCGGTCAATATAATCCACTGCCTCTTTTTTCAGGTTCTCAAAATCCTTGTCCTCAATCTGAAACATTGGACATATCCAGGCAATGCCGAACACCCGCTGCAAAGCCTCTATGGCATCCTCATAATCATATTCTCCCCTGGCCTCCACGTAAATGCGTCCAAACTCTTTGGTCACCGCAAACCCGCCGTCTACCTCTTTCAATGCATGGCGTATCTGCTTCATCAGGGCGTCCTCAAAAAGATACCGGTTCTTTCCTTTTGTACCGATCTCCGCATACTTAATCAAAAATGACTGATACAGCATAATCTGTTCCCTTCTACTGTTGTGTGTTTTACTGCATGTCCTACCCTCTGCGAAATCTCCGCAGCATGGGCAAGAGCTCTTTCAGCACCTGGATCGCATAATCAATCTCTTCCTTTTTGTTAAACAGTCCAAAGCTGAACCGCAAAGTGGCATCCAGAAGTTCCGGCTTCACCCCAATCCCTTTCAGCGTGCCGCTGATTCCCGGATGATTGCTGGAGCAGGCAGACCCTGACGACACATAAATCCCCTTATCCTCCAATGCGTGGAGCAGCACCTCGCTGCGGATTCCCTCAAAGCTGACGCTGACAATCTGGGGAGCGCTGTCCCTTCCCGGCTGGCTGTTGACCACGCAGCCTTCCACCTCACGGATTCTCTCTATAAAATAATCTTTAAGCCCATAGAGATAGTCTGTCTTATCCCTATGATTCTTATATATCTCCTGAACCGCCGCTCCGAGCCCTGCCACTCCAGGCACGTTTTCCGTCCCGGAACGCATTCCTTTCTGCTGGCCGCCTCCGTAAATCAAAGGCTTTACTTTCGCTTTCTCATGAATATACAAAAATCCCACGCCCTTGGGCCCATGAAGCTTGTGGCCGCTGACGCTCAACAGGTCAATCCCCTGCCGCTTTGGGCGAATCTCATACTTGCCGTAGGCCTGGATTCCGTCCACATGAAACAGTATTTCCGGCTGATACCCTTTGATTATCTTTGCTATTTCCTCAACCGGCTCCACAGAACCCACCTCATTGTTCACATACATCACTGACACAAGGATGGTTTCCTGCCGAAGGCTTTCTCTCAGCTGGGAAAGGCTGATATGTCCCTGGCCGTCCACCGGCAGATAAGTAATCTCAAAGCCCTGATCCCGCAGAAACTCCAGCGTATTGTAAACCGAAGAATGTTCCACGTTGGTGCTGATTATGTGGCGGCCTCTGCGGCGGTTTGCCATGGCTCCTCCTATAAGGGCCATATTGTTGGACTCAGAGCCTCCTGAGGTAAACACGATCTCCTTTTCCTGCACTTTCAGGGATTTGGCGATAATGCTTCTGGCTTCCCTGATATACCGCTCCGCCTCCACCCCCTTTTTATGCTTGGAGGCAGCGTTGCCATAGTCTTCTGTCATGGTTTTGATCACAATCTCTTTTACACTGTCAAACACCCTGGTCGTGGCTGAATTGTCAAAATATGCTTCCATTGCTATTGTTCCTCTTATTCTTTTCGTGCTGCGGCATGCTCCGCCTTTTTGCGGGAGTCTCGCAAAGCCGCCTTCAGCCCCTGGTTTCCAGCAGATATCCTATTACGGAAAGGATCATCAGCCCTGCCGTCTCGGTTCTTAGAATCCGTTTTCCCAGAGAAACAGGAGTAACGCCTTCCGATTCTGCCAAGAAAATCTCTTCATCTTCAAATCCGCCCTCCGGCCCGATAAAAATTCCCACATCCATCCCCGGCCGGATTCGCTCCAGCTGCCTTGTTGTCTCCTCCATCCCCCTGGCATGTTCAAAAGGAATTACCTTCACATCAAAGTCTTTCGCAGAGGCCAGAGCCTGTCTTAAAGTCATAACCTCTGTCACCTGGGGAATTCTCCCTCTTCCTGACTGCTTGGCTGCACTTTCGGCGATGCTGTTCCACCGCCTGATTTTTGTCTCTTCCTTCTTTTTATCCAGCTTTACCACTGTCCTCTTTGTCACCGTGGGAATCACCTGGCAAACTCCCAGTTCCACCGCCTTCTGGATAATCAGTTCCATCTTATCGCTTTTGGGAAGCCCCTGGAACAGGTGGATTCTGGCAGGCAGCTCTCCGCCGGCCTCCTCTGTTTCCAATATATCCGCAATTACTGTCTGGCTTCCCACCTCTCGAATCCGGCAGCAGTAATCGGCTTTTTTTCCGTCACTGACCGTTACCCGCTCCCCCGGCTTCATCCTCAGCACATTGCGGATGTGGTTCACGTCACTGCCGGTTATGGCAATCTCCTGCTTTCCTATCTGACTTTCATCTACAAAAAAACGGTACACAGCTTCTCCTTACAGCCTGCGGGCGGTAACAGACACCCATTCTCCCTGATATGCGGTTTCGATAATCTCCAGTTCCCTGTTGGCAGACAGCGCCTTTTTCACATCTTCCTCCTTGGTGTTAATGATTCCTGACGTAATCAAAATGCCGCCTCTTTTTAAATGAACCGGGATCTCCTTCTGAAGCAAGATAATCACCGGGGCGAGAATATTGGCCACTGCCACATCATAGCAGCCGTATCCTGCCATGTCCTGAACCGCCTTATCTTCAATAATATTTCCTTGAACCACTTGAAACTGGTCTGCACGGATACCGTTAGCCTTCAGGTTCTCCCCTACAGCGGCAATGGCGTTTTCATCCAGATCTGTCCCAAAAACGTTCCCTGCCCCCAGTTTCAAAGCCGCAATCCCCAGTATCCCGCTTCCCGTACCCACATCCAGGATTCTGGCGCCCCCTCCGGCATACTTTTTTAGCTGCCGGATGCAAAGCTGGGTGGTTTCATGCTGCCCTGTGCCGAAAGCCGTCCCCGGGTCAATCTGAATCAGGAGCTTGTCTTTATGCTCCTCTGGAATCTCCTCCCATGTAGGCTTGATCAAAATATCGTCCACAGTAAAGGGCTTAAAATACTGCTTCCAATTGTTAATCCAGTCTTTATCCTCCGTTTCGGAGGCGGTTATGGTTCTCTCACCCACATCCACGAACCTGCTTAATTCATCAAGCCCTTCCTCTATCTCTCTCATAATGCGGTCAATCTCCGAAAGATCCTCCAGGTAAAAACTGACCTTTGCCACTCCGTCATCAGGCCCCATATCCGGCAGAATATCAATAAACATCCCCTTTGTCTCCGCCTCGGTAAGGGGGACATGGTCCTCAATCTCAATTCCCTCAATGCCAATCTCGTCAAACAGGCTGCTGACCAGATCCACGGCCGCAGTGGTGGTTGTGAGAGTGAATTTACTCCATTTCATAATATTTTCTCCTCACTTTTATCGGGCATCCATGCACCTCTTTTACAGGTACGCCTCTTCCATCAGGGTCACGAAAGGCTCCGCAAATAGTCCTCAATCCGGCAGTATTTGCTGCTGTCATTTCCCATAAGCTGAGGGTCCCGGCACAGCATGATCCGCTCCCGTATGGAGCCGAACCGCCTTTCAATCTGCCGGTATTTTTCTGCATCCGGCACCCGCCTGAACCGGTTCCTGGCCATCCCGTTGGTTCCCCGCACCTCGCAGAGGGTGCAGTTATTTTCCTGAGTGTCATAGACCACCATGTCAAACTCCCCTGTGGCGAGCTGCATCTTAAACACCTGGTACCGTCCTGACAGCGCTTTCTCTGTCTCCATAAGCACCATCTCCTCCAGCATCCTCCCCCGGACTTCCATAAGAATGCGCTCGCACAGTTCCCGTTTTTCCACTTGGCTCAGGCTGGCAAACCGTTCTCCGTTTACCAGCTCCTGCACCAGCATCTGCACCTGGCAGTACCTCATTCCCGGCTGGGTGAAAATCACCTTTTCAATAGGCTCCGTCCCAGGCCTGGTTGTCTCAGCCGGACACTCCACCACCAGATCCAGGGCCACCAGGGCCTCTTTTATCTGAGCCAGGTGTGCCTTGGTCAGCCCGTCCGTCTGCTCCCTGCGCACCTTCTCATTGCGCATGTTCCAGACTGCCAGCCTGAACTCATGGAATGCAGGATTGTCGGATGCCACCAAAAGCAGAAAATTTAAATTCATGTCTTCCATAATCTGGTTCACTGCCCCGATCAGTTCCCCAGTCTCCAGAAGCGCCCGAAGGCTGGAAAACTGGCTCTTATCCTTACTCCCTGCAAGGGATCTCTGGATATTCCGGCATACGGCGCTCTCAATATAGTCTTTGGTGGAATCCCAGTCCTTAAACAGGGCAAACGTCTCTTTTGCGCGGGAACCGTCCATTCTGGCTATAATGGCTGGCTCCCCGTTGTCTGTTCCGGAAGGCTTATTGGCTCTCAGCGTTCCTCCGTACCGGATATACTCGTCAATGCTGTCCGCACCCAAAAGCCTGCTGTACTCCCTGAAAGGAATAAACGTGGTCCTCACCGTAACGGCCCTGTCAAACAGCTCCTGACGCATGGCCAGGGCAAAGGCCAGGGAATCGGTTCCCGTCAGCACAATGCGCATCCCCTGTGCCCCGTAAATATCCGAAAGAATAGCCGCCGAGTCGATAAAATCGTCCATCAGCGTAATTTCATCAATAAAAACGTACCGGTATCCTCTCTGGTTCAGCCGCCGCAAATCCCGGTTCATCACTTCCATATTATCCGCAGCCGTAGTCTTAATGTATGCCGCCCGTTTTGCCTCCTCCGGCTCCATATCCAGGATCGCCTGCCGGATCATCGTGGTCTTTCCCGTTCTCCGAAGGCCGCAGACAATGCACACCCGCTCTCCGCCTTCCCCGGAAAGATACCCGGAAAGTTCTTTAAAGCAGTCCCTTTTCCGGTTGCTCTGGATATTGGAGGCCATGGTCAGAAGCTCCTCGCCTACGATCACATTCGTCTCATAGTCCATCTCCGGAAATGCCATGGCTGCAATGGCCCTGCCCCTGCCGGAAGATGCCCTTTTCGGGCCCTTTGACTTCTGATTAAGCTCCTTAAGCTTTTGCTGCAGCTCCTTTCTCCTGGCGATCTGTTCCTGTATCTCCTCCAGTTCTTCCTCTCTGATATACTGGCTTTTTATTTTCCCATTTTCCGTCCACTGTCGGTAATATCGCGTCTTTCCATGGATATTTTTCTTCGAAATGTATCCTATGGGCAACTCGCCTATCTCCTGCTCCAGAATTTCCTGCTCGCTCATTCCGTCCATTGCCCCTGTGTCTCTGGTTAAATCCTCCATCGCCGCCCCAGCACCTCCATTCTCTCTTAAAATTGTAACCTATACCATTCTACCTTGTCAACAGGTTACGTCCATAAACTTCGGATTCCTGTATTTTCCACTGTGTTTTTGTTTTTTGCTGCAATAAAAACAGCTGCTTATGCATTATTCTATTGAACGGGTGAAAAACAATTTTGTTCTACCGGAATTCTGAAAGCGAAACTGTAAACAAAACTAACAATATCAAAATAATACTTTTTGAAATTCCTGTTGCATTACACATTACGAAACTCAATCACACTTTTTCAGGAATCCGGGAAAACAAGAATAAACCGGCAGGCCTCTGATCAGGGCCTGCCGGTTTACTTCTTTTCAAAAGCTTTTATCTCACCATGGCGCCGTCAGCCCCCACCCGATATCCGTCAGGCGTGGTGCCGTTTGTCAAAAGCGCACCATACATCCCATCTGATGAGCCATTAAAATAGTAGGCTTTCCCGCCGATAATCTGCCATCCCACTCTCATAGCCCCCAGGCTCCCGTCGTCCACAGGATTCAGATAGTATCGATATCCATCCTTATCCAGCCATCCGGTCTTCAGATGTCCTCCCTCGTTAAAATAATACCAGCGGCTGTCAATACATGCCCAGCCGTCGGAGGGCCACTTCCCGTTATCATACCGGTACCACCATCCGTCTGGCGTATACCTCCATCCTCTGTCATACGGGCCTCCCTTGTAAGCCGGCCCCAGCCGATCGTCACTTTCATAATTCCAGCTGCTTATCATATCTTCCCCTGGGCCTGCCCCTTTAAATCCCGGATAATCATAGACATCAATGCCGCCGGGGCCCTTTGCTTTTACTTTTGCCAGCGCAGTAGCCGGCCCGGATAAAAAAATCCCTGCTCCAATGACTGTAATCAGCATGGCGGCCATTAACCGTATCCATGTACGTCTGGTACTGTCCCTTTTCATGTTCTCCTCCTCATGCCGTTTATTTTTCTTTCTATATGTTTTTCTTTCCTCTGGGTGTGTTTACAGACATGTTCCGCCAGGGATGGCTGTTTAGTCCCTCTGCCTTTTCATTACTGCGTCAACAGCATCAATCACCGCTGAACGAAATCCCTTTCGCTCCATGGCTGTAACCCCGGCTATTGTTGTTCCTCCTGGCGAACACACCCCGTCTTTCATGACCCCGGGATGGCGTCCCGTAGCCAGCTGCAGCTTTCCCGTACCGGCCACCATCTGGCTGGCCAGTTTGTAGGAAAGCTCCCTTGGCAGGCCATAAAGCACCGCTCCGTCGCTTAACGCCTCAATAAACATGGCGGCGAAAGCCGGTCCGCACCCGCTTATGGTTCCTGCAATCCCCAAATGCTTTCCGTCCACAAATTCCACCATCCCCATAGCTGAAAATAATTCCTTTACGTTTCCCAGCTCTTCTTCCGTAAGGGAATGTTTTTCCTCACACAGGATAATCCCCTCCCCCACCGCCACAGGCGTGTTAGGCAATGTGCTTAGGTGATGGGTACCCGGAAGCAGGAATTCTTCATACCTCTCAAAGGAAACGTTAACCGCCACGGAAATCACAGCCTTCCCTTTTAGAATATCCCGAATCGGAGTAAGTACCTCTTCTACCAGGTAAGGCTTCACCGCCACAATCACAATGTCAGATTTTTCCGCCACTTCCTTCGCATTCCCGCACCCGTGTATTCCATAATGTTTGGCATTATCACACAGCCTGTCCCAATTCTTGGCACAGGCATAGATCTGGCCCGGCTCTAAGGCTCCCTTGCTTATCATCCCTTGAGCCATGGCCTGTGCCATGTTTCCGAAACCGATAAAGCCTACTGTTAATCTCTCCATTATAATCTCCTCCGTTTATTTTTTCGATCCCAAGATCCCTTTATGCTTTTTCTTTTTTCGCTGTTTTTCCAGAAAAAACCCGTCTGTATTTTGCCCGAAGCACAATGTAATATAAAATGCCTGCAGCCCTGACCTTTCCAGCTGTCGTGGATAGTTCTCCGCAAAGCCGCTTTCTATAGTTTAACACACGGCGTATAATATTTCCACAGCTTTATTCTGTCGGTTTTTGTCTTGTGCAACTAAAAAGCACCTGGTGCCTTCCCAGATGCTTTCCCATTTCTATAGAGCTATGTTATTTAAACAGTCCTTTCTTCTTATGTCCGTTTTCCTCTTTGGGAGTTCTCCCGTTCATCAGATCATCATACCGCCTCAAGGCCTCTTTCTGTTCTTCGTTCATCCGCTCCGGCACCTGGACCACCAAAGTCACATAGTGATCGCCTCGCACGGCTTTATTTCTTAATGACGGCACGCCCTTGCCCTTCAGCCGGACCTTGGTATCTGTCTGGGTTCCCGCCTTCACCTCGTACTCCACTTCTCCGTCTACTGTCTTTATTCGTATAGGACCGCCAAGCGCTGCCACTGCAAAGGAAATGGGCACTGTGGAATAAATGCTGGTTTCCCTGCGGACAAACACCGGGTGCTTGGACACCACGGCCTCCACAAGCAGATCTCCCCGCTCTCCTCCGCCTGTTCCCGGCTCCCCGGAACCTGCCATGCGGATGCTCTGCCCGTCATCAATACCTGCAGGAATGGTAACTTTCAGCTTCCTTCTTCTGGTAATATACCCGGTTCCCCTGCAGTCGGGGCATTTCTCCCGGATCACTTTACCGGTGCCTCCGCAGTCCGGACAAGTCTGAACATTCTGCACCGTGCCGAACATGGACTGCTGGGTATACATGACTTTGCCCTTGCCATTGCACTTGGGACAAGTCTCCGGCGAAGTTCCCGGTTTAGCTCCTGTGCCGTGGCAGGAGGCGCACTCTTCCTTATAATTAATATCAATCTCTTTCTCACACCCGAAAATCGCCTCTTCAAAAGTGATTCTCACGCTGGTTCTTACATTGGCTCCCCGCATAGGGCCGTTATATCTGGAACTGCCTCTGGAACGTCCGCCTCCGAAAATATCCCCGAAAATATCCCCGAAAATATCTCCCATATCAGCCCCGTCAAACCCGCTGAAACCGCCGAACCCTCCAAAACCGCCTCCTCCGCCTGCGCCGCCGTCAAAGGCCGCATGGCCGAACTGGTCATATTGACGCCTTTTCTCGCTGTCGCTGAGCACACTATATGCCTCGGAAGCCTCCTTAAACTTTTTCTCCGCCTCCGCATCCCCCGGATTTGCATCCGGATGATATTTCTTCGCCAGGACTCTGTACGCCTTTTTGATTGCCGCATCATCCGCATTCTTGGGAACGCCCAGGACTTCGTAGTAATCTCTCTTGCTCTCTGCCATACTGGCCACCTTTCCGATCTTCAAACATCACAGAAAAGTGCTGTACTGCTACAACACTTTTCTGCAATGCTTAATTTTATAGGAAACCCAAACTCCGCTGCGCTCCGTTCGGGTAGCGAACCGTTTCGCCAAAACCGTGCGAAACCTGCCGGGAAACCCAAACTCCGCTGCGCTCCGTTCGGGTAGCGAACCGTTTCGCCAAAACCGTGCGAAACCTGCCGGGAAACCCGAACTCCGCTGCGCTCCGTTCGGGTAGCGAACCGTTTCGCCAAAACC
>CAMUJH010000063.1 GCA_947089145.1 uncultured Hungatella sp. | reverse complement strand
TGGATATAATTAGATTTGTGTAAATAAAAAGTGTCGCTTAACAGTCTATTAAGCGACACTTTTTTGCGTACAGATTTATTAAGTCAATTTAAAGCAGGCCGGGCTGTAAAGCCTGGCATTGCGTCTCTATAAAGAGAGGGAGCTGTTGATAAAATTGCTGGGTTTGTAATGTGATAAGAAGATATGGCACTAAGCCCGGAAAATAGGAAAACATAGACCGCCTGCCGAACGCTTTAGGTGATGTTGAGAAATATGAGATTGATCTGGCTTATATGCTGGAACGTAAAGGGCGACATAAGGAAGACTATTTCCTCCACACCATTTTATTGACTACGCCTACATAGGATTGGATGATTTTTACGACCTTGTCACTGACATTAAGATCCATGTAATCAGGAACCGGAATGCCGCTTCCGCCATTTGCCGCCATATCTACCGCCATGTCTACGGCCTGGAGCAGTCCCGCAGTGTCGATTCCCGACAAAATAAAGCCCCCCTTGTCAAGGGCTTCCGGCCGTTCAGTACTTGTCCTGATGCATATTGCTGCAAACGGATGCCCGATGGAGGTGAAAAAGCTGCTCTCCTCCGGCAGGGTGCCCGAGTCGCTGACCACGGCAAAGGCTTTCCACTGCAGGCAATTATAGTCATGGAAGCCTAAAGGCTCATGCCGGATAATCCGATCATCCAGCTTAAATCCTGAAGCCTCCAAACGTCTCCGGGATCTTGGATGGCAGGAATACAGGATCGGCATATCATACTTTTCCGCCATTTGATTGATTGCAGTAAACAGGGAGCGGAAATTTCCCTCCGTGTCCAGATTTTCTTCCCGGTGAGCGGAAAGCAGGATATATTTCCCTTCCTCAAGCCCCAGGCGGGCGTGGATATCGCTGCCCTTAATCTTCTCCAGATTCGCCGCCAGCACTTCCGCCATGGGAGATCCGGTGACATAGGTTCTCTCTTTGGGAAGGCCGCACTCAGCCAGATACCTTCTGGCATGCTCCGAGTATGCCAGATTCACATCCGAAATGATATCCACGATTCTCCTGTTGGTCTCCTCTGGCAGACACTCGTCCTTGCAGCGGTTGCCGGCCTCCATGTGAAAAATCGGAATGTGCAGGCGCTTTGCGCCGATTACGGACAGGCAGCTGTTGGTATCTCCCAGAACCAGCACCGCATCCGGTTTTTTTTCCTGGAAAAATTTATAGCTTCTGGCTATAATATTTCCAATGGTTTCCCCAAGATCCGCACCCGCTGCCTCCAGATAGCAATCCGGCTCCTCCAGCTCCAGATCATGGAAGAAAATACCGTTTAACTGGTAGTCCCAGTTTTGAGATGTGTGCACCAGCAACGTGTCAAAGTATTTCCGGCACTTTTTTATGACCAGGCACAAGCGGATTATCTCCGGCCGCGTCCCTATAACGATGCACACCTTCATTTTTCCGTTTTCTTGCCATTTTATCTCTTCAAACATCGTCCTGCTCCCCTTCATCAATTTCCTTTTTTCTCACGGCTTCCCTAAACGTGTCAGGCCTTTCCGGGTCAAATTCTTCATTTGCCCACATCAGCGTAACCATTGGCTCTGTACTGCTTAAATTTCTTATATTATGAGTATAGCCCGGCAGCATGTAGACTGCCTGAAGCTTATCCCCCCTGACTTCGAATTCAAGGATCTCCGTCCCTCCAATCTTCCGCTCCTGAATCAGGCCATGGCCCGACACTACGATAAATATCTCCCATTTGGTGTCATGCCAGTGCTCTCCCTTGACAGCACCAGGAAGCGAAACATTCACGGAAAGCTGGCCGTGGCCCTCCGTCTTGAGAACCTCCGTAAAACTGCCCCGGCTGTCTGCGTAGGATTTCAGATCCACACATATCCTGTCAGCCGGAAGGTATGACAGGTACATGGAATAGAGCTTGTATTCCAGGGAAGCTTTTGGTATGGAGGGGAGCAGCAGGGTTTCCGGCTGGGCATGGAACTTTCTCAGCGTCTCCACAAGATAGCCCAGGGCAGCCTTGTGCGTTATCGGCGCATAACAATACTTGCCGTTATTATCCGGATACGGTTTTAAAGAATCCAAAGCGTTTTGCAGATGAGCTATCGATCCCTGCGGCGCGGGCTTGCCCGGTTCTGCATAATTGCACCGGTGGGGATGGCCTTCCAAAGCGTCATACATTTCTTCCATCAGATCGTCTATGAACAGCAGTTCAAGCTCTGTATCCGGGTTATCCACCCTGACAGGCAGATCATGGGCTATATTATGGCAGAAGGTAGCAACGGCTGAATTGTAATCAGGCCTTGCCCATTTGCCTGCCAGGTTCGGGAATCGGTAGACATAGACACTTGCTTTGGTGTCAGCGGCATAACGGAAGAACAGCTCTTCCCCCCTGCGCTTGCTTAACCCATACTGGGAAGTACCGAAGCGGCCTGATAATGCAGCCTGGATGGAGGAAGCCAGCAGCAAGGGAGCTGAATTCCCATGGCGTTTCAGGGCATCCAGCAGCAAGGAAGCAGATCCAACGTTGCCCTCTTTAAATTCCTCCGGATTCTTAGGCCTGTTTACGCCTGCCAGATGAAAAACAAAATCTGCAGACCTGCAATATGCATCCAGCTGTTCCAAACTGCCATCCCTGTCATATTCATAGATCTCATGGATATGAATATTGGGCCTGGTCCTGTTTTTTCCGTCTCGGATATTTTTCAGATTTTCTACCAGATTGCGCCCAACGAAGCCTGCGCTGCCTGTAACCAGAATATTCATCTTCGTCTCCTTACCTCCTGCGGCTCTTTTTTCCGATTATCCCCTCCGGTTTCAGAGCTTCTTTGATATAATCCGAAGTCATAATTTTTTTCACGGTTTCTTCAATATTTAAAAGCTGCGTATTGTGAGAAGTGTAGCTTTCCTCTGTCTCTGTCTGTACTTTGCCCTTTGTAAAGTATCTGTCATAGTTCAGATCCCGGTTATCAGCAGCTATCCGGAAGTAATCCCCCATGTCTTCGCTTCTTAGGCGCTCTTCTCTGGTCATCAGCGTTTCATAAAGTTTTTCCCCATGACGCGTGCCAATAATCCTAATGCCAGTATCCCCAAACAGCCTCTGGACTGCTGCTGCCAGAGTACCGATTGTACTTGCATCTGCCTTTTGTATGAAAAGGTCTCCAGGCTCGGCATGTTCAAATGCAAATTTAACCAGATCAACAGCCTCTTCAAGATTCATAAGGAAGCGGGTCATATCAGGATTTGTGATTGTAATTGGGTTTCCAGCCTTAATCTGATCAATAAAAAGAGGTATCACGGAGCCACGGGAACACATAACATTGCCGTACCGCGTACAGCAAATAATAGTTCCTCCACATTCTTCAGCCACTCGTGCATTTGCATAGATAACATGCTCCATCATGGCCTTTGAAATACCCATTGCGTTGATTGGATAGGCAGCTTTATCCGTGCTAAGGCATACTACCTTTTTTACGCCTGCTTCAACTGCTGCGTGCAGAACATTATCTGTCCCTTCAATATTCGTCTTCACGGCCTGCATTGGAAAAAATTCGCAGGATGGAACCTGCTTAAGCGCTGCCGCATGAAATATGTAGTCTACGCCAGGCATAGCGTCAGCAACAGAGCGGATATCTCTTACATCTCCGATAAAGAATCTGACTTTGCTGGCATAATCCGGATATTTAGTCTGCAAAATATGCCGCATGTCATCCTGTTTCTTTTCATCACGGGAAAAAATTCGTATCTGTCTGATCTCCGAGGTCAAAAAGCGTTTCAGGACGGCTGCCCCAAAAGAGCCTGTACCCCCGGTAATTAAAAGCACCTTATTTTTAAAAGCTGCTTCAGCAGTTAGTTTTGACATCTTTTTTATTCCTCCGTATTCTTTGAAACACTGTCTCATTCTGCGCAGTCACTTCCAGTCCGCATATTTGTTATATTGTCAATCGCGACTGTTTCCGACTCCTGAAAATCGTTTGTATAGACTTTTGCAAGCATAATTTATGACTTATTTTCTATTGGCAAAGCGCTAAAAACAATGGCAGTGAATGCAATCGTGGCAGCTAATGCGCTGTAAGCTGATATCCCGCCTTTGCCTTTAATCCATTGGAGAAGCTTATTGAGCAGGAATGCACAGATAATGGTTATAAGGATAATTACTACAGGCAGGAAATCCTGAAAAGCGGCCTGCCCTGCCCAGTCATAGCGAGAAAAATATCTGGCAATATGCTTGCCTATAATGGGATGAATAAAATAAACTATCATTGATAACTTTTCCCCAATATAGCCTAAAACTTTATTCCCATTTTGGGGATGGTATACAGCAAATAGAAATAGGCTGCATACTGTAATTACAGTGCCCGTATACAATACACAGCTTATCTGTTGCGGAATAATCACTCTGTCCGTGACATAATATTCCAAGATACTTTCCAGCACCCCCCCCGGCTCCCAAAATAAGCAAAGTCTTTGTATGAGGCTGCTTATAACCGTTTTCCATTCTGCAGCGGATATATATGCCAACCAGCATAAATGGAACTGCATCCAGCCAGACATTCCTTACAATATCAGACGCAAAAATACTCATGCCGCCAATGTTTAATAAGCCTGCTTTCGCCGCAATGATTCGCACTGGAATATGAAGTATAAAAAGCAGCGCCGCAATGAAAATGCCGTATTTAAGAATAATCTCCTGAGCATTTATTTTATATACTGCCCACAGCACAATATATGCCTCAAGTAACGCAATAAGAAACCACTGGGCAGAACCCCAAAAGGTTGAACTCCAAAGTACCGACCTCTTCAGGGCATTTATTGAAAAATAAGATGCATAGGAACTTATAACTTCCCAGCGTCCATAATGATTATATATTACCGCATCATACAGAAAATCAAATGTATATAAGCAAAAATGAAAAATCAGCAGAGAAACAATATGTGCCATCTTTGATGGAAGCACATTTCGTATTTCTACTCTGCTGGATTTATATAAATAAAATCCGGAAATCAAAAAGAATATTGGAACCCCTATATGTGATACGGCATATATGACATTCCCAAATTCCCCTGTGCCATGAAAATGATTCAGGATAACAAGAATGCACCCAATAGCTTTTAAATCATTTACGCAGCGGTTTTGCTTCCTCATCATTCCCCCGTCTCCATCCATATGGCATCAAATCTACGCCAGATCCCTGAAACGTCCAAGGATTTCCGGCGGAAAAGCATAATGGATTTTTTTCTCAGGAAGCGACCTGATAACCGCCTTTACTGACTCAATGTCAATATCTTTCTTGGCAAGCTGAATCACCACATGGGCAACTTTATCCAGCGCCTCATCATTCCAATCATATCGGGCAATTTCCTGAGTGCCTAAACGGATTCCGTACCCGTAAAACAATGCCTTATGTTTCTTATTCAGTGTCACCTCACATTTATAAGCATTGTCATAAATCGTATCCATCTCCTCTTTGCTGCAGCGGATGAATATCTGGTGCGTAGCTGATACCTGGCCGTGGGAATCCGCAATGTCATATCCGGCTTCCCTCAGCTTTTCTCCTAAATAATTGGAGCAGTGTACCATATGGCTCATATATGCAGCACCGTACTTTTCAAACTCAAGCATAGCAAATAGCAGGCTGATTTTCTGATGCATCTGAGAGTGGCGCAGGAATTTAGGATTGATTTCTGTCTCCATCAAATCATGAAGATTTTTCTCATTTGTCATAATCAGGCCAGATGCCGGTCCGGGGAAGGTTTTATGCGTTCCGCCAAACATAATAATATTTTTCTTTGTCTTAAGAGGGTTCGGGCAAAGGCCGCCGGCAATAAGGCCCATCAGCTGGCTGCAGTCCCACATAAGTACGCAGTTTTCAGTATTAATCTTTTCAACATTTAACGGCTTTATCAAGTCAGATGGGGCAAGAAGAATATATGGAATTCTCTCTTTTTCAATTATATCATTTACAGCATCATAATTAAGATCATATTCATCCATATCATACGGCGCTTCATAAACCTTAACCCCGAGTCTCTCCACAACCGGTTTGACAGATGCATGGCCGCCATGCTCCTTACTAAGGATCATCATTTTATCGCCAGGCTTGCAAATCGTTTTTGTAAGCATATCAATACAGTGCATGCCCGTAAAAGGACGCGGGTCCGTATATTTAGCACCAAAAACTCTGTCACACACCTCTGACAATTTCTGGTAGAACGGAAAAAGTTTCTCGCATCCAATAAAATTATCGTCCATGTTGAAGGAATACGTGTTATTCATAATATATCTTTCCTGGAATCCATAACTTAACGGCAGATTAGCAAACGGAGAGATAATATTTTCTGCCGCACATAAAGGCAGGGCGCGCTCATGATAATCCTTAAAATCTTTTGAGAACTCATAGAGCTGATCTAATTCCTTATTAAAGTCAACCAATGATTTTCCTCCGATACGTACATTCTTATCCATCTTATAAAGCTTGATATTAAACACATCCTCCTCTTCAATGTCATTGCACGGATAGTAAAGCCGTCCCTGGAAGATAATCTTGTTCTGGTCGTCAGGATCAACGTCACATATATATGTATTCCCTTTACAGCGGAAACCGAACATGCTGGCTTTTATATCCTTCAATGACTGAATTCCAACAACATTATTTTCTTTTACTGCCAGTCTGCAGCAGATTTTATGAAGGATCACAGAGCCGGAATCATATAAATATTTGTCATCAAATTCTCTTAACTCTTCAAGCGAATCAAACTCATGGATAGCTTCTGTAGCGCATCTCTTGGCATACATATAAAGTTCATCAAGATGTTCATCCTGAATATCTGCCCAAAATTTTCCGGCTGTCTGGGGAAGGCTAATTTCATCTTCCACGATCTTCAGAAAACTATCGGAAAAGCGCTTCGTAAAGAATGCATATCCCAAAGTAACCCAAATGTCATGACATCGATCCCCATACATCGTTTCGAGAATTTTATCATCATCGTCTGTGATGATTCCCCGTTCAGCTGTTTTTCCGGCAATATATACGCTGGAGTAGTAAGCATCATACGCATAAGCTTGAAAAATATTCTCAGAAAAATAAAGGTCGGAAGATGTAATGATACTGTTTTTTAAATACTCCCTGGCCGCATACACGCTCGCATGATTATTCTTAACGGCATAATCATCTGTTTCAATAAGTATAACGCCATATTTATCCGCCAAGTATTGGAATTTCTCTTTCATATGTCCAACAACAATAATGATTTCGCAGATTCCTTTTTCTTGCAGCTGTCTAATCTGCCTTTCAATCAGGACTTCTCCCTTTACCATTAGAAGACCTTTAGGGATTTCATAATTTAAAGGTACAAATCGAGTGGACATGCCTGCGGCAAGAATAATCGCATTATCAATTTTATATGCTTCAAGCAATTCCTTCCCGGCTTCAGAGATAAATCCATCTTTATCGGCAAATCCGGCTGACACCAAATTAGAAAAAGTTTTAGAAACCATTTCCTCATCTAAATATAGCAGATGCCCAAAATATACCGGATCATAAAGTTTATTCTCATGAATAAGTCTAAGAACCTCAAATTCTCTATTCTTCATTGTGATCTTTTTCTTCTTTCTCTTGATTATTTTTTTCAAATCTTCCCAGGCTGAATATAAACGGCCGATGGCCCGTCTGCCTGTCTTTAGGCGGCAATTTCATGTAATTGCCAAAGAATTTAGATAGAAAGGCATGTATATCTGCCGGCACCATAATTTCCAGATCCTCAAATTTCATTATTTTAGGAGGTATAAAAACCGTCTTCTCCCAATTTGTAAATTCCAACTTTGGCGAACATACATATGCCAAGTAATAATCATCTAAATCTTTATACTTTGTCATTACTGACTGTAATTTGTTCTGAATAAGAGAACCTGGAACAGCCTGTACTGACCAATGCAGCATCTTCCGCAAAAATGCCTTTAGCCAGTCTTTTGCATTTTGGGGCCGCAAAAACCGATCCGGCGTCTGGCGCAAGACCCAAAGCGCCTCTAAAAAGCCTGCTTGCATAAATTGTATATGACGTTTATCATCATTCTTAGGAACTTTATCATAGGGAAATATGTCTATATAAATTCCTTGATGCATTTTTAAGTTCCTGTTGCAATACTCTGAGAATTTTGTTCCATCTAATCTGATCTTCATATAATTATATGGTATATTAGATTCTGTAGTATAATCCTGCAAGAACAGGCCATTGCATGATAAATGTTCTTTTGATACAATCTTAAACTTCTCATAATCATCTCTTGTCATTGATACATCTATATCATCATCCCACGGGATAAATCCTCCATGCCTGACAGCCCCTAAAGCCGTACCTCCATCAGCCCAGTATATCAAATGATTATCTGTGCATATCCTATGAAATACTCCCAGCATGCGCAGCTGCAGTTTATGAAGCTGTTCCAGTTCATTGGAACTATATAAATCCATTTTTATTTCCTCACTCTTTTACTCTTCATTGATTCTTTTATTGATATGTACATCTCATTTTTGCTAAAATGCCAGTAAGCAATGCAAATGATAGAATACAAGGCAGCACCAACAGCAATCTCTCCAAGCAGCCCGGCAATATTTGCAGGCATAATTGCTGATATTGCCCGGACGCAGAAAATCATTATGAAGCCAATAACTAAATAGACAAAAGAATACAAAACGTCCTTTAAAACAGGTAAATACTTATTCATTACAATATATTGATAGACACATGAAACCAATTCTGCAGAAACCGTGCCAATGCATGCTCCCACAGCACCGTATTCAGGTATCAGCATCCAGTTGACAAATAAGTTCATAATAGCGCCTGCAGTCACAGATGAAATGTAAATTTTCTCTAAATTGCTGGGAATCAAATATAAGATTCTCGCTAAATAACAATATCCTTTTATAGGAATTATCGGCGATAACAGCATAATCAGCTGACTGCAAGGCTCATACCCTGTTCCAAAAAAAACGGGAGTAAATTCTTTTGAAATACTAACCGCTCCGCAGGCAACAGAAAATGTCATTACTGCCATAACTTTTATAGAATCCCTCAAGTACATATGGGCTTCTTCTTCTCTTCCATTACCTATTAAACTGCTCATCCGGGGAAGCATAACCGTACAAAATCCATTTATCAGCCCCACCGGAGCACTGATAATCTTATCTGCATTATAATAAAATCCTGTCTGCGTGTAGGTACTCATCAAACCCAGCATAGTTTTATCCATTGCATGATAGATTGACATTGCCATAAGCGGGACAAACAACATAAAGTTTCCTTTTGCATGGGAAAGCACGTCGGTAAGCGAAATATATTTTGCAAATCTAAAATCAATATATTTTGTTGACACAAACCACAAATACGCATTGCTGACAAATGTTGACCCGGCCATAATAGCTGTATATATCCATAAGTCGTTTTTATTTCTTACTAAAATTATAATAAGCGCAAACGATATAAGCTTTATGCAAAAGTTTCTCGTGATGGTAGTTTTAAAATCTTCAACTCCAAAGAACAGCCAATTAATGTCCAGAAGCGAGGCAAGCAATAATACTCCTTGTATGGCTGTAATCATCAGATTTAATGGTCTGAAAATAATAATATAGATTATGTATGCAATGATTGCAGCTATAGTAAATATAAATTCAAATAAGTATATGCTGAAAAACTTACGGCTTCTCAGTTCTCTATTTTCTCCGCATACCGCTATCTCACGAGTTCCATAATTATTAGTGCCTAAAATCGCAAATAAAACGAAATAACTTACCAAAGATGATGTAAAAGCAAAAATACCTAAATTATCCGCCCCCAATACCCTCGATAAAAACGGTGCGGTAATCAATGGCAAAATTAGTGTTAGTATCTGATATGCTGTCTGATATCCGAAATTTCTTTTTAAGCTTGTTTTCAATAAAAACACCTCTAAACATTTTAAGATATTTTTAGTCTATCAACAGCGATGCATATGGTATCGTATCCCCGGGATTATGAAACAAAAAATATAAGAAGAACATCAGACAGGCCGTATAAACAAATATTTTCATAATATCTCTGTTTTTCCCGGAAAATTTCTGAACCATCTCAGGTATTAGCAAAATATAAAAATACTTTGGATAATATACCATTCTAAACATCTCATTTATCCGCATGCCGTACACAATAAGAAAAACAGATACGGCAATTATATTAGACAGATAATAAAATTTCTCCTCATGGAAGCGGGGATTAATCCATATTACAGCCATTAATGCACAGCCAAGAAGGATGAAGAAATAGTCCATTTCTCCTATATTTAGATTAATATGGGGATTCAGGAATCCTGCATTATAATAGTAATGATAAGCTGGTATAATTTTTAATACAATTTCAAAAATTCTCTCGATTGTAAAGAACCCAAACAGGCCCGCAAATAGAATCATCCAACTTGAACTTTTGTTTTTGGGAAGGAAATGTATCGCTGCCAATACTATGGAAAACAATATGGATGTGTCATGAAAGCAAAACGCCAGAATTGCTGTCAGCAGTCCCATTCCATATCTTTTTTCTCTCAGCAGAGGATAAAGCCATGAAACAATTGCTATGGAAATAATCTGTCTCCATGAAACCATTGATGTAAAAAAGAAATTCAGACCAAAAAACAACGCAACGCTCATTACTGGATTCACAGAGTTTTTCTTTATAAAAAACATGTGGAGGGAACATATAATTACACTGACAACAAAAATAAGGACATGCTCATTCTGGGTAAACTGGGATATTATAATATTCAAAATAGTATATCCTATTTCGATTTCCCCCAAGCGGCCTGTATAGCTGGCCGGATTTGTTATGTCCGTTATACTGCAGTACTCCATAAACCAGTCCGCGTAAAAAGCCGTATCTACGCCAACCGTAACGGATCTAAGTCCTTCAACCAGGCTTAACATTACAGCAGTGATAAGGCAAAAAACCGAAGCAGGCTTACCTTTTGATATGGCTCCCCTGCCGTAGCAAATCAATCCGCTAAACATGATTAAAAAATACAAACATAAGTAAGTCACCATATTTTTTCCTTATAAGGCCCTTTCAATTTCCAGCTCACATTTTTCTATCAAATCGCCGTATATTGCAGCCATGCTTTGTAATGTATAATCTTTTATACGCTCTATGCATTTTTGCGACATTTCTTCAGCCATAGAATCACTGCTGCAGATTTGATTAACCCTCCTGGCAAGCTCCATATAGTTTTCTGACTGAACTATATATCCGTTTTCTCCGTTATCAATCAGTTCTTTTCCTGCTATGCACGCATCGGTTGTCACTACCGGGACTCCCTGCGAAAGAGCCTCATTGACGACTAGTCCCCACACATCATGTCTCGTTGGAAACACCATGACATCGGCATAGCGTATAAACTGCAGTATCTTGTCAGGATTAACAAATCCATGAAAAGTTACATTTGTAATTTCTAATTTATTTATTTTATCTTCATATTCGGAAGTAATATCCCCTCCGAAAATATGTATCCCAATATTGCCGTTTAAGTTTGCCGCTGCTTTAAGTAAAACATCAATTCCCTTATCATTTGTAATACTTCCTACAAATATCCCAATATAGTCTTCTGCAAAATTGTACATGTCTCTTCTTTTTTCTCTTTTAAGCCATAATGGAATGCAGGATGGCAATACATCTTTTTGGTTTACAGATGTAAATGGATATCTCAATATCTTACTGTTAGCATTGCCATAAAATCTAAAATACTCATCTGTAATCTTTCCTGGAGAAAAATACCAGTCTGCAGATGATATAAGGAATCTTTTTATTTTTTTCTTTAAAACATTTTCCTTTTGAATTTCTCCTCCATCCGCATGTATATAGAATCTCCTTCTTGCTATTTTCAAATACATTATTGCAAGAATACCGACAGCGGAGGAGTAATTTCCAATTATAATAGGTCCAATTGCCGTACGCAGATAATATATTACTTTTCTTATGCGTTTTAAAATATTATCAGGTAAAATAACTGCTGTATACTTTTCCCCTGTTTTACAAAACCAGTTTTTCTCTCTCTCAGGAACAGTGTCATATTCAAATAGAACCGTTAACTTATATCTCTCACCGAGCAAATTAAAAAATTCAACTGTATAAGGTGCCGGAATATTCGTTAAATATAAAATTTTTCTTTCCATATTTTATTATTTGACTTCTTCTAAATATTGATCATAATCTCTGATATACTCTGTTCCATTATAATGGGTACTGGCAAGCACTAACAATACGGAGTCCTGCGAGAAATCATACATATCTTTCCAAATCATTGGCGGAATGTATATTCCCATCATTGGTCTGTTTAACTCTACTATAGACTGTTCCTTCCCATCAGTTATCCTTACTTTGCTTTTTCCTGCCACATTAATAAGAACAAACTCTGATTCTTTATTAGCGTGCTGCCCTCGGACAACAATGTTGTCAGAACCATAGATATAAAATACCCTCTTGATTTCAAATGGGATATTTTTCCCCCCTTCTACTACGACCAGCTTCCCACGTTCATCACCAAGATCTTTGAATTCAATTACCGGGCATTTCTCTTGTAATGTCATACCGCACTCTCCTTAAACTCATTTATTGCATTTATTACATAAGTTTGCTCTTCATTCGTCATGCCATTATATATAGGAATTGAAAGAACTGTTTCTGCCAGCTGTTCCGTAATAGGCAAAGATCCCTTTTTATGTCCAAGATTTCTATAAGCCTCCGCCAGATGCGGAGGAATAGGATAATGAATAATCGTTCCGATTTCTTTTGTATCTAAATATTCAATTAGTTTATCCCTTTCTTTACAGCGGATAACATACTGGTGCCAAACGCTTGTAGTTCCTTCTGCGGTTTTGGGAAGCTTAATGAACGGATTATTCAATTCCCTGTTATACCTGTCCGCAATTCTTTGCTTCTCTTTCGTAAGCTCATCTATATGAGAGAGCCGTACCCGCAATAACCCTGCCTGCAGTTCATCCAGACGAGAATTAGCTCCTACAACCTTGTTATAATACCGTTTCTCACTTCCATAGTTCCGAAAACTCCTAAATTCTTCTGCAAGCTGCATGTCATTAACCACAACAGCACCTCCATCTCCGAAGGCGCCGAGATTTTTCGATGGATAAAAGGAAAAACAGCCCACATCGCCAAAAGTGCCTGTCATCTGGCCTTTATCGCAGGCTCCATGGGACTGAGCACAGTCTTCTACAAGGCGAAGGTTATATTTTTTGCATATTTCCGTAATACGTTCCATGCATGTTGCCATTCCATACAGATGGGTAACAAGAATAGCCTTTGTTCGTTTTGTGATGTTCTCCTCAATCCTGCGGACATCTATTCCAAAGTGTTCATCCGGTTCAACAAAGACCGGTGTCGCTCCGTTTATGGTAATCCCCATTACAGATGCAATATATGTATTGCCTTGGACGATCACTTCATCACCTTTACCTATATGAAGCAGCCTAAATGCAATCCAAAGCGCATCAAGGCCGCTGGCAAGCCCGACACAGTATTTTCCGCCGGTATAGGCTGCAAATTCCTCTTCAAAAGAGGAAACCTCTCTGCCTAATATGTACCATCCGGAACGAAGTACCTCCAGCGCTTTTTTTTCAAACTCATCCTGATACATATAAAAGCCGCGATCCATGCGGTTTTGCATAATCTTCATTATTCTTTCCTTTCTTGAACTTTATACAGATTATACAGATGCCGTAATCTTAAAACCGGCATCATATATTTATGATAGAATTTCATTAAAGGATTCTTTGTATATATTACTTCTGATAATGCCAGTACCAAGCCGTAATTATCTTTAATATATTTCCGCTTTTCTAATATCTCATTGATATATTGATCAAATACAGCTTTATGCAGCTTCCTATTTGTCATCCTCGAGGAAACTTTAATCAGTCCGCTATTAATAAACCTTACGCCTGCAAAGTGATAAATAACTAACGGATATTGTTTCTTTAACTGTTTGTCCACTAATATGATCCCATCCTGATTGCTGGCCAGATCCATTCGATTGTCATTCCAGGGCCCTAACCCTACGCCATAATGATCACATATATATACCCCTTTAAATTTTTTGGGGAATTCGTTTAAATACTTTTGATCACCATACCACTGATCATATGAAGGAACCGTGTAGCGGCACCATTTCAGGCATTGATCCGCCCACCAATTCAGTGCCTCCAACCCATTGTTATCTGCGGCAAAAGTGTTAAATTCGACACAATAATAGCCGGTCATCGGGCCCTCTTTTTCTTCGGACTTATCACTTTGAAATCTATGAGGGACAATAATTACCGAGCATTTTTTATCTCTCATTGTTTGAAACACCTGCTCAGGAGAGGAAAAAAAACGCATATCGGCATCAATATAGGTGCAAATGGATTCGTGGTACTTTTCTATAACATATTTAATCGTCCATGATGAGCAGGTCCAATTATATTCAACGGCTGTTCGTTCTCCTTTGATCGTTAACAGTGATGGGTATAGTTCTTCTAAATCATCAAATGAGAATACAATCAGGTTGTCAGAACTTTCATGGTTTAGAATATCGTAACATTTCTTATCGCAGGCAAGTACATATAGTCTGAACTCTGGAATGCATTTACACATTGAATCATATAAAACCAGTCCTTTGTCTAAATAATTGCTGTCAAACAAAGTGCAGAAAATATTGTCCATATATTGCGTTTCTCCTCATGTTTGTCCTGTCTTTCCGGGCACACTTATTTTCTTCCAATGATAATATCTGCATAGGCTGCACTATTATCAGACATCTTCATGTTTTTTTCAAAAAAGCTTATGGCTGACAGTTTGAGAGCACAGTTCTTCATATTTAGTATGGCATCCCTTAACCCCTTGGCATCATCACATTCCAGAACCGTACACCCGGCTTCCTTTTCTATCTTCTGACCAAATTTGCTGTTTTTTCCAATCAGAAATATTACAGGTTTCCCACATGCCAGACATGTTGCTGTTTTTGACGGTAAAGCTGTCCTGTATATGTCCTTTACAAGAGGTATGACATTTACATCAGCTGCGGAATAGATGGATGGGGCATCCTGAAAGGGCTGCATAGGCCAAAAAGATATGTTTGATATTCCAAGATTATCTGCTTTGTCCTGTAAATCCTTCTTATATGAACCGTCTCCTATAATGTGAAACCAAATATCAGATTGAGCCCCCATTAAAGCCGCCGCTTCTATAATTACATCGACATTCTGCATTACGCCTATATTTCCTGCATATACTACATTAACGTATTTTTTATTAAACAATGTATTGGGGATTGTCATATCAAGATGAGCTTTATTATATGGATCATCCTGATAGCTCCAGTTATAAACCAGATTAATTTTGTCCTTAGGCACACCGTCTTCTATGAGCAAATCCCTCATATCCTCGGATATGGTTATAATATGATCACAATGCATATATCCGTAGCGTTGAACCGCCGCCAGCATGCAAAACAGAATTTTTCCTTTTTTAATCATGCCCGAATATGCTGCATTATACGGGAAAATATCTTGGACATTATACGTAATCGGCACATTCCCCAGCCTTTTCCTTATTGCGTGTACAAGAAAGCCAGCGATATTGTTCGATTGAATAAAGACCGCATCATACTCCCCTTTCATAAAGGGTTTGCACCTCTTTAGATACTGCAGATCAGAGATATATCTTGCAGCAAAGTCAGACTTTTTTTGAGCTGAAAATGGAATTACCGTAGTAGTTACCATATATTTCTCTAATTTCTCAGGTATCGCATTCAGCTCCCCGCCTAAATCCTTTTGTATAATATGGATTTTGCACCCCTGTTCACATAAGGATCGAATGACGGCAGTTAAGAGATGTTCCGAAGTGGTGTGCTTATTAAAACCACTGCTTAAAAGAAATAATACTTTCATGAAAACCTCTTATCCGTATATTATCTTTCTCTCAAATATTCCATAAAACTTCTTTTATTCTGCAAAGTGGAGATTGTGGGCCTGCCCAAATCGTCTCTTGAGCCAAGGGCGCAGGCAGCCTCTATAAAACTAAGTTCATTCCTGCTTTTTGCAGCCTTCAGTTCTTTATCCAAATCCTCAAAATTATGGACTCTTGCAGCATTAGGATATCCACAGGACTTGGCTATGGCAGCGAGATCAATGCTTCCGGCCACAGTCGGCATGCCGCCAACCGTCTCATGTGCTCCATTGTTAATGACTAAATGGATCAAATTTGCTGGTCTGCTTACCCCTATCACAGCCATCGCCCCCATATGCATAAGAACAGCTCCATCACCGTCAACGCACCAAATTTTGTGTTCCGGCTTATTGACAGCCACTCCCAAGGCAACAGATGAACTATGCCCCATAGCGCCTACGGTCAAAAAATCATACTTATGGCTCTGGCCATTAGCCGTTCTGGTTTCAAATAATTCCCGGCTTGCCTTGCCAGTTGTGCAGACGATCGGATCTTCTCCGCTGATTTTCACAATGTGCCTGATAATCTCTTCACGAATCATCATATTGCTGTTTTCATAGACTGCCTTCTCCTCATAAGACAAGGCTCCTTTGCGAATCACAAATGCCACACTTCTGCCGGCTTCCAGCACGTCTTTAAACCGATTCATCACTTCAGTAACTTCTTCATCCGTCGTTTCTTTGCCGATTAAGAACGTTTCGATTCCCATATCATCAAGAAGCTTCACGGTAATTTGTCCCTGATAAATGTGCTGAGGCTCGTCATGGGTACCAGGTTCCCCCCGCCATCCGATAATGAACACCACTGGAATCGCATACACGTTATCATTCAGAAGGCTGGCTGCCGGATTGATGATGTTCCCCTCTCCGCTGTTCTGCATATAGACCACCGGAATCTTCCCGGTTGCAAGATAATAGCCGGCAGCCAGGCCTGCGCAGCTGCCCTCATTGGCCGCTATAATATGATGGCGCGGGTCAATGCCATAAGTGTTCATCAGGTAGCTGCACAGTGCTTTTAGCTGTGAGTCTGGAACGCCGGCGTAAAAGTCAGATCCGATTATCTCCACAAGTTTTTCTACTTTCAACGATTTATACCTCTCTTACCAAGCATGTAGCTATCTTTCGGCTTTCCTATGCGAAATCCCTCAAAGCCCTGCGATAAAGCATATCAATGGCTTCGCCGTCAAGCTTTATGGGGTGATTCTTAAATCTTACAGTGTTTATCGAGCCCTTTAATTCCTCCAGCTGTAATTCCGTGGCTGCAGGTATTTCAAGTTTCAGATCATCAAAGATTTTTTGCAGCTTCCTGGCTCCTTCTATTGCGTTTGGGCAGCCCATAGCTTTTGCAATGTCAGACAACGTCTCCTTTAAATAGCTCTCGCCCCTGGGGTCAATACACTTATCTGTGTTTTTGATCATCCATGGAAAAAGCACTCTGTCACAAAGAATAGCAGCATGGCCATGGGCGCATCCAAAAAGACTTGTTATCTTGTAGCACATCCCATGGCCGGCTGTAGTCTGGGCAATATTGATCGCTTTGCCTGCTGCATTTGCCGCCGTCAGCATCCCGGCATTGCCTTCGTCATAGTTGGCCAGGTAGCCATCCATATGCTCCATCACGCCCGCAATGGCAGCCCTGGAATACTCTCTGCTCTCCTCAGTGCTGTTTACGGACCAAAATGACTCAATCCCATGGCAAAGAGCATCCATCATGGTGGCCTTCTTCTGGTACGCAGGCAGCGTCTTAAGCGCACCTGGGTCAAGAAGGATCGTTTCAGGAATGCAGGACTCATGGGTGACAGTTTGTTTAGCTCCGTTAAAATATATTACAGCGTATTGCGTGGCCTCTGACCCAGTTCCGGCTGTAGTCGGCATCGCAAGGAAAGGTATGCTGTTGGGGACGATCTCCTGCTTCAGGCAGTTCTTCGCGGTATCCATATTGCTAAAAAGCTTTATGCATTTGGCTACATCAATTGCGGAGCCGCCGCCGACAGCCATTATGGCGCCGCAGCCTTTGTCCCTAAACAGCTTCGCCCCTCCCGCCGCAGAATCATAAAGCGGGTTAGGCCGGAAACCGCAGAAGCGAATCAGTTCCACGCCCATGTTTTCTATTTGCCGAAGATGGGCATTAAGCTCTTTGTGGTATTGGATGGAGTCATCGCAGACAAGAAGAATCCGCTTTGCTCCATTCTTTTCCACCCATTGGTCAAGTTCTCGGTAGTGGTTGTCCGCCGTTATTATCCGCTGCTTCATGGGCTTACTCCTCCTCCGGGATCAGGCGGATAATGTCCTTGAAAGGCATCAGAATCTGGTCGCATTCCCAGGCTCTGTGATTTTCAAGAATCATCCTGGCGGCTTCCTGGATGGCAGGCACAGCTGCTCTCATAAGCTGATTCGCATAGATGATAATGTTGGCCCCCTGTTCCTTCCATTCCTCCTCTTTCACGGAGTTAAACGATGTAGGTACAAGGACGATTGGCGTCGTTGAATCCTTAGCCCGGAACCTATGGAGGAACTCCTCAATTTCTGAAGGTTCCTTTCTGCGGCTGTGGATCATCACTGCATCCGCTCCGGCTTCAACAAAAGCGAAAGCCCGGGTTAACGCATCCTCCATGCCCCGTTCAAGAATAAGGCTTTCGATTCTGGCGCAGATCATGAATTCCCTGGTTCTTTGCGCCTTCTTGCCGGCACGGATTTTAGCGGAGAAATTTTCTATGCTGTCCTGAGTCTGAGCAACTTCCGTGCCAAACAGGCTGTTCTTCTTAATTCCTGTCTTATCCTCAATGATCACCATGGATACGCCCAGACGTTCAAGGCTTCTCACCGTGTAGGCGAAGTGGTGCAGGCTGCCTCCCGTATCCCCATCGAAAATGATCGGCTTGGTGGTGACCTCCATGATATCCTCAATGGTCCTAAAACGCGAAGTCATGTCCACCAGTTCCATATCCGGCTTTCCTTTTGCAGTAGAGTCGCAGAGACTGGATATCCACATGGCGTCATATTGTCTTGCCCCGCCGTCCTGATGCACCGCCGTATTTTCCACCACAAGCCCTGTCAGGCCGTCATGAGCTTCCATGGCAGTAATAAGCCCCTTGGCGTCCAGCATCCGGCGAAGGCGTCCCCGGCGGATATCCGGCATGGCAAGATCCAAACGGGCCCTCGCTTCAATAGCTTTGTACCTGTCATCTTTTGAATATGGATACTCAACCAGCCTGCCGCCATAAGCAGCAAGTATCGAAGTCACTTCATCCCGGATTGGCTTCTGAAAGCCTGTTGTCCAATCATCGCCATGTACAACCACATCCGGCTTATACTTTTTTAAGTTTTCTTTATAACTTAACGTCTTCTGCTCAACCACCTGATACACGCCGGCTATGTTCTCGAACATGAGCCTTCTTTCGGAGGCAGGGACAAGGGGCATGCGCTTGTAGGATGCCACGGCTTCATCAGAAATTACGCCTATGATAAGCCTGCCCAGCTTCTGTGCCTTCTTAATAATGGCAATATGTCCGCCGTGTATAATATCCGTGGAAAAACACATATATACCTTCCGGTTCTCTATTTCTTTCAGCTTGCCTGACACAATTGCCAGATCTTCCGGATTGTCAACCTCCGCACAAAGAAGATTCTCTATATCAAGAGCCGTAATGCCGCATGCCCCGTTCAGTTCATTAAGGGCATTCTCCGCATAAACGTCCCTTTTGCCGGCTTCGCAATACTCTGCTATCTTATCAAGCCATAGCATCCAGCTGTCTTTAAAAAGCTTATACAGCGGCTGTGCTCCCATAGACTGATTGAAAAATTCTATGCCGACCTTTTGCACTTTTCCGTCCTTTACAACCGCCTTAAAATCCTTCTGGGGAAGAGGCTGCGTGGACGATACGGTCATGCAGGACGCAGAACTTTCCATCACTCTGTCAAACACCTGGTTTTCAAAAACCAAATCGCCATGCATAAGAATTACATCGTCTTCAAGATATTCTCTTGCGCAGTAAATGCTGTAAATATAGTTTGTATCTCTGTAAAACGGATTTTTTACAAAGGTGATAGAAAGCTGCAATGCAAGGCTTTGGCAATAGTTGACCAGGACCGAGTCAAACGGCCCCGTAGTCATCACGACCTCTTCAATGCCGGCATCGGCAATCATTTGGAGCTGTCGGGACAGAATGGTTTGTCCGGGGCTAAGCTCTGTCATACATTTGGGGTGTTCTGACGCCAGGACTCCCATGCGGCTGCCTGTGCCGGAATTTAATATAAGTGCTTTCATTTATTTTCCCTCTTTATCAATTTATAAAGTTTATCCAGAACAGCCTCCGTCGCATGGCCGCCTGCTTCAATGTACTTATTTCTGAATTCCTGATACTTTTCCTGATCCATGCCGGCTATGACTTTATCAATCCTGTCCATTACCTCTTCTTCCGTTTTCAGCACGCCGCCAGGATAGACTTCATTCAGATCATAGTAAAAACCGCGTTCTTTCCTATACCGCTCATAATCAAATCCAAAACAAATAAACGGTTTTCCGGCAATGGCGCTGTCATACACAATGGTAGAGTAGTCTGTAATGACAACATCTGATATTGCCAGTATGTGGTTTAAATTATCATAGCCTGATGCATCTCTTGCAAAGTCATCATAATGCATTGCAAACCTTGTGGTAAATGCATGCATGCGAAACAGCATCACATAACCATTTGAGAAACGTTCTTTCCATTTTTCCACATCCATAGGAGGTGCAAATTCATAGGATATCCCTCCGTCCTTACTGTCTCTCCATGTCGGGGCATAGAGAATTACCTTTCTGCCTTCCGGAATCTGAAACTGCTTTTTCAGTTCTTTTTTCATATCTTCTGTCATATGGAAAAGTTCATCATTACGGGGGAAGCCGACTTTCATAAATGCACTGGGACAGCAGTCAAAGTCCCTAAGAAAGATGTCTCTTTCAAACTCGCTTTGGATGAGCATAATATTAACATCTGTAAAAATATAATCTTTCCGCTTCGAACATGCATTTCCGATAAGCTTTGTCCCGGCTCCGTGCCATGTGTTTACGTAAATGGTGTTCCTCTTTTTATAGTGCAGCCCTCTTTCTATATTCACGCAGGTGATCCACACTTTCGCTTTTAAAGCTGTTATGATATACTTTGGGGAATCTATTTTGATACATTCCGCACCAGGAATTCTGAACTGTTCCGGATGTTCAAATGCCCACACAAACCTATACTCTTGAAAGCGCGGATCGGTTTTCATTGTCTCGAACAACACTTTCGGACTGTCGTTGTATTTTCTCCCGCCAAACGAATTCAGTAAAACCAGCTTTTCATCCGTTCTGACCCACAGCCCTATAAACCGGACAAACAGGCTCAAGCCTTTTTTATACAGAAATTGTACGATCCGGTTATGTTTTAGTATGTATTCCAGTCTCTGCTTTAACATTGCCTGTTTCCTCTTCCATTTCCGAAAGGATGATGCTTTCCCTGAATCCGTATTTATCAGCTATATCGGAAGGTTCATATATCAGTTCGCCAAATACTTTTTTCACCACTCCGGCCGGAGCCAGTCCAATAGCCCGGTTAAAGGCTGGTGTAAGCCTGATTTTCTTCCCATGGGCCTCTGCAATCAATTGAACCATTTTGCTTGTGTTTGCATACTCCCCATTCTGCGGAAAAAATAAGCCGGAGCGTTCAAAATCAATGACATTTTTCACGAAATCACATAAATTGCCGATGTAAAGCATGGATCTCTTATTATCATATTGAGGAAAGACCGGTGATTTCAGCGCAAATGCCCGCAGCTTCTGATAATTTCCGGTACACCCGTTTCCATAAACCATAGGCGGCCTTAGGCAGGCAAATGCAAAGTTCTCATCTTCCAGCTTCCGTATGGCTTCATCCGCCTGCAGCTTGGATTTCCCATACGCCGTAATGGGATCAGGCGTATCGGATTTCGCTATATAGCCTGTAGTCTTGCCATAGACGGACATGGAAGAAAGCAGGATGAATTGCTTCACTCCCGCCTCTTTCGCCGCCCTGGCAATATCTATGGCAAGATCCCGGTTTACGTCATAATAAAGGTGCCTATTTTCCTTCGTCTCCTTCATGTGGGCAACTCCGGCCGCATTAAAAACTACATCATAAGAAGAAAACATTTCAGGTATAGGAATAAGGCCTCTCGTTTTAATAACGTCAACAATATATTTATCCGGCTCCTGTTGAATAAAGCGTTTCACCGCTTCGCCGATATAAGATTTTTCGCCTGTAATAAGGATTCTTTTCACTGCCCTGACTCCCTGGTTGGATGCTTATCTTCTTTTAAAATCGTTTTTTCACTGTCCGCATACCGGGAACCAGCCTGCATTAGATGCATGGTTCCTGTTCCGCCCTCTACTACGCCGTCGCTGCGTGCGACAGAAAACACGGTTCTGATGAAGCAGCAGCAGTCAAAGAGCAGCGACATGTTCTGGCAATATTCCCCATCCAGTTTAGCCTTAGCATCTATCTCCAGCTCATCTCGTCCATGTATCTGCGCCCAGCCAGTAAGGCCGGGCATCACGTCATTTGCACCATAGTTTTCCCTTTCCCAAACTAGGTCCGCTTGATTCCACAGAGCCGGCCGCGGGCCAATGATACTCATCCTGCCTCTGAATATGTCCCAAATCTGAGGAAGCTCATCAAGGGAACTTTTTCTTAGAAACTTCCCAACCCTTGTAATGTATTGATCAGGGTTCTCCAACAGATGTGTAGGCATATCGTGAGGTGCGGACATCTTCATGGAACGGAACTTGTGAAGTTCAAAAAAAGTCCTGTCCTTACCCACCCTTTTCTGTTTGAAGAACACATAGCCAGGATCGTCAATAACTACGGCCAGGCAAAGAACTGCATAGAGCGGGCTTAAAATCACCAATCCGCAGAAGGACAGCATGATGTCCGCAGCTCTTTTAATTCTTTTCTCATACATGCTTTTCTTTCTATGCGGCTTTTGTCCATTTCTTATGTACTCTCTCATGTTCTCCGGAAGAACATCTTTCTTCTCCGGATGAAGGTAAGGATTGTCATCATTAATGGACTTGGGTTCTTGCTTCCATACTGCCAGAACCTCCATCAAAATAAATATTACAAGTAATACATACAGCCCCGTCATTTCAGCGTTCCCCTCTGCCCCGGCTGCTGCGCCGGCCTGCCTGCTCCTCTTCGTTCATCTGCTGTGGGAATCTTACGACGTCTTTCCCACATCCACTGTTTCAATTCCCATTTTCAGTTCCAGAACCCGCCCCATAAATTCCACTCTTACTGTCACTTCCCTTTTATGCAAGTTCATTTTTACCATATGTCCTGCATAGCCTTTCAGCGGGCCGTCAATTACCTGAAGCTTCCTTCCCTCCCCTACCGCTATCTTGGATAAAGAAGTTTTATGGTTCCTGTCTCCAAGCCCTCGGATCAGCTTCTCTTCTTTCTCGCCTAAGGAAAAGAAAAAATTATCTTCTCTTCCCAGCACCCTTGTCAGTTTTGGAACCCGCCTTAATTCCTCATACAATTCCCCTGGCCTTTCCGAAACCACAAACGCATAACCTTGAAACAGCACTTCCTCCACTTTATTCCAGCTGCCGTGAAACTTTTTCATCCGTTCCCTTTTAGGAACAAAACATTCCCGGACCAGATCTGGAGAAATCATATTTCTGATCACATTAGCAGTCTTTTCTTCCTCCCCGCTAAGGGTCTGTATAACATACCACATATTTATCTCTCCAGTGCTTTCATTCCAAATGTTCTTTACAAGCTTTCTTTTCCAGCTTCGCAATATTATGCATCCTGAATTCAGGGCATGCTTCGCCATCCCGCAGCTATAAAATCCACTGCGGCCCAAGTCTGCCAATATGACCATGAGTATCTGCACCCTGTGCCAATGCTTCAGGGAGCCTTTCCCCAATCCTGTTTCTTTCTATCTATTTCATATCTGCCTGCTTTTCTTTCTCATAAATCTCCAGGCCTATTGTCAGCTGTTTCTTATCCCCATCAAGGGGAATCTCGATCCTTGCCGTCCTTTTATGCCGGTCAATACTCCGGATCAGCCGTTCCCGGCCTTTTAAAGGCCCGCTGGTTACAACCGGGACTCCATTCTGGATGACTCCTCTTGATATCCCAATAAGAATCCCATCCTGGCACAAATCTTTCAAATATGGAACCTCACATGGAGTCAGTGAAATACCCTTTCCTATTTCTTTTGCTTCCTGCCAGACCTTTTCTAATATCATCACATTGGTTCCGGTTAAAAAGATATATCCCGGAAGCGCGATCCGCTTTTCCAGATGCCACATTCCGCCGTAACGCATCATGCGCTGATACTCAAAGCAAAAGATCTCTTCCATCTTTCCCGAAGTTACAAGCTTTGGACATCTTTCTATATAATCCGTTTCGTCTCCCTCCGGGCATTTCAGCAGATACCAGATTTTTTTCATCCCCCTTAAAGATATGCTGTAAAACAGCCGCTTAACAGCAAGTTAAGCGACAGTTGAGCCCAATCAGGGGGATTTAAATTATCAGATAATATACATTTTTTTTAGATTTTTTGGGACTTGTTTTGGAATTTAAGGAATAAAATAACAAATTCCCCCTGTTGACACCGTTGATAAATAATGATATAATCAAGAACGTTATAAAGAATCGGCTTTTTTAGATAAGTTTAAAGTAAAAGTGTCGCTTAACTTGCTGTTAAGCGACACTTTTTAAAGGCACTGCCCCATCTAAATGGCTATATCGACTACCTGCAGACACTTTGTTGAATAGCCAGGCAACCTGCAATGCATGGCAGCCTGCCCTAGAAACATGAGATCATCTTTTAAAAGTCACTGACAGTCTGAAATTCTGTGCCCATCCTCAGCTGAAAAACCGCGAATATCATATCATCCACTTCATGATGGAAAAGAGACAGCAGAGCCTCTACGGCAACCTTCTCCACCAGCAGAGCTTTTGCCCATTTAAAAATAAAAAACCCCCGGCAGCAGGTTTTTATTCCTGCTCCGGGGGTTCTGTAAACTTTTAGGATATACACGATTCTTTTTTCTGTCACTTTTTTTCAATTACTTGTTCAAACCATATATTTATTTACAAAAGGTATTCGATTCAAAACAGCTGATATTCCGAATGATAAAATAAAAACAACAACTGCGATGCAAGGTACGGCAATGGCAGAATTAAAGGCCAAAGTATTTAAACCTATCATCTTATTCATTGCTTCAATTACAAGCGCATGTACAAGGTATGCTCCAAAACTATATTTAGAGAGTTTTCTAATCAACGCATTAACAGAGATATTGTTAAAACTCTTATACTTAAAAAATGTAAAGACCGCTATGGCCTCCAAGAGAATTCCTATGAAAAAGTCATAATAATAATTATCGCTTGCTTTCCCTAACCTAACTGAAATCATCAATGTCAGGCATATTGTAATTATGCATCCTGCTATTCCTAACATATATATAATAAATCTCTGCCATTGCGCAAATTCTTTTTTGCTAATATAATAACCAAGCACAAAATAAAAAGTGTATCCTAAAATAATATAAATGTTCATGGTTTTTATATTATCCGCAAATAAATTTACCGCTTTTTTCACTATGCCGTTTCCAAAATCATTAACCAAAGTAATAATATCGGGTATAATGAATGAAAAGATTAATCCCAGCATAAGAAAATATCTGGTACTTCCGTTCTTAACAATAGATTTGAGTATCGGAATACAAATGTATAAACCTACTATCATGAAAAGATACCACATATGATAGTGTCCCCTGAGAAAAGCAGAAGCTTTATTGATTAGATCTCCGCCTTTAAGCACAGAATATATTGCCGACCATGCCACAAACGATATAACAATCCTTAATACATACTTCAAATACAATTTCTCTATGCCAATATCCCGTGATAAGAATAAAGCCCCGCTTATCATTACAAAAACAGCAACGCACCAGGTAAACATACTATCATAAAAATTGAATATCTTCCAGTCAAAGCTATTCACCTCGACATTACGCCAGTTTTGAGCGGCAACATGCAAAATTATAACAGCAAAAGATGCAAATACCCTCAAATAGTCAAGATATATTACTCTGTCTGTCTGTCTGTCTGTCTGTCTGTCTGTCTGTCTGTCTGTCTGTCTGTC
>CAMUJH010000062.1 GCA_947089145.1 uncultured Hungatella sp. | reverse complement strand
CCGCAAACTGTGACGCACATCTGACGGAAAGCAATTTTCAAACACGCTCTAGTATGGAAATAAAGCAGAATTTAATCATCCGCGGCTTTTATGGATTTGATAAAGGCAAAAAGCATTATCATAGTAAACCCCCATGCCGCTTTCTCGGCACCGCCATAAATGAAAGAGGGGGGTTACTATGAACCCTCCGGAGGATGCACACAAAATGCCAAAAGCGGGAGCATTTTGGCGCTATACGGTCAGCGCAGCATATGCGCAGACCTACCATAAGAATTCGATACTTTCAAAGTCAGAAGATTAAAAATGCGTTATTCAATGAAGAAATTCTTACTGCAGAATAATCTTTGTTATTTCAAAAATAGGAATACCACGAATTTATGTTTGAAGGAGCAACTTATGGGAACAGGAATTATGATATGCGGCTTAAATGGAACAGGAAAAAGTACCATGGGAAAAGCTCTTGCAAAGAGGCTTCATTTTCATTTTATAGATAGTGAGGAATTGTATTTTCCTAAGATAGACCCTATTTATATCTATGCTGTCCCACGTACTCGTGAAGAAGTTAAAAAACTTCTTTTCAATGAGATTAAAACACACCCAAATTTTATTTTCTCATCGGTAAAAGGTGATTATGGAGAAGCTATATATCCTTTTTTTCAGTATGCCGTATTCATTGATGTTCCTAAGGACATTCGGATAGAACGAGTTAAAAATCGTTCTTTTCAGAAGTTTGGATATAGAATGTTACCCGGCGGGGATTTATACGAGCAGGAACAACGCTTTTTTGATTTAGTCGAATCCAGAGCCGAGGATACTGTTGAAAAATGGATACAGTCTTTAAACTGCCCTATCATAAGAATTGACGGAACAAAACCTATTGAAGAAAATATAAATCTTATAATAGAACATATACAGAGTTAACTTCCTATTTGTTAGCAAATAGGAGAAAGCAAATTATATTTTAGGTAAGTATTATGATCAAAATAATTGAAATATCAAAGAAAGCTGAAGATTATTATTCAGTTGATGATTTCTATGAAGAATATAAAACAGTAATCGCAGAATCTTATGAAAAAATATAGAACCTGGTCATCATTGGTGTTGGTGCCTTGCTGGAAATATTGTGCAGGAACATGAGTATGGTGAGAAACGAGAAATAAAATATGGAACAAAACATTTTTCCTGCGGAACAAAAGTATATCTTGCACCGGGCCAACGGGGTGATGGGTATGAGAATATCGTTGTTATTGGTTTGCCTCGATATGGGGATAAATATATTGAAGTTGTTATGCGCTGTGCATATATTGAAAATTATTGAATGAAAAAAGTTTATAAGCCTGCGATATTAAAGCGTATGTGTTTATCCCGATACTGCTGATGGGGCGACACGGAAAAGGATAAGAAAGAAATCATCAAATATCTAAAAACCCGTGATCCTGAAGAATCGAAAAAAGAAATATTAAAAATGAATGTGGAAATGTAAAAAGCGTGCATGGAATCAGGGGGTTTTGATACAGGCGATTACTGGGATGATGCTCCGCCAATAGCGAAAGGCAATTCCGTGTGGCAAGGCAGAATACTGTTGGCTGTCTTATGAACCTGAGAACAAAACTATCAGTCAATGATATCATGCATTTGGATTTGTTGAAACCGGAGAAATGGAAGGATAAGAATTGATTGCTGTTTTGAAACTATAAAAACGAATTTACAGAGGGATATATGAAAATCGTTAGTACAAGCAAAGGGGATTTTAGCTTTCAATCTATAGATGATGTAGTAAAATTTGTACAAGCCGCAGTACAAGAAAAGGGGGACTTATGGGTCAGCGGGGAAGATGAGTACCCTTGCCTGGCCGTCTGCACCAATGGGCAGTATGCAGCAGTTAATTTCTTCCAAAATGATACAGGCGATATGTGGCTTTCCTATAACGATAAAAACCAGAACGAAGTTACATTTATTGCCGATGGCGCAGAGTGGTGTCCTGCAGCGGATGCCGTTATTTCTCTAAATGATGCGCTTTTGTGTATCAGGGAATTTTTAAGTACTTATGAAAGACCTTCTTGCATTCAGTGGCAGGAATTATAGCTTCCTGTCTGCCTGACCGGAAAATTAGGCGTTATTCGTGGGGAAATTCATTTAAGCCAGATGGATGAATAAATGAAAATTATCGAGGAGAAACAATGATTATATTAATAACCGGTGCGTCACATACAGGAAAGACCGTGTTAGCTCAAAAACTGCTTGAAAAATACAAATATCCATATCTATCAATCGATCATTTGAAAATGGGGTTAATTCGCAGTGGCTACACGAAACTTACACCTGAAGATGATACTGAACTTGTGGACTATTTGTGGCCAGTTGTTCGTGAAATAATAAAAACAGCAATAGAGAACAGGCAAAATCTTATTGTCGAGGGGTGCTATATTCCTTTTGACTGGCAAAAGGATTTTGGAAAGGAATATCTTGAGCATATTAAATACTACTGTCTTGTAATGAGTAAGGATTATATAAATAAGTATTTTTCCAATATAAAAAAGTACGCAAATATGATAGAAAATCGTATTGATGATGGATGGTGTACAATGGAAAATGTTTTAGAAGAAAATCGGCAGTTCTTAGAACTTGCTCAAAAGTACAATGCAAATTATGTGCTTATTGATGATAAATATGAAATGGATATTGATTTATAATATAAATGTAATAGCAGTGAAAGCAAGTTGATAAATTTGGTTAACACAATGAATTTTAGTGTCCGTCTGGACAGCGATATTAAAAAACAATGTGAAGCCTTATATGGTGAGTTGGGGGTTAATCTTACAACCGCTATTAATGTATTTCTTCGTCAGTCTCTCCGTGCCGGCGGTTTCCCTTCTGATGTCCCCATGGAACAGCCTAACAAAGAAACCATTGCCCGCAATGACGGATATGATCATCCGGCGATTTCGGAGCATTTAAAGATCATGCTTGGAAACCATACCTTGCCGTTCGGCGAATGCTGAATGCCCGCCCCGTCAGGGGACTGCATTAGGGCGTGCTCCAATGGGCATGATCTTCTTATGACGCGGGAACTTACAACCTGGCTGGCAAATCATAATGTAAAAGGAATCGCATACTGCACAGGCGGTTGGAGGGTCGGATAAAATCCCGCCGGTTCATACGGCAGCTTAATGGGTGCATGGAACGGGCGGGAAAGCTGGCGGACTTGGGTGAATACTACCATGCAGCGATGGATGCGGAAAAAGAAAGAAGGAAAAGGAGAACGAACATGAAAGAGATTTTTCACAGGACAAGTATCAGAAAGTATGAAAAGAGACAAGTGGAGGGGGACAAAATAGAACTGCTCCTCCGCGCGGCTATGGCAGCGCCGTCTGCTGGGAATCAGCAGCCATGGGAATTCTATGTGGTAACAGATGGGGATCAATTAAAGGCATTATCAGAATGCAGTCCCTATGCCGGGATGCTGAAGGAGGCGCCTTTGGGGATTATAGTATGCTGCCAGAGGGGCTGCCGTCTGCCGGATTATGCTCAGATTGACTGCAGTGCGGCGGTGGAAAATCTGCTTTTGGAGGCGGATTTCCTTGGGCTTGGGGCAGTGTGGCTGGGGATTGCGCCCCTTGAAGAGAGAATGGAAGCCGTAGGGAAGGTGCTGGGGATTTCGGAGAATTTATATGCGTTTTCGATCATTGCCTGCGGTTATCCGGCAGAAGAAAAGGTGCAGCAGGACAGGTATGACGAAACGAGGGTTCATTACGTGGAGTGAGGGCTGGAAAGGAGCGTGCGGCATGCTGACAATTACATTGGGAAATATTACAAAAGTGGAAGCAGACGCCATTGTAAATGCCGCCAATACCAGTCTTTTGGGCGGCGGCGGTGCGGATGGCGCCAGCCATAGGGCGGCGGGGCCGTCTAAAGATCGGCTGTTGAGACAGCTTGGGTATCGGGAATTGTATTCCTGGCGGTTATAGCTGGGACTTTTATATGATTTCATGTATAATGAAACTAACCTGCATGCGGAAGGGGAAACAGGATGCGCCTAGAAAGACTAGAGCGTGTTTGAAAATTCATTCCCGCCATCTGCACGCCCCACTTTGCGGGAGATCTGTTTGCGGCGATCTCTCTTTCAGGAGAAGGCCCGGAAACCTTGCGGGTGGTTCGGTGCGCCCAGTCCGGCGGCATCAAAACATTGTCGATCACTCGCTGGGAGAACAATTCTTTAGCCCGGATGTGTCAGGAAAGCCTATATGTCGGCACGCGGACGGTACAGCAGGCTATGGGGCAATCTTATGAATTAGTGGCTGCTTTTTATATCTTGTTAGACATTTTGGCGGTTAAATATCTGGACTATCAGATACGCCGGGAAGGAAGCGCCGGAAATGGAAATTGATCGCTTGCTTAATCTGAGATATGACGCCTTTAGTGAAAATGAAAAATATGTTTGCCATTACCTTTCTGGCCATTTGCATGAGTGCTGCGCTAAAACTATTGATGCCTTTGCGCAGGATTGCCATGTTTCCAAAACGATGTTGGTGCGTTTTGCCAAAAAGTTAGGTTTTTCCGGTTACAGCGCCATGAAAGCACAGATTAAGCTTGACTTGCAGGAACGCGCATCGGATATTGGCAGGCTGCTGCCGGAAGAACTGGTTCAGGAATGCCTTAAGGTATTCCATGACGCCGGAATGTTTTGCCGTATTGAAACATCTGAAGGTATTTACACTGACCCGCAGATGGAGGAACTTTTACGTGTTGTTTCTCCTGCGCCTCAAAATTCCGAACTTATCCGAATGCAAAAAGAGATTGAATCGGGTATCCGTATGCAGCCATACAGAGATTATCCCTAAAGGAGTGGACAAAGGCCGGGGGATTGAACTGATCTGTCAATACTTGGGTGTCCCGCTCAAAGACACGATTGCGTTTGGCGATAGTATGAACGATGCCGCCATGTTAAAACGAGCAGGATTAGCAGTAGCTATGGGTAACGCTTGTGACGAACTAAAGGCTCTTTCTGATATTGTGTGTGAGGATGTGAACCACAATGGCGTGGCCATGGAGCTGCATCGGATGGGTTTGTGTTAACTGAGCTAAAAGCTGCTCCAGCATGGCTTTATTTGAATCATCATCGAGAAAGTCAGGATTGTATTCCTATGAACAGATCGTTATAATGGAAACTGACGAAATAAAACGATTTTCAAGGGGGCAAAGAAATGGAGCGGGAAATATTACTGCTTGGCGATCCCAGGCTATACGAAATTTCTGAAGAGGTGAAGAAGGAAGAGTTAGAGTTACTGAAACCGGTATTTACAGATATGTTTGACTGCATTAAAGGAATACGCCGGGATTACGGCTTTGGACGCGCAATCGCGGCTCCCCAGATTGGAGTGAAGAAGCGGCTGATCTGTATTTTGACTGACAGGCCCTATGTGATTATCAACCCATCCCTTAAGTTTATCGGGGAGGAGATGATGGAATTGATGGATGATTGTATGTCCTTTCCCAATTTGCTGGTGCGGGTACAGCGCTACCGCCATTGCATCCTGCATTACCGCGATGAAAGCTGGCAGGAGCAGACCATGCCCATGGATGATGATATGGCTGAATTAATCCAACATGAGTATGACCATCTGGATGGCATTTTAGCAACTATGAGGGCAATTGACAACAAATCTTTTGTTATGATAAGGTGAATTGATCTTTCAGGGACTTTCCCGATTCTTCAATAGCCTTTAACAGTTGGGGAAATCAGCCAAGAGTTTATGCGGGCAGTGAAATACGGCAGGCATAGGGAAATGCAGGCGTTTAAGAAAGGAAATGAGCTATGAGAAACGACGCAATAGATATGCTTCAAAATACGCTCCATATATTGGATGAGGGACGTTATGACGCGGCTTTTGAAAAAAAGAGGAAGAGGGAGGCCTGGCTTGACAAGATCAGAGGAAGCCTGTTTGGCGGCGCAGCCGGGGACGCGCTGGGATACCCGGTTGAATTTTTGGGGGAAAGCGAGATCTTCTCAAAATATGGCCCCCGGGGAATAGAGGAATATGTCCTTGACAGAGAAAGGGGGAAAGCCCTGATTTCAGATGACACACAGATGTCGCTGTTTACGGCCAACGGCATATTGGTCGGGGATACCAGATCAGCTATGGGGGGCATTGGCGGCATTCCCCACGATTATGTGGCGAACTCCTATATGGACTGGCTCTTTACCCAGGAGCAAAGTTTTGACAAGGCTCGGAAAATGTCCCGGAAATTTATGGAAGAACATTCTTCATGGCTCCTGGACGTGCCGGAACTATACAGCCGCAGGGCGCCGGGAAATACGTGCATTTTGGCCCTTAGGAGCGGTCGCCTGGGCAGCATGGAAAATCCCCGAAACAACAGCAAAGGCTGCGGCGGGATTATGCGGGCGGCGCCCTTGGCTTTGAGATATAACCCCTGCGGGGATCTGAATGAGCTTGACAGGGAAGGAGCGGAAATTGCCGCTCTTACCCACGGGCATCCCCTGGGCTATATGAGCGCGGCGGCTCTTGTACACATCATAAACCGCATTGTCTATCATGGGCATGAAATGACGCTGAAGGAAATCGTGCTGGAGGCGCGGGATGCCATGGCCGGACTATTTTCCGGGGAGCCTTATTTGGGCGCGCTGGTCCGGATGATGGAGCTTGCCGTTGCGCTTTCTGAAAACAGAGAGAGGGATCTTGACAATATCCACAAGCTTGGCGAGGGCTGGGTAGCCGAGGAGACGCTGGGCATCGCCATATATTGTTCTATGAAATATCAGGATGACTTTTCCGCAGGAATCGCGGCTGCTGTAAACCACAAAGGGGACAGCGATTCCACGGGAGCGGTCACCGGAAATATCTTGGGAGCGCTTTGGGGTTATAAGGCAATAGATGAGAAATGGAAACGGGATCTGGAGCTTTCCCATGTTATTCTTGAGATGGCGGATGCTCTCTGTTACGGATGCCAGATGAATGAATACAGCCATTATGAGGACCCGGACTGGATTCGGAAATACATACATATGCGCTGGAAGGACGACATGCCCGCAGAAGCGCCAAAAACAGAATTTGCTGCCGTGAAAGGCGATATTACCAGGGATCATGGCGTGGAAGCCATTGTGAATGCCGCAAATACAAGCCTGCTGGGGGGCGGCGGCGTAGACGGGGCAATCCACCGCGCCGCAGGTCCTAAACTGCTGGAAGAGTGCCGTCTCTTAAGCGGGTGCGAAACCGGGAAGGCGAAAATTACAAAGGCATACAGGCTTCCCTGCGGCTATGTCATCCATACCCCCGGTCCTCGCTGGCGGGGCGGGAATAAGAAGGAGCGGGAGTATCTTGCGTCATGCTATCGGTCCTGCCTGGAGCTTGCCGTGAAAAAGGGCATAAGGAGGATTGCGTTTCCCTCAATCTCTACGGGGATATACCAGTTTCCGCTGGATGAGGCGGTAAAGATTGCCGTGGGGACGGCAAAGGAATTTGCGGCGGAACATCCAGAGGAGATTGAGGTCATTATATGGGTGCTGTATGATGACAGGACATTTGACGCCTATAAGGAGGAACTGGAGCGTGTTTGAAACTTGCTCCAAACCTATACTTTTTGGCAAACAGTGTTTTTCTTCGCCGGAGCATGCATTATGGCAGACTTTCCAGAAAGCGGAAATAAGGAGGAGCCTGCTATGGCGGCATAAGCGGCCTGTGAAAAATCTATCCGGGCTACACGATTCAGAATGAGACGACAAAAAGCAGTTTGAGAGATCGCATGGGCATGCTGTTGGTGTATTTTTACCTGGCTGTTTTTGACGCTCTGAAAGATATCCGGGGACAATGGGGCCATACAAAAAGCAGAATTCAGGAAGCAATATACTGCAATGACGGCCTTTCCCCTAAGATAAGCACTGCCTTCGTTTTCGTTTAAAAAGCACCAATGCGTTTAATGCCGCAGTAAATGAAAAGATGGCAAAACTGTCTTCGGCTGTGCAGAAGGCTTATGAGGAAGTGGCCGGAAAGGTGGAGAAAGAAAGGCTGAACCGTTTATTTCAAAAGATTAATATAATCACAGCAAATTTCAAACACGCTGTAGAATAAAAAGGTTCAGACCCTGCTGTGGAATATTTGACAAATAGAGGAAATAATAGTGAGAAGAAAAGACAGAGAAATTACAGATTTTGATGAAATAGTAAGAATTATTAATAAGTGTGATGTGTGCAGGATTGCGTTAAATGATGAAGGTTTTCCGTATATTGTTCCCCTTAATTTTGGATTGGATGTACAGGGAAAACAGATATTCCTATATTTTCATGCTGCGAAAGAAGGAAAAAAACTGGATCTGATCGCAAAAGATAACCGTGCAACCTTTGAAATGGATTGTGACCATAATTTTATTCTTTATGAAGAACGGATGAGCTGTACTATGGGGTTTGCAAGTGTGATCGGCCATGGAACCATAGAAACTGTACCGGAAGAAGAAAAGTATCAGGCACTAAAAATCTTAATGAGACAATACCATGCAGAAGATTTCCACTTTAATACGGACATGATTCCCGTTACTACGGTTCTGAAAATGACCGTCACCGATATAACGGGAAAAAGAAGAAACAATATTCATTGAGAGATAAAAGTCCAAAACCGTTTAGGCAAATCGTTTGTGATCTGCCGGAACGGTTTTGGACTTTTATGCAGCCATACATCCTTTTAGCCTGTGCGGCGGAGGATAGGGAGAGAAGACCCCATAATTGTTCATGATGAAAATATCGAACCAACGGTCTGCGAAAGGGTTGCTTTTTTGAATAAAATACTCTATATTATATATAGAAGAAATTCTATAAGAAGAAAGAACCTTATGAGAAGGAGGGATTGTGTGAATCCTTATTTAGAAAATCATGTAGCGATGGCTGATTTGATTGCAGACACATTTGGCGATCACTGTGAAGTGATTTTGCATGACCTTACAACACCCCAGAATTCGGTGGTCTATATTCGCAATAATGTAGTGACAAATCGGGAGGTAGGGCAGAGTTTTACAGAATATTTTGTAAAGGAAGTCCTGTTGTCCAGAAAATTCAGCAATGATGTGTCGGCAAATTATATTATGAAAGGGGCTAAGGGACAGACTATAAAATCATCTACGGCCTTGATCCGTGACCAGGGCGGAAAAGTAGTAGGCGCACTCTGTGTAAATGTGGATATTACATATATGAAGGAGATGATGGACCGGTTCGCTTCTATGATGGGGGTTGAGGAACCGACATCAACATCAGAGGAAGAAGTTGAAGTACTGCCTAATATTCAGGAAATTGTGGATAATATCATTGACCGGACTATAGGGGATAGAAAGGTGGATGAATTTTCTCGTGAACAGAAAGTTGAAGTGATTCGCTTCATGAATGATAAAGGATTGTTTTTGATCAAGGGGGCTACGGATAAGGTTGCAGAGAGGCTGGGAATATCGAAAGTGACGGTATACAGTTACCTGGATGAGATTCGGAAAGGCCAGTAAAAACGGATTCAAAAAATAGAATAAATAATAGCAGAAATGGCTGATGAGACAAAAATCTTCAGCCGTTTTTCTTTTTAAATAGAATAAACTATACAAAAAGCCCTTAAAAATGAAAGATAACTGGGAAAATAGAAAAAAATATATGACAGAATAGAAAAAAGTATTGACTTGGGAGATAAAAAATTATATAATATGCATATAAAAAATTATACAGCAAGGAGCGAAAAACAATGGGAAGAGGAAAAGAGGTTGTTACAAAATATTCTGTCCGCGATGGGGGACACTATACATCAGGGATGATTCATAACAAAACACTGTATGTATCAGGACAGCTTTCCATCAATCCGGAGACAGGAAAGGCGCCGGAAGGCGGATTTCGGGCGGAAGCAAAGCAGGCGTTGGCGAATCTGGAACTGGTATTGAGAGCGGCGGGGGTGGAAAAGGACGCAGTTTTGCAGTGCAGGGTTTACATCCCGGATGTAAGCTACTGGCCGGAATTGAATGAGGAATATGCGGCATTTTTCGGAGACCATAAGCCGGCCCGCATTATAGTGCCTTCCAACCGGCTTTACAATGGGTGCCTGTGTGAGATTGAAGCGGTTGCTGCCTGCGAATGAAAAGGCTTTAGCAATAAATTAAAGAAAGGATGGTGAGGTCTGTTATGGATTATATGGAATTGGATACGCCGGCATTAATAATTGACAAGACGATCATGATGGATAACCTGCAGTATGTACAGGACTATGCAAACAGAAGCGGTGTGGCCCTTCGGCCCCACACGAAGACTCACAAAATGAGCCGTCTGGCATTACTGCAGTCTGAGCTGGGGGCAAAAGGCATCACGGTAGCCAAGGTCGGGGAGGCGGAGGTGATGGCAGCCAACGGGCTGAAAGATATTTTTATTGCCAACGAGATTGTTGGGGCGGCGAAGTTAGAGCGCATAAAGAAGCTGGCCCAAACTGTGAAGATTTCCTTTGGCCTGGATTCGATTCCTCAGGCAAAGATGATCGAGGAGGCTTTTGCAGACGCAGCAGCGCCGGCGGCCGTGCTGATTGAGATTGAAGTGGGAGAGGAGCGTTCGGGAATTATTGAGGAAAAGGATTTTGTGGATCTTTTGGAATATCTGAAAGGGTGCTCCCATATTTACCTGAAAGGCATTTTCTCCCATGATGGCAATTCCTATGGAGCGGCTTCCCTGGAAGAGGGGATGGAGATTCATTTGAACAGCCAGAAAAGGACACTGAGATTTGCCCGGCTGGCAGAGGAAAACGGATTTACATTAGAGACAGTCAGCATCGGCTCCACGCCGTCGCTGATGCACGATTTTCCGATTCTGGAGGGTGTGACGGAGATCAGACCAGGAACCTACATCTTTATGGATGCTTCCCAGGCCAATAATTACGGCAGTTTAGAGCGGAACGCGGCTACTGTCCTGGCTGCTGTTATAAGCCGCCCTACGCCGGAGAGGGTCATTCTGGATGTGGGGGCAAAAGGGATTACAGCCCAGACAAGAAGTAAAGGATTATGTGCCACGAGAGGTTTGGGGCTGATAAAAGGCTGGCCGGATGCGGAGATTTTTGATGTCTATGACGAGCACGCCATCATTTATAATAAGAACTTCCATGATAAGGTAAAAGTGGGGGATAAGGTGGAAATTTATCCCAACCATATTTGCCCGTGCGTAAATCTCCATGAGTTTGCGTATCTGGTAGAGAATGGACAGGTGGTGGAAGAAATTCCTGTAGACTGTCGCGGAAAATTGAGATAAGGAGGGATTGGGCCATGGCAAAGATTAAGATGGCAGGCCTTCAGGTAAAGGTTCACGGCAAAAGGGAACAGAACCTGGCACAGCTGGCTGAGATTCTTGCAAGGCCGGAATTAAAGGATGTGGATTTTGTGACACTTCCGGAGATGTTTAACTGTCCCTACAAGGCATCCAATTTCCCGGTCTATGCCGAGGAAGAGGGCGGGCCGTGCTGGAAGGAATGCTCCCGGCTGGCGGCAGAGCATAAAATTTATCTGTCTGCGGGGAGTATGCCGGAACGGGACGGGGAAGGGAAAATCTATAATACGGCCTATGTTTTTGACAGGGAAGGAAGACAGATTGCTAAACACAGGAAGGCTCATCTGTTTGATATTGATGTGGCAGGGGGACAGAGCTTTAAGGAATCGGACACCCTGACAGCCGGAGAGACTACCACGGTATTTGACACTGAATTTGGCCGTATGGGTCTGTGCGTGTGCTATGATTTCCGCTTTCCGGAAGGGCCGCGGCTTATGGCCCAGGAGGGCGCGAAAGTGATCATCGTTCCGGCTGCTTTCAATATGACCACGGGGCCGGCTCACTGGGAAACCATGTTCCGGCAGCGCGCGGTGGACAATCAGGTTTACACCGTAGGTACGGCGCCTGCGAGAGATCTGTCCGGCTGCTATATTTCCTGGGGACATTCCATGATTGCCTCCCCGTGGGGCAATGTGGTAATGCAGATGGATGAGAAAGAGGATGTGAGAGTTACAGAGATTGATCTGGCCCAAGTGGAGCAGGTGAGAGAAGAACTGCCTTTGATGGCCCACAGAAGACAGGATTTATACCAGGTGACACGTCTGAAATAGAGGGGAAATGTGATGGAGAAGAATCAAGCCATTACATAATTATACAAGGAGAACAAAATGAGTAAAAAGGTAGAGATAAACAAGGAATTGAGTACAAAAGGCCGATGGCCGGTATTTGGGAAGCTTTTTACCTTTCTGGCGGCAGTCTGTGTGGCAGCAGAACTGATTGGGACGATTTCCATTCCCCTTGGAAGTATTGGAAAAATGAATGTGGCTCCCATGATCTTCGCCATGATTTTTGCGGTATTGTTTACGCCGGATGCTTTGGGCCGTGTGGCAAAAGGCCTGAAAAACGTCTGCAGCCAGGAGGAAGTGCAGCTCAGTGAAAACGTGGTTATGCTGATCCTTCTGATTCTGGGAGTAAAACTGGGAACCAGCGCCGGCCCCAATATTCTAAAAATCATTGAGGCCGGGCCGGCCCTGATTCTTCAGGAGTTTGGCAACCTGGGGACCATGCTTATCGGCCTTCCCTTTGCCATGCTTCTTGGTATGAAAAGGGAGGCGGTGGGCGCCACGGTCAGCATTTGCCGGGAGCCCACTCTCGGACTTATAAGCGAAAAATACGGGATCAATTCTCCAGAGGGACTTGGCGTTATGGGTACCTATATGGTGGGAAATCTGTTCGGAACCCTGTTTTTCGGTCTGCTGGCCTCTCTGGCGGCTAATACGGGAATTCATCCCTATGCTCTGGCTATGGCCTGCGGAATGGGTTCCGGCTCCATGATGACGGCGGCCAGCACCTCCTTAGCCGAAGCGCTGCCTGCCGTGAAGGATGAGATTCTGGCGTATGCGGCCACATCCAATATTATGACCAATGTTACGGGGCTTTATATGGAATGCCTGATTGCTATTCCTTTATCCAATGCATTTTACCGTTTTTTAGTAAAGTGATGAAGAAGAAAGCGGCGGCTTAACAGATCAGGCCATAGACTTATATGGCTGTCAGCAACATACTAATTTGCAAAATAAGGAGGAACATAATGTCTGCAGGTGTTGAGAATACCTTAAATCAATTGAAAGTCCTGATTATGTGCGGAATCGTGGTGTTGATTGCCCAGGCAGTTAATTTGAAGGGCGGCCTGGATATTGTAAAGAGCAGCTGCGGGATGGCGATTATCCTTGCAGTGTCAATGGCGTCAATCAAGATAAAAGAAAGGCTGCCCTTCCAGATTCCCGCCTTTGCCTGGGCCTCTCTGCTGTCCCTTCTTCTGACAACTCCCTGGAGCCCGGTTCAGCAATTGGTGCTTGATACGACCAGCCAGATCTCGGCGTCCCAGATCGGCACGGTGATTTTGGCGGTATCCGGCGTGTCCATTGGCTGTAAGCTGGATGACATTAAAAAACTGAGCTGGAAGATTGTGCTTACGGCGCTGGTTGTGTTTATAGGCACTTATTTTGGGTCCGCGCTGGTTGCACAGATGATTTTGAAAATGCAGGGAATCATCTGACAAAATTTTGGGATGGGAGCAGGACATATGGATAAAGAAACCTTGAAGCAGCAGGCAATTGAAACCATTGACCTGCGGCGGGAAGTATATTTGAGAATTGGCCGAACGATTTATGATAATCCGGAAACCGGCTATCGGGAGACGAAAACCACAAAGATTCTGGCGGACGCCCTGGAAGAACTGGGATTTCAGACGGAAAGGAATATAGCGGTTACCGGCTGCAGGGCACATGCCAACGAAGAAAAACAGGGTCCTAAAGTGGTGGTTATGGGAGAGCTGGATTCTGTGATTTGTCCCAATCATCCGGACTGTGATCCGGACACAGGGGCAGTACATGCCTGCGGGCATAATATCCAGGCAACGGTTATGTACGGAGTGGCGGATGCCCTGAAATACGGGGGAGTGCTGGATGAACTGGATGGAAAGATCGATTTTATGGCGGTTCCGGCTGAAGAATATATCGAGATGGATTATCGGGAGAAACTGAAGCAGGAAGGAAAAATCAGATATTTCAGCGGAAAGGCGGAGCTGACTGCCAGAGGAGCGTTTGACGATGCGGATATTTGTATGATGGTTCACAATTTTCCCATAAGACAGCAGGGCTATGGGCTGGCAGACTGCAATACAGGCAATGGCTTTATTGGAAAGAGCACTGTTTTTACAGGAAAGCAGGCACATGCAGGAGCGGCGCCATGGGACGGGATCAATGCATTGAACATGGCCAGCCTGGCTATGACTGCAATGGCATATTTAAGGGAAACGTTTCGGGAAGAGGATACTGTGCGGGTCCATCAGATCATCACTAAGGGCGGAGATATCGTTAATTCTGTACCGTCTAACGTGTGTCTTGAAACAACGGTCCGGGCCGGGAATCTGAAAGCCCTTAAGGAAACCAATGAGAAAATAAACCGCTGTATCAAGGCGGCCGCCATAGCGTTGGGCGGGCAGGCCAGGGTAAAAGATATGCCGGGGCAGATGCCTTTAAGGTCTGATGGAAACCTGGTAAAATGTTTTCATGAAAACGCCCTGCGCTTTTATGAGGAGACAGAAATCATGGACTGCATGAAAAGCACGGCCTCTTTTGATATGGGTGACTTATCCCTGTTTATGCCGGTGCTTCATGGGATCACTTCAGGAATTGAAGGAGGGCTGCACGCCAGCGATTACCGGATTACAGATGAGGAGGACGCTTATATCATTCCCATAAAAATTATGGCGTGCACGCTGATTGATCTTCTGTATCATGGCGCCGAGACGGCCAAAAAGATAAAAGACGAATTTATTCCGGCTATGACGAAAGAAGAATATCTGTCATATTTAGAAGATACGGAAAAGGAATATTTATTTGAAAGATAAGCTGAAAATAGCATTTGCATCTGTCCATTGGCCGCATTTTGGCGGGAAAGATAACTTTATATAAATCGGATAAAATCTTTTATGAGGGCATTCTGAAATGGCTCCTTGTAGAATATGCCATAGGAGACAGGGGCTTTATCAGCAAAAGGAACATAGCAGATTTCAGCGTTCGGGGATTTGATTTCAGGCAGGATGGCAAATCCGTAATCGGAATGAACCAAAGTCAGCATTGCGTTTAGATTATCACAATAATAAATACGGTTTGGCGCAATATGGCGGCTGACAGAGTTCTGCAGCGACATGGTTTCCGGCGGGACTGCATAGGAATTGCAGACGACCATACACTGGGAGTAAAGTTCAGTTTCTGAAATTTCCTTTTTTCGTGCAAAGGGGTGCGCAGAGGAAAATGCGCAGCAGACGGGAGCTTGAAAAAGCTCCCTGTAGGCAATCCCTTCTTTTGATGGGACACTGTTTTTAAAGGCAAATAAAATGTCAATACCGTCACCAAAAAAGAGATTAAGGATAAACTTGTGGGAGACTATCTTTAAAAGCGGATGGAGCCGGGGCATTTCTCCTTTACACCGTTTCAAAATTTTGGATACCAGTATCAGATCTGTCTCATTTGTGCAGCCAATGGATAGGGACTGCATATTGGTATCAGCATGCTGCTGGATTTTTTTGGTGGCCCGGTGGAGGCTTGCTATCATATTTTTTGCTTCTTCCAGAAAAATAATTCCCGCAGAGGTCAGAGTCACGTTCTTTGTAGAGCGGTGGAACAGTTTTGTCCCAAGTTCTTCTTCAAGGGTATGAATCTGCCGTGACACGGCAGGCTGCGAAATATTCAGATTTTCAGCGGCTCTTGCAAAATTCAGATTTTCAGCCACTTCAAGGAAACTTTCTAATTGCTGTGTATTCATCATTACCTCCACTAATACGTTTTTGTTATCAACAATACCATATTGGCATTTCACATTCAAGGAAAACTGTGTTTAAATAATAATACAGGTTCATAGTCAGTGTGGGAATTCCTTTATGCGTCTGTTTCGGCTTCGGTGCCGAAGCTATTTTTTTAGACAAGCTTTAGCACTCAGTGAGGGAAAGTGCTAACAAATAGAGGCAGGAGAATATCTGGAGATCATGGCAGCGGAGGGATGGCATAGGCGAAAATATAGAATTAAGGACGGTGGATGATTTGAAAAAAACGATGGAATATGCAAAAAGACAGGCGAAACTGTGCTGGGCAAATGACAGCATCAATAAGGACCTGTTTTCGGAATTTGGAGTAAAGCAAGGTCTGCGGGATGAAAATGGGCAGGGCGTACTGACGGGACTGACCAATATTTCCCAGATAAAGGCGTTTGAAAATATTGATGGGAGGAAAGTCCCATGTGACGGCGAGCTTTTGTACCGGGGATATGATGTGCGCAGGCTGGTGCTGGGAGGCATTGGAAAAAGATATATTTTTGAGGAAGGGGCCTATCTCCTGCTGTTTGGAGATCTTCCAAAAAGCGGCCAGCTGGAGGAATTTCAGAAGGTACTTTTGGAGTGTATGAAGCTGCCGACGAACTTTACAAGGGATGTCATTATGAAAGCGCCCAGTGCGGACATTATGAATTCCATGACAAAAAGCATACTGACGCTGGCATCCTATGACCCGCAGAAGGATAACCTGGAAATTGGAAATGTACTCAGGCAGTGCATCCAGCTGATCGGGATATTCCCCATGATCGCGGTCTATGGCTATCACGCATATAACCATTACGAAAAGGATGATAGCATGTATATCCACCGCCCGGACAGGGAGCTGTCCGTGGCGGAAAATTTCCTGCGGATGCTGCGCCCGGATATGAAGTTTTCGGAACTGGAAGCAAGGGTTCTGGATATTGCGCTGCTGCTCCATATGGAACATGGAGGCGGAAATAATTCTACGTTTACCACGAGGGTGGTCACATCTTCCGGCTCCGACACATATTCGGCAATTGCGGCGGCAATGTCCTCTTTGAAGGGGAAAAAGCATGGCGGCGCAAATCTGATGGTCATGAATATGATGGATGACATTAAAGCCCATGTGTCCGACTATTACGATAAAGAGGAGATTGAGGCGTATCTGTCAAAAATCCTGCACAAGGAAGCCTTTGACAAAAAAGGGCTTTTGTATGGGATGGGCCATGCGGTGTATTCCCTCTCTGATCCAAGGGAGGTGGTTTTTAAGAAATTTGTGGAGCAGCTTGCCAAGAATAAGCACAGGGATGAGGATATGGCGCTGTATGAAAATATTGAGGAAATCGCGCCGGCGCTGATCGCAAAGGAGCGGAAGATCTATAAAGGCGTCAGCCCGAATGTGGATTTTTACAGCGGGTTTGTCTATGATATGCTGGATATTCCCAGGGAACTGTATACGCCGCTCTTTGCGGTTGCCAGGATTGTAGGCTGGAGCGCCCATCGGATAGAGGAACTGGTGACGGCGGATAAGATTATAAGGCCGGCATATAAGAGCCTCGTGACAAAGCGCGAGTACGTTGAAAGGCAGATGCGGTAAATGAATAGGCAAAAGGAAGGTATGATATTGCTTGAGAGGAGGCAGAATAAGTAGTAAGATAGAGGAAAAGTTTTCAGGAGAGGCTTATGTGCGGCAGATACTATGTAGATGATGAGACAGCGAGGGAAATCGAAAAACTGATCCGGCAGGCGGATAGGAAATTACGGCAGGAGTCCATGGCTGCCGTTAAAAGGATTGGGGAGAATGACATCTATCCCACCCAGATGGCTCCTGTTCTGGAAGGAAGAGGCGGCCTGCTGTGCTGCGGATGGCAAAGATGGGGATTTCCTGGCTTTCAGAGAAAGCAGGTGATCTTCAACGCCAGATGTGAATCCGCTATGGAAAAGCCGATGTTTCGTGACAGCATCCGCCATGGCCGCATGGTGGTCCCTGCCACATGGTTTTACGAGTGGAACCAGAGGAAAGAAAAGAGCACCTTTTACAGAAAGGACGCTCCGGTCTTGTTTATGGCAGGGTGCTGCAGACAATACGAGGACGGAGCGCATTTTGTGATCCTCACCACCGGGGCCAATGCTTCTATGAAGCCTGTCCATGACCGGATGCCGCTGATCCTGGAGGAAGACGAGATCGCTCCGTGGATACTGGATGAGAATCAAGCGGAACATATCCTTCATAAGACGCCCTGCCTCCTGGAGGTTCGATCCGATTATGAACAGCTGTCGCTGTTTTAGGCGATTATGTCCGGCCTCCCAAAGGATATGGCATCATGAGGAGATGTATCACGTCTCCCCGGCCCATGGGCTGTGGATATGGCATAATTTACCGGTTGAAACAAGAACGTATGTTTGTTAACATGTAGATGTGGGAGGTGAACATACGTTTGAACAAGATTATATTTCATATTGATGTCAATTCAGCCTTCCTTTCCTGGGAGGCTGTTTATCGTCTGGCCCATAAAGGGGGGAAGCAGGATTTGAGAATGATTCCCTCCGCCGTAGGCGGAGATGCGGCTCTGCGCCATGGGATCATTCTGGCCAAATCTGTCCCAGCAAAAAAGTATGGGATAAAAACCGGAGAGGCCCTTTGGGAGGCAAAGGTGAAATGTCCGGGCCTGGTTCTGGTGCCGCCTAATTATGGGATGTATGAGAGATGCTCCGCAGCGTTCATGGAAATTCTCCGGGATTATTCCGATGCGGTGGAACAGTACAGTATTGATGAGGCTTTTGTGGATATGAGTGGCAGCTGCCATCTGTTTGGGACGCCGCAGGAGACGGGGCGGCAGATAAAGGAACGGATCTATGAAACTCTGGGATTTACGGTCAATGTGGGAATCTCAAGCAATAAGCTTCTTGCGAAGATGGCTTCTGATTTTCAAAAGCCGGATCGGGTCCATACCCTGTATCCGGAGGAGATAAGAGAAAAAATGTGGCCCCTTCCGGTATCGGACCTGTTTTTTGTGGGGAGGGCCACTGCAAAAAAGCTGTTTTCCGCAGGGATACGAACCATAGGGCAACTGGCGGCGGCAGACCCTAAGTGGCTTAAGGGATTGCTAAAGAAACATGGGGAAGTGATCTGGGGATTTGCCAATGGGGTGGACCTTTCCCCGGTTTTCATGGAGCCGGAGGCCAATAAAGGATATGGGAACAGTACCACCACCTCCGCAGACGTGACGGATGCGGAGACGGCAGACAAGGTATTGCTGGCTCTCTGCGAGACGGTTGGCGCCCGTCTGCGCATGGATCAGGCCAGGGCCAAGGTGGTTTCCGTGGGAATCCGGTATTCGGATTTTTCCTATGTTTCCCACCAGAGGATCTTGTACAATGCCACGGACCTGACTGCGGAGCTCTATAAGGCGGCTGCGGAATTATTCCGGGAAGTATGGAATGGCCGGCCGGTCCGGCATCTGGGAGTGCATACGGCCAGAATAAGCGGCGGGGAATCATACAGGCAGCTCAGTCTTTTTGATGAGGCTGATTATGAGAAGCTTTCCAGACTGGACAAAACCATTGATGATATCAGAGACTGCTTTGGTATGGACGCTGTGAAGCGGGCCGTATTTTTAGGCCAGGCCATAGACCACATGAGCGGCGGCATATCCAGGGAAAAAAGAACGGTTGATTATGACAAGCTGGAGATTCAATAGAAGGAAGGCCCGGCAGATGATATGCGGCGGCCCATGCCGATACTTATATATGAGGAGGGAAGAATATGGCATTTGGAATCGGCATCCATTCCCGGCAGCCAAACAGAGAACCATGGACCAGGGGAACACAAAAGAAGATTGCATGTGAGTGCTGGTTCACCAGCACCGGGAGGATGATACCGTTAATGCTGAAAATCGAAGATGAGGATGGCCAGATTCAGACCATCCGGGGGATCAAGGTTCATTCCCAGGAGAAACGGATGTATGCCGGGGTTCCATCCATTGAATATGACTGCACACTGTTTGCCTGGGATCGGGAAATAAGGGTATGGCTTATTTATTACCAGACGGAAAACCGGTGGGTGTTAAGCGTTCCATAACTTTTTGGGATATGTTATGGGCGTGAGCTTGCGGTGACATTGATCGGGGAGCTGCCGGGGTTCTTTTTTCGATTTTTAGATTTCATTTTTAGATTTCATTCTTGTAACAGTTGACTATACAACAGGAAAAGGATAAACTGTTAAAAAAAGAGAGAGGTATGTTCCATGCAGATTTCAAGCAGATTTACGCTGGCAGTCCATATATTTGCCTGTATTGACACGTTCAAAGAGGATTACAAGGTGACAAGCGATTTTCTGGCAGGCAGCACAAATGTAAACCCGGTCATTGTCCGGAAGATTCTGGGGCAGCTAAAGGCAGCGGGCCTTGTGGAGGTGGCCAGGGGCTTTGGAGGGGCTTCCATCCCCAAGCCTTTAAGGGACATATCTTTTCTGGATATCTACCGCGCGGTTGAGTGCATTGAGCACGGGGAGCTGTTTCATTTCCACGAGAATCCCAATGAGGCCTGCCCGGTGGGGAGAAACATCCACAAAGCCTTGGACGGCAGGCTGGCCCAGGTGCAGAAGGCCATGGAGGATGAGCTTTCCTCCATCACCCTGGAGGATGTGATGAGGGATACCAAGGGACTGCTGGCGGGGGATGAGGGATAAGATGAAAATGAAACAGAGGATTCGGGAACTTCTAGTGATGACAGAGGCCGCGTTTATCATTTGCAGTACGTGGCCAAGGAGGCTCCGGCGGCTTTTGTTACGGTGTACATTGTCAGCGATATGAGATACATACCTAAGGGGTGAGGGAGGCAGTGAAATATTTTAAGCCTTTTAATATAATTTAATTATACATATATATAGATTAATTATTGTGACTATTCCATATCCATGATATACTTTTCAATAGATTATGATGGCGGTCAATTGTGAATATAAAAACAGGTAGCAAGTGAGGAATTACAAGATGAAGGTTAGTTATAACAAATTGTGGAAATCATTAATTGACAGGGATATGAAGAAGATGGATTTGCTGGAAGCAGTTGAGATGAGTCCTAATACGCTGGCGAAGCTGGGAAGAAATGAAGATGTCTCCATGGACGTTCTTAGACGTATCTGCGAATACTTGCGGTGTGATGTTGGCGACATTATGGAGATGGTTCCGGAGAAGGGCGAGGAGCGGTTTATTGAAACGAAATAAATATAGCGCAGGAGCTGTAAAGCTTGCCTTGTGGTTTATGGAATTTCGCAAGGAGGTTCAGCTTTTGGCAGAGGGCAGAACATTTGATGACATAAAGGCGCTCAGCGACAGGGAAAATATATTCGGCGCATCCACACCGGCAAGAGCGGCTATGATTCAATCCACAGTATCGGCAAGAATTAAGAGTATGGATTCCAGTTTCTATCCTCTTTTTATGGACAGCGATGTGGCAACGCAGAAACTATATGCGCTGACAGGGAGCTTTTCCAATGATACTTTGTTTTTTGATTTTATGTATGAGGTTGTGCGGGAAAAAATGCTTATAGGAACAAAAATGCTTGTGGATGCAGATATCCGGATATTTTTTAAGAATAAACAGGAACAGGACGCAACCGTGGCAAAGTGGACGGAGCAGACTTTGCAGAGGCTTGGCAGGAGTTATAAAACACAGCTTTACGAAGCAGGTCTTCTTGACAACAGGACAAGGGGGGCAAAACGGAGCATATTAAAGCCGATCCTTGACCCGGTATTTAGAGACTGGCTGGAGGAGTATGGATATGGCCAGGTAGTGAAAGCGCTGGAGGGAATCAGGTGATGGCTGATATAAAAGAACGTTTGGACAGGCTGGAGGAAGTGATCCGTAAACCTTCATTCAGACAAAACAGCGGCCGGGCAAATGAAGTGAATTATTGGATATTTGACTATCCTCCGGACAGAGAGCTGGAGGTTCGCAGGCGGATTAACTATATGCAGGCCAGGAATGCCAGAGGAGGAGAGGGATTCCATTTGGCAGTGTTTGATCTATACGACATAATCATTGACTTTCTTGAAAAAAACCATTTCCTGGAAGAATGTTACAGGTTTGAGAAGAAAAAGGGGCTGGAGCGTATCGCAAAAGCGGTCAGCAACTCCATGAAGATAAACGATGACGACAGTTATATTGTACAATATATTAAAGATCATACGCCGGAGAATGCGGTTGTTTTTCTGACAGGAGTTGGAAAGTGCTTTCCTGTTTTGCGGTCACATAAAGTGCTTAACAATCTACATCAGTCATTTGTGAGGGTTCCGGTTGTAATGTTCTTTCCGGGAATCTATAATGAGCAGGAATTGGTCCTGTTCGGTGAGATAAAAGACGACAATTATTACAGGGCTTTCAGGCTGGCTTAATCCCATAGCAGTACAGAAGAAACCTGCATGCGCCCGGCAGCGGGCATATTTACCATGCATGAAAGTCCGGCGGACGCATGGGGCATTCCTGAATGGAGGCCGCCTGTTCGGCGGCGGGACTTTTAGAGTAAGGGGCAGAAATACGGCAAAGGTTTTGATTTACAGGGTACAGGAGGATTCAAGATGCAGATTAGGGAAATGTTTGCCAAACCGATTGACCGGGAGATCCAGGGAGTTATTATTGTAGGTCAGGGCGAGGAAACCGGAGTTTTCCAAGAATTGGAAGAGTATGTGGTTACAAGAGAGCTGCAAAGGCATTTTGCGGATTTTTTTGAGGCGTATAAAAAAGGAATCATAGGTAATACGAATGAAATCGGTGTATGGATATCCGGTTTCTTCGGAAGCGGAAAATCTCATTTTTTGAAAATACTGTCCTATATCCTGGACAATAAAGAAATTGGAGGAAAGCGGGCGATTGATTTTTTTGAAGAAGATCATAAGATAGCCGATCCTCTTGTTTTGGAGAACATGAAATTGGCTGCAAGTACTCCTGCGGATGTGGTGCTTTTTAATATTGATTCTAAAAGTGACAGCAACAGTAAACAGAATAAGGATGCCATTGTAAACGTATTTTTAAAAGTATTCAATGAGATGAGAGGATTCTGCGGAAGTATGCCTCATCTTGCGGATCTGGAAAGCCAGCTTACGGATACAGGAAAATATCAGGCATTTAAAGAAGCGTTTGCAGAGGAATATGGCGCTGGGTGGGAGGAATCCCGCCATAAGTTTGATTTTATTCAGGATGATGTGGTGGAAGCTTTGACAGCCATTGATTTTATGAGCGAAGCGGCTGCAAGGAATTGGTGTGAAAAAGCAACAGAAACCTATGGAATCAGTATTGAGGAATTTGCAAAGCGTGTAAGGGAATACATAGCAAGGAAAGGTAAAAATCATCACGTAGTGTTCATGGTAGACGAAGTGGGGCAGTACATAGGTGATGATTCCAGTCTGATGTTAAATCTTCAGACGGTAAGAGAAGAGCTTTCCAAAGAATGTAAAGGAAAAGCATGGGTTGTAGTGACAAGCCAGCAGGATGTAGATTCCATTATGAATGTAAAAGGGAATGACTTTTCTAAGATTCAGGGACGGTTTTCCACCCGCCTTGCGCTTTCCTCAGCAAACGTGGATGAGGTTATTAAGAAGAGGATATTAGAGAAAAATGAGGCCGGAGCGCAGACGCTCAGGCTTCTCTATGGACAAAAAGCCACAATCATCAAGAACCTTATTACATTTAATGACGCTGCGGAGAAGAAACTGTATGCGGATGAAGATGATTTTGCTTTATGTTACCCCTTTGTGCCGTATCAGTTCAACCTCCTTGCAAGTGTCCTGACTTCCATCCGCACCCATGGGGCGTCAGGCAAGCACCTATCAGAGGGCGAACGTTCCATGCTGGCTTTATTTAAGGAGAGTGCGGACAAAATCAAGGAAGAATCTCAGGGAGCTATCGTGCCGTTTCACCGGTTCTATGACGCGCTGGAAAATTTCCTTGACCACAGCCACCAGGGCGTTATAATCCGCGCCTATGATAACGGTAAAATCAATCCAGAGAAAAAGACTTCTGACGTGTTTGCTGTCAATGTGCTGAAAACCTTGTTTATGGTTAAGTACATTCTTGAGATTGAGGCTAATGAAGAGAACATTACAAGCCTTATGATCAGCCATATGGACGAAGAACGTATTGTTTTGAGAGAGCAGGTTAAGACAGCGTTAAAGACCCTTCAGCAGCAGATGCTTGTACAGAAGAATGGCAGTGTCTATGTGTTTCTGACAGATGAGGAACAGGAGATTAACCGGGAGATAGACAGTCAGACTGTAGAGATGGCAGAAGTGATCAATAAAGTGTCAGAGATGATTTTTGAGGATATCTTTTCGGAAAAAAGATACCGCTATCCTGCGCCTGCCGGCAGCGCCGCCTTTCAGGGACGGTATATGTTTCCGATTAACCAGACTGTGGATGGCAGGCCATACAAATCCAATCAGAGTTATGACATGGGACTTCACATTCTGACACCGTGGTATGACGGCGGAACGGATGACGCGACGCTGCGGATGATGTCCGGAACCGGACGGGAAGTACTGGTGCTTTTGCCTAATGATGCAGCGTTTCTTGACGAATTAACGGTCTATCTGAAAATTGAAAAGTTTCTGCGGCTGAACACATCGTCCCAGCTTACAAAATTCGAGACGATCAAAGAAGCCAAGCGTGTCGAAATGCGGGAACGGGACGGCAACGCAAAACTTTATCTGACGGATGGTCTGAAAAAGGCAGTGATCTATGTGAACGGCGATGTGGCGCGTCTGTCTTCAAAAGAAGTGACAGGGCGCATCAATGAGGCTCTGGGACGCCTTGTTCAGACGGTTTATCACAAGCTGCCCTATATTGACACTGCCATGGATGAAGCATCTGTCCGTAAGATGTTTAAAGCGGATGATCAGATGCGTTTAAATCTTCATGGAGTTTCGGAGCCAAACGCCCATGGGCTGGATGATGTGCTGCAGTATATAAAAGGAAATACGGATATCCACATTAAGACTTCTATGAAAACGGTGAAAGATCGTTTCATGAGAGCGCCATATGGATTTGTGGAAGATGACATACAGTGGCTTGTGGCCAGATTGTTTATACGGGGAGATCTTACATTTACCGTAAATGGGACAAGGGTGACGCTGATGAACCGGTCAGACAGTGAACTTGTGGATTATATCACCAAAAGACAGTATGGGGATAAGCTTTTGATGGAAGTAAGAATCCGCGTGTCTGAAAAGGATAAGAGGGCAGTGCGGAATGTGATCAAGGAATTGTTTGGAACTTCACTGGTATCAGAAGATGAGGATGCATGTATGCGCAATTTCCAGGACTATTCACGGAATCGTGTGGACGAAATGGAAAAGATGGAAATGAATTATCATCATTATGCGTATCCGGGGAAAAAAGTAATCGCTGAAGGGAAAAAATTATTGCTTTCTGTGCTGCGGATATCAGAACCAAAGGAATTTTATGAGTTCGTTTCAAAACATCAGGATGATTTTATAGACTATTCTGAAGACTATGAACCTGTCAGAACTTTTTTTGGAGGAGAACAGCAGCAGATTTTTATGAGAGCATTGGACATGCTTGAAATATACGACGACAGCAAGACTTATATCGTAGATGAAGAACTTGAAACCGTTGTGGAGCGGATGAGGATCATTGTAAAAAAAGAGGCGCCGTACAGGGATATTCCGCAGCTGCCGGGCCTGCGGAAACAATTTATGGAAGCGTATTCAAAGGTGCTGGAATCTGTAGCTGCCCCTGTAAGGCAATCTATTGAGGCAGCAAAAGACAGGGTTTTAGAGGTTGTTGATGCGAAAGATTATGTGGCAGAGAAGAAACCTAAATACATGGAATTTTTCCTTGAACTCAGCAGCGGGGCTGAAAGGTGCAGCAACGTTTCTGCTCTGAGGAGTTTTGCGGATAAGGCAGAAGCATTAAAAATCCGGCTGCTGAATGAAATGGATGCTTTGGACGCAGAGATTGTGCGAAAAAGAGCGGCGGAGGAGAAAAGGAAGAATCCGGACAGCACAGGGGTAGGCGTCACTGTCAAGGTGCCGGTTAAGAAGACCAGGAACATTACCATTAAGAGTGTTACCCATACGTCATCGTGGCGTATAGAAAGCGCGGAGGATATAGAGACGCACATTGCGCAGCTGCGCAGGTCTCTGATGGATGAACTGAATGAAAACGATGTGCTCAATGTAGAATTTTAATATCTATTGTTTTCAGACAGGATTATTTGGCAAACATAATGACAGAAGTCCTGGCATGGAGATGAATAAAATGACAATTAAAAATATAATCCTGAAAAATTATCGATGTTTTGAGGATATGGAGGTAAACTTCCACGAAAAGCTGACGGTAATCGTCGGGGATAACGGTTCTGGAAAAACGTCTGTTCTTGAGGGGAT
>CAMUJH010000061.1 GCA_947089145.1 uncultured Hungatella sp. | reverse complement strand
GTAACTTATTAACCAATAGACAGAGAATGGATGAACCAGCATGATGGAAGAAGAATCTTCGGAAAGGATGTTTAGAATTATCCTTCTGTCTAGCCAAAAAAGAATAAGTCTGTAAGCTGTTTTTCTTGCTTACAAACTTATTATACGAGGAACAAAAGATATGATGACGATTGCAGAAATGCTGCGGCCGCGACCATCCGTTTTTTCGGACACAGCTAGGGAAGATGTATTGAATTTATCTAATTTTGCAGAGGGAAGAATTGATTCGGAGAAATTTTTCGCTGAAAATTTCAGAACCCAGGGGATGAACAGCCTTTTTGATACGGCTTTTAAGCGTTTTAAAGGAGAGTCTGATGCAGGAGTGATAAAGCTGACTCAGGCTATGGGAGGCGGAAAAACCCATAATATGCTGGCTTTAGCTTTGTTGGCGGCTGATGAACAGTTGAGGGAGCGGATTCTGGATAAAAAGTATCATGGTATTGGAACAATTAAAGTAGTTACTTTTTCCGGACGGGAAAACGCTGATTTTGGAATATGGGGAAGCATTGCGGAGCAGATGGGAAAAAGGGAACTGTTTGGCGGATACTATTCCCCTTTAAAAGCCCCTGGAGAAAGTGCGTGGATTAATCTTTTAAAGGGACAAAAAGTTTTATTGCTGCTGGATGAACTTCCGCCTTATCTGGAAAACGCCCGCTCAATTACAGTGGGAAATTCTGATTTAAGCAGGGTAACCGTGACAGCGTTATCCAATCTGTTCAGTGCTCTTGGGAAAGAACAGCTTTCCAATGTATGTTTGGTATTTTCTGATCTGAAAGCAACTTACGAATCAGGAAGTCAGCTTTTGCAGTCCAGTTTTAAGGAATTGGAGGCAGAAGCTAATCGGATTGCTATTGAGATCGCTCCGGTGGCTTTAAATAGTGACGAGGTGTATTCCATTCTTCGCAAAAGGATTTTTGAGGATGGATATCAGGTGTCTGATGCTGCAGTGGAAAAAAATAATATTGCTATCGCATTCAAGGAAGCAGTGGCTATATCAAAGAAGATGGGATTTACTTCATATACCGGAGAGACTGTATACAGGGGGATTGTGGATTCCTACCCGTTTCATTCTTCCATCAAAGATCTGTATGCCCGGTTTAAAGAGAACCAGAATTTTCAGCAGACAAGGGGACTGATTCGGCTGATGCGCCAGATCGTCCGGGAATTTTATGAAAGTGGACAGGCCCAAAAACAATATCTGATTCATGTATTTGATGTGAATTTAAATAACCATACTCTCATGTCTCAGTTCCGCCAGATTAATTCTGCTCTGGAGGAAGCCATTAGCCATGATATTGCCCAGGACGGGCAGTCTGTGGCAGAGACCATAGACAGGGAGCGGGGAGACGGAAGGGATTATGCCCAAAGACTTGCCAAATTGCTTTTGGTGTCCTCCCTGTCTACAGCAACTCATGCGGTACACGGCTTGACAGAGGCAGAGTGTCTTGGCATCTTAAGCGGCCCGGGCATGGATATGAACGTGTTAAAGGCGGCTTTTGAGGAATTAAAGAATCAGTGCTGGTATATAAAAACAGATAACCGGGGCCGTTTGTATTATCAGAATACGAAAAATATGGTGGCAGAGATGAATACGTTGGTTGATTCCTATACCAATGAAAATGCCAGAAAAGAGCTACGGCGCATCCTTACAGATAGTTTCTCTCCCAAAAGGAAAGACTGTTATGAGCTGCTTTATGTTCTCCCTGCTATTGATGAGATAGATATTGACACCAAAAAGATTTCCCTTGTTATTTTCGAACCGTACCCTGGCAATAAGCTGCATCCGGAGCTTTGGGCGTATTATGACGCCTTGTCTAAGAAGAATCGGGTTATGTTTTTATCCGGTAACCGCAGCGTAATGGAAAAATTATACATTAACAGCAAGAAATTAAAGGCGATTCAGACCATTGTGGAGGGAATGAAATCGGAAGGTATTTCCGCAATGGACCAGCAGTTTCGGGAGGCGGAGGCTCAGCAGGATAAAGCGATTCAGGCACTGCTTTCCACGATTCGTGAAACATTTGTTACGCTGTATTATCCCACCATGCGGGGAATCGAATGTTCCGATTTTAAGCTGGAGTTTAAAGGAAATAAGTTTGACGGTGAAGAACAGATTATAAAAGTCCTTTCAGAGGCAGACAAGTACAATACCTTTAGTAAAGATGACGTTTTTTTGGAGACTATGCGCAAAAAATGCGAAAGAAGGCTCTTTACTACCACGCAGATGCCTTATTCACAGATTGTGGAGAGGGCAGCCATAGAGACCTCTTGGACATGGTACCATCCTGACCAGCTGGATTGTCTGAAAAATGACTGTTTAAAAAAAGACAAGTGGCGTGAGATTGGCGGTTATCTTACTAAGGGGCCATTTAAAGAAGAGCCTACCAGTGTAAGCGTATCCCAGACGTATTATGATGAGGAGACGCAGACGTTTACCCTTCATGTAAAGGGCATCGGAGGAAGGGTTTACTATGATATCGGGGCGGACCCCACGGAAGCATCCAATGAGATTGTGGAAAATGTATTTAAGACAAAGGAACCCCATCTGCGTTTTGTCTGCATTGACCCTTCCGGAAAGCGGGAGACAGGTGAAATCTGCGATTTTGTCTGTGAGGCGCCTTTGAAATATGAGTACAGAATGACACCTGCTGGAAGATTCTGTGTGTTTGAAACCAACAGCAACTACGAGGTCAAGTATACAACAGACGGAAGCGAACCTAAGGCAAATGGCGGAATTTATTGCGAAGAAATACAGCTTCCCGAAACATGCAAGTATGTGAGGGCGGTTGCCTTATATGATGGAAAAGTGATTGTTTCTAAAGATATCGCCATCGACTTTTCGGATGAACGCCAACAAAAGATTGATTTATTAAAGCCCTTAACTTACTCTATGAAAGTCAGGAAACAGCTTGGTGATACAGGAGCCAGTTATGGGGAATTGGAGATGTTAGGAAAGATAGAAGGGCTGTCCATCAAAGGAACTATGGCATATATTTTCGAAAAGGATAATGAGCGCAATTATGTGGAGTATAATGCCAATATTCCTTATCGGCCGGAAGATTTACAGAAATTAATTGACTTTGTGAGAGATACCAGTTTTAAGAATCGTGATGTAGTGGTTACATTTGAATATAAAGAGCTTATGTTCTGTTCCGGACAAAAGTTTAACGACTGGATCGATCTTTGCAAGTTGGATATGGAGAGGCTGCGCAAAGAAGGAGAAATAATTCAATGAAAAAGGATTATGTAGGATTTGGCTATAGTCCAAAAGAGACAGAAAATCATTTCTATGTAATAATTCCGGAGGACAAGCAGGAACAGGTATCTGTTTATGAGCGATTTCGATGGGATACAAAAGGGGAGCAGGTTATCCGAAAGCAGGATGTGCTGAAACTGAAATTATCGAGATATAAATGGTCAAAGCTTTCGTCAGAGGTGACTATCGAGTTCAATTCCAGGCTCAAAAACGAAAAAATACCGTCAGGACATTTTGGCGTGGGAGGAACTCCGATGGATAAGCTGATGGGGAAAGAACTTATGGTTCTTTTGTGGGGAATTGAAAACAATGACCCTTCAGGAATTCCTACGGCTATCCGTAACTGGCTGGGTCTGCTTCCAGAGGAGCGGTGGTGGCTTTATACCATGACCAATGCCAGTACAGGGGGAATCAATGACAAAAAGGGATGGAGAATGGCTTTGCGGTATGCACTGTGTGAAAATCCGGTGGATGAGAGCAGGCAGCTTTCTCTGGAGGAATTTTTAGGAGGTGACTTGTAGTGGACGGACAGATTTCATTTATAGAGCGACAGTTTCCTGTATCTAAAATCAGTAAAGAGAGCTATAAAGAGCGGAAATCATCTCAAGGGCAGACCATAACTGGTTTAGGAAAATGGTGGGGAAGGAAGCCTCTTGTTCTTGTGCGGGCGGCGATTATCGGGTGCCTTATGCCGGCTTCCGATGATCCGTTTAAGGATATGGATATTTTTTTGAAGATCATGAGCATGGACAAAGCAGGGCTGCTTAAGCGGAAAGAGAAGCACTTTACCAATGAATTTTTGTATAACCGAATTTATGAGGATAAAAAGCTTCGGAAAACATATATAAAATGGTTTGAGAATTCTTCAGGCAGGTGGAAACTTCCGCTCCATGCGCCAAAAGAGGAAATGGAGAGGGCGGTATTTCAGACATTGGGGTATGATGAAAAAATTGCCATGTGCGTGAGGCCGGAGCAGCTGCAAAATCTTGAGGAGGACACTTGGGAGGAAATCAATCAGCATCTTGGGACATCAGCCCATGAAATACAGGAGCTGATTGCTCAGCTGTCGGAAAAAAAATTTGGCCACAAGGTTATTCTGGGAGACTGTTTTTGCGGAGGGGGTTCCATTCCTTTTGAGGCGGCGCGGATTGGCTGTAATGTACTGGCCAGCGATTTAAACCCCATTGCCGGCCTGCTGACTTGGGCATCTTTACATATATGCGGGGCTTCTGAAAAGGAATTGGAACAGATCCGGGGATTCCAGCAAAAGGTTTATGATGATATTGACAAAGAAATCTGCGAACTTGGAATTGAACATAATGAAAAGGGTGACAGGGCGCTTTCTTATCTGTATTGTATGGAATCTACATGCCCTGAGTGCGGATATCAGGTTCCGCTTCTGCCGTCTCTGGTTGTGGGGACACGGGCTGGGCGAGTGGTAGCCGTATTAAAGGAAAAGGCCGGATCTTTTGATATTGAAATAAAGGAAAATGCCAGCCCGGAAGAATTAAGGGAGGCGCAGGTAAAGGGGACGGTAAGAAATAATTCTCTTGTATGTCCCCACTGTGGCAGGTCAACTCCCATTTCCGTACTTCGTCAAGACCGTCTTGATGAAAGGGGGAATACAGTCTATGGACTGCGCATGTGGGAAAGGGATGAGTTTGAGCCAAGAAAAGAGGATGTTTACCAGGAAAGGCTATACGCTGTAAGGTATGAACATTTTTATATGGGGAAAAACGGAAAGATGTCTTCTTTACGGTATTACTGTGCGCCGGGAAAGTGGGACTTGGAGAATGAAAGAAAGGTACAGGAGATAGTAAGAGAAAATTTTCATGATTGGCAGCGGGAAGGGATTATTCCTTCTGCGGAAATAGAGTGTGGAGATAAAACAGAAGAAGTGAAGCGTAACCGGGGGTGGAGATATTGGCATCAACTGTTTGGATGCAGAAGTTTGCTTATCCTGACAATGATAGTGAAAAGAATTCAATCAGCAAATGACACAAAGATATTGGCAGCATCAATTCTGGGGCTTAATAAATGTGTTGATTATATGTCAAATTTATGCCGATGGCATGCAGGCTGTGATAAGTCGGAACAGACCTTTTATAACCAGGCCTTGAACACGCTTTTCGCTTATGGCATTAAAAGCTGGACGCTTCTTAAAACATTGTGGTTTATATCGCCAAACCGCTGCATTATTGCAGGGGAGGGGCAGGTTGCTTTATCAGATGCACGTGACATCCGTTGGGATTGCGATCTGTGGATTACAGATCCGCCGTATGCAGACGCCATTAATTATCATGAGTTATCAGAGTTCTTTCTGGCATGGGATAGGCCTTTGATACCCCGGGCTTTTCCACAGTGGTATACGGACAGTAAAAGAATCCTGGCTGTTCGGGGAGACCGTGATTTCAGTCAGACTATGATTGATATTTATACAAACCTTGCGGAGCATATGTCGGATAACGGAATGCAGATTGTAATGTTCACTCATAATAATCCGGCTGTGTGGGCGCAGCTTGCAATTATTATGTGGAAAGCCGGATTAAAGGTTACTGCCGCATGGAACGTGGCCACAGAAACGGATGCCTCAGGGCTGAAAAACGGAAATTATGTAAAAGGGACAGTTCTGCTGGTGCTTCGAAAACAGACAGGGAATGATACGGCATTTCTCGATGAAATCAATGCGGATATTCGGGGCGAAGTTAAAAATCAGATTGAGAGCATGCAGAAACTGGATGATAAGGAGGAGCCTAATTTTTCTGATCCGGATTATGTTCTTGCGGCTTATGCGGCATCGCTGAAGGCGCTGACTGCTTATGTTTCCATCGAAGACTTGGATTTGGATTATGAACTGGATCAGGCCATTAAGAACCCAGCTAGCAGTAAGATGGTTTCAATTATTGAGAATGCGAAAAAAATTGCATATGACTGCGTGATTCCCTTAGAGTTTGATCGTTTTTTGTGGAGAGAACTTTCTAGTGCGGAAAAGTTTTATATTAAGGGCTTGGAGAGCGAAAAGCATGGAAATTACCAGATTGGCACATATCAGGAATTTGCCAGAGGTTTTTCAGTTGGAGGATATCCTCAGCTTATGGCCAGCGAGCGGGCCAATATGGCCAGGTTAAAAACGCCTTTTGAGATGGCAGGCCGTACAATGAATGATGTCCCTGATTTTGAGGCTTCCGTGACGCGGACTATTTTTCAGGGTATCTATGTGGGAGTGAAGGAAGATCTGGATCCTGGAAAAGCTCTTGGATATATAAAGAATGAAATCATTGATTATTGGGACAAAAGGGAAATGATCCGGCAGATATTGTCTTTTTTGATTGATATAGAAAATATCAGCAATATGCAGCCTCACTGGGCAGGGTGCGCCAAGGTAGCCAGGCTGCTGTTGGCTCTGGTGACCCACGACAGTATTTAACGAGGAGGGATTGTATGATTCATCGATATTCTACCCGGATGCAGCGGCTGGATGAAGCTTTTTTGAATAAAAAGCTGGCAAATGCGCAGAACTATGACCGGATTGCCGGATATTTTTGCTCTTCTATCTTAGAGGTGGCAGGGGAGAGTATTGAAGCAGTGGAAGGAATCGTGCGGGTTATATGTAATTCTGGCCTTTCCAAAGAGGATGTAGAAACTGCAGTGTATGCGCAGCAGATGAAACAGGAGTGGTGCGCTTATGAGCCGGAGGAAAAGTTTGCTACATTGGAGGGCAGTGAGAGACTATCCAGATTTTATAAGCTTCTTGTGAAAGATAAACTCCAGGTACGAGTAGTCCCGGACGAAATTTACGGATTAGTTCATGGTAAGGCAGGGGTCATTACCTATGGAGATGGGACAAAAACCAGCTTCATGGGAAGCGCCAATGAGACGGAAAATGCCTTTCGCTTAAATTATGAAATGATTTGGGAAGATGATTCTTTGGAGGGAGTGGAGTGGGTTCAGAATGAGTTTGATTTTTTCTGGAATAACCCATATGCTGTAAATTTGTGTGATTTTGTTATAAAAGATATGGACAGGATAGCAAAGCGTTTCATTGTTCCATTGAAAAAGTGGAGGGAGGATGAGGAACATGATATTTCCTCTGCCACTGTGGAGGAACCGGTTGTGCGCAGGGAGGCAGGTCTTTGGGAACATCAAAAATACTTTGTGGAGCTGGCTTTCAGGGAACACCAAAAGGACGGCGGTGCAAGGCTTCTGCTGGCGGATCAGGTGGGCCTTGGCAAGACGGTTCAGCTTGCCATGTCAGCCAAGCTGATGGCTTTATATGGGGATAAACCCATTTTGATTATTGTACCCAAAACGCTGATGGTTCAGTGGCAGGAAGAGATGAAAGAATTGCTGGATATGCCCAGCGCAATATGGACAGGGCAGGGGTGGCAGGATGAAACAGGGTACTTTTATCAGACAGACAGCAAAAAAGGGATATTAAGATGTCCCCGCCGGGTAAGAATCATATCTCAGGGGCTGGTAGTCAGAGGGGCGGAGGCAATAGGATATTTGATGGAACAGGAGTATGAGTGTGTAATTTTGGATGAAAGCCATCGTGCCAGGAGGCAGAATCCAAGGGAAAATCCAGATAAACATAGGGCCAGGGCCAACCGGCTCCTTGACTTTATGAATCAGATTTCAGTCAGGACAAAAAGCATGCTTTTGGCTACGGCAACGCCGGTGCAGGTCAATACCATAGAAGCTTACGATTTGGTTCATGTCCTTGGTATTCCTGCGAAGAAAGTCATGGGCGATGGCTACAGCCATTGGAACCGGAAGCCTCAGTGTATGCTGGACATTGTATGCGGGGAGAGGGAAGTTCCGCAAGACGGGATTACTATGTGGGATATTATGAGAAATCCCTTTCCTGCCAGGGCAAAGAATTCATTTAAGATCAATAGCCTGAGGGATACATGGGAAATTCCGGATAACCAATATGTTTTACCGGCAGAACTGTATGGCAGCAGCAGAAAGTCGATTCGTGATAAAGTCGATGTGCTTTACACCACGGAGGATTTTGTACACAGGTATAATCCATATATCCGTCACATAGTCAGAAGAACCCGCGACTATTTGGAAAACACGGTTAATCCGGCGACAGGGAAGACCTATCTGAAGAAAATAGACGTGGAACTTTTAGGGGAGAAGGATGAGGACGGAATTATTCTGGATGGATATTTAAAGCAGGCGTATGCTAAGGCGCAGGAATTCTGCTGCCTACTGTCGAAACGGACAAAAGCCGGAGGTTTCTTGTCAATGTTGATTTTAAAGAGAATAGGAAGCACCATTTTGGCAGGGGAGAATACGGCCAGAAGGATGCTTGCATGGACAGAAGATGGGAGGCAGATTCTGGAAGAGGAATTTGAAGCTGATTTTGAGGAAGATGACGGAGGAGAGGAAGAATACAGCCAGGTGAAAGAGCTGACATTAGAAGAGGTGCAGTGTTTAAGAGAACTGGTAAAATTCCTTTCCCTGAACCGGGATTGTGACCCAAAGTATGAGTTGGTTTTGGAAATCCTGAGAAAAGGAGTTGGATCTGACAGGATTCCATGGCAGGAAAAAGGATGCATTATTTTTTCACAGTATTATGACAGCGCATATTATGTGGCAGAGAGTTTGTCAAAGGATATTGGCAATACGGAGATTGGGCTGTATGCCGGGGGAGATAAATCAGGATATTTTTTAGACGGAATTTTTAGGAAAGCTTTGAAAGAGGAAATCAAGGAACAGGTAAGAAAGAGAAAGATACAAATTCTTGTGGGAACAGATGCTGCCAGCGAGGGACTTAATCTTCAATCATTGTCTTCACTGATTAATTTGGACCTGCCCTGGAATCCTACCAGGTTGGAGCAGAGAAAGGGACGTATCCAGCGTATTGGGCAGGTCAGTGATAAGGTATGGATCTACAATATGCGCTATAAAGAATCTGTTGAGGATAAGGTCCACAGGGTTCTTTCGGAACGTCTGAATGATATTTATAATATGTTTGGGCAGATTCCAGATACGCTGGAAGATGTATGGATTGATATTGCAATGAATGATGAGAGAAAGGCAAGGGAGCGCATTGACAGTTTGCCAAAACAGAATCCGTTTATTTTAAAATATGAAACAGAGCCAGGGAAAACAGAAGATTGGGAGGCTTGCGTATCTGTGCTGGATAAGGCGGATAAAAGGAGACAGTTGATGAGAGGGTGGAGATGAGAGTGTGAGGGAAGGAAATTTGGAGAGCCGTTTAAGATTAGAAAAAGTAGAAAATATCGTATTTTGGAAAGGAATAGAATGAAAAAGTGGATGCCATTAAAGGGGAATTTTGTTCTGGAGGATGAGGAGATTGTTTTTCAAGGTTTATCTCAGCAAACATCGGGAAATCCTATAATTCATGACCTTCTAATTTCTCAAGCTGTGCCGGATGGAATTGTATTGTATGAGGATGTGATTTTCAACGGCACAATTGAAGCTGTAATAGAATTTGAAAAATTTGAGAAAGGTGATTTGGCACAGATTATTTTTAATTATGGAAATGATTCCTATTATATGTGTGCCGGAGTTGCAAATACATCGGCTAAATATGGATTTAATCTAATGAATGGACAGCTAAATACCATTTATGCCACTGGTTTTATCGAGGAGTTACCAATCTCTCGTTTTGATTTAAGTTTACAATTGCTTGGCTCTTTCCTGAGACTAATTGTAAATGGAATTCAAGTCTTTACTTATCCTATTCCTGGTATTGTATACCCTGGGCAGGTGGGGATTTGGGTTAAAAGTAAAAATAAGATTAGAGTTCATGATTTTAAAACGACCAGTAAAGAACCGGAAGTTTTTATAGTATCACAGTTTGGAACAGATTATGATATTTTGTATGACGAAGTGATTAGGCCTGTGTGTAAAAAGCTAAAATACAATCCTGTTCGTGGAGATGAGGTAGTAAGCTGCTCAATGATATTAAGCGATATTATTACTTCTATACGAAATTCGACAGTTATTATTGCTGATATAACACCAGATAATCCAAATGTGTTTTACGAAATTGGCTATGCTCATGCTTTAAATAAACCGATAATACTTCTTTGTGAAAGGAAGATTAGAGACAAACTGCCATTTGATATTTCAGGATTCAGGACTATTTTTTATGATAATTCGATTAGTGGCAAGAGAAAGGTTGAGGAGAAACTTGAACAATATCTGCAGACTATAGGCAATATGAGTGGAGTGCAGATGATAGCTATTTTGGGGGAATGAATTGATTTTATTGCTGTGTACATATGTAAATTCTAAGGCAAGGAGTAGGTATGGAAGAATTGTTTGAAATGGCAAAATTTGACTCTTACAAAGAAGATAATCGCAGGGAAGTAAAGCGGGCGGAAGGAGGCCTGCCTAATAGCTTGTGGGATACCTATTCTGCCTTTGCCAATTGCTATGGCGGTGTGATTATTCTTGGTGTAAAAGAGGATAAATCAGGCAATTGGTATACAACCGGGCTGAAAAACGTAGCAAAATTGAAGAAAGATCTCTGGGATACCATTAACAACCGCAAAAAGGTGAGCATCAATCTTTTGAAAGATGATGATGTGGAAACTTTCTCAGTGGTTGGCGCGGATGACGTGATTATGGTAATCTGGGTGCCAAGCGCAAAGAGAGAGCAAAAGCCGGTATACATCAATGATGATTTGTTTGGAGGGACATTTCGCAGAAATTGGGAGGGAGATTACCACTGCACCAGATTGCAGATAAAAACAATGTTGAGAGATCAAGCAGAGGAAACCATGGATATGGAAGTGCTTGAGGAGGCGGAAATTGATGATTTGAATCAAGATTCCATTCGTGGTTACCGTAATAGTCATAAATCTTTTAAGCCGGGACATCCATTTGAAAGATTGGATGACAATGAATATCTGAGAGTGATCGGAGCAGCAGGTATTTCTAAAGATGATAAAAGGCTTCATCCGACTGCCGCTGGGATACTTATGTTTGGGAATGAGTATGATATTGTAAGATACTTCCCAGAATATTTTTTGGATTACAGAGAAAATCCTGACACAGTTATTAGATGGACAGACAGACTTCAATCCTCATCAGGTGAATGGCCCGGGAATTTATTTGATTTTTATTTTCGTGTATACAATAAAATCATTAAGGATATTAAGGTACCATTTAAAATGGAGGGCGGTTTTCGGGTTGATGATACACCAATTCATCGAGCACTAAGGGAAGCATTAGCAAATTGTATTATTAATACAGACTTTTACGGAAAATTTGGTGTTACTATCATCAAAGAGGATGATAAGCTTACATTGGAAAATCCCGAATATATCAGACTGGGAAAGGAACAAATGCGCAGAGGAGGAAAATCTGATCCAAGAAATAAGAGCCTGATGAAAATGTTTAATTTGATAGATATTGGTGAACATGCTGGAAGCGGAGTACCTAATATTTTTAATGTATGGGAGGATGAGGGATGGGAAGAACCTGTGATAGAGGAGAGTTTTGATCTGGACAGAACATCATTGATATTAAGATTTGTTAAAAAACAAGCGATAAAAACGAGCGATAAAAAACAAGCGAATAAAACAGACGAAAATATGGAAAAAATCAGACAGTATCTGCGAGAACAAGGAACAGCAAAAACAAGAGATATTGCCAAATTGCTAGGTTTGAGTGTAGCGAGAATCAGAGTGATACTTTCTGGGATGGATGATGTTGAAGCACTTGGAACCAATAGAAATAGAACATATCGGCTAAATGTGTAATGGAAATGGTTGATATAATAAAAATTCATAAAATTACTTGCAATGTATTAAAATTATGCACAAATATAAAAAATAACTAAAGTAAGATCTTTACCATTGCGGGGCCGGTGATCCTTTATGGGATATTGGCAAGCTGGGTGCTTGACGTGATTTATTGGGTTGGAGGAGTAATGGAGGGTATTTGATCTTTCTAAGTTTCCTTGTTACAATACGCAGAGAGTATAATTGTTAGTTGAACAGTACAACAATTTGGTGAGACAGAATAACGGGAGAAAAAGCTAAATACCATTTATGCCACTGGCTTTATCGAGGATTTGCCAATCTCTCGGTTTGATTTAAATTTACAATTGTTTGGTTCTTTATTGGAATTAAGTGTGAATGGAGTTCAAGTCTTTACTTATCCTATTCCTGGAATTGTATACTCTGGGCAGGTGGGAATTTGGGTTAGAAGTAAAAATAAGACTAGAATTCATGATTTCAAAACAGTCAGTAAAGAACCGGAAGTTTTTATAGTGTCGCAGTTTGGAACAGATTATGATATTTTATATGACGAAGTGATTAGGCCTGTATGTAAAAAGCTAAAATATAATCCTGTTTGTGGAGACGAGGTAGTAAGCTGCTCCATCATATTAAGTGATATTATTACTTCTATACGAAATTCAACAGTTATTATTGCCGATATAACACCGGATAATCCAAATGTGTTTTACGTAATTGGTTATGCTCATGCTTTAAATAAGCCGACAATACTTCTTTGTGAAAGGAAGATTAGAGACAAACTGCCATTTGATATTTCAGGATTCAGGACTATTTTTTATGATAATTCGATTGGTGGTAAGAGAAGGGTTGAAGAGAAACTTGAACAGTACCTGCAAACAATAGGTAGTATGAGTGGGATGTAGATGAATTGGGAGAGCTAGGAATGACAAAAGAGAATGAATCTTTCCTCTTTATGCCATTACTCCAAATAATTTAATAGGTAGATAGGAAAGTAGAGAATCAATATGATAATTTGTTTTATAAGTAGGGTGATGAATGAAATAGTTCATTAACCTGCTTTTAGATTTTTAATAAGAAAGTGCCTGCGCTATATTGGAAAGATAGAATCAGAGATTTCATTTTGAATGAGAATAGAAAATAGGTTGTATTTATCCTAAAAATAGCGTATACTACAGAGAGAGGTGATAAATATGATGGTGAATACAGACACGCTTGTTTCTATAACAGAGGCGAATCAGAATTTTTCTAAGGTAGCCCATATGGTAGACGAGAAAGGTATGGCTGTTATTTTAAAGAATAACAAACCGTTTTATACCGTAGTAGATTTCAAAGAGTATGAGGAAATAAAAACGATTCAAGAATCCAGAAAAAAAGAATTGCAGAAATAACTGAGCAATTAATAGAAGATAATAAAGAGGCATTTTTGGAGTTAGCCAAATGATAGTATTGACCCTTGAAGAAATTATAGAAGCTCATAGCAGATTGATACAAAAGACAGGCGGATTCAAAAGTTGAAAAATGTATGAAAACCGATGTGAACAAAAAATTACGGAAAGAATTCCCCAAAAGACAAAAGACAGGACTAAAAAGTAATTGAATTTCTCTTCCTTTTGCCATATAATAGTTAAGAAAATAAGGTAAGCACAGGAATGGTATTGCAGAAATATTTAGTATAGATAAAGCGGAGTATACTATGGAACATTCAGGCAACAAGATGGATTTATCCCCCATTATGGAAACCTCCTATCTAACGGCGCAAAATGTCCGCCAATATCGGGCGATTATGCGCCTTTTTTTTCGTGAATATGAGAAGATGCATTTTCAGCTGTACAAAGAAGATGTTTTGGAACTTTTACATCGCCAGGAGGAATTTGCCGGCTACACCATGGCCCAGCTTCTGCAGGATTTGGACGCGTTGGTGGGATGGAAGAATCTGACTCCTTTGCAGGACCCGCGAAAGGTTTATACCATTGAAGATTATAAAAATAAGCAGTACCGCTACACCATGTCAGAGTATGCGGTGGAGATAGAGCGTCTGACGGTGCGTCTGGAAAATCTGTTTCTGGAATCAGGGAATCTGTCAACCAACCTGTTTCGGCGTCTGGAGGATAATCTGGAAGGGGCGGAAGCGGTGGATGGACAAAAAGGAAAAGAGATCAATGAATGGTGGAGCAATCTCCAGGAGGATTTTAAGCGGTTAAATCAGAATTATCAGGATTATCTGCGGGAATTTTATTCAGGAAGGGCGGAAAAACTTTTAAAATCAGTGGAGTTTATCATTCATAAAGACCGCTTTATCGCTTATCTGAAAGAGTTTATACAGGAAATGCAGGTTCATGCCGTCAAGATTGCCAAAATCATAAAGAAAAGGGAATCCATAATTGAAAACTCTTTGCTGGAAAAAGTGGTGTCAAGTGAGATGGAGATTCCCCGCGCCTTGTCCGACGGGGAAAGAAGACGTAAGGAAGATATCCGGGAGCAGGTCTACGGCAAATGGGAATCATTAAAGGGCTGGTTTCTTCCAACAGGCGGGCGCGAGTGTGAGAGCAGCAGGGTGCTGGCTATTACCAATGACATTATCCGCAGCATGATCCAGAATGCCGCTTTGATCGTGCAGCTTCAGAACTGGGGAGTCAGCCGGAAGGAAGACTACGGGAATATGCTTCAGATGTTTCTCAATTGTCAAACCATGGAAGACGCCCACAAATTGTCAGCCCATTTGTTTGGTATTCAGCAGATCGAACATTTCAAAATTCGGGATGAAAGAGAGACGGACAGCATTAACCAGAGCGTATATGAGGAATCTGCTTCTGCTGTCTGCTTAAAGCCTCACACCCGGACCTACAGGGAGAAAAAAGACCGTACAGGCTTTACGGACAAATCCCTGGAAAAATTATCTCAGAGACTGCAGTATTTAAAACAGATTGAACGTGAGCGCACGGAGATGATGCGCTATATAAAAGACGGGAAGCTTAAGGTGGAAGGAATCACGGAGGAGGTTCCGGAATCAGTCAGGCAGACTCTGCTTCAGTGGATATCCCAGGCAGCATTAAGCCCTTCGAAAAGAGGAAGGACCGAGTACGGCCAGGAATTTATCTTAAAGAGAGATGCGGGGTACTGCATCTTAAAGTGCGAGGACGGAGATTTAAAACTCCCCCGGTATACCTTATGGTTTGTGGGAAGCGAAGAGGCTGGCAGTTAAATGAGTGAGATTACGGCATTGGTTGAACAGTACTGGATCTGCCGTGAGCAGAACAGGGAACTGTATAATAAAGTAAAACGGGATATTCCCAGGTTTCAGAAATTTGCCAGAGAGCAGTTGGGGTGGAAGCTTTTGAATCATGAGCAGTTTCTGAAGCTGGAGAAAATACCTGCCCACGCAGAAAGCTTTATGGGGATTCAGGAATTTCAGGAGATACGGGATTATGTAATCCTCTGTATTGTTCTTATGTTTCTGGAAGACAAGGAAGAACAGGAACAGTTTCTTTTGTCTGAACTGATTGATTATGTGGGGATGCAGCTGAGGAAATGGATGGAGGTGGACTGGAATTCCTTTTCCCAGCGAAAATCCCTGGTCCGGGTTCTTCAGTATGGGGAGAATCTGGGAATGCTCAGGGTTTATGAGGGAAACAGCCAGCTTTTAAGTCAGGAGATGGGTCAGGAGGTTCTGTATGAAAATACCGGCCTGTCCCGCTACTTTGCTGTCAGCTTTCCCTTTGACATAAAAGAATGCAGTTCATGGGAGGATTTTGAGAAAGAACGGCTTGAGGATCAGGAGATGGATCGGGGGCGGTATCGGATTCACCGGGTATACCGCCGGCTGACAGCCTGTCCTGCCATGTATTGGGAGACGGTGGAGGACGCGGATTCTCTGTATCTGAAAAATCAGAGGCAGTGGATAGAAAAAAATATGAAGGGACAGTTTGGAGGACGCCTGGATATTCATAAGAATGCTGCGTTCTGGGTATTGGAAGACGAAGATTCCTATGGGAAATTTCATCCAAAGGATGCACAGCTTCCGGAAGTGATCCTGCTGCTTGGAGGTATGATTCGGGGGAATGAGGAGACGGGAAAATGGAAACGGGAAGCGGACGAGACTATCCGTATATCCCGGGAAGAATTCACAGTTCTTGTGGCTGCATGCCAAAAGCAATGGAAGAATGCCTGGAGTAAAGAGTATCGGGAGATGGATGGAGACAGGCTGGCGGCAGTGGTAAAACGGTATATGAAAGACTGGATGATGATTGAGGAGACAGAAGAGGAGATCATTATTTTTCCGGCAGCCGTAAAGCAGGAGGGATTTTATCCGGAAGATTACTGCAAAAGTACCGCCGCCATGGAGGCGGCAGAAAAAAAGGAGAAAAATCATGAGCAGCCGCTTTAAGATGAACCGGATGGGATTTGTGAATTTCTGGCTATATGATGAGGAAATATTTACATTTGAAGATGGGAAGCTTTTGCTTCGGGGACAGAACGGCTCTGGAAAATCAATTACGACCCAGAGCTTTATTCCGTTTATTCTGGACGGGGATAGGACGCCAAGCCGTCTGGACCCTTTTGGTTCCAGCGACAGGAAGATGGAGTACTATTTTTTGGGGGAGGGACAGCAGGAAGAGTCTACAGGCTATCTTTTTCTGGAATTTAAGAAAGAGGATTCGGGTCAGTACCGCACCATAGGCATCGGACAAAGGGCCAGAAGAGGCGCGCCTATGACATTCTGGGGCTTCGTGCTGACAGACGGAAGGCGGATTGGCTATGACTTGAACCTCTATAAAGAGGTGGGAAGCAAGAAGCTTCCCTATTCTAAGCAAGATTTAAAAAAGATTCTTGGGCCGGAGGCGCCGTTTACCGATTCGCCCGGCGAGTATAAGGCCATGGTCAACAAATATATTTTCGGATTCCGCAGAATGGAGCAGTACGAGCAGTTTATCCGCCTGCTGGTGAAGGTTCGGGCGCCCAAGCTTTCCAAGGAGTTTAAGCCCACAAAGGTTTATGACATCTTAAATGAATCCCTGCAGACTCTGACAGACGAGGAGCTTCGGGCCATGGTTGATGCCATGGAGAAAATGGACGCCATTCAGAATAATCTGGCTCACTTAAAAGCAGCGCAAAAAGATGCGCAGAATATTCAAAAGGAATATACCCGCTATAATCAGTTTATGCTGGGGCGAAAGGCCAGGGCATATCTGGAATCCAGCAAAAAAACGGAAACATTAAAACTGGCTCTGGAGGAGGAAGAGGCAAGGCAGGAGCAGCTGAGGCAGGAAGAGATTGAGAAGAAAAGGCTGAGAGAAGAGGGAGAGCAGAGGAAAACTCTGATTGAAGTGGAACTTGACAGTCTGAAAGAGACGGATCTGGATCAGGTCACCAGGCGGCTGATGGATAACCGTAACCGAAAGAAAAAGCTGGAAAGCGAGATGGAAAAATGGCAGGATGAGGCGGAGAAAGCCAGGGAAAATCTGGTAGGGACGGACAGAAGGATACGGGAGTATGAGGGCAGCGTGGAGAACCTTCGGGGCCAGGTAGGGGAAAACCGGAAGGAAATGGAGAGCCTCCAGGCAGTCATGGAGTTTAAACTCCACGGACAGGCAGTGGAGAAGATGGCTGAAGAGGCGGTGGAGGGAATTGATGATATTTCCAGAGAAATCCGGGAGTGGAGCCGAAAGATTACCGAGGGTATAAAGACGCTTAAGGAGCAGGAAGAGGTGGAGCGGCGGTATGATCAGGCAGCTGCAGAGGCCGCTGTCTGCCAGGCTGCAGCGGTGAAGCGGGAGGCGGAACTTGAGAAGCTGGAAGAGGAGAAAGAGCAGGCCAGGGACCGCTGGATTCAGGAATGGTATGAACTGCCGAAAAAGAATCAGGAGTTTACACCGGATCAGAAGTTTTTAAAAGAGCTGGAAACCCAGATTCTGGCTTATGAAGGCGCAAAGGACAGAAGCGGGATTCGCAGGAAATGGGAGCAGTGGGCGTCTGACAGACAGAGCCTGCTTTTAAAGCTTAAGGCTCAAAAAGAGCAGGAGAGGGAGAACATTCTTTCCGAAGAGAGGGAAAAGCAGGAGGAGCTGAAAAGCTTTCGGGAGCAGAAGGACTGGGAACCAGAGAGAGCAAAAGGGCGTATTCGCTCCAGGCAGATGCTTACAGAGGCAGGGATCTCCTGGATTCCTTTTTATCAGGCTATGGAGTTTGCGCCGCATCTTACAGAGACGGAAAAGAATATTTTGGAGGAGCAGCTTACAGAGGCGGGCTTTTTGGATGCCCTGGTGGTGGGCCGCCGCCATTGGGACAGAGTTCGGGGGGAGTTTCCGGAATATGCGGATATGATGCTGTGCGCCCCGGAATCTGAGAAGGGAACTTTTTTTGAAAAGCTGGTTCCGGCGCCGGGGCTGCCGGCTGATCTGAGAATTGAGGCGGAATATATTTTAAAGGCTATGGGGGATGAGACGGGGGATTTTCCGGACAAGGCACATAAGCTTTCGGAAATGCCAGGAATTGCTTTTCAGGGAAACGGATTTTTTAGAAACGGAATTCTGGAAGGGCGCAGCCTGGGACAGGGACAGGCTTCTTTTATTGGATATCTGACGAGAAAACACAGGCTGGAACAGCAGATTGACCTTTTGCTGCAGGAGCTTGAAGTCCTTAAGCAGAAGGAAGAGGCTGCAGAGGGGGAACTTAAAATTGCGGCCAATCGGCAGAAAATACTGGAACAGGAGCTTGCCCAGGCGCCGGACGGAGAGGCTTTGGATGAGATTCTGAATAAGGAAAAGGAATGCCGATGGTATCTGGAGCAGGAGCAGGAGAGGCTTAAGGAGGCCCGGAGGAAGGAGGAGAGCCTAAAGGCGGAAAAAGAAAAGTGTCTGCAGCAGGTGATCCGCCTGGGAAGGGAACTTCCCTACGGCAGAACCTTAAGAGCCTATGAGGAGGCGGAGGAGACATCAGGGGAGTATTTGGAATTTTGGCTTAGTACATGCTCTCTCCTTCGGGATTTAAGCCACAAAAAGGCGTTGCTTATCAGTGAAAAGGAGAAAGCGGTTCAATACGAGGACAGCCAGGATATGGCGCTCTATGAGATTTCCGGGAAGAAAAAGGAACTGGAGATCACCGGGATGGCCATCAGGAAGGCGGAGGAATTCTTAAACCGCCCCGAGAACCGTCAGCTTGCCCTCCGCCTTGAAACGCTTCGGACAGAGAGAGAAAAGCTGGAACAAAACTTAAAGGAATGGGATAAACGGCTGGCCGTGCTTTTGGACCAGATGGAATCGGGAGCCAAAAGGCTGGAGGAGTCGAAAGCTGATCTGGCCTGGGAGATCGGCAGAGAAACCGGTTTTCGCAGTTATTTTGAGGAAGAGCTTGACTTAAAGCTGGTACTGGAACGGGGAACAAAATCTTTGAAAGAGTGTGCGAAAGAGGCATGGGCTTCTTTGAGGGAAAGCGACAGGAACCGGGAGCCCGGCGCTTTGGTGGGAGCGCTCCATGAGAATTACCATAAGTACAGCGGGAGCCTTCTGGGTTATGGCATTGCCATGGAAGACTGTTTTGAGGAAGGGGCGGCAGACGGCCAGTCTTTAAGAAAACGTCAGAGGATTTATTCGGTGTGGAACGGGAAGAAGCTGTATTTTGCCCAGTTTGTCCAGACTTTGAAGAACTCCATAGAGGAGACGGAGCTTTTGATTCAGGAGAAGGACAGAGAGATTTTTGTGGATATTTTGTCCCGCACTCTGAGTCAGCAGCTGACGGACCGGATTGAGGAGAGCCGCCAGTGGATTCGGAGCATGTCAGCCCTGATGAAGGAGATGGACACTTCCATGGGACTGAGCTTTTCTCTGGAATGGAAACCCCGAAGCGGGGATGGGGAGCAGGAAATCGACACTCTGGAGCTGGAAAAGCTGTTGAGAAGGGATCAGTCTCTCTTGACCTCTGAGGATGTGGAGCGGGTGGCGCGTCATTTCCGCAGCAAAGTCCAGGCGGAAAAGGCAAAACTGGAAGAGAACGGTATGACGGTAAATTATATTGATATGGTTCGGGATGCTCTGGATTATCGGAAATGGTTTGAGTTTCGGATGTTTTACTACCGGAATCAGGGAGAGAAAAAGCCTTTGACCAACGGAGCCTTTAACAAGTTCAGCGGCGGCGAGAAGGCCATGGCTATGTATGTACCGCTGTTTGCGGCTGTCAACGCCCAGTATCAGAAATCATCAAAACAGGATTTTCCCAGGATGATGGCTCTTGACGAGGCATTTGCCGGCGTTGACGATAAGAATATCAGCAGTATGTTTAAGCTGGTGGATACCCTGGATTTTGACTACATTATGAATTCTCAGGCAATCTGGGGATGTTATGAGACGGTGCCGGCTCTTCGGATCTCTGAACTTTACCGTCCGGCGGATGCCCGGACCGTGACGGTGATCCATTATACCTGGAACGGACACGAGAGGATCTTAGATGAGCAGTAGGGAAGAATGTGGACTGTATTTTAAGAGTCAGCCGGAGTATGGACGGATTTTTAAAGAAATGCGGAAAAAATGGGAGAGCCTGGGGCGGACAGCCGGCAGGGTAACTGTGGCTAATGCAACGGGGGAAGAGAAAAAGGCCCTGGAACGGTTTCTGGGCAGGGCTATGGAAGAAGCGGGGATCGCTTTTTCTCTTCCGGAATTTGAGAAGGCTCTCGGGGAAACCAGGTATGGGCAGGTGTCGTTAAAGGAGCTTTTGGAGGAGTATTTTGGGGAGCCTATGGTGGGAAACCAGGAGCGAAGACAGCAGAAAAAGAACAGGGAGGCAAAGTTTTGGGAAGAACTGGAGGGTGAGATCAGGGAGGCGGAAGGGAAAGGGCGGTTAGCGGAAGAAGGGGCTGGTGAGGACAAGGCAGCAGAGAAAACTGTCAGCGGGGAGATCATCAGCTGGATTCGTGAGATGCGGGAACAAAAAAGCCAGGGGTACGCTGTCATGATGAGAGAGTACCAGAAGTCTCCCGAATCCGCAAAGGAGCGGATTCGGGAGATTGCCCGGTGTCTGGAAACATGCCGGCCCCTGCCAGGGCAGGAAGGGGCGGAGGGACACAGGTGGAAGGGAATCCGGCTGGCTGTCCTGGCGGCAGAGACTACAGGAAATCCCCACGCCCTGGACCGTCAGACTGCCGCAGGAACTCTCCTGTCCTATGTCCTGTGCCGGCGCGGCGGAAGTCCATTTCCGGAGAATGCCAGGCAGTGGAAAGAACTGTACGAGAAAAATGGAATATGGGCTGATGAGCTGTCCAGCACAGTGGCAGCATTTGGCATTCATCTGATGACGGATGAGGGACTGCATCCGGCCTATGAGGGTTACTGGCAAAGGAGAGAGGCGTGCATTATCTCTTTGGCTAATCTGACACATGCAGGGAGTGCTTTTGGAGAATCTGAAAAAATCTATATTGTGGAAAACGAAATGGTTTTCAGCGAACTGATCCAGCAGCTTTCCGGTTATCCTGCCACTCTTTTGTGTACCTCCGGACAGCCAAGAACTGCCGCATACAAGTTGATGGAACTTTTGTGTGAAGGCTGTCAAAATATTTCTTTTTGGTATGCCGGGGATATGGACCCGGAAGGGCTTGACATTGCCCAGAGGATCGCTTTAAGCTTTCCCGGAAGGGTTCATATCTGGAGAATGAGTCCGGAGGACTATGAGAAAGCTTTGTCCCAGGAACAAGTGTCGCAGCGGAGGATAGAGATGATGAAGAATCTGACGCACCCTGTACTAAAAAGGACGGCAGAGAAGATACGTGAGTGGAAGAGGGCAGGGTATCAGGAAATGCTGATCAGGGAGATGGCGCAGGATATGCGATAAAAACGTAGCGGCTTTTTCCGATCCTTTTCAGAGTTTTGAAATAGTTTATCAAATTGTTAGACATTTGTTAGAAATTTCTGATAAACTGTTTTTGTCTCTTCTAGAGCGTGTTTGAAAATTCATTCCCGCCATCTGCACGCTCTAGAGAAAGGGCTCTTGATATTTTTTAGTTTTCTATGATTTAGACAATGATGTATGCTGCTGAAAGATCAAAAAGTGAAGGAGTGCTTGCCTCATGTACAATCCACAGCTGGACACGTTTATCCATGTGGCGGACGCAGGCAGTTTTAACAAAGCTGCCGAGGAATTTTATATTACCCCTACTGCGGTTATCAAACAGATTAACCTGCTGGAGGCGTCCCTTGGCGTCAAATTATTTGAGAGAACCCACAGAGGCCTGAATTTGACAAAGGCAGGAAAATCTTTGTATCAGGATGCGAAATATGTGATACAGTATTGCCGGGACTCGGTCACAAGGGCTAAGAACGCCATGCAGGAGGATACAAAGCTAATCCGGATCGGCAGTTCTCCCATGACGCCGGCCCAGCTTCTTATGCAGCTGTGGCCGAAGATACAGAGCCATTGTCCAGACATGAAATTTCAGATTATTCCTTTTGAAAATACGCCGGAAAACGCCAGGGAAATTTTGGGAAATCTGGGAAAGAACATTGACGTGGTGGGAGGGATTTTTGACGAAACCATGCTGGATCTAAGGCGCTGTGCGGGACTGGAACTGTCCCGTGAGCCTTTTTGCTGCGCAGTTTCCATTCACCATAAGCTTGCGGCAAAGGACAGGCTTAAGCTTAAAGATCTGTACGGAGAGAACCTGATGCTCATGCGCCGGGAGTGGAGCCACTATGTGGATGAACTTCGGGACGACATCTGGCAGAATCACAGCCAGATACATATTGTGGACTTTGATTTTTACAGTATGGAGGCATTTAACCGATGCGAGAACAGTAATGACGTGCTGCTTGCCATACCTGGATGGGCCAATGTACATCCGCTTTTGAAGGTAATTCCGGTGGAATGGGAACACAGTATTCCCTTTGGTCTGCTCCATTCTCCCCAGCCTTCCATGATCGTGAAGCAGTTTTTGGAGGCGGTGAAAGAGGCGGTGCAGTAGAGGAAGGTTACAAAAAACAAACGCGATAAAGGTGAAGCTGTTTTAAAACGCATAGGCGGAGCGGTTAGAAGATGATTAAAAAAGAACCGAGTACCAAGGGTATTTCGGTTCTTTTTTAGTTTGAATTTTTTGAATTAAGTTACAACCAATGGGTATAAACTGATGAACAAAGTGAGACTTCTTCTTGTGGATTGCCCTGCTTATAATTGACACATAGGTAAGGGGAGGCAATACCAGGAAGGAGTGAAGCGGGATGAATAATTTTATCTTTGAAAACGGAACAAAAGTATTTTTTGGAAAAGGATGTGTGAAAGAGTATCTGGCCTGTCTCACCAAGGAATACGGTGACACAGTCATGCTTGCCTATGGAGGCGGTTCGGTGAAAAAGAACGGGATATATGACGAAGTGACTACTATTATGCCAAAGTCCTGGAGGGAGCGGTGGCTGCCATAAAATATCATGCGGGGCTGATCCTTGGCGTCGGCGGCTCAGTGGTGGACTGCTGCAAGGCAGTCTCCATCGCAGCCCGGAATGAAGGCGACGCATGGGGAAATTTTTAGGCAAGGCCCGGGATCTTTGACTTCCCGCCTCTGCCGGTGGGGGTGATCGTCACGGCGGCGGGAAGCGGAAGCGAGTGCAGCGGAAGGGCGGCTATCACCAACGAAGTGCTGAAGGTGAAGATCGGGCGGGACTATCCCAAATGCAATCCGAAGTTTGCCTTGATGGACCCGGTTTATACATTCAGCGTTCCCGGATTCCAGATGGTTTCCGGCGGCTTTAACACTCTCTCCCACATTATGGAGATCTATTTCAGCGGGCCGGATGAGGATAATGTTTCCGATGATATGGCAGAGGCCCCGATGCGGAACGTGATCCGCAATCTTCGGGCGGCTATAAGGAATCCGGAAAACTATACGGCAAGGAGCAATCTCATGTGGGATGGGGCAATGGCAGAAAACCGGATCATCAGACTGGGAAAGCGGACTGATTTTCAGTGCCGTCAGATGGAACATCAGCTGGGCGCATACACGGACTGCAATCACGGCGCAGGCATGGCGGTGCTGCAGCCGGTTTGCTATCGTCATATCTATAAGGCCGGGCTGGGGAAGTTTAGGCGGTTCGCCGTGGAGGTGTGGGGGATTTCGCCTGAGGGAAAGCCGGATGAAGAAATTGCCTGTGCCGGGATTAATGCGCTGGAAGATTTTATCCGGGAGATTGGTCTGCCGGCGTCATTGAGGGAATTAGGGGTGGATGAAAATACGGATTTAAAAGCCGCTGCAGATTCCTGCGTGATTGTTCTCGGAGGTTACAGAAGTTTGACACATGAAGAAATATTTGGGATATTCCGGGAATGTTTATAGAAAACTGCCAGGCGCATGGGGGTTACCGCAGGGAGAAATCGTTTTAAAACAGTTTATACTAAAAGGTATACACTGAATAACTAATTGTGACTTCTGCTGTCTGCGGATCTCCTTTATAATAAACACAGTTCTTAAAAATAAAAAAGCGAAGAGAAAAAAGAGGAGGAATTTCATTATGAAAGCATTACTTGTAAACGGAAGCCCAAGGAGAAACGGATGTACTTACACGGCGCTGACGGAGCTGGCAAAGACTCTGGAGTCGGAAGGCATTGAGGCGGAGATCGCCCATGTGGGAAATAAAGATATCCGGGGCTGCATTGCCTGCCGGAAATGCCACAGCGAAGGGGAGCAGGGGGGAAAATGCGTATTTAACGATATTGTCAACGAGGTTGCCCCCAAGCTTGCCGAGGCGGACGCCTTTGTCATCGGCTCCCCGGTTTACTTTGCTTCCCCGGCAGGCGGGGCGGTATCCTTTATGGACCGTCTGTTCTTCAGCACCTTAAATATTGACAAGACCATGAAAGTGGGTGCGGCGGTAGTGTCCTGCCGGCGGGGCGGCAACACGGCTACCTTTGATATGTTAAACAAATACTTTACCATGTGCGGCATGCCGGTGGCCAGCAGCCAGTACTGGAACATGGTTCACGGAGGTACCCCGGAGGAAGTTTTAAAGGACGAGGAGGGCATGCAGACCATGCGGACTCTGGGCCGCAATATGGCGTTTTTGATGAAGAGTATCCATATGGGCAAGGAAAAACTGGGGATTCCTCAGAAGGAAAAGACCATCTTCACCAGTTTTCACCATTAAAAAAGAGAGGGACAGCAGAAATGGAAAAGAGAACACTGGGCGCCAGCAATCTTAAGGTGAATCCCGTGGGCCTGGGATGCATGGGATTCAGCCACGCTTCAGGTGACCCCACGGAAAAGAGTGTGGCAGTTAAGATTTTGAGAGAAGCTTTTCAGACTGGATATGACTTTTTTGACACGGCGGAGGCTTATACCGGCGTCAGCCCTGACGGCACGGTTTCCTATAATGAGGAGCTTGTGGGGGAGGCCGTGAAGGGAATCCGGGACAAGGTGGTCATTGCCACAAAGATGGGGGTTAAGCACAATGCGGACCGCTCTTTAAGACTGGACAGCAGCCCTGAAACCATAAGAGCAAGCGTTGAGGAGAGCCTTAGGAAGCTGGGGACAGACTATATTGATTTGTATTATCAGCACAGGATTGACCCCAAGGTGGAGCCGGAAACTGTGGCTGAAACCATGGAGCAGTTAATCAAAGAGGGCAAGATTCGCTATTGGGGGATTTCGGAAACTACGGAAGAATACCTGCGCCGGGCTCACGCCGTATGTCCCGTGACAGCCATTGAAAACAGGTATTCCATGATGGCAAGATGGCATGAGAGTATCTTTCCGGTGTGCGAGGAACTAAATATCGCCTATGTGGCCTTTTCTCCCATGGCAAACGGATTCCTTACGGGAAAATACACGCCGTCCACGAAATTTGAGGGAAGCCAGGATTACCGGGCAAATATGCCTCAGTACGCCGAAGCGGGGTATGAAAAGGCAAAGGAACTTTTGGATATGCTGACAAAAATGGCTGATGAAAAGAAGGCTGTCATGGGCCAGCTGTCCCTTGCGTGGATGATAAATAAGAAACCCTACATTGTTCCCATTCCCGGCTCCCGCAAGATAGAACGGCTGAAAGAAAACTTTGAGGCAGGCAATATCCTTCTGACTAAGGAAGAGATTGCCATGATTGATTCCAAACTGGATACCATGGAATTTGATGTGTTCGGCGGCCACAGCGCCAAATAAACGTATGATTGGAGGAATAGGGAATGGATTACATAACATTAAATAATGGAGTGAAAATGCCCATGGCAGACATCGGCACGTTTCTAATGGGTGAAAGTCCTTAATCCGCCCGACAGTGGGAAGGATACAGCCGAACACCAAGGGTGTCCACCGTGAGGGGAATCTGAAGGAAGGTGTAGGCAAATCTCTGGTCTGACGAACAGAAAACGCATCAGGCTATGCATAGGGGTAAGGCCGCAAGACAGGTTGAAGCCCAATAACTGTACGGAACTATGTATAGTAAATGTG
>CAMUJH010000060.1 GCA_947089145.1 uncultured Hungatella sp. | reverse complement strand
TAACAGAAAGCCCAGAAAAGCCCATATACAGGCGTTCCAAGTTCACCAAGAGATAATTGCCAACAGAATACAAGATTCAAGGATATATACTCCGCAGGTTTTCCTGCGGAGTTTTCTGTTTTATTAACATTTTAGACTATTGGGGTTATAATGTATTTTGGAGTTCTGCAGATTTCCAGAACTTTTTATGCCTGTACCTTTTATGAATTACGGGGAATCATCATTTATCATGAAGGATTTAAACTCATGCTCCTATAAAAAAGCAGGTTATGACAACGTAGGCAATATACACTGCCAAAAGTACAACTCCCTGCCACCTGCTGAATTTTGAAGTGATCATGGCGGGAACTATGGCGATTGCGCCCACGAGCAGACAGGCAGGAAGATCTGCCAGCGCAGAGGCCTGGGCAATGGGAAGCGGCTTTCTTGATACCACTGCGCACAGAGGCATAATCAGGGAGAGATCCAGAATATTGGCTCCCAGTATGTTGCCTACAGACAGAGAGGACTGTTTCTTGGCAACAGCGGTAATGGTAGTTACCAATTCTGGAAGGGAAGTCCCGATGGCCACTATGGTTACGCCGATGATTCTCTCTGAAACGCCTACGATCCTGGCAAGCTCGCTTCCGTTGTCTACCAGAAGGTCAGCGCCTGCCACGATTCCTACAGCGCCCAGAACAAATTTCGCCAGATTGACAAAAATTTCATTTCTGGAAGGGAGACTTCGTTTGGGAGAGCTGTTATCCAGACTTTCGGCCGCCATGGTACGCTTGGCAGAGTGTATATTTTCAAAAATAAAGACAACGAAAACAACCAGCAGAATAATTGACATAGGAATAGAAACCTGTCCTTGGAATCCGCCTATGACAATAATCAAGGCAGCGGTCATCATTAAGGCGGCTTTTGGAAGATAGTCCATGCGGCGTATGGCTCCCGGCATAAAAAGCAGGGAAATAGCCATGATCAGGCCGATGTTGGCAGTGACGCTCCCCACGGCATTGCCGATGGACATATCCACCTTGCCCTGAAGGGCAGCCATCATAGAAACCAGCATCTCCGGCATGGTAGTGGCCAGGCTGACAATCGTGGCGCCGATAATCAGTTTGGGAATACCGCTGACTGTGGCGATCCATGAGGAGGCATCCACAAAAAAATCGCCTCCTTTTACAATGAGAATAACTCCTAAGACGAATAGAAATAAGATAGCTGCAAGGTTCATAGTTTTAAAGTCCTTTCGTATTTATTTACAAAAGAAAAGACCCTGAATAGCTGCAGTGGCTATTCACAGGTCAAAAAATAAGACTTATGCATAACCGCTGCGGCTATACATGAGTCTCGTTATTTAAGACAAGCCAGACCTAAGGCCGGGTTTGTTGACTTGCCACACATCTGCCAGGATGTGCTTACTACTCCCTCACAGGTTTTTTCAATTGTGAGTATAATCTAGCACAGATCGATTCTTATGTCAATTGGGAAAAGTGATAAAAAGGTGTTAAAAGTTCTTTACAAAAAGAGGTAATGTATACTATAGTTTTAGTATGAGGACTTTGGCACGCAAAAAGCATGTTTAGGAAATTTAGGCAAAGGAGGGGAATACATATGTTGCAGAAGGCAATTGACTTTGCGACAAAAAAGCTGCAGGGAGTAAAGGATTACAGCGGAAAGCCTATGATTGACCATGCCCTGCGGATGATGGATCGGGTAGATACGGAAGAGGAGAAAATGATTGCGGTTCTTCATGATGTTGTGGAAGAAGGCGGCTGCTCTTTCCATGATTTAAAAGAACAGGGCTTTGGCCAGACAGTACTGGAAGGCGTGGATATGATGACCAGACGGCCCAACATGAAGTATTTTGATTATATTGATGATATTTCTACCAATGCCATGGCTGCCAAGGTGAAATTGGCGGAATTGGCAGAGAATAAGGATCAGGACCGGGTGAACAAGCTGTCATTCAGGACTTATACGCTGGAGAAACGGCTGGAGCGGGTGAGAAAAATGCTGGGGGCGGAATAAACGGCAGGCGGCTTGTAAAATAAATGAGTAAGCGGAAGTGAAAGGGCGGTGTAGCATTTTAGCTATGCCGCCATGTTTTTATACCTATGTCAGGCGGTAAAGAAAAGGTTGCGCAGAATAAAAAATACTGGTAACATAGGGTGAAGCATAAAATGCGGCATTTGATTCTGTAAGGGAAAGCAGGCGCAGGCAGACGCCTGACTATAAATAGAAAAAGGAGACACATAATATGGCAATCAGAATAGGAATATTAGGCTATGGAAATTTGGGAAAAGGGGTTGAATGTGCGCTCAAGCACAATCCGGATATGGAGCTGGCGGCGGTATTTACCAGAAGGGAGCCCCAAAGCCTGCATATTCTGACAAAGGGCGTTCCGGTCTATCATGTGGATAAGGCGTCTTCCATGAAAGATGCCATTGATGTAATGATTCTGTGCGGCGGCAGTGCCACGGATCTTCCGGTTCAGACGCCGGAGTTTGTCAGGCTCTTTAATGTGGTGGACAGTTTTGATACCCATGCAAAGATACCGGAACATTTTGACAGTGTGGACAAGGCGGCGAAGGAGAGCGGTCATGTGGGACTGATTTCGGCGGGATGGGACCCGGGAATGTTTTCTTTGAACCGCCTTTATGCCAATGCGGTCCTGCCTGGAGGCCATGACTATACCTTCTGGGGAAAAGGCGTGAGCCAGGGGCATTCTGATGCCATTCGCAGAATAAAAGGCGTAAAGGATGCAAGACAGTATACCATCCCCGTGGAGAAGGCGCTGGAGGCTGTGAGAAGCGGCAGCAATCCGCAGCTGTCAACCAGGCAGAAGCATACCAGAGAGTGCTTTGTGGTGGCGGAGGAAGACGCAGATTTGGCAGAGATCGAAAAAGAGATTGTAAATATGCCCAATTATTTTGCAGATTATGATACCACGGTTCATTTTATCAGCGAAGAAGAACTTCAGAGGGATCATAGGGGGATTCCTCACGGGGGCTTTGTGATCCGGACGGGAAAGACCGGGTGGAATGATGAAAACAGCCATGTGGTGGAGTACAGTCTGAAACTGGATTCCAATCCGGAGTTTACTGCCTCTGTGATTGCGGCTTACGCAAGGGCGGTATACCGCCTTAACCAGGAGGGGCACAGCGGCTGCAGGACTGTGTTTGACATTGCACCGGCATATTTAAGCGCCCTTGACGGCAGCCAGCTGAGAAAGCATTTGCTGTAGCGCCGCCAGAAGACAAAAGGGCAGCAAAGAACATGAAGGAAAAATTGGTTATTGGAATACTGGCCCATGTAGATGCAGGAAAAACCACATTGTCAGAGCAGATCCTTTTTCAGACGGGAAGCATCCGTCAAAAGGGAAGGGTGGATAATCAGACTGCGTTTCTGGATAACTATGAGCTGGAACGGGCAAGGGGAATCACCATTTTCTCCAAACAGGCAGTCTTTAAACTGGGGGAGAAGCAAGTGACTCTTTTGGATACGCCGGGTCATGTGGACTTTTCGCCGGAAATGGAGAGGACGCTGCAGGTGCTGGATTATGCCGTCTTGGTAATCAGCGGGGCTGACGGCGTACAGGGGCACACGGAAACCTTGTGGCGGCTTCTTGGGCGCTATGGAATTCCTGTGTTTTTGTTTGTCAATAAGATGGATCAGGAGGGTACTGACCAGGATGCCCTCATGGAGGAGCTGAAAGAACGGCTTCATGAGAACTGCGTGGATTTTAGCGGTGAGAGAGATGACAGGGATGAAAATCTGGCAATGTGTGAAGAGGCAGCCCTGGAGGTCTATTTGGATCAAGGGCGCCTGCCTGATACGCTGATTTCAGAACTTATCAGGCAGCGGAAAGCCTTTCCCTGCTATTTCGGATCAGCCTTAAAGGAGAGAGGCATAGACGTATTTCTTGAAGGTCTGTCAGTTTATATGAATGCCCCGTCATATGGGAAAGAATTTGCCGCAAGGGTTTATAAGATCTCAAGGGATGAACAGGGAAACCGTCTGACTCATTTAAAGATAACCGGAGGGAGCCTGAAGGTAAAGGAGGAGCTGATCTCTCCAGCAGGAGGGGAGAAAGTGAACCAAATCCGCATTTACTCTGGTGCCAGATACGAGACGGTTCAGGAGGTGCAGGCCGGGATGGTGTGTGCGGTCACCGGACCGGCAAAAACCTTTCCAGGGCAGGCTTTGGGCGCGGAAAAAAATTTGAAAACGCCTTTTTTGGAGCCGGTTCTGACTTACCAGATGGTTCTTCCTCCTGACTGCGATGCTCACGGAATGCTTCTGAAAATGCGGATTCTGGAGGAGGAGGAGCCGGAGCTTCACATTGACTGGAATGAAGCGCTGGGGGAGATACAGGTCCAGGTAATGGGGCAGGTGCAGATTGAGATTTTAAAAAGTCTTATTAAACAGCGGTTTGCAGTAGATGTGGAGTTTGGCAAAGGCAGCATTGTATATAAAGAAACCATAACAGAGCCAGTGGAGGGAGTGGGACATTTCGAGCCTCTCCGTCACTATGCGGAAGTGCACCTCCTTATGGAGCCGGGAGAGCGGGGAAGCGGGCTGCAGTTTGATGCCAGGTGCAGCCAGGATGTTTTGGACGGAAACTGGCAGAGACTGATTCTGACCCATTTGGAGGAAAAACGTCACAGAGGCGTGCTGACAGGCGCTGAACTGACAGATGTAAGGATTACTCTTATCGGAGGGCGTGCCCACTTAAAACACACGGAAGGCGGAGACTTCCGGCAGGCCACGTATCGGGCAGTGCGGCAGGGGCTGATGGAAGGCAGCAGCAGACTTTTGGAGCCTTACTATGAGTTCAGGCTGGAAGTGCCTTCAGAGTATACGGGGCGAGCCATGGCGGATATTGACAGGATGCAGGGGCGGTTTGAGCCTCCGGTCCAGGAGGGGGACAGAACCGTTTTCTGCGGCAGCGCTCCCGTGGCATTGATGAGGGATTACCAGATGGAAGTAGTGTCCTACACCAGGGGACGGGGATGGCTGTCCTGCAGGCTGTCAGGATATGAGCCGTGCCGCAACCAGGAAGAGGTGGTGGCAGCTTCAGGATATGACCCGGAGGCAGATGCACAAAATCCGCCTGGCTCCGTATTCTGCGCCCATGGCGCAGGCTTTCAGGTGCCATGGAATCAGGTGAAAGAGTATATGCATGTGGAGAGTTCCGTAGAACTGCAGGCGCGCAGAGAAAAAGCGGCCGGGCCGGTTCAGGCTTCTTTGGCTGCCCGGCAGATAACATCAGGAGGCTTCTGCGGGGACGACAAGGAACTGGAAGAGATTTTTACCCGTACCTATGGCATCAGCAAGCGGGAGCGGTATCGGGAACAGGGGCCAAGAAGGGTCAGCTTTCAGGAGCAGGTTCCCTCAAAGATCCAGAAGACAGAGGCAGAGGAAGAATATCTTTTGGTGGATGGATACAATATTATTTTTGCATGGGAAGAACTGAGGGAACTGGCTAAGACTACCATTGACGGGGCACGCCATAAGCTGATGGACATTCTGTGCAATTACCAGGGCTATAAAAAATGTGTCCTGATTCTGGTATTTGATGCCTATAAAGTAGAAGGAGGCATCGGGCAGGCCATTCAGTATCATAACATTCATGTGGTCTACACAAAAGAAGCGGAGACGGCAGATCAATATATTGAAAAACTGGCTTATAAAATGGGAAGGAGCCATCAGGTTACGGTAGCCACTTCGGATGGCCTGGAACAGCTGATTATTCGGGGAGAGGGATGTCGCCTTTTGTCCGCACAAGATTTAAAAGAAGAGATCCATTATGTGGAGCGCCAGATCAAGACAGAACATCTGGAACCTCTGGGCCAGAATGCGGGAAAGGGCAAGAACTATCTTCTGGGCCATGCCGGGGAAGACGTGGCGGAATACCTGGAAGACATGAGACTTGGAAAAGGGCAGGCTTCCAAAGAAAAGAAAGGAGGAGCAGGGCGTGGGCGAAAAACTGACTAAAAGTGATGTGGAGAAAATTGAAAAAGAGATTGAGCACCGGAAACTGGTGGTGCGCAAAGCAGCTATTGAGGCGGTAAAGGAGGCCAGGGCTCAGGGTGACCTAAGCGAAAATTTTGAATACTATGCGGCTAAAAAGGATAAGAACCAGAATGAAAGCCGGATACGGTATCTGGAACGCATGCTGAAAAATGCCCAGATTGTTTCTGACCAGTCGAAAGAGGATGAGGTGGGAATCAACAATACCGTAGAACTGTACATGGAAGATGATGATGAAGTGGAGACATACCGGCTGGTAACTTCTATCAGGGGCAGTTCCCTGAAAGGGATGATCAGCACGGAGTCACCTTTGGGGAAGGCCATTTTCAGGCATAAAGTGGGAGACAGGGTGTATGTGAAGGTGAATGATACAACAGGATATTATGTGGTAATCAAAGGGATTGAAAATACTTCGGATGATACGCAAGATCAGATCCGTAATTTCTAACAGAAGAAATAGCAGGGGAGCTAATGCTCCCCAAATGTATGTTTCAGCCTGCTGTCCAAAGGGGCGCCGTTTTCCACATGCTCCAAAAAGTTTACAATCAGTTCTGCCGCATCCCGGACAGCAGTGACATACCTGCGTTCCAGCTCCCTGGTAATGGGGGCGCAGGCCGGATTGGGGCGCTCTTTAATGATCATTTCCCGGACTGCGGACGGCAGGGGAGTTCCCTTTAAAAGCCGCAGGACAACGAAGCGCAGCCTTTGCCCGGAAGGCGCCAGCAAATTGCAGCAAAACCGCATGGAGCGGATGGAGGCCACAATCTGCCTGGGAGTAATATCCGGGAAAAACCTGGAGATAATGCTTCCGTAAAAAACTCTGGGACGCAGATGGGCGGTGGGGCGGCAGATCATGGGATCAAGCCCGTCCCTGGCCATCAGATCCCGATCCAGCTCCGCCTCAATCTCACTGTGGGAGATTCCGGTTTCCCGAACCATGCGTTCCACATAAGGGTGGCAGTTGCTGTCCAGAGCAAAATGACATAAAAAGCCGAAAAGATAGGCGTATTTTGACGAGGTTAAAAAGGAGAAACCTGACTTTGTACAGGGCTTCCCGTATCTTTTTTTCATCACCTTTGCAGCCTGCTCAAAAAATTCGTTTCCCGGCCTGTCATGCATGGCAAACCCGGTTTGGCTTACAGGCGTTTTCTGATATACCTTATAGTAAAATAATAGATCAGGGCCATGAAGCCCGATATTGTACAGGCCGCCATGGGAACGGATGATGTGCTGCGCCTGATCAGGAAGCTGCTTATAAACGTCTCTTCCAAAACGGTAATGTGCGTATGTAGTGGGCATATCAGATCCATCCTCCATCCAGGCCGATAACCTGTCCGGTGAGATAGGAATTTTTATATCCCAGATGATATACCAGATCAGCGACCTCTTCAGCATTTCCCAGTCTTCCGGCTGGAATCTCTTCAATCAGCCCAATCAGTTCATCTTCCTCCAGAAACTGGTTCATCTCTGTGTCAATGGCTCCGCAGGCTACAGCATTAACCTGGATATTGCTGGGGGCGAGTTCTTTGGCCAGGGCTTTTGTGAAAGCATTAATGCCTCCTTTGGTAGCAGAGTAAGCAACCTCGCAGGCTGCGCCTGCGCTGCCCCAGACAGAAGAGATGTTTATAATTTTGCCGCACTTGCGTGCAACCATATCAGGGATGGCCAGTTTGCTCAAGTTGAATACAGAAGTCAGGTTGGTGCGGATAATGCGGTCCCAGTCCTCGCTTTTCATATCCTGCAGAAGGCCGATATAGGATATTCCGGCATTGTTGACCAGCACATCCAGGACACCGAATTGTTTTTTTATCTGTACAAACAATTCTTCGCACTGGGTTAAGTCTCCCATATCCCCCATAAATGCCAGGCAGGGAACCTGGTAGGATTCGATTTCCTTTTTTGTCTGCATCAGGCGCTCCTGGCTGCGGACACAATTGATGGCTACATTATAATTTTTCTTTGCAAATTTAACAGCAATGGCTTTTCCGATGCCCCGGGAGGCGCCGGTTACCAAAACCGTTTTTCTAGCCATAAAATCACCCCTTTTTTAATAAAATGAAATTACCGGATTATAATAAAAGTATACCACGTTTCAGTGTAAGAGAAAAGTCCCCAGGTTCTGTCAAAAGTTGTGTTTGTATGATTAGAAGAGTCTGTGCTATACTGAAATTCAGATTCTTAAAAGGGGCATGCCGCAGCAAGCCTGTACCATGCAGGGGCATGGCCTCTCTCGGGTCAAAGCAGAATTCGCTTAACTACGTGACGCTGCCAATAAACAGCAAAAATAACAGGAAGGGAAACAGAGGTGTGCATATGGAAAAAATATATGATATGATTATTATTGGTTCGGGCCCTGCCGGTCTGTCTGCGGCAATTTATGCCCAGAGGGCAAAACTGGATACCCTGGTAATTGAGAAGGGCATGGTAAGCGGGGGCCAGGTACTGAATACCTATGAGGTGGATAATTATCCGGGATTTCCAGGAATCAACGGTTTTGACCTGGGTACGAAATGGAGGGAACACGCAGATGGCCTGGGGGCCGTATTTGTGACGGATGAGGTGCAGAAGATAGAGAAAGACCAGGGGAGAGACGGTGAAGATGCCAGGAGAGCAGAGGCGGGAGAACTCCTCCATGCGGCGGAACTGGCGCCCAGGGCGGACATAAAGCTGGTGATCTGTGAAAATGGTACTTACAGGACAAAGACCGTACTTATTGCCACCGGCGCCCATCACCGGAATCTGGGAGTGCCGGGGGAATCCGAATTGTCTGGCCGGGGAGTGTCATACTGCGCCACCTGCGACGGGGCCTTTTTCAGAAATAAGACGGTCGCAGTGGTAGGCGGCGGTGATGTGGCTTTGGAGGATGCTTTGTTTTTGTCCCGGCTCTGTGAAAAGGTATATCTGATTCACCGCAGAGACGGGCTGCGGGGCTCCAAAAGCCTGCAGGAGCGTGTATTTAGACAGGAAAATATCGGGATTTTGTGGGATACGGTGGTGGAGGAAATACAGGGAAGAGATAATGTGGAAAAACTGAAGCTGAAAAATAAAAAGACCGGGGAGACGAGGGAACTGCCGGTATCGGGCATTTTTATTGCTGTGGGAATCGTCCCCAACAGCCAGATGTTTCAGGGAACCGTGGACATGGAAAAAGGATACATTAAGGCTGGGGAAGACGGGAAGACTTCTGCTCCGGGAATCTTTGCAGCAGGGGACGTGCGGACCAAACAGCTGCGGCAGATTGTGACGGCGGCGGCTGACGGAGCCAATGCGGTTACAAGTGCGGAACAATACCTTTCGGAATGATGACAAAAAGCGCCGGGCTAAAAAGCCCGGCGCTTTGGCGGATGAACGAAAGAGTTTATGCTTCCGGCTCAATCAGGCCGTAAGAGTTAGCTTTTCTTTTATAAACCACGCTGATCTGATCGGTTTCTGCGTTAAGGAACATATAGAAATTGTGTCCAAGAAGTTCCATCTCCAGACAGGCGTCTTCCGGATACATAGGCTTCATATCAAAGTGCTTGGTCTTCTCAATGCGGATCTCCTCATCATGGACTTCCTCTTCCTCCTCCATAAACAGTGCGGAGAAAGCCTGGGCTGACTGTTTTTTGTCAATGAGTTTTTTGCGGTATTTTTTAATCTGACGCTCTATGATCTCTTCCACCAAATCTATGGACACGTACATATCAGTGCTGGATTCCTCCGCACGGATAATGCTGCCTTTTACAGGAATCGTCACTTCGATTTTCTGCAGTTCTCTCTGAACGCTTAAAGTAACAACTGCCTCCGTATCAGGTGTGAAGTATTTTTCAAGCTTTCCAAGCTTGTCCTGAACCGCCTCCCGCAGCCCCTGGGTCACTTCTATATTTCTTCCTGTGATTGTGTAACGCATATGATCAACTCCTTCTTTTGAGATGATTTTAGTATACCATACATAGTCAAAATATTCAATGAGATTAAGAAGAATATTTTGACAATTGATTGAAATTTTTTCTAAAATTCACCTACTTTCCCTGTGAAAAAGTTTGTCGAAATATGGAGATTTATAATTTGTGAACAAAAAAGCAAGGGGGAAAAGTTAAGACTGCGGGCACGGGAAAAGGAGGAATCAGTGTGTGGATAATGTGGATAACTCTGTGCATAACTGCTTTTGTCCGTAAAATGAGGACTTTTATTGTGGATAACTTTTGAATGAAGATGTGGATTTGGAGGTGTGGATAATGTGGACAAGGGGGAAAACGAACAAAATTTTTGTTAAAACTGCTATGGTTACCATAAAAATGATGTTATGTAATCCTGAGGAAAGCTCTGGAAAGAATAGGCAAAAGCGGAATTCGCTTAACTAAGTGACATTGCCAGCGAACTGGAACTAGAAAAATGAATTTTTTGTTAAGAACCGGGGAATTAGTTGAATAAAACAAAGGTTGGTGATACAATGTATAAGATTATACCATGTCCACAGGCCGCAGGCTGGGGATATGGTATACGTTTCCTGATTGCATTGAAAATATGAAGAGATAGTATATAGGAGAGAAACTCATGAACCTCATTGAAAAAATGTTCGGAACTCACAGCGAGCGCGAACTGAAGATGATTTACCCCATAGTGAGTAAGATTGAAGCAATGCGCCCGGACATGATGGCATTATCCGATGAGCAATTAAGAGATCGCACCAGAGTCTTTAAGGAGAGACTGGCAGGGGGAGAGACTTTGGATGATATCCTTCCTGAGGCATTTGCCACAGTTCGGGAAGCTGCCAGAAGAACTTTAAACATGGAACATTATCCGGTGCAGCTGATTGGCGGCATTGTTCTGCATCAGGGCCGTATTGCTGAGATGAAGACCGGTGAAGGAAAGACTCTGGTATCTACGGCGCCTGCTTATTTGAATGCACTGGCGGGCAAGGGAGTCCACATTGTTACGGTTAATGACTATCTGGCCAAGCGTGATGCGGAATGGATGGGAAGCGTCCATGAGTTTTTGGGCCTGACCGTAGGCGTGGTGCTGAATTCCATGAGTTCAGAGGAGAGAAAGAAAGCATACGCTTGTGACATTACTTATGTTACGAACAATGAACTTGGCTTTGATTATCTTCGCGACAATATGGCTATTTATAAAGAGCAGATGGTTTTGCGGGAACTGGACTATGCGATTATTGACGAGGTGGATTCCGTTCTTATTGACGAAGCCAGAACGCCTCTGATTATTTCCGGCCAGAGCGGCAAGTCTACCAAGCTATATGAGGTCTGCGATATTTTGGCACGACAGCTGGAGCGGGGAGAGGCTTCCGGCGAATTTACCAAGATGAATGCCATTATGGGCGAGGATATTACGGAAACAGGGGATTATGTAGTAAACGAGAAGGATAAGGTGGTAAACTTAACCGAAGCCGGAGTAAAGAAGGTGGAAGATTTCTTCCATATAGAGAATCTGGCAGATCCAGAGAATCTGGAGATCCAGCACAATATTATCCTTGCTTTGCGCGCTAATAATCTGATGTTTAGGGATAAGGATTATGTGGTAAAGGATGACGAAGTCCTCATTGTAGATGAGTTTACAGGGCGCATTATGCCGGGGCGGCGGTATTCCGACGGCCTTCACCAGGCCATTGAGGCAAAGGAGCATGTAAATGTAAGGCGGGAGAGCAAGACCCTGGCCACTATTACATTCCAGAATTTCTTTAACAAATTCAGAAAAAAGGCCGGAATGACTGGTACGGCCCTGACAGAAGAAAAGGAATTCCGCAACACTTACGGCATGGATGCCATCGAGATTCCTACCAATAAGCCAATTGCCAGAGTGGATTTAAATGATGTGGTGTATAAGACCAAGAAAGAGAAATTTGCGGCAGTGGTGGAGGACGTGGTGCAGGCCTATGAAAAGGGACAGCCTGTGCTGGTGGGAACCATTACCATTGAGACTTCTGAGCTGTTAAGCAAGATGCTGAAGAGAAAGGGCATACCGCACAAGGTGCTTAATGCCAAGTTCCATGAGCTGGAAGCGGAGATCGTTGCAGAGGCCGGCGTCCATAAAGCGGTTACCATCGCTACCAATATGGCAGGCCGCGGTACGGATATTAAGCTGGATGAAAAATCGAAAGAGCTGGGCGGCTTAAAGATTATCGGAACGGAACGCCATGAGTCCAGGCGTATTGACAATCAGCTGAGAGGACGTTCCGGCCGCCAGGGTGATCCGGGAGAATCCAGATTTTATATTTCTCTGGAGGATGATTTGATGCGCCTGTTCGGATCAGAGCGGCTGATGGATATGTTTAACGCTCTGGGTGTTCCTGAGGGCGAGCAGATTGAACATAAGATGCTGTCCAATGCCATCGAAAAAGCCCAGAAGAAGATTGAGAATAATAACTACGGAATCCGTGAAAATCTGTTAAAATATGACGAAGTTGCCAATGAGCAGAGGGAAGTCATCTATGCGGAGCGCCGGAAGGTGCTGGACGGCGACAATATGCGCGACGTGATTTTAAAGATGGTTACAGATATCGTGGAACATGCCGTAGACATGGCGATTCCTGATGATGCGTCTGCGGATACCTGGGAGATAAAAGAATTAAATGATCTGCTCCTTCCGATTATTCCGCTGGAACCGGTTGTCCTGACAGATGAGCAGAAAAACTCCATGAAGAAGAATGAGTTGAAACATACGCTCAAGGAGGCTGCCATTAAGCTGTATGAGGCTAAAGAGGCCCAGTTCCCGGATTCGGAGCAGATCCGCGAAGTGGAGCGGGTGATTCTTTTGAAAGTCATTGACAATAAATGGATGTCCCATATTGATGACATGGAGCAGCTGCGCCAGGGCATCGGCCTTCAGGCTTACGGACAGAGGGACCCTCTTGTGGAGTACAAGATGAGTGCCTATGAGATGTTTGACGGTATGACGGCGGCAGTAAAGGAGGATACCGTCAGGATTCTGTTCCATATCCGAGTGGAACAGAAGGTAGAAAGGGAGCCTGCAGCCAAGGTAACCGGAACCAACAAAGACGACAGCGGGGTGAAGGCGCCGGTTAGGAAGGTTGAGCGCAAGGTTTACCCCAATGACCCGTGCCCCTGCGGCAGCGGCAAGAAATATAAGCAGTGCTGCGGACGGATTAAATAACAAGGTGTAAGCAAAAGCCCTGGCTGCAGGATTGCCTGCGGCCATGGCTTTTCGATTACCCGTTTCGGACAGAGGCGGGATTTATAAATTTAATGAAAAGAAAGAGGGTGACACAGTGGTAGAATTAGATCAGTTCAAGTATACGTTATCAACGTATGATAAACCATTAGTGGAAGTGAGGGATTCACTTTGACCTGGACAACAAGATAAAACGGATTGATGAACTTGACAGGTCTATGGAAGAGCCTGGATTCTGGGATGACCCGGAGCGCTCTACCAAGCTGATGAAAGAAGCCAAGAACCTGAAAGATACTGTGGATGGATTTCGGAAACTGGAAAACCAGTATGAGGAAATCGGGCTTCTGATTGAGATGGGATACGAGGAAAATGATCCGGACGTGATACCGGAGATTGAGCAGATGCTGACGGAGTTTCAGGAGGAACTGGAGTCTTTAAGGATTACCACTCTTCTGTCAGGGCAATACGACAATAACAATGCCATCCTGCGTCTGAACGCGGGGGCAGGAGGCACTGAGTCCTGCGACTGGTGCAGCATGCTGTACCGCATGTACTGCCGATGGGCGGATAAGAAGGGATTTACCACGGAAGTCCTTGACTATCTGGATGGTGATGAGGCCGGAATTAAGTCTGTTACCGTTCAGATAAACGGGGAAAACGCTTACGGCTATCTGAAATCAGAACATGGCGTCCACCGCCTGGTGCGGATCTCTCCTTTTAATGCAGCAGGAAAGAGGCAGACATCGTTTGTATCCTGCGACATTATGCCGGATATTGAGGAGGATTTGGATGTGGAGATCAATCAGGATGATCTGCGGATTGATACGTACCGCTCCAGCGGCGCCGGCGGACAGCATATTAACAAGACATCCTCAGCTATCCGGATTACCCACATTCCCACGGGAATCGTGGTTCAGTGCCAGAATGAGCGCTCCCAGTTTCAGAATAAAGATAAGGCTATGCAGATGCTCAAGTCCAAGCTGTTTATACTAAAGCAGCAGGAGAATGCCGCTAATCTTTCGGACATCCGCGGGGACGTGTCTGAGATTGGCTGGGGAAATCAGATCCGTTCCTATGTGCTTCAGCCTTATACGATGGTAAAAGACCACAGAACCAATGAGGAAAGCGGCAATGTGAATGCAGTTTTGGACGGGGGCCTGGATTCGTTTATCAGTGCATATTTGCGGTGGATTCGTCTGGGCGGTGAAAAAAAATAGTTGCACCGGAAAGACAAATGTGCTAATATCTTTCACGTGAGTACAGATGTATATGTATTGCGAACACTTTATGGATATGCAGCCAGATGACAGGAACACAGACATCTGAGCGGCTGTGACAAGAAGGGCGGAGCCGTTGTGGGAGAAAAGGGTAAGTATTTTCTGGTGAAAGAAAAAGCGGTGCCTGAGATTCTGCTGAAGGTAGTGGAGGCAAAAAAGCTTTTGGAGTCAGAGAAGGTTATGACCATCCAGGAAGCTACGGATGTGGTGGGTATCAGCAGAAGCTCTTTTTATAAATATAAAGATGATATTCTGCCATTTTACGACAATACCAAAGGAAAGACCGTTACATTTGTTCTGCAGATGGATGATGAGAGAGGGCTTCTGTCGGATCTGCTTCGGATCGTGGCGGTCTATAAAGCGAATATCCTGACCATTTACCAGAGTATTCCGGTGAATTCTATTGCTACCCTGACCATCAGCGTGGAGGTGCGCTCCGATACGGGGAGCCTTTCTAGCATGACAGAGGAGATGGAAGGAATGCAGGGTGTCCATTACGTAAAGATACTAGCCAGGGAATAATGTGACAGGGATAACAGATTTGTCCTTTGTGAAACAGGGGCCGGAATTTGTGCCTGCACGAAAAGCAGTTCCCGCAGGAGGATAAGATGATAAAAGTTGCGATTATGGGTTATGGGACGATTGGTTCCGGTGTCTATGAGATTCTGGAGGCTAACAGAGAGATTTTGGCCGAAAAAGCAGGCGAGGAACTTTCGGTAAAATATATTCTGGATCTCCGTGACTTTCCAGACAGTTCTGTGCAGAACAAGATTGTCCACGATTTTTCGGTTATCTGTCAGGATGACGAGGTAAAGATCGTGGTGGAGACTATGGGAGGCCTTGACCCGGCTTATCCCTTTGTAAAGGCCTGTCTGGAGGCAGGAAAGCATGTAGCCACTTCCAACAAGGCCTTAGTTGCGGCTTACGGAACAGAGCTTTTGGCTATTGCAAAGGAAAACAAGGTAAACTTTATGTTTGAAGCCAGCGTAGGCGGCGGGATTCCCATTATCCGCCCGCTGTACCGATGCCTTGCGGGTGAGAAGATCGAAGAGATTACAGGCATCTTAAACGGCACCACAAACTTTATCCTCACTAAGATGGACAAAGAGGGAGCTTCTTTTGAGTGGGCTTTGAAAGAGGCACAGGCTTTAGGCTATGCAGAGAGGAACCCGGAGGCTGATGTGGAAGGCCATGATACCTGCAGGAAGATTGCCATTTTAACAGCTATGGCTACAGGCAGGGAAGTAGACTATAAGGAGATTCCCACAGAGGGAATTACGAAAATTACGGATGTGGATTTTCGCTATGCTGATGCGCTGGGAATGTCCATTAAGCTTGTAGGTTCAAGCAGCATGGAAAACGGAAAGGTTTATGCATGGGTGGCGCCGCTGATGATTGGCAAGGATAATCCGCTGTATGCGGTCAGTGACGTATACAATGGCATCGTGGTAAAAGGCAATATGCTGGGCACTACCATGTACTATGGAAGCGGAGCGGGAAAACTGCCTACTGCCAGTGCGGTTGTGGCTGACATGGTGGAAGAGGCAAAACATATTAACTCCAATATTCCCATGGGGTGGAGCCATGAAAAGCTTTCCATAGCCTCAGGTCAGGATGCTGTTTTTCGGTATTTCGTCCGGGTGTCCGGCAGCTGCGAAGACCGGAGGGTGATGGTAGAAGCGGCTTTTGGAAAATCCAGGATTGTGGAACTGGATGGGATGGATGAGTTCGCCTTCCTTACCGGGGAGATGAAAGAATCTGCTTTTACAGAAAGCCTGGAGATTTTAAAAGAAGAGCTGACGGCAGAAAACGAAAAGGTGCTTCAGGTAATCCGTGGGGAGCGCTGAAGTATTGTAAAGCAACGGTGACAGGATGTACTTTATTGGTTTATTGAAAGAATTTGTCAGGCAGGGGTATCCCTGCCTGTTCCGTTCTCTTACGGGCCTGTATTGCCCGGGATGCGGGGGAACCAGGGCGGCAAAGTTTCTTTTGCACGGTGATATATGCAAAAGCCTGTGGTATCATCCACTGGTAGGGTATATGGTGCTGACAGCAGCGGCGGAGTTTGGGGCATGGGGGCTGAGGAGATGGAGAGCCGGGAGTATGGTCAGCAGGCAGAAAAGCAGCTGGCAGGGAAAGGAGAACCAAACCGGGCCGGCCAGATTTTTAGGTCACTATGAAATAGAGGTTTATGTGGGAATCGGAATTACCCTGGTTAACTGGGCCGTAAAAAACTGGGTGCTTTTGGTTATGGGGGTGAGGATGATACCATAAAATCGGCCTGGTTCTAATGGCCTTTTCAGTCAATTAAAAAAGAAACAATGGAAAAACATAAATGCAGAAGAAATAAATGGAAAGTTTGAGACAGAATAGTTACTGGGTGTTGTGGAGGTATTGGCTATGGAATGGGAAAGGCTGCTTTCGAAGGAGAGGTTTGTAAAATCGGAGGAGGATCGGCAGGAAATTTACAGGAATGATTATGATACCATCATATGCAGCACTTTATTCCGCAGGCTGCAGGATAAGGCTCAGGTATTTCCGCTTGAAGAGGATGACTATGTAAGAACACGTCTGACACATTCCCTGGAAGTGTCTGCTATTGGAAAACGGCTGGGGGAGATGGTGTTTCAGAAGCTAAAGTCTGAGAATAAAGATAAGTGGTTTTCAAGCCACTGGGAGAAGGAATTTTCCGATGTGCTGTTATGTGCAGGGCTGGTTCATGATATTGGGAACCCGCCCTTTGGGCATTTTGGGGAGTATGCGGTGCGGGAGTGGTTTCAGGCCCATCTTGGGGATCTGATGCTTGGAGAAAAGAGGGTTTTGGAACTGCTCAGTCCGTGGCAGACTGAGGATTTATACCATTTTGAAGGGAATGCCCAGTCATTAAGGCTGCTTTCCAGGACGCCCTGCCTGGGGAGGATGGAGGGCTTTAACCTTTCCTATGGAGTGCTGGCCTCAATTATAAAGTATCCGTGTTCTGCTAAACAGCTAGCAGAGGATAAAAAGAGCCGTTATGGGAAAATAGGATACAATTGGTCGGAGAGGGATCTGTTCTGGGAGATTGACAGGAATACAGGGATGAACGGCAGAAGACATCCTTTGTCGTATCTTCTGGAGGCGGCGGACGACATTGCATACCGGACTTCTGACTTGGAAGACGCCATGGTGAAAAAGGTGCTGAATTACTCCAGAATAGTGAGGGAGATGGAGAAGTATGCGCAGAGGCTGGAAAACAGAGAGAATGGCGGAAAAGACAATGACAGCAGCGGGAAGGCCCAAGACATGAGAAAATGCATTGACAGGCTTCGGAAACTGTACCAAGAGGAACTTGATCGGGAGGGCAGAAAGCCGGAACTGACGGCAGTGCAGCGGTGGAACCAGTTTATGCAGCAGATAATGGTGAAAGATGCAGCGGATGCATTTGTGAAACATTATGACCGGATTATGGAGGGGACTCTGGAAGGGGATTTGTTTGAAGGCACGGTTTCCGGCCATATGATTCAGGCCATTTCCGGACTTAGTGAGGAGTTTATCTACACCAGCTCCGTAAAAATTAAGACAGAGCTGTTCGGGCGCAGGGTGATTAGCTCCCTTCTAGATCAGTTTATGACAGCAGCGGTGAAATATGATACCAGAGAGCAGGCTACCTTCATCGACAAAAGATCCATGGATATGATATCCGGGTTTTATAAAAGCATGTACCACAGGCAGGCCCAGGGAAAAAGCGAGGCAGACCGGCTGTATCTGCGGATTTTGATGGTGACGGATTTTATCAGCGGCATGACGGATAATTATGCAAAAAGAATGTATAAGGAGCTGTTTGTTTACGCTTCACAGGCATAATTGCGCGGGCAGGGATTCATGGAGAGCGGTTTGTCAATGAAGGCCAACATTGTTATACGAAAGCCCTGGCGGCCAATCAGCAGGACGAGCATTTCGGATGAGTTTTGGCAGACAGTAAGAATCCAAATGGGGCAGCTGATATTAACAGCTGCCCCATTTCCAATGGACTTAATTATTGATACATTTCCATCATTTCGTTAAGAATCTTAGAAAATTCCGGATCATTCATTAACTGTAAGTAAGCTCCCCAGTAGAGCAGCATGACAATACTTAACAGAATCGCCAAAATACCCATAACCAGCCCTGCAATGGCAAAACCGCTGAGAGGCTGTTTTTTCTTTGAGAGAATCACAAGTACAATTGCGGTTACAGCCAGAGGAAACTGGATAAAAGGCACGCAGCAGGTGATCAGTGCAAAAATGCCTACGATCATGGAAGCCAGGGCCAGATTGTTGCGTTTCCTGGGAGGCTGTCCGTTTTGCCAATACTGCTGGTTGTTAGGGGAACTGTTCTGCCAGTACTGCTGGTTATTAGGGGTATTATTCTGCCAATACTGCTGATTATTGGAGGAGCCGCTCTGCCAATACTGCTGGTTATTCTGCGGGCCGTTCTGCCACTGCTGCGGGCTGCCCGAAGCCCCGTTCTGCCAATACTGCTGGTTATTCTGCGGACCGTTTTGCCATTGCTGCTGGTTGCCGAAACCGTCAGACTGCTGATTTGGCCACTGCGGCTGTCCGTATGCCTGCTGATTCTGGGTCTGTCCAAAGGGCGGCTGCTCAGACTGGCTGCCGCCGGGAGATTCAGAATTATATGAGGACTCAGATGGCTGTGGCTGGTTCTGGCCGTTTGGTTCATCGGAGTTTTGATTGCGGTATTCGTCCATATGATTTCCTTCTTTCTTTTTTCTACAGTAAACCTCCATGCGCCAGGTCGGGAACCCACCACCAAGCAAGAAAGCCTGGCAGGCGCATTTGGCATCCCAGAATGCATGCCGCCTATTCGGCGGCGGGATTTACGTAGTAAGGCTAATTGTATCACGAAAATAAAATACTGTCTAGACGTAGGGGGAGATTCGCTATATAATGGGGAGAGTCAGCTGACAAAGGAATCAGCAAAGAAAAGTCCTTGAAAAGCGCAGCTGCATTGTTTCTGATGAAATGAGATTTGCGATACTGCGGCAAAAGACATGGACAGACAGGCCAGAAGGCCTGGAATGATAAAGGATAATGATTATTAAGGGGACAGACAGTTATATGGATATTATTAAGGCATTGCAGGAAGAACTGAATATTGGCCGGAGCCAGGTGGAGGCGGCGGTGAAGCTGATAGATGAAGGAAACACGATTCCTTTCATTGCCCGTTACCGGAAGGAAGCTACAGGGGCTTTAAATGATGAAGTGCTGAGAAGCCTGGATGAAAGGCTTCGGTATCTGAGAAATCTGGAAGAGCGGAAAGAGCAGGTACTTTCCTCGATCCGTGAACAGGAAAGGCTGACGCTGGAGTTGGAGCAGCAGATCCGGAGCGCAGTCACTTTGGTGGCAGTGGAGGACTTGTACCGGCCTTACCGCCCAAAGAGAAGGACCAGGGCTACCATTGCCCAGGAAAAAGGGCTGGGGCCTTTGGCAGATGCCATTGCCCTGCAGATGACAAAAGAACCTCTGGAGAAAATGGCTCAGTCCTATGTTTCGGAGGAAAAAGGCGTGGCTTCGGCGGAAGAAGCTGTAGCAGGCGCCGGGGACATTCTGGCAGAGAGGATTTCCGACGAAGCAAAATACAGAACCTATATCCGCAGCCTTACCATAAAACAGGGAAATATTCAGTCTGCGGCTAAAGATGAGAAGGCTGAGTCAGTCTATGAAATGTATTATAATTATGAGGAGACGATCCGAAAGGCGGCAGGCCACAGGGTCCTGGCTTTAAACCGGGGGGAAAAGGAGAAAATCCTGTCTGTGAAAGTGGCAGCTCCGGAGGAGGACATTATCCGCTACCTGGAGAAACAGGTGATTACAAAGGACAACCCCTATACCACCCCTGTGCTTAAAGATGTGATCCAGGACAGCTATAAGCGCCTGATTGCTCCCGCCATTGAGCGGGAGATCCGCAGTCAGTTAACGGAGAGCGCGGAAGACGGGGCCATTAAAGTGTTTGGCAAAAACCTAGAACAGCTTCTGATGCAGCCGCCTATTACAGGAAAAGTGGTTTTGGGCTGGGACCCGGCGTTTCGCACCGGATGTAAACTGGCAGTGGTGGATGAGACAGGGAAGGTGCTGGATACGGTGGTCATCTATCCTACAGCCCCTCAAAATAAAGTGGCTGAGGCCAAGGCAGTGCTGAAAAAGCTGATTAAAACCTACCACATTTCCCTGATTTCCGTGGGAAACGGGACAGCTTCCCGAGAGTCGGAGCAGGTGATTGTGGAGCTTTTGAAGGAGATCCCGGAACAAGTACAGTATGTTATCGTTAATGAGGCAGGAGCCTCTGTGTACTCTGCCAGCAAACTGGCTACCGAAGAATTCCCCAATTTTGACGTGGGGCAGAGAAGCGCGGCATCCATTGCCAGACGGCTTCAGGACCCTTTGGCTGAGCTGGTGAAGATTGACCCAAAGTCCATCGGCGTAGGGCAGTATCAGCACGACATGAATCAGAAACATTTGGGGGAGGCCCTTTCCGGTGTAGTGGAAGACTGTGTGAATAAGGTAGGCGTGGATGTGAATACGGCTTCTGCGCCGCTGCTTGAATATGTTTCCGGCATCAGCAAGGCGCTGGCCAAAAATATCGTGGCATACCGGGAAGAACATGGGGCGTTCCAGAGCAGAAGCCAGCTTTTGAAGGTGGCTAAACTGGGGCCAAAGGCTTATGAGCAGTGTGCAGGATTTATGAGGATACAGGGCGGGAAGAATCCTCTGGACGGCACCAGCGTCCACCCGGAAAGCTATGAGGCGGCGCAGACTCTTTTGAAAAGGCTGGGGTATGAGCCGGAGGAAATCGGAACGTCCGGCCTTAAGGGGATCGGAAAAAAAGTAGGGGACTACAAAAAGCTGGCCCAGGAGCTGAATATTGGGGAGATGACTCTTAAGGATATAGTGAAAGAGCTGGAAAAGCCGGCCAGAGATCCAAGAGACGAGATGCCCAAGCCGATTTTGCGGACAGATGTGCTGGAAATGAAAGATTTAACCCCAGGCATGGTTCTGAAAGGAACAGTGCGGAATGTGATTGATTTTGGGGCATTTGTAGATATCGGAGTGCATCAGGATGGTCTGGTACATATTTCCCAGATGACAGACAGGTATATCAAGCATCCCATGGAAGTGGTCAGTGTGGGAGACATTGTGGAAGTAAAAGTGCTGAGTGTGGATCTGGCAAAGAAGCGGATTGCCCTGACAATGAAAGGATAGAGGAATTATGGCCCGGAAAGAGACATTTCAGTTTCATATTCAGATGAAAGCGAAAGATTTGTGGAAGTTTTCCATGTATCATTCCAATAAAGGGTATCTGGGGGTCTTTAATGTATTGTTTACCCTGGCTTCCCTGTATCTGCTGGTAACCAAATGGAGCGATACAGGGACAGCTTATCGTCTGATGCTATTGGTTTGTGCTATGATGTTTACGGTGTGGCAGCCAGGAATCCTGTTTTTGAAAGCATTAAAACAGGCGGGGAATGATCGGTTAAAGGCAGCCATGGATATGGCATTTGACAAAAAAGGATTTACCGTGTCCCAGGGGGATCAATCCATGGAAGTGACATGGGATCAGGTTACCAGGGTGGCCAGGATTCCGGGAATTTATATTCTGTACATGAGCAGCATTCGTGCATATCTCCTTCCGGATCAGATCCTGGGAGATGAAAAAGAAACATTTGCGGAATTTTTGCGGGAGGTCCTGCCAAAGGAAAGGCTGAAAAGGGTATAACCATGGTTTATGAAACAGAGAAACCGGAGGAGACATTTGAATTAGGAAAGAAGATGGGAGCGAAAGCCAAAAAGGGGGAGGTGTATTGCCTGGAAGGGGATCTGGGCGTGGGAAAAACCGTGTTTACTCAGGGATTTGCCTCCGGACTTGGGATCAGCGGCCCTGTAAACAGCCCGACGTTTACGATTCTGCAGCAGTATGAAGACGGGCGGATGCCCCTCTACCATTTTGATGTGTACCGTATCGGTGACGTGGAAGAGATGGAGGAGATTGGTTATGAAGACTGCTTTTACGGGGAGGGGGTCAGCCTGATTGAGTGGCCGTCTCTGGTTAAGGAGATTTTGCCGGAAGAAGCAGTGTGGATAAAGATAGAGAAGGATTTGGGGAAAGGGTTTGATTACCGGAAGATTACAGTGGAGGAAAGGCAGGGAACATGAAGCTATTAGGGATTGAAAGTTCGTCGCTGGTGGCATCGGCGGCGGTGGTCACGGATGATCAGCTGACGGCAGAGTATACAGTCAATTTTAAAAAGACCCACTCTCAGACCCTGCTCCCTATGATTGATCAGATTGTGCGGATGCTGGAGCTGGACTTAAGCACCATAGACGCAATTGCCGTAGCCGGAGGGCCAGGCTCATTTACAGGACTTCGGATCGGTTCAGCTACTGCCAAAGGGCTTGGGCTGGCAATAAAGAAGCCTTTGATCCATGTACCTACGGTAGATGCCATGGCTTACAATCTGTGGGGAAGCGACGGCCTTATCTGTCCGATTATGGATGCCAGGCGAAGCCAGGTGTATACGGGACTGTATCATATGCGCCACGGTATTGAGGTGGTGAAACCTCAGTGCGCCATGGGGATGGAGGAGCTGATCCAATGTCTTTGGGATATTGGCGAACCGGTTATCTTTTTAGGGGACGGGGTGGCGGCGAACAGGGGCATAATTGAGGAAAAAATGAGGGTTTCCTATGAATTTGCCCCCAGTTCCCACAACCGTCAGAGAGCGGCAACCGTGGCGGCTCTTGGAATGGAATACTACAAAAAGGGCATAACCGTTGAGGCGGCGGAGTTTGCGCCGGATTACCTGCGCAAATCTCAGGCGGAGCGGGAAATGGAGGCTAAGAATGGTTAGATGGTCAGATAGAGCGGATTTGGAGGCAGTGGCAGAACTGGAGCGGCTGTGTTTTTCCATTCCCTGGTCACCTGCTGCTATTGAGGAGGCATTTTCCAATGAACTGTACCGCTTTGCAGTGGTGGAGGAGAAAGGAAAAGTAGTGGGCTACGCCAACTTCCGCATTGTGGCAGACGAGGGAGAAATTGAGAGAGTGGCAGTTCATCCTGACTCCCGCAGGCGCGGGTACGGCAGAAAATTAATGGAGGCAATGGTAAATTATGCCAGAAGAAAAGGGGTCAGGGATATGACTCTGGATGTGCGGGTAAACAATGAAAAGGCCATAAATCTCTATAAATCCTGTGGTTTTGCAGAAGAAGGACGCCGCAGAGATTACTACAGGGAGCCTACGGAAGATGCCATCATCATGTGGCGGCGGGATATATGAAACATTTTCCACTTAAAAAACGGGTCAGAAACATTTATAATGTAGGGGTATCCACTAAGACTGTGGCTGCCCCTTTTTGTGCGGCGGCATTGGGGCAGGATATCTTTATGCATATGTTTTTGGGATGGGACAGGATTTATGCGGAGGGATATGGTCAGGCGCTTAGGGAAATGTGGACTCAAGAAAGGTGAGAATGAGATGAGAAAATACAAAAGTAACGGAGAACTGGAAACTGTAATCTGTAATTGCTGCGGAAAAAAGCTTGCGGTTAAGGACGGCATCCTGCGGGAAGGGGGACTGCAGGTGGAGCATGCCTGGGACTATTTTTCGGAAAAGGATGGGGAGATTCACCGCTTTGATCTGTGTGAAGACTGCTATGATGAGCTGATGAGAAATTTCCGTATTGGCGCAGAGGTGGAAGAAGTCAGGGAATTTTTATAGTTAGGGTTTGATATTTTAGGCGATATCTGATAGGATATAGAGGACAATTCTTTATGTGAGAGTATTGAATCCTTACGGCAGGGGTGCTTTATGGAAGCTGACTGCAGCAGGATCGGATTAAGAGATTGGAGATTATATTATGTTGGATATTTGCCTGCTGGGAACAGGGGGGATGATGCCGCTGCCATATCGGTGGCTTACATCCATGATGGCCCGGTGTGACGGCAGCAGCCTGCTGATTGACTGTGGGGAGGGGACCCAGATCGCTTTAAAGGAGAAAGGCTGGAGTCCCAAACCCATTGATGTGATCTGCTTTACCCATTATCATGCGGATCATATCAGTGGTCTTCCAGGCCTGCTTTTAACTATGGGAAATGCAGAACGGACAGAGCCTCTGACTTTGGTAGGTCCCAGAGGGCTGGAGCGGGTGGTTTCCGCTTTGCGCATGATTGCGCCGGAGCTGCCTTTTGGCTTAAGATTTGTGGAGCTGGCAGAAGCCAGGGAACACTTAAAGCTTGGCCCTTATGAGATCGATGCTTATAAGGTAAACCATAATGTAGCCTGTTATGGATATGCCCTGTCCATCCCGAGGAAGGGAAAGTTTGATGTGGAGAAGGCCAAAACCCAAAACATTCCTATAAAGATGTGGAACCGCCTTCAGAAAGGTGAAACCGTGAAGGCAGACGGGAATGTTTATACGCCTGATATGGTTATGGGGCCTGCGAGAAGAGGACTTAAAGTGGTGTACTGTACGGACACCAGGCCGGTTCCGGTGATTGCGGAATATGCAAAGAACGCAGATTTATTTATCTGCGAAGGGATGTATGGAGAAGATGGAAAAGAGGCAAAGGCCAGGGAGTATAAACACATGACGTTTTATGAAGCCGCCAGGCTGGCAAAAGAGGCCGGGCCTAAGGCTATGTGGCTGACCCATTACAGCCCTTCCCTTACAAGGCCAGAGGAATTTATGGATAAGGTAAGAGCCATTTTCCCTGCCGCCGTGGCTGCCAGAGACGGAAGAACTGCAGAGCTGGAGTTTGATGAGGATTGAATAAATGAAAGAGAACCGATTAGAAGAAGATGTTTTTATTCTGGCCATTGAAAGTTCCTGCGATGAGACAGCGGCAGCGGTGGTAAAAAACGGGCGCAGCGTGCTGTCTAATGTGATTTATTCCCAGATTGCCCTTCACACGCTGTATGGAGGCGTGGTTCCGGAGATAGCTTCCAGAAAGCATATAGAAAAGATCAACCAGGTGGTTGAGGCGGCTTTGGAAGAAGCGCAGATGACTCTGGAAGAAATGACGGCAGTGGCCGTGACTTATGGGCCAGGATTAGTGGGGGCTTTGCTGGTAGGAGTGGCGGAGGCCAAGGCCATTGCTTACGGAGCGGGAAAGCCGCTGGTAGGAGTACATCATATTGAGGGCCATGTGTCGGCGAATTTTATCGAACACCCGGATCTGGAACCTCCATTTGTGTGTCTGATCGTATCTGGCGGACATACCCATTTGGTGGTAGTGAAAGACTACGGTGAATTTGAGATCCTGGGCCGCACCAGGGATGACGCAGCCGGGGAGGCGTTTGATAAGGTGGCCAGGGCAGTGGGGCTGGGGTATCCAGGAGGGCCTAAGGTCGATAAGGCCGCTAAAGAGGGAGATCCCAAGGCCATCCGTTTTCCAAGAGCAAAAGTGGAGGGGGCACCTTATGATTTTAGCTTTAGCGGATTGAAGTCCGCGGTGCTGAATCATATTAATCATGCCAATATGGTGGGGCAGGCAATCTGCGTTCCGGATCTTGCGGCTTCTTTTCAGGATGCGGTAGTTGACGTGCTGGTAAGCCATACGGTGGAGGCAGCGAAAGAATTGGGATATAAAAAGGTTGCCATGGCCGGAGGCGTGGCGTCAAACTCTGCCTTGCGCGCCGGCATGAAGAAAGCCTGCAGGAAAGCCGGATTGGAGATCTACTATCCATCGCCCATGCTGTGTACGGATAATGGGGCCATGATTGGTGCTGCCGGATATTATGAGTACATGAAAGGCACAAGGAGCGGATGGGATTTGAATGCAGTGCCTAATCTGAAGCTGGGAGAAAGATAGAAAAGCCGGCAATGGAAAACCGGCATGGCTATAAAAACACAGAAAAGGATGAAAGAAGGCAGCAGGGATGCCAAAGGCGAGGTGGTATCTGTGAACAAAAGACAAGATGCAGCAGCCATTGTGCTGGCAGCAGGAAAAGGCAGCAGAATGGAGAGCCGGATTCATAAACAGTACTTGGAATTGGATGGATGTCCTTTATTATGCCATGCACTGGCGGCTTTTGAAAACAGTCCGGTTAACCGGGTGATTCTTGTTGCCGGAGCCGGGGAAGAGGAATTCTGCCGGAGAGAAATCGTGGAGGCTTATGGCTTTAGGAAGGTAACGGCTGTTGTGACAGGCGGTAAAGAAAGGTATCATTCCGTTTACGAAGGGCTGAAGGCGGCGGAGGGGTGCGAAAGGGTCTTAATCCATGACGGAGCCAGACCCTGTGTCACAACGGAGATTATAAACAGAGCATTGGAAGGAGCCGCCATATACGGAGCCTGTGCTGTGGGAATGCCTGTAAAGGATACGATTAAGATCGCGGACAGTGAAGGCAATGCTTCCCATACACCGGATCGCAGCAGGCTGTGGATGATCCAGACGCCGCAGGCATTTTCTTATAAGCTGGTAAGAAAAGCATATGACAGGCTGTTTGAAAATCCGTCTATGGAAAAAGGGATCACGGACGACGCCATGGTAGTGGAAATCATGACAAAGCAAAAAGTTCATTTGATAAAGGGAAGCTACGAGAACATTAAAGTGACTACACCGGAAGATCTGGACATAGCGGAGATTTTTTTAAAGCGGTACAGGAGAAATTAAAGAAAAAATTGGAAAAAAATAAGAAAAAAGGTTGACAGCCGCTGTTTTTGATGATAGAATACGAAAGCTGTCTGATATGAGAGAAAAAGACAGTGAGGCCATCTGAATGATTTGTGAGAGAAAGATCCAAATTATGAAAAAAGTGCTTGACAGATAAAAGAATATAATGTAAAATTGAAAAGCATGTTTGGAGAGGTATCGAAGCGGTCATAACGAGGCGGTCTTGAAAACCGTTTGTCCGAAAGGGCGCGTGGGTTCGAATCCCACCCTCTCCGTTTTAGGACAAACCTATATTGAGATATATGTTTAGGCATTGGTATAAGCAGAAGTACCCAAGTGGCTGAAGGGGCTCCCCTGGAAAGGGAGTAGACCGTTGATAGCGGTGCGAGGGTTCAAATCCCTCCTTCTGCGTTGGCTTTCGCAAGAAAGCAGCGAACCTTGAAAATCAAAGATTGAACAGTATGTAAGACCCTGAAAATTCCAAAG
>CAMUJH010000059.1 GCA_947089145.1 uncultured Hungatella sp. | reverse complement strand
CTCGCCTTAGACAGCATGGCATTGTGGAAGGGCTGCATTCTGGCCTCATGCGTCCATGGGGTCATGTTAGCAGAGTATCCGTTTACCTTAAGCGAGAATGCGTGGTTTGGGGAAATCTATATGGCGAAAAATGACGAAGGCAGCAAGGCGGCCCTTGTTTTTTCGGAGGAGAGGGAACTGCTGATGGGTATGTTTGATGATCGGAAAAGCCCCCGTTCCAGGCTGGTTCTCTCAAGCCGGTATGCCAGATCCCACTATAAAGAAGCGCCTGAAGATATACAGGATGCGGCCCAGGCGCTGTCCATGCTTTTTGAAGAGAGGGCGGGAGAAAAGCAGCTTCCCTTTGTCACCACAGGCTTCTGGGAGGAGGACGGCCAGATTCTCAGCCGTGATAATTATGAGGATTGGCTTGAACATGGAGGACACATCCTGTCAGCCCAAATGATGCCCTTTGAAAAGGCAATGTCTTATTATAAGGTAAAATGCTCCATGGATGCCGCCAGGGTGGAAATTGCCGCCCGCATTTACCGGGAACGGATTAAGTCGCCAAAGGAGAGGGTTGTTCTGAAAAGAGAGGAGATTCAGGTGCTGGAAGAGACTGGGCCTTACAATATTCAGACCTGCAGGGAGGTGTTTGGGCAGTTTGGGGTTGTGTTTGAGGACGAGGCCAGGATTTAGCCTCTCTTAATTGGTTTCAATTTCGTATTTTATTCGGACATAAGGCCGTACATGTGGTGTACGGCCTTATTTTTTGTCTTGTTTCCTGTGGGCCAAAAGCGGCTGCAGCCGGCTCCGGTCCAGGAGCATGTTTAGGGACTGCCGGTTTTAATGAAAATAAAGACCCTGTTTTCGTAAATTGCGACATTGCATTTATCAAGGAAGAAGCTAAAATAATAATGAGATACTGTGACTACGATGAGAAGGAGATTATTCTATGGATGAATGGCTGATGCAGAAGATACAGGAGGTAACCGCCGAGGAGCAGGCTTACCTGGCCGGCAGGACACAGGTGGAAATGGATGTCTACCGCTGCCCTGGAGGGCGCAGGTTATCAGACGGCTCCCGGCAGTTTGAAGTTGACAGTCAGTTATTCCTGAGAAAAGGAAAGCTTATTACTGTAAGGCATCACAGCCGTTTTGTGGAGTTCCCGGTTCATCAGCACAATTATATAGAGATCATGTATGTGTGCATGGGGGAAATTACTCATTATATTGACGGTAAAGAGCTGGTTATGCATCCTGGGGATATGCTCCTGATGAACCAGCATGTAAAGCACAGCATTAAACGGGCCGGGGCCGGCGATATAGGAATCAATTTCATCGTCCTCCCGGAATTTTTTGATATACCATTCCAGATGATGCGCAAGCAGAATATTATTGCAGACTTTCTTGTAGGCATCCTGAGGCAAAACAATCCAATCCCCCAATATCTGAATTTTCAGCTTCATGGGAAGAAAGCCATCTCGAATCTGATGGAAAACATGATCTCGTCATTGGTAAATGAAGAAGCCCTGTCAGAAGAAATGCGCCATCCAGACAGGCCGGAGGTTTCAGGAAATCTGGACGCGGACAGTGAAGACGTGATTAACCAGTACTCCATGGGGCTGGTATTCCTGTACCTTATTAACCATATTGACACGCTGTCAGATAACTCGTCCCAGAATTATGAGGACATCGTGGTTCAGTCCACTATGAAATATATTGACTCCCATTACAGGACGGCGTCCCTAGGCTATATTGCGGATGATTTTCACTTGTCCTGCCCAACGGTAAGCAGGATGATTAAAAAAGCGACAGGTTTTACTTTTCAGGAGCTTCTGATGCGCAAACGTTTTCAGAAGGCGGTCATGTTTTTGGTGGAGACGGAACTTCCGGTGGAAGAGATTGCCGTCAATATAGGGTATGAAAACCACAGCTATTTCTACCGGCAGTTCAAGGCCCGATACGGAGTGACTCCCAACCGATACCGCAGGCTGCACAAGGATGATAAGGCCATAAAGCTGTAGAGCGCGTGCTGAATTCATTGGAATTATCCGAGAATACGATGAAAAAAAGGACAGTATTTTCGTTAAGGCAGGACATTATGGAATCCGTGAGGACAGGATATAATAAAGGCACTTAAAGTTAGTGCATCCGGTCAGAAAAGCCAAGAGGCAAAAAGAGCGCACGATAGACTAAGCATATGCGGGAAAGGAGAGAGGGATATGGTAAGAAAGGGGTTCAAAATGCATCTGTATCCAGGTATGGCCAAGGAGTATGAGAAGCGTCACAGCCAGTTATGGCCCGAGATGAAGGATATGATCCATGAGTATGGCGGGAGGAATTATTCTATCTTCCTTGACAAAGAGACAAACATGCTCTTTGGCTATCTGGAGATTGAGGATGAGGAAACATGGGCCAAGTCCGCCGATACGGCTATTAACCGGAAGTGGTGGGATTTTATGGCGGATATCATGGATACGAACCCGGACAACAGCCCGGTGAGCACGGATCTGGTTCCCGTATTTCATTTGTCATGAATGCGGCTGCAAACAGGAGAGGAGACAGAAGATGAGTACATATTATCTGGCCGTGGATATCGGGGCGTCCAGCGGCCGCCATATACTTGGCTGGCTTGAGGGCGGGAAAATGCGGCTTGAGGAGGTTTACCGGTTTCCCAACGGAATGAACCGTGTGGACGGCAGTCTCTGCTGGGATGTAAATGCACTGTTCTATGAGATCAAGGAGGGGCTGAAGCGGTGCAGGGACATTGGAAAGATCCCGGCTTTTATGGGGATTGACACCTGGGCCGTGGATTACGTGCTGCTGGATGAGAATGACCGGATACTGGGGAAGACCTACGGATACCGGGACGACCGGACAAAGGGCATGGACGAGAAAGTGTATGAAGAGATTTCCCTTAAAAGCCTTTATGCCCGCACCGGGATTCAGAAGCAGATGTTTAACACGATCTATCAGCTGATGGCAGTGAAGCAGAGGGAGCCAAAGCTTCTTGAGAGGGCCAGGAGCATGCTGATGATACCAGATTATTTCCATTTTCTTCTGACGGGGGTGAAGCGGACGGAGTACACCAATGCTACCACGACCCAGTTAGTAAGTCCCGTGTCCAAGGACTGGGACTACGGGCTTATTGACATGTTAGGCTACCCCAGGAGGATCTTCGGCGAGATCAGCCGGCCAGGCACTCTGGTGGGAAATTTCAGCAGTGAGATCCAAAAAGAGGTGGGCTTTGACTGCCAGGTGGTCCTGCCAGCCACCCATGATACCGGCTCCGCCGTGGCGGCCATACCTTCCGCCCAGGAAGACGCGCTCTACATCAGCTCCGGCACCTGGTCCCTTATGGGGACAGAGCTTGCCCAGGCGGACTGCTCTCCGGAAAGCATGATGTACAACCTTACCAATGAAGGCGGCTATGAGTACCGTTTCCGGTATCTTAAGAATATTATGGGGCTTTGGATGATCCAGTCGGTGCGCAGAGAGCTTGCCCAGGAGTATTCCTACGGATATATCTGTGAGCAGGCCCAGAGGCAGGCGATCCCTTCCCTCGTGGACTGCAATGATGACGTGTTCCTGGCTCCGGACAGCATGACGGAGGCGGTGAAGGACTATTGCAGGCGGACCGGGCAGCAGGTGCCGGAGAATGAATGGGAGACTGCGGCAGTGATCTACAACAGCCTGGGGAAATGCTATGGGGATACTATCGAACAGATTGAAAAGCTGACGGGAAGACGGTATGACTGTATCTATGTGGTAGGCGGCGGCTCCAATGCGGAATACTTAAACCAGGTTACGGCAAACTGTACGGGACGCACCGTCTATGCAGGGCCAGGAGAGGCTACGGCAATCGGGAATCTGCTGGTACAGATGATTTACAACCATGAATTTGAGGGGCTGAAAAAGGCAAGGGAATGCGTAAGAGAGTCCTTCCACATCAAAAAATACGAACAGGGGGAATTGCCATGTTAGTTGAGACAAAAGCGAGAATCGGAGTTTTTTCCATTGCCCTGGGTGCGTATCTGCCCCAGTTCCCGTCGCTGGTGCCGGAGTTTGAAGCCCAGTACGACGCATTTAAGAAGACGCTTCCTGATACCGTGGAAATCGTAGACGGAGGACTGGTTACCACCAAGGAGCTGGCGGCGGCGGCCGGTGACAAGTTCCGGGGGGCAGATGTGGATCTGGTGATTTTACAGCTTCTGACTTATGCCACTTCCTACAATATGCTGCCTGCAATCCGTGACCTGGATGTGCCGGTGGTGCTGGTGAATGTCCAGAAGAAGAAGGCGCCTGACTATGAAAACACGGATACTGCCACATGGCTTGGCCAGCTGTATGCCTGCGGCGCCGTCGGGGAGATGGTAGCGGATCTTGAGCGGGCCGGCAAGCGCCACGCCGTAATTACCGGCGTGGCTGAGGGGGGAGATCCCCAGGTCCGGGAAGAAATTGATGCCTGGTGCCGCGCCGCCCAGGTGCGCCGCAGGTTCCGGGATGCCAACCTGGCCCAAATCGGACGTCCCTATCCGGGCATGATGGACTTGTATATTGACGAGACGAACCTGTACCACAGGATGTTCCTCTATACCAAACAGTTTGACTGGGAAAAGATGTGGGCAATCGCCGATGATATTGCGGATCAGGAGTCCATACGGGCGAAAGCTCAGGACATTCTGGATACCTTTGACATCGAGGGCGGCGGTACGGTGGAGAAAGTCTGGGAAATGGCAAGGTACGTGGTAGCCTTCGAGCAGTGGGTCAAAGATGAACAGATCGCTTTTATTGCCTCCCACTATGACGGATTTGCCCAGGGAAAGGCCGGTGTTCTGGACAGCATGCTGATTCCGGCATTCTCCATGCTCATCAAGCAGGGGGTAGCCTGCGCGGTGGAAGGCGATATTAAGGTAGCCATGGCCATGAGCATTCTCAAGACCATAGCCGGGGCAGGCCAGCTGTCTGAGATGTACTCCATTGATTTCAATGAAGACATCTGCATCATCGGCCACAGCGGTTCCGGCGACGCTGATATTTCTGCGAAAAAGCCCACCATGAAAATCGTTCCCGTGTTCCACGGGAAGACCGGCGGCGGCTATCTGACACAGTTCTATCCGCACCTTGGACCGGTTACATATCTGGGCATCACCCAGGATAGGGACGGGCATTTTAAGTTTGTTGCAGCGGAAGGGATCAATGAGGAGGGGCCGATTTTCACTTTCGGAGATACCAACATGCGGACCCGGTTTAGCTGCGGGGCCAGGGAGTTCTGCAATCGGTGGAGCGAGGCAGGGCCGACCCACCACATGGCGGCAGCGCCTGGCAGGCATATTGACACGATTTTGAAAGTTGCGAAAATCTTTAATGTGCCGGTAGACGTTGTTGTCAGGTAGAAGAGTTTAAGCCCGATTATCTAAGCGGACCCAGAGGAGACTGAGGGGCCGCAAAAAAGAGCATGTCAAGAAAGAAAGGAAGAAACTATGAACATTACAGATGTAAAATTCGTACAGGGATTTATCCGTATGTGCAACGACGGGTGGGAGCAGGGATGGCATGAGAGAAACGGAGGCAATCTTTCTTACCGCATAAAGCCGGAGGAAGTGGAGGAAGTAAAGGAATTCTTAAGCCCGGACGGCGACTGGAGGGAGATTGGCACAAGCGTGCCGGGGCTTGCAGGCGAATATTTCATGGTAACGGGAAGCGGAAAATATTTCCGCAATGTGATACTGGAACCAGCAGACAGCATCTGCATCATTGAACTGGATGACGCAGGAGAGAAGTACCGGATCTGCTGGGGATTGGTAAATGGAGGCAGACCTACCAGCGAACTTCCCAGCCATCTGATGAACCACGAGGTAAAGAAAGCGGCATCTGGCGGGACTCACCGGGTAATCTACCATGCCCACACCACCAACGTGATTGCCCTTACCTTTGTGCTGCCTCTTGAGGATCAGGTCTTTACCAGGGAGCTGTGGGAGATGGCTACAGAATGTCCGGTTGTATTCCCCTCTGGGATCGGCGTGGTGGGATGGATGGTTCCAGGCGGCCGGGATATCGCGGTGGCCACCAGCCAGCTGATGAAGCAGTATGATGTGGCAATCTGGGCGCATCACGGCATGTTCTGTTCCGGCGAGGATTTCGATCTGACTTTCGGACTCATGCACACGGTTGAGAAATCGGCGGAGATCCTTGTAAAGATGCTGTCCATGCGCCCGGAAAAGCTGCAGACGATCACGCCCCAGAATTTCCGCGACCTGGCAGTGGATTTTAAAGTAACGCTGCCGGAGAAATTTTTATATGAGAAATAATGCCGAATAGGCCCGCTTGGGGGCATGCCTGAAAAGACCCATGGCTAAAGATTCCATTTTTCAAAAGTAAAATACAGACGCCCAGGCAGGGGAGCCAATGGCTTGCATGAGTTGAGCCATTGACTCCCCTAAAGTTTTGGGCAGGTGTCAAAGCAGCTGTACCTCGCTATTTTCATGTTCCCGGATCTGTGGTACAATAGGGGCATGTCTGCCATTGCGCAAAAGGCTGCAACATAATCAGGCAGGCAAAGCAAAAGGGGACAATTGGAGGAGAGGTAGATTTATATGGCTGGACTTGGAACTCTTATAAATGTGGCCGGAATCCTGGCCGGCGGTCTGTCAGGACTTATGTTTGGAAAATTCATGACACAGCGGTATCAGGATACTCTGACCATGGCCTGCGGCGTCAGCGTAATGTTTATCGGCATTGCCGGGGCCGTGGAAAAGATGATGACCGTCACAGGGCGGAGCCTGACAAGCGGCGGCACCATGATGATAATCGGAAGCTTTATGATTGGTTCTTTTTTGGGGGAATTGCTGAATATTGAACATCACCTGGAAACGTTCGGACTCTGGCTGAAAGCCAGAACTGGCAGCAGCAATGATAACATGTTCGTAGACGGATTCGTCACTGCTTCTCTGACTGTCTGCATAGGAGCCATGGCTGTGGTAGGCGCTATCCAGGACGGAATCTATGGTGATTGCTCTGTCCTTGCAGCCAAAGCGGTGCTGGACCTTATTATTATCCTGGTGATGACCGCCTCCCTGGGAAAGGGCTGTCTCTTTTCCGCCATTCCCGTCGGCATCTTTCAGGGGTTGGTTACCTTTTTGTCCAGGCTCATCGAACCCTTTATGACAGAAGCCGCCTTAAGCAATCTGTCCCTCACTGGTTCCATGCTGATCTTCTGCGTGGGGGTGAATCTGATATGGGGCAAAAAAATAAAAGTGGCCAATATGCTTCCCACCCTTGTGATTGCCGTGATCTGGGCGGGGATAACGTGATGAATTTATAATCTTATTTTAATCCGACTTTTGAACCATGCTGTTTCTATAAGACTGTATTCGCCCTGTCGTAATATAGCTTCTCTCAGGTTAAAGCAAAATTTTTATCTGTAATACTTACTGCTGAACCAATGTCATTTAGTTAAGGTTGTCGCAGGCCCCAAGGGCACCATCTCCTGTCAGGGTTCAGAATTGCCAAACGTTCCGAAGAGCCCGAAAAACAGGTCTCTTCTCCACGGCATTAATTCACCCTGACAGGAGATGGTGCCCTTGGGGCAAAAGCAGAATTCGTTTAATTAAATGACATTGACTGCTGAACAGTAGCAGGCAGGAAAGTGGAATGAAAAAGTGATATAAAATCTGGTAGTTCTTATATCTGAAAAATGATATAATAGAGGGCAAATATGGGATGAGAAATGATAACGGAATCTTTTCAAACACATTCTGAGAACATAGGAAAGTTCCAGTTTTATTTTATTAGAGCTGTGACTAAAGGTTGGGGATTATGAATATGAATAATATTTACAAATTTTTAAAGGACAATTTCGTAGGGGCAGCGATCTTTTCAATTTTTATAGGAGTACTAATCAATATAATTTCTGATTATATTTTGAAACGCAAAAGAGGAGCAGCCTCTTTGGATGAAGGCGCTGTTCTTTCAAAAGATGAAAATGGCAGGGATATTTTTCTGCCTCATATCCGCAGTTTGCTGAAAAAAAGTTGGGTTCGCTTCACTACCATAGTCCTGCCAGTATTTGTGGTAATGTTAATTTTGACTTTTTTGAAGGACGATCCCTTAACGCAGCCGGAACCTACTACAAAATCATCCGATCCCACTAATAGTACTGTACATATTGAAACCTGGACGGAGTCTGACGGAACCACATACACTGGCACCCGCATAAATGGTAAAATTGAAGGAGAAGGCGAAGCTGCATATGCAACCGGAGAGACCTATAAAGGAAACTTTAAGGCCGGAATACGCTGCGGGATTGGAACCTTGTATTCCTCTGCACGTCAACCAATATATGAAGGCGAATGGATAGATAATATGGAAGAGGGATATGGCATTAATTATTTTTATGATAGAAACGACAGATATGAAGGAAACTTTAAAGCTGGAAAGCCTTCAGGCGATGGCATCTATTATTGGGACAATGGGGATCGGTATGAAGGTCAGTGGGAGGACGGGGTGAGACATGGAATAGGAACCATGATCTATGCAGACGGCACCATTGATTATCAGATCTGGTTAAGGGATACATTTGCTGCTAACCTGATCCTGAATGCAGAGACATGGATTGATGCAGATGGAGTTGTATATACTGGCCAAAAGGTAAATGGCAAGATTGAAGGATATGGGCGGGTTGTCGATAATAACGGAAATATTTATTTAGGAGAATTAAAAAACGGCCTTAAAGATGGGAACGGTATTTTTTATTATACAGATGGGAATCGGTATGAAGGAGAATGGAGGGACAATTCTCTTAATGGAACCGGTGTCTTCCATTATAAAAACCATGGCTGGTATCAAGGAGAATTCTCCGAAGGAAGCCGAAACGGAACCGGCACTTACTATTTTTCATCATCCGGATGCCGCTATGAAGGAGAGTGGGAAGATAATGATTATATTGGTTCAGGAACCTTTTGGTATCCTCCCAATGATGAATATGGACGGTGGTATTTCAAAGGAGAGTATGAAGGTGATTCCCAAACTGGAACCATGTATTACAGAGACGGAACATGCAAAACGGGAAATTTCAAAAATCATGATTTGATTGAATCAACAGGCGAAATTAAAGGTATTCGTGACCAGGATAACGCAACCTCATGGACAGATGATGATGGAATTCAGTACATTGGCAAGCAGGAAGACGGAGTCTTGACAGGAAATGGAATTCGCATTCAAACGAGCGGTGCGAGCCATATAGGAGAATTTATGGAAGGGTATGCTACTGGAAACGGTACTGAGTATTACGATGACGGTGATTATTATGTAGGAACATTTAAAAATAATAGCAGGGACGGAATAGGCACTTATTATTACAGTGAAAACGGAACGGATACCAGTTGGTATTGTGGTGAATGGGTTAATGGAGATCGAACCGGAACTGGAACTGCATATTATGCTAATCCAACCTTTTATACAGGTGAATATGAAAATAACCGTTTGAATGGTATTGGCTATTATCATTATACAGATGGCGTTTATTATGGAGAATGGAAAGACGGTAAACGTGCTGGAATTGGTGTGTTCAGTTCTTCAAATGGAAGAAGCTATTTCGGAGAGTACTCGGACAACCGTCAGAGTGGCTCTGGCATAATGTACTATCCTGATGGTTCCTACTATGACGGAGAATGGAAAGACAATATGCGCCATGGAATAGGCACTATGCATTATCCTGACGGCAGAAAACAGTACGGAACCTGGGCTGATGATATATATCAAAATTGAAAATAGCCCAGCAGGTGACCTCATGTACCTAAATCTGGCGGCATAGCCAGTTGATAGATGTACCTTAAGGAATATAAAGATTATCTCTTTATCGCATCCTCCTCTGCTGTTTATTTATGGATGACAGGAGGAGGATGCTCTTATCAATTGCAACCATTAGCTGATGTACGATTCTTATCAGAGTCTATAGACATGGAGCTTTCCGCTACTGAAGGATAGAAAATCCCGCTGTATGCACAGGCATATCGGGATCATCCTTCCGGAATATGCGGCAATATATGTCATATTCCTGGCTTTCCCCGTTTTCCTCCCGGATCTCTATCCTTGTCTCTGTCACACAGATTTCATGGCCTGATTTTTTTAGCCGCTCCGCCAATTTTGCAATCTGGAGGTCTTCCAGAGCAGGCTGCCAAATCTGCACCTGAGCCATAAAGTCCGGATCGCAGATGCCCATAAGATATGCCTTCGCATCCCTCACTTCTCCAAGCTGCCGAATCCGGTACTGTATAAACGCCTGGTTTTCTTCCTCCCACACCTGTTCCTCCGGCTGCCCTCTGTGATCTTCCATGCCGGCTTCTTTCAAAACTCTTCCAAGTTCCGCCGTTAAAATCCGCATCCCCGCAGCATTCAAATGGCCCTGATCATAAAAATCAATATCAAAATCCAGCCCTATATCCTGGTTCATATAGTTTTCACATGGAATCCCATGTTCCCGGGCATATTGGCATACGGCGTTGGCTTCCCTCTGCTGCTCCGGGTGATAGGAATAGGGGATATGGATCAGAATCAGCTTAATTCCCAGACTTTTGCACAGCTGATTGATCCGGTCAATATAGAGCAGTTTCTCCTCATCCGCCTCACTCATATCCTGAGAGTCCGTGACCGTCTCGTCTGCCGGATAGCACACCTCATAGCGGGGCTGTACCCCGTACTTTCTGCTGGGATACAGCCGAAAGTCCTCATCGCTTAGTTCATTCCAGCGATTATGATACAGAAAGAACGGCACCAGCATAGCCGGCTGATCCTCTTTAGGCACCAGATTTGCTGCCATCTCCGCTTTTGTGCGGCAAAGAGGAAAACTGTCCCAGGCATTGTGAAGGTCAAAAACAATCTCTTTTCCGCCGTAAATATCCAAAACTACCGCCTTTGGAAAGGGCCTTCCCTTTTTCTCCAGTATCTCAAGGCTTTCCTTTAACAGGTAGTAGCCGCTGGCAACATAGTTGCCATGCATGGACAGGTTGTAGCTGGTGATCCCATACTCACGGAACAGATCGATGGGCGACACCCCGTTGATTACGTGGGAGGAGCCAAGAAACAGCACGTCAAAGTCCTGTTCCGCCTTAAAAAACTGTTCGTATTGTTCTCTGCTTGCCTTGTTAACCATTAGATTGCTGAATACCCCCAGCCCGCCACCGATCATTGCCAACACGCATAGGGCTGACAGGATTTTTTTTATTCTGCTATTTGATCCCATTTTTTTGTCCGTTTCCTGAAAAATAGTTAAAACTGAAAATAAATAAAGCTTTTTGCATCATAGTTTCCGCCCCATACCCCAAAGATAAGGACAAACAGGGTTCCCCCGGCAAAAACCAGCCACCGAAACCAGAAATCCTGCTCTAAAATTTTTTTGCGGATGCAGATTCCCCGATATTTGCCATAATCGGCAGCCAGGAGTACGCCTATAGACAGTATTAAAAGCTGAAAATTTCTGCGGTCAAGGCCGCAGTGAAACAGGCTTTCATCTGCCAAAATCCACGGGTTGAATCCTGTTACAATGTTTTTCAGGATACAGGCCGCTTCTCTCAGCCCGTCAACCCTGAAAAAGAACCAGGTAAAGTCGATGAAAAGAAATGTCAGTATTGTCCGCAGCAGCCGGTGGGAGAAACGGCTTTCCCGAATGCCGAACATATGTTTTGTGCGCTTTCTCAGGCTGACTGTAAGTTTTGAAAGAACCTGAAATCCTCCATTAAGGCCGCCCCACAAAACATAAGACCAGGCGGCGCCGTGCCATAGCCCGCTTGCAAGAAACACGATCATAAGATTCAGGCAGGTCCGTTTTGCGCCTTTCCTGGAGCCGCCCAGGGGAATATACAAATAATCCCGGAACCAACTGCTAAGAGAAATATGCCATCTGCGCCAGAATTCTGACACAGATTTTGAAAAATACGGCGCATTGAAATTATCCATCAGCTTCAGTCCTAAAATCCTGGCGCTCCCCATGGCAATAATCGAATATCCGGAGAAATCACAGTAAATCTGAAACGCAAAGATAATCACAGCCGCTGGAATGTAGAGCCCTGTATATTGTCCTGTATCACTAAATACGGTATCCACAAAAACTGCCGCCCGGTCTGCAATCACAAGCTTTAGAAAAAATCCCCACAGCATTAAAAGCAGCCCTTCCCTCATCCGTTCATAGGAGAATGGGTATGTCTTGTCCAACTGCTTTAACAAATTTTTGCTTCTTTCGATGGGGCCTGCCACAAGCTGAGGAAAGAACGATACAAACAGCGCATATTTCAGGAAATTCCTCTCTGCGTAAATTTCCCTTCGGTACACGTCAATGGTGTAGCCAACAGCCTGAAACGTAAAAAACGAGATTCCCACAGGAAGCACAATGTCAAAACTGCGGCTTTCAAAAGGAATATTCAGGCAGCGGAATATCCTCCCTGCATTATCCCATGCGAACTGGACATATTTGAAATAAAATAGGATACTGAAATTTGCTGCAACCGTCAGAAACAGTATCCATTTTCTTCTGTACTTATCCAGAATCCGCGCCCCTGTATAAGTGATCACAGTGGTGAGCAAAAGAAGAACCACATATTTCGCATTCCAGCCCATATAAAAATAGTAACTGGCTATAAGAAGCCAGATATTTTTGATGCCGCCAGGCAGAAGAAAATATATCAGAACCACAATCGGAAAAAATATCAGATACTGCCAGCTGTTAAAAAGCATACCTTTCCTCCCAGTGTCATTTCAGTGCCAAAGCCCCTCGCATGCAGAGCTTCTGACAGCCGCACGCCTTCCAAAGTATAGAATAGCCATAGCGCAGGGATATGTCAAGAAAATTCAAATTGCTTTTCGTCTGTCCGGCCAGGTTCTGGAATCCGGTTGATAGAACGGCCTTTTTCTGATATGATTGGGAAGTAGAAAAAAGTTGGCGGAGGTACTTTGATGGACGAGCGTTTAGAAAAGCAATTGGCGTTTTCTTTGGAAATTGATAAGGTGAAAAATATATTCAGGCAGACTCATTTGTCTGGCGGAGGCAGAAATGAGAATGATGCCGAGCACTCCTGGCATATGGCCATAATGGCATACCTGCTCAGGGAGTATGCCAATGAATATTTAGACATAGCAAAGGTGATGCTCATGTGCCTGATTCATGATATTGTTGAGATCGACGCAGGGGATACCTATGCTTACGACGCAGAAGGACTGCAGACCCAAAAGGCAAGGGAGGATGCTGCAAAGGAGCGTATATTTTCAATTCTTCCAGAAGAACAAAAAGCTGAATTTTCGGCACTGTTTGATGAATTTGAGGCCTATGAAACCGCGGAATCTAAATTTGCCCATGCAATGGACAATTTCCAGCCTCTCATATTGAATAACAGTAATCATGGAGGCGACTGGAAGGAACACAATGTCACGTCTGAGCAGGTGTACAAACGGCAGGGAAAAACGAAACTGGGGTCAGAAAGGCTGTTCCAGGTGACAGAGCAGATTATTCAGGACAATATCCAAAAAGGCAACCTAAAGAAATCGGATCGCTTGCCGGCGCCGGAGGATCTATCCGTCAGTACATCCATATAATCAGGAGGGATCGAAGCATGAAAAAGAAATTTGCAATTGTTTTTGCCGTCTGCTGGGCAGTGCTCCTTGGGGCAGGTATTGGCTGGAAAGTTTATCAGAATCAGGGAGAGCGGGGCGTCTTTTTAGTGCCAAGGAGAGAACACTCCGTGGATGATCCGGTTCTTTACAATCAGCGGGACGCAGGCTGGAGCAAGGATAAGCTGGGGGATTCTCCCTATACCATGGGAAGTTCGGGATGCCTTACCACCTGCATCGCTTCAGCCCTGTCCACTCAGCATAAGAACACCGGGGCGGGGCGGGAGATAAGCCCCGGAGAGCTGAACCAGCTTTTTGGGGAGAGCGGAGTTTACAACAAATCCGGGGATATCGTCTGGGAGAAAGTCAAGGAGGCTTTGCCTGATACAGAGATCCTGGTAGCGTCGGAGGTAGACCCACAGGAGATCGAGGATCTGCTGGATGAAGGGAGATATCCCATCGTCAAAGTAAAAATCGGGGGAAACGGGGCCAGCCACTGGGTAGCAATCATGGAAGCCTGGGACAAGCTGTATCGCTGTATGGACCCCCTTGACAATTCCGGACATCTGATTTCTTTAAATGACCATGAAAACGTGGCCTATCGGATGAGATGCGTGTACTGGGCGGATTAGAAGCAGGACTGGATGGAATCAATCTCCATATAGATGTTCCTGGTGCAGGTACTTATGGAACAGTTACCGGAAAGACAAGGATATTGAATCAAATCTTAAATGTAATATGGGCAGTGATCTGGCATATGCGGGGAAAGAAAAGCAGCCTTTGGCTCTTTTACGATTTCGGAAATTGTAGTATATTAGATATATCTTAAAATCGGAGGTGCTCCACATGGAATTCAGGAAAGAAATTGAGAAACTTGTACAGGATTATGCGGATGCTGTTCATGCACAAGATGAAAAGGCATTTAAATCCCTTTGGACCGGAGAAGATACCAATATTGAGATATCCGGGACAAAGCTTTTTAGAGGCGTGGAATCCATTTATCAGGATTTTCTCATTGGCTTGATTCAGAAGAAGTATTCTTCTATTTATCTAATCAATGACGGACTTGAAGCGTATCTGCTGACAGAGGATGTAGCGGTTGTGGTATTTGAGTATCACACGGAATGCATTATCAGGGAAAACGGTCAACCCCATGGAATTGAGGGGCTGGAGACACAGATCCTAAAAAGGACTGAAGAGGGCTGGAAAATCGCACATATTCAATACCATGGGAAGGACATAGTCCCTGCGGGCAGCGTTGGATAGCTGGAGATTGATATGGTTCAAATTGCTAAAAAGCTCAGATTGTAATTACTTCAATCTGAGCCTGGCTTAATTCTTCGATTATTTCTTTTTTTATCTTATCATCCGTGATTACCGTGCGGGGATAATTGCGCAGATTTAATGGGACTATCCCGTGCCGGGTGAACTTATCGCTCTCTGTCAGAATAATAATATGTTCTGCCTGGCATGCCATATCCCTTACGGCCTGGGCCCTCATCTGATCCTGGTTTGTAAAACCGGTTCGCCTGGAATAGCCGTCAGTACCGATAAAAAAATATTTCACGAAGAAATTCTCCACGCACTGACGGATCATGGGCCCTACTAAGACCTGAGAATCATGCTGGTAAATCCCACCCAGAAGAACAATCTGAAAATTGGATTTTCCCCGGATGTAATCGGCGATGAATGCGCTGTTAGTAACAATGGTCAGGTCTTTCTTGGAAGCTGCCAGTTCTTCTGCCAAAAGGGCGCAGCAGCTTCCGCTTTCAATCATCAAAGTGTCCCCATCGGAGATGAGTCCCGAGGCGCTTTTGGCGATCTTTTGCTTGGCTTCATAATGGTAGGCAATGCGTCCGTGAAGGTTGTCTGCGCTTCTTAAACAGGCAAAACCGTGTTCCCGGACAATGATGCCCTGATTTTCCAATTCGTCCAGATCCTTACGCACGGTAACCTGGGAAACACCTAGTTTTTGCGCCAGCAGAGAGACTTCTGCTTTATTTTCTTCTGTCAGGATTTCTAAAATCTGGTTTGCCCGCTTATTCGTCTTCATTCATCCGCCTCCAATTGCGTGCCTGAGTGCTCCGCCTATAGTTTACCACAAAAGGTATCTGTCTGCAAGAAAAAAACTTTCAAATGAAAGAAAAATGATGTTATTAATGCTGGAACCTAAAAAAACGCATCTATGTTCTGTTCCAGAAAAACCTGCAGGTAGTCTGCCAGATCCTCTTCGTGCAGCGCTGCCGCATTCTCATAGGCATATTCCCGGCAGAGCTTATGGTATTTGTTTTCTCCGAACTGATGGAAAGGGAGAAGCTGTACCTGGTGTGCCCCGACGGATTTAAGCAGGGCAGCCATTCCTGAGGCATCTTCCAAAGAATCGTTAAAGTCAGGAATCACGGGGATACGGGGCAGGACTTTTATTCCCTGGGAGACTGCCCATTTCAGGTTTTCTATGATCTGTCCGTTATGGACGCAGGTCCCTTCGTAATGACGGGCACTGTCATAATGTTTTACATCAAACAGCAAAAGGTCAAACATAGGCGCAAGCTTCTTAAAAACCTGAGGCTTTGCATATCCGGTGGTTTCGATGGCCAGATGGATGTGGCGGCGTCTGAGCACCAGGAGGAGTTCTTCTAAAAATTCCGGCTGGGCCATGGCTTCGCCGCCGGATATGGTCACCCCGCCTCCAGAGGTTTCATAAAAATCCTTATCCTGGAGACAGATATCTGCAATCTCCTGAGCCGTCTTATGTTCCCCCTCATAACTTAACGCTTCAGACGGGCAGTTGGATACGCACTGCAGGCATCCGGTGCAGGTTTCGGTATCTCTGAAAAAGCCTGCCCCGGACATGTAAACTGACTTTTGGGGGCAGGTATGGACACAGGTCAGGCAGCGGGCGCATTTGCCCTGGTCATAGAAAATCTGGACAGCAGCGGACTGAGATTCCGGGTTGGCGCACCATTTACACCGCAGGGGGCAGCCTTTGAAGAAAACCGTGGTGCGGACTCCAGGGCCGTCATTGGTGCTGAATTTCTGGATATTGAATATGATTCCTTTGCGCATAGCGGAGCATCTCCTTTATAATTTTTTATAATGATAGTTTTGCAGGCAGCCATGGAGGCGGTCCCGGCATCGCTGGGTTTTATGGTGCCGGATGTACAGATGCTTGTTTTTGTCACACTCCTATAGACAGCGGGGGATGTGCGCATCTTGCCTCTGCAGTCTGCCGCATAGTGATATCATATCACATCAATTGACAAATGTAAATTAAAATACTTCGAATGAAAATAAATATAATTTTTATTGAAATATATATTGAGTTTGTTTGAATTGTGTGATATAGTATAGCTACGAACAAAGCAAAATAACTTTCAAATATAAGGAAAGGGAGAGCGTTTTATGAAGAATGCGGAACATTTCGGCGACCTTACGCCAAGGATGGAAAGGTTCAGGGAAGATGTGTTAAATAAGAAGCCGTACATCTGTGCCGAGCGGGCATTGCTTGTAACAGAGGCTTATCAGAAACATAAAAACCAGCCTGCGGTTATGAAAAGGGCTCTTATGCTTAAGAATATTCTGGAAAAGATGTCTATTTACATCGAAGATGAAACCCTTATCGTGGGCAACCAGGCGGCTTCCAATAAGGATGCGCCCATCTTTCCCGAATATACCCTGGAATTTGTCATCAACGAACTGGATTCCTTTGAAAAGCGGGACGGGGATGTGTTCTATATCACGGAGGAGACAAAGGAGAAGCTGCGTTCCATCGCCCCCTTCTGGGAGAACAATAATTTAAGGGCAAGAGGCGGGGCACTGCTGCCGGAGGAAGTCGGCGTGTTTATGGAGACAGGGTTTTTCGGCATGGAGGGAAAGCTGAACTCCGGGGATGCCCACCTGGCTGTGGATTATAAGACTATGCTGGAAATCGGGCTTAAGGGCTACGAGGACAGGGTCAGAAAGATAAGAGGAGAACTGGATCTGTGCGTGCCGGAAAATATTGACAAGAACTGTTTTTATAAAGCGGTTCTCATTGTCATAGAGGCGGTTAAGGATTTTGCCCACCGCTATGCCGTCCTGGCCAGGGAGAAGGCTGAGTCTGCTGATGGCAGAAGGAGAGAAGAGCTGTTTGAGATTGCCAGGATCTGTGATAAAGTTCCCTATGAGCCGGCCGGGACTTTCTGCGAGGCGGTGCAGGCCACCTGGTTCATCCAGTTGATCCTGCAGATTGAGTCCAACGGGCACTCCCTGTCCTACGGGCGGTTTGATCAGTATATTTATCCCTATTATAAAAGGGATCGGGAGAAAGGGAACATTACGCCTAAGCAGGCGGTGGAGGTGCTGACCAATCTTTGGATCAAGACACTGACCATCAACAAGGTGCGAAGCCAGGCCCATACCCTAAGCAGCGCAGGAAGCCCTATGTACCAGAATGTGACCGTGGGCGGCCAGACGCCGGATAAGAGGGATGCGGTAAATGAGATGTCGTATCTGGTGCTGAGATCCGTAGCCCAGACCCGGCTTCCCCAGCCAAACCTGACGGTCCGGTATTTTAAAGGGATGTCGAAAGAATTTATGGACGAAGCTGTGGAGGTGATGAAGCTGGGCACCGGGATGCCGGCGTTTAACTCGGATGAGGTGATCATCCCATCCTTTATTGAGAAAGGCGTCAGGGAAGAGGATGCCTATGATTATTCAGCCATCGGCTGCGTGGAAACCGCGGTGCCTGGCAAGTGGGGGTACCGCTGCACGGGCATGAGCTATCTGAATTTTCCCAGGGTGCTGCTGATTGCCATGAACAACGGTATCGATCCCTCCTCGGGCAGGCGGTTTGCCAAGGGCTATGGAGAGTTCCATGATTTTAATACCTATGAAGAGTTAGAGTCGGCAATTGAGAAGACCATGCGGGAATTGACCCGGATGAGTGTCATCGTGGAAAATGCCATTGACCTGGCTATTGAGCGGGAATGCCCGGATGTCTTATGTTCTGCGCTGACCCAGGACTGCATCGGACGGGGCAAAACGCTGAAAGAGGGCGGGGCGGTCTATGACTTTATCTCCGGCCTTCAGGTGGGGATTGCCAATATGGCTGACAGCCTTGCCGCTATCAAGAAACTGGTATATGAGGAAAAAAGGATCACCCAGGATCAGCTGATGGATGCGCTGCGGGATGATTTTACCAGCCCGGAGAATCAGAAAATCCGGCGCATGCTCATCAATGACGCTCCCAAATACGGAAATGATGACGACTATGCGGATCAGCTGGTGGTAAATGTGTACAATGTGTACATTGACGAGATAAAGAAATATCCCAACACCCGGTACGGCAGAGGCCCTGTTGGCGGAATAAGGTATGCGGGAACCTCCAGCATTTCCGCCAATGTGGGGCAGGGCATGGCAACCATGGCAACCCCTGACGGACGGCACGCAGGCCAGCCTCTTGCTGAAGGATGCTCCCCGGCCCATGGCATGGACAAAAACGGCCCTACCGCAGTGTTTAAGTCTGTGTCCAAGCTGCCTACCCATGAGATTACAGGCGGCGTGCTCCTAAACCAGAAGGTGACTCCCCAGCTCTTGTCCAAGGAAGAGAATAAAGCGAAGCTGGAGATGATTATCCGCACATTCTTTGATCGGCTGAAGGGGTATCATGTGCAGTATAATGTGGTTTCGAAAGAAACTTTATTGGATGCCCAGGCCCACCCGGAAAAGCACACGGACTTGATCGTCAGGGTAGCCGGATATTCCGCATTTTTTAATGTACTGTCCAAGGCGACGCAGGACGACATTATCGGAAGGACGGAACAGGCGTTATAATTCAGGCTGTAGCCATACGGCATCATGTCCTTTGGTTAAAACGCAACAGCCGCAAACAGACTGTGTAAGGAGGATATAATCATGAAATTATGTATTGATACCGCAGATATAGCGCAGATTCGGCGCATCTATGAGTTTTTCCCGGTGGACGGCGTATCCACCAACCCGTCCATTCTTGCGAAGACAGGGCGGGCGCCTTATGAGGTTCTAAAGGATATCCGCTCCATCATTGGAAAGGACGGAGAATTGTTTGTACAGGCCACAGCCAAAAAGGCGGAGAGCATGACAGAGGAAGCGCACCGCATAGTCAGGGAACTGGGGGAGGGGACGCTTATCAAGATTCCCTGCACGCAGGAGGGATTCAAGGCGATGAAGATGCTGCATGGGGAAGGGATTCGCTTTATCGGGACCGCAATCTACACCGCCATGCAGGGCTGGCTGGCGGCTAAGTGCGGCGCCGAATATGTGGCTCCCTATGTGAACCGCATCGATAATATGGGCTTTGACGGAATACAAGTGGCCAAAGACATCCATGACGCAATCAAAGGCAGCGGCTATGGCAGCGGGCTGCTGGCGGCAAGCTTTAAAAACAGCCAGCAGGTGCTGGAACTGGCCGTATATGGAGTGAAGGCGGTCACAGCTGCGCCGGATATCATTGATGGACTGGTTAAGAATGCGGCTATTGACGCAGCCATTGATGTGTTTACAGAAGATTTTGAAGGGCTCTGCGGCAAAGGCAGGACCATGGCGGATATATAGATCAGGCAGGCAGAAAGGGCGGCCTGCACCATCATGGCATAGGGATGCCTGCGATCAGTTCAGCCAGCTGCATACATTCATCTGCAGGGAGGTTTGCCATATAGGCAGGCCTCCTTCTGATATTTTTCCCATAATAAACAACGATTATCTGGTTAGTTGCTTGATTCAATGGTCTGTGGTAAAATTATACTTAGCTATTATTTACCGCTGATTTTTCAAGGACAGTTTCCAATTGTCACGAAGCTGCACAAAAAAAGTCTGTGTAATATCGACCCTTCATTGCCCATGGGAAGAAGACCATGGTTGGGCCGCTGTTTTTATAGATGAAAAATTTGTTAAGGCTGACTGTGACATCGTTGATTGTGTCTGGTCGGATTGATTCCGTATCAGTTCATTAGAAGAAGCATGGGGATGAAGAAAGAGGGTGTCTATGACATATGAAAAGAAGAATTTATATAATGACATTCATATTAACGGTCGGACTTTTCGCCGGCTGTGGCAAAGAGGGAGCATCAAGTACTGATCTGAGCGCTGAAAGCGAATTTTCTCAAGCTGAAGAGCGATCCAGTTCAGCAGTCAGAGAAAGCGACGACGTTGAATGGAATGATAAACTGGAAATCGATTTCTTCTATGACTATTCTGAGGATATCAAGGCGGACGTGGATTATGTGGTGTCAGATTCAGCATCACTGCAAAAGGAATTGGAGAATATTGAGAAGATTATCCAAAAGTACACTCCATTGGCAGAGGCAGCCCAGACCCAGATAGAAATGAATGTATCGTCAAGATGGTTTTTTGTAATATGGGATACGGAATTAAATAATCTCTGGAGCAGATTCAGCAATTCAGCAGATCAGCAGACAAAGGAAAAGCTCCTCGCAGAACAAAGGAACTGGGTGGCCATGAAGGAAGAAGTGACATTACTGAGCATTGGCACCAGAGAAGAAAACGGCAGCATGTATCCTCTCCTTCAGAACTCCTTTCTGGAGGAGATTACCCGGAACCGATCTTATGTTCTTGCAAATGAGTTAGCTAAGATAAACGGGGAATCCTTTGTCATGCCGGAGATATCAGCAAAGTACGGTTTGTTTGTAGACAATCAGGGAACTGGCAGCGTATACAGCTCTCTGATCACCCGGCAGGGCTGGGAAGGAGATGATGAAGCGATCATCTCCATTTACAGACAGGGTGAAATAAGAGGAACCTTCACTGATAGCGGAAACGGAGATCTGGCTTTCACATCAGATGACGGAAGCGTAAAAGGAATCATCAAAATTAACAGATGGGATTTCGCAAGTTTCAAAGTTACTGAGACATCAGGGGAGTCTGTTTTCTCTGCGGGAGAAGAAGTTGAATTTCCTTTTGCATTTTGACAGGTACGCAGAATTTTGGATTGGATGCAAGCAGCACTTTTCTTGACTGCCTTGAGGAAAGGAAATTGCACATAAAGAAGATTAAAATACCTCACCGCAAAGGAGATCTGACATGAGGCGGCTGAAAAGATCAGGGTTCTTCATTTTATTCTTGCCGTGTATGCTGGCAGTCATTTGGACGGCATATGAGATTTTTGGCATGTGGGCAAACCATATGGCAACCTGGAAACAAACCAATACATTACAGGAAAATTTAGAAAAAGAGATCTCAGACATTGTGATCATAAACGTATATTCAGAAACCGGGAATACATCAGGAACAGGAAACCATGTTGACTGTCTGTCCTCAGTCCTGTTTTCAACAGAAATGCAGGAAGATGAAATAGAGGATCGTATGTCAAAATACTACACATTTGATGAAGAAAGCTGCCATGTGGATAAAACCGATGATGGGTATTACTCCATCAATATCAATACATCGGCTCCATTTGCAGACAATATTGAGGGGCATTGATCATGGGATTATTTTCAAGAAAGAAAAAGGAGGAAGGTTGAAATGGAAAAAACGGTATTTGGAAGAATTGGAGGTGATGTTTGCAAAGGGAGTCAGTGCTTTATAATCAAGCGCTCATTTAAAAAGAGTTGAGTTTTCAGAAGCAGGAGGGAGAAAAAATGAATGTTGATGAGAAAATGTTAGTAAACGTTATGGTATGTGGGAAAGCAGGTGTTGGAAAAACTGTTTTAATTAACCATCTGATTGGGGCCGAGGTCGGAAAAACTGGTATTGGTAAACCGATATCAATTGATATTACATCTTATACGGTGCCGGGATCATCAATGATTTGCTATGATACGCCAGGGTTTGAAATAAAACAAGGGCAGGTAAAGAAAGCTATAGAAGATTTCTGCAAAAAAATAAAGGAGTTGCAGGCTTCGATGGATGGTAACAAGATGATTGACGCTGTACTGTATTGTGTTTGTTATCAGGGAGCACAACGATTTGAAGTGGATGAAGCAAAATTTATAGCACATTTATCCAATAAGATGAAAATTCCTGTCTATATAATTTTTACACAGTATTCAAATTCTCCCGATACTTGGGATAGCGATGCTTATCATCAGAAAGTAGCATCGCAATTAATAGAAGCGGGGTGTGTGCTGAGAAATAACCATTTCTGTCCTGTTCTTTGTTATGAGATGCCTGTATATGGCGGCAAATTTACAATTCCGGCATATGGGCTTGACGAAGTAGTAGAGTTAATTTTTGAAGAGGCGCTCATGAATCGCGCTGATAAAATTGCCAATGCTAAAATAAGCAGCTTAAGAATTGCATGTGATACTGCAGAGAAATGGGTGATTTTTTATTCAGGAATAGCTGCCATGGAAGTTGCCGCTATTGCGCTTCCTGGAGCTGATATAGCAGCTCTTGCAGCAAATGAAGCTTTTATGGCCGGACATATTTACGATATTATTTTTAAAAAGTCAAAGATTGGAAATTATGATAAAGAAAAAGTCATTAAGGCGTTGACAGAGTTAGCGGTTCCATTAATTGGAAGCATTGGCGGGCCGGTAGTTTTCAATGAAGCAATGAAAGCTTTGGCATTGGCAGCGGCTCCATTTACGGCAGGGCTAAGTGAAGGGGTGGCTGTTTTAGCAGGCGCCATAATAGGGTTTGCCATTACATACGCGTTAGGGAACACAACAATTGGTATATTGAAAAAACTATCTGCCGGGAGTATTACACTAGAACAGCTTGAATCCAAAGATCCAAAAGTTCTTGCAGAGGTGGGAAAAATGGCAAAAGAACAATATTATGCTGGCAGAAAGTATGCAGAGGAACACCCCGAACAGATTCGAATAAGAAAAAAAGGAGCTTCAGCCAGCAAAAAAAAGTCAAATAAAAATTTGTGAACTTTGAAAATTTTATATAGGTTGATTTAAAAGCATCAAAACAAAGCCGCTGCAGAGCGCTGACCAGTGATTAACATAAATATTATGGACGGAACAGAAAAGAGAAATTTCAGAATCTTTCCTGGCAGTCTCTTCCCAGATGACTTTTTTGATTGCGCCCTGCTTTGAACACTGGTACCAGAACCAGCAGATGAATTATGGCATTACCATCAAAAATACTTAATGCGTAAAAAAGCTTTAAATGGTAATTGCATAAAAATTAAAAGCGTGAATACAAATTAGTTGATGCACCATATACTTGGATACCATTAAGTTCCCTTAAAAGCTGGAGGCCATAGCAATCATGGCTCCCAGCTTTTTTACGGTAATTAAGGACCATTTTGTAATAGAATATTTTTCCTCTGTATCATAAAAGTTCTGTATATACACTCGTTTAACATTGAATTGCCTGGGAAAACTCGTTATACTATGTATAGAAGAAAGGGGCATAAACAATTATGGCAAGAATCATTGGTATCGGACATCAGGATTTTACCCATATGATCACAAGCGGCTGTTTTTATGTGGACAAAACAGAGTTCATTCGGGAGTTGTGGGAAAATCAGGATGTGGTTACTTTGGATTGCCCGTCCCCGACGTTTTGGAAAGACGCTGAATATGAGTATGATGGAGCGTTTTTTCTCTGTAGAATATAAAGGGCAAGGGAATATATTTGAAGTTTTCTCTATATGGAATGATAAAACGTATCGCAAACTTCAGGGGGCTTATCCGGTGATTGCTCTTAGTTTTGCTGACGTGAAAGAAGTAACGTTTCCTGCAGCGAGAGCGCTGTGTGGAGCCTGTTTCTGGCAAGCGGATATCTGAAAGCAGACAGTTACCAATTCAATGAGGAATTTGGAATAGAGGAATATGAGCTGAGTTTGACCAATAAGGAAGTCCGTATTACATTTGAGAAGATGATACGGGACTGGATAACCGATATGTGATTACGTCAAATTTTGATGTGTTAAAATCGGGTTAAAATCAGCCGGGAAGGGAAAGGATGTGTTGTGGTGGCGCGAAGTGTGGGAATCGGGATACAGGATTTTGAAAAAATCATAGTGAGAAACTGCTTTTATGTGGATAAAACCATGTTTATCAAAGAGTGGTGGGAGAACAATGATGATGTGACGCTGATCACCCGACCCAGAAGGTTTGGTAAGACTTTGAATATGAATATGGTAGAGCACTTCTTTTCAGTGAAATATGCTGAAGAAAGCAAAATATTTGAAAAGCTTGCCATATGGAAAGAGGAGGAGTACCGAAGGCTTCAGGGGACATATCCGGTTATCAGCTTGTCGTTTGCCAGCGTGAAGGAAACTGACTTTGAAAGCGCCAGGAGAAGGATATGTCAGTTGATCGAAGAATTATATATTGATTTTTATTATTTGTCAGACAGCCAGAAGCTGGTAGCGCCGGAGAAAGAAGCCATTCGAAAAGCGGCGGAGCATATAGATCAGGGTGAGGCCGCTTCGTCACTGAACCTCATGTCAAAGTACCTATTCAAACATTACGGGAAAAAGGTTATCTTCCTGTTGGATGAATATGATACTCCGATGCAGGAGGCGTATGTCCGGGGATATTGGCAGGAGATGGCGGATTTTATCAGGAATCTGTTTAATGCTGCATTTAAGACCAATTCATATCTGGAGAGGGCTATTATGACGGGCATTATGCGGATTAGCCGGGAGTCCATATTCTCTGATTTGAATAATCTTCAGGTGGTGACCACTACAACCGACCGATATACGGACAGTTTTGGATTTACCCAAAAGGAATTGACAGATGCATTGGAGGAATTCGGGCTCTCCCATCAGGAGGAGAACGTCAGGTTATGGTATGATGGGTTTACATTTGGCAACAGAAAAGATATCTACAATCCATGGTCTATTTTAAATTTTTTGGACAAAAAAGTATTTGCCCCTTACTGGGCTAACACCAGCAGCAACAGCCTGGTCAACAAGTTAATACAAGAGGGGGACAAGAGTATCAAGATCACTATGGAAGATCTTTTAAATCATAAAATGCTGTGGACCAGGATCGATGACCAGATTGTATTCAGTCAGCTGGACAGTAAGCTCTCCGCTGTGTGGAGTCTTCTGTTAGCCGGTGGATATCTGAAGGTGGAAGAGATTCGGACATCCGAGCATGACGGGACGGTGGAATACGGCCTGGCACTGACGAACAAAGAAGTGCGGATAATGTTCGAGCAGATGATCGATGGGTGGTTTTCCGACTCCCTTACGGCTTATAACGATTTTATTAAGGCCTTGCTTTTGGATGACGTTGAGGCCATGAATGACTTTATAAACGATGTGGCCTTCCAGTCCTTTGGCTATTTCGATACGGGAAAGAATCCTTCAAGAGCAGATCCAGAGCGGTTCTACCATGGTTTCGTCCTGGGACTTATGGTAGATTTATCGAAGCGCTACATCATAACCTCCAACAGGGAGAGCGGTTTTGGAAGGTATGATGTGGTTCTGGAGCCGAAGAGGAAGGAGGACCCGGCATTCGTTCTGGAATTCAAGGTTCGAAAGCCGAAACGGGAAAAGACCCTGGAAGATACGGTGAAAGCGGCCCGGAAGCTGATTGAAGATAAGAGGTATGAGGCAGCCCTTCTGGCAAAGGGGATTGAGAAAGACAGGATTCGCAAGCTCGGGTTTGCATTTGATGGCAAGACTGTGTTGATCGGGTAAATGCTCCCACAAAATGCGGCCTTTTTAGCCAGAGGAACCTAAATAATGAGTGGACAAGTGCAGGGCGCTGTGCTAAAATCAAATCCTAAAGGAGTGATATATATGCCAGCTAATATAAAGGCTGCTATTGCTGGGGCCTTTCTGGAGATTTCCAAAACCAAAAGTGTAGATAAGATCACAGTCAAAGATTTGGTGGAGGGCCTGTCACATTTCCCGTCAGAAGTTCTACTATCACTTTCAAGATATCTTAGAGGTGATCGAGTGGTCCGTGCAGCAGGTATTTGAAGAAATTTTGAAGCAGAAAGCAAGCCAGGAGCCCATGGAGAATGCTATGCATACATTTATCGAAGCATCTGCCGAAGCGGATATGCTTTTGCAGAAGCTCCTTCACTCCCAGAGGAGGGAACAAGTTGAGAAGATATTTGTGAATGCGGTTCGCTCCTATCTTCAGAAGATATTTGCGTATCAGGAATTCAATCTGAACCTGCCTCTCGGCGATGCGAAAGTTATGCCGGATTTCTGCACCTATGAAATTGTGGGACTGCTGCTGGAGAACTGCGGGAGGAAGACCCTGGACAAAGAAAAGCTGGCCAAGCAGTTGCAGTGCCTGACTTCGGAGAGGATGGAAGTCCTGACACAAAAATAGGGGGGAAGTCATATGCGGACATCCCCGCTGTTTTTGTGTCCAAGAGAAAAAGTAAAAAATCTAGTACAACATTGAGAGTATGTTCAATGTTTCAATTCTGTCTATACATCTGTCCGAAACTGATAGTGGCGGGAATATGGCGCATTGGGGTATACCATGCAGGTAGAGGACAGTAAACCGCTACCTGATGACCAGAGAGGAAATCGAAAATAAGATTGCCACCTACACTGGCGGCCGGGCTGCGGAAGAAGTCATTTTCGGCACGATTTCCACGGGGGCCTCCAATGACATTGAACAGGCTACCAAGCTGGCACGGGCCATGGTTACCCGCTATGGCATGTGTGAGGACTTTGACATGGTAGCTTTGGAAACCGTAAGCAATCAGTACCTGGGCGGCGATGCGGCTTTAGCCTGTTCCGCTGAAACTCAGGCGAGAGTGGATCTGCAGGTGGTGGAGCTGGTGAAAAAACAGCATGAGAAAGCAAAAGGAATTTTGACGGAAAACCGGGAAAAGCTGGACAAACTGGCAAAATTCCTGTATGAAAAAGAAACCATTACCGGCGAAGAGTTTATGGGGATTCTGAATGGGTAAATTCTTAAGGCGCAGAAAGCTTCCTCTGGGATGATTATCTCTTTCCTTGTCTCCCAAGGAGGCTTTCTCAACGCCCTTTATAATCTTGACTCCCGCACATATTCGGATGATCTCATCCAGCCTGTTCATTTCAAAGATGAATTCCAGGATTTTTCCCTGTCAGATAAGTAGTAGTTGCTGTTTTGCAGGAAACTGTGGTAGCCTGACTTTTGCAGAACTAATGTTCTTTTAAGGCCGCAAACCACGGTAAATCCGTGGCTTGCGGCCTTCCTTATTTTACTGTTTATGGTTGTGTTTTTCCTCCCCTTTTCACATCTCCCAGAACCTTTTTTATCTCTCCCAGAGTACGGTATTTTTTGCTGAAATCGATGTTTAACAGCTCTCATATGGTAATTGCATAAAAATTTGAAAATATGAATAACTCAAACTTCGCATATAAATTTTAGCTATGCACCTTGAAAATTCAATACCT
>CAMUJH010000058.1 GCA_947089145.1 uncultured Hungatella sp. | reverse complement strand
ACTGCCGCCTCTACGGCATCATGATGCTACAACATCTTGATGCCTGGGAAATGCCATCGACTAAGGCATTTCAAGAATCATTATTAGGATTAGCCGCCTAATAATGATATCTTAAGCGATTCCATAAGATTTTTCAAGGCATAGTACCCGCTATGTCCAATGTTTATGTCCATTTTTCTCTAATTTCTTCTCCTGCACGATATTCAGTTGTCAATTTTCAGTTGGAATCTCATTCATTGAGATTTCGAGAAGTTATTAATTAATTTATCAGTAAATCAGAAATGCTTCAACCCGTTATCCACAGATTGAAGCATTGCCGGAATTTACATTTCTACAGTATCTTCTGCCTCTGCAATTTCCTCATAGACATCAACTGCTTCACCCTGTTTTGCCTCAATTACTGCATCTGCCATCTTTGCCACAATCAGCTTCACGGCTCTGATAGCATCGTCGTTGCCTGGGATTACATAATCCAGTTCTTCCGGATCACAGTTGGTATCGCAGATACCGATAAGCGGAACACCTAAAGTATGCGCTTCCTGAACGCAGATTCTCTCTTTCTTAGGATCTACAATAAAGATAGCGTCAGGGAGCTTCTTCATCTCCTTGATACCGCCTAAGTTCTTTTCCAGCTTCTCCCATTCCTTCTTAATCTGAATAACTTCCTTCTTGGGCAGTACGTCAAATGTGCCGTCCTCTGCCATTGTCTCAATCTCTTTCAGTCTTACGATTCTGCTCTGGATCGTCTTGAAGTTGGTCAGCATGCCGCCCAGCCATCTTTCATTTACATAGAACATGCCGCAACGTTCAGCCTCAGTTTTAATAGCGTCCTGGGCCTGCTTCTTCGTTCCAACAAAAAGAATGGTTCCTCCGTTGGCCACAATATCAGACACTGCCTGATAAGCCTCGTCCACCTTTCCTACAGACTTCTGCAGATCGATAATGTAGATGCCATTTCTCTCCGTGTAAATGTATGGAGCCATTTTAGGATTCCATCTTCTTGTCTGGTGGCCGAAATGCACACCAGCTTCCAAAAGCTGTTTCATAGAAATAACGCTCATGTTATTACCTCCGTTGGTTTTTCTTCCATCTGCATCTTATGCTTCCTTGGGAACCTGATACAGGCACCACCCGCAGAATCAACAGACGTGATTTTTGTCAACTTAAAAATGATACCATAGAAATATTTCCAATGCAAGTATTTTTTTCCCGATTTTTTCTCCATTTTTTCTCCAATTTTTCAAAAAGTACAGGTCACTGGTCCCCAGCGAACTGTAACCCAGACCGCCATTAAAAATCGCCTGCGGCGATGGGCGGCCTGGTTCGCTGCCATTACATGCATCCTCCATGCCAGGCAGCGCTGGGCATGGCATAAAGTGAACCAATGTCACTTAGTTAAGTGAATTCTGCTGCAAGCCCCCAAAGTTCCTACTTTACACAGCTCCCGACGATACAGGCTGCAGCGCCTTGATTCCATGGCCAAAAAACGTATCGCAAAAATATTTATCGCAAAAACGTATGCCCCTTGCAGCAGAGCGTGTCTGAAAATTCATTCCCGCCCTCTGCCCTTTTAACCTGTTGTCTCTTTTTCTTCTTTCCCTCCTTCCATAACGCCGCCATTGCTTTCAGCCTGCTCCCCCGCTTTTTCCATTCCGTCTTCCTGCTCCCCTTTCTCTTCCTTCCCGTCGCCCATTTGGTTCTCTTCCATCGGAATATCCGTCCTCCCTCCTGTTTCTTTCATAAATAATATGCCAAACATCTTTTTCACAGAATCTCCAAACCTGGCCTCCCTGACGCTCCCGGCTGTGACCACCGGCAATTCTCCCAGCTTCTCTCCCCCTATCCGGTACTCCAGCACGCCTGCGGTCTGTCCTTCCTCCACAGGGGCCTGAAGAGATTCTGACAGCACAAGCGTCCTTTCCATGGCATCAAAATCCTCCCCGTGAAGTCCCAGATAGGAAAATGTTCCTTCATACCGCAAGTCTACCACATCTTCCACGCCATTTTCCACCGGCATCCCAGGCAGGGCCAGAGGCTCTTTATCCTCGTAAAGCCTGCAGTTGGCATAGCCATAATTCAGCAGCGCTGCGGCGTCGGAAAATCTTGCCTTATAATCCGGGGCAGCCATAATTGAAGCGATCATCCTCACTCCGTCCTTTTCCGCCGTGGCAGACAGGCAATACTTTGCTATTGACGTAGAACCGGTTTTCAGCCCCGTTACCTGAAAATTGGTTGCCATTTTTAACAGCTTGTTAGTGTTGGACAACCCAAACTCTTTCGTACCCTGTTTTGTCACATGGGTGATCGTGTCCATCCATATGGTAGAATAGTTGTGAATCTCCGGGTAATGATTAATTAATTCTCTGGACATAAGGGCAATATCCCTTGCAGAGGTTACATGAGTCTTTGACTCTGTCAGGCCGCAGCAATCCTCAAAATGGGTTGCCGCCATGCCCAGCCCCTGGGCTCTCTGGTTCATCATGTCCACAAATGTCTTCTCGTCACCTGCTATGTACTCCGCCATTGCCACACTGGCATCATTTCCCGAAGCGATAACAATACACTTAATCAAAGTTTCCACTGTCTGTACCTCACCCTCTTCCAAAAACACTTGGGAGCCTCCCATGGATTTCGCATATGCGCTGGTAGTAACCTGGTCGGCCATGTGGATTCGTCCGCTTTCCAAAGCATCAAAAATCAAAATCAGAGTCATAATCTTTGTAATGCTGGCCGGACTTCTGGGTTCGTCGGCATTTTTCTCATAGACCACCTGCCCTGTTGACGCTTCCATTAAAATAGCAGACGGAGCCTGAATCTCCGGTCCGCCCTGGGACACTGCCGCAGCTTCCTCCCCGTTCTCCCCTTCCTCCAGCGTTTTTTCCAAAACTCCTCTGGCCATGTCACTCCCTGCTACCATAACCGGCTCTGACGCCATCACAGGCGCAGCGGGAAGCAGGCAGTTACCTGCCAAAGCAGCCGCCGTTATCCATACCCCCATCCATCTCTTAAGCTTCCTCATAAATAACCTCCAATATCTGGTCTGTTCTCTTACTAATGTATGGTTTCCCTGTGTTTATCTATTACTATTTCCATGCCAATATGTCTTAATACTGCAGCGGATTTTCCAGAATTGCCAAACAGGGTGCCGCTGTATTCGGTTACAGCACAGCCAAAAGCATATGCGTCCCGATAAACACAGGGCAAGCCTGCTGTCTGCTTTTACATTCTGCCCTCTTTTTGTTACGTTCCTTTGCCTGTTTATTACATTTCTTAATCATGTTTTATCCTTTTATTATGATTCCATTATATTTCTGGTTTCTCCTACTTTCCCATTTACATAATTCGACTCCCTGTGGTATACTGTAAATCACTTTGAAACCTATTTTTTATACCTACAGCCGCCTTTTAAAAGGCGTTCACTATATAGTTTAGAGGTGTCTTTCATGAATCAGCGCATAAACCGCAGCCATTACCGCCCCGGCTCCTCCAAGCGCCGGCAGCAGTATTTTTTACACAGGCTTCCCCTTATTATAATTATTGTTCTGCTTTTGGTGTTTCTTTCCGTCTTCTGCTGGATGCTGGGACGTCATTTTTTAGGAAAAGATACGCCGCCTACCCTGCATTCCGACCCTCAGACAAGTGAAACCGGGGCCTCAGGCCCTGCTGAGTCCCCTTCTGACATTGAGATCTTCACAGAACCAGATATTGCTAACGCCCCGATAGACAGCCTTCTTGAAGACGCCGGACGGATTGCCGCCGGCTATGATTATGACCGTGCTATTCAGGTTCTTCAGACTTCCGAATACTATGGAAGCGACCAGAGAATCGATGAAGCCATAGCAGAGTATGAGGCCGTCAAATCAACGCTTAAGCCCTGTGACATTTCCCAGGTTACCCACGTATTTTTCCATACCCTGGTTATAGACGAGTCCAAGGCATTTGACGGGGATGCAGATGAAAAAGGTTATAACCAAGTTATGACTACCAAGGACGAGTTTTTGAAAATCCTTGATTCCATGCATGACAAAGGTTATGTTCTGGTACGCCTCCACGATATGGCGGAGATAGCCGCCACTGAGGATGGCACCAAGATGACCCGCAAGTCCATCCTTCTTCCGGAAGGCAAAAAGCCATTTGTCATGTCCCAGGATGATGTGTGCTATTATGAGTACATGGAGGGAGACGGATTTGCTACCCGCATGGTCATTGGCGAAGACGGAAAACCTACATGTGAGATGAAGATGGACGACGGCACAGTCCAGACAGGAGCATTTGATCTGGTTCCCATCCTGGAAGATTACATTCAGGAGCACCCGGATTTCTCCTACAAAGGAGCCAGAGCTGTCATTGCGTTTACCGGTTACCAGGGAATCCTGGGATACCGTACAGCTGCTTCCTACAGCGATTCCCCCACCTATGAGCAGGATCGCCAGACTGCCGCTGCAGTAGCCCAGTGCATGCGGGACAACGGCTGGGAACTGGCTTCCCACAGCTGGGGGCACCGCGACCTGGGAACCATTGACTGGGATAAGTTTAAGGCAGACTGTGATAAATGGGACAATGAAGTCAGAACCCTCATAGGCCCAACAGACATTATCCTGTTTCCCTTCGGCGCAGACGTTGGCGACTGGCATCCTTACCAGAACGATAACGAACGGTTTCGCTATCTGAAAAATTTAGGGTTCTCCTACTTCTGCAATGTGGACTCCAGCCAGTACTGGGTTCAGATTGGAACTGACTTTCTGCGGCAGGGCCGCCGCAATCTGGACGGCTACCGCATGTGGATGGACATTGTGGCCGGAGACGACGCCTCCAAAAGGAAACTTGACGATCTGTTCCGGGCTGAGGACGTATTCTCACCTAACCGTCCCACCCCTGTAGTTTGGGAGTAATCACCATACGCCCGGCGGTGGACGTATACCACACATAAAAGTCTGACGGACGCATTTGGCATCCCTGAATGCATGCCGCCGTTTATGCGGCATATAACCATCATATACCTGCCGCGCCGCTAAAAAGAGGGCATCGCTCAATCACCCGTTTGGATGATTTTGCGACGCCCTCTTCTTTTTTAAATATAAAAACGGAGCTGCTTTCCATACACGTCTAAAACTGTACCACTTCAATAATCCCTGTATCCGGCTTTACGGATAAGGCATGCAGCACCGGACCTACACCGCCGTAATCCTGCCATTCCTCATACTCGATTCTGGCCCGGACCCGAACCCACTGCCTTGTCTCCAAATGTCTGGCTTCTCTGGCCTTGCACACAAATCCCAGAAACGTCATATCCGCCTCGCAGCAGGTCATAGCCATACGTCCCGGTACAAAATAATTCTTAGGGAATTCTGGCGATTTCAATACCATACCTGTAAATTCCACCACTTTTCCCCGATATCTGTCAGGCTTATCCATACAGTCTATATACCAGATCCCATAAGCCTCCGGAGGAATCGTGATAACCTCTGCCGTCATATCATAGGGAAGGTCTGCCTTTGATACCTGGGAAATCTCTCCCTCCTCATCTTCAAATACGATCTCCGCCTTATTGTTCATGGCCAGAAGCGTCCTCCGGTATCCTTCCAAGTCCTCGATCCCGTCACAGCGGTTGCAGATAATCAGTTCCGACCCCCGCACCATTGCCCCTAAAAGGGGTTTCATATTCTTCACATACAAGTCAAATGTGGACCCGTCAATAATGGTCACCTGCTGATATATGGTCCAGTCTTTTGGAAGCCGAAGCTCATCCTGATTCCACATGCCGTTCCACTCCATAAGCACCCGCTCCGGATTGTAAAGCAGTTCCAGTTCTGTCAGTTTCTCAGGCGTCACTTCCTCCGGCTCCCCCACGGTCACCATGGTAGTGTTGGTGGCCTTCAGCAGTTCCTGGTCATACTCTGTATCCCCCTCCTCACAGACAATGAGAAGGGTCTTGCCGTCTGTCTGAAAATATTCCTGCTCCATAGTAAACTGAAGAAACTCCGTCTTCCCCGCTTCCAGAAACCCATTGATTAAAAACAGCGGCATAATATCGTCTTCGATTGCTGGTCCCATATCTATCAACTCCTGCCAAATGCTTTATTCAGTTCCTCTTCCCTGAGCCTTGCGCCGATAACGCAGACCTTTCCTGTATAATCCGGCTTTCCGGTGCGGATCTCGAACTCATCAGGCACCAAATCAAAATAGTACCACCCTTCCGGATTGTCGCCTGGCACCATACCCTTTGCCCTCAATATATCGCCATAGGCATTGCCGTTAGCCAGTTCATCCAGAATCTCCTCCAGCTTTTCTCTGCTGCACGGTCCCACATTTTCCATGCCCCAGCTGGAAAACACCTCATCCGCATGATGATGGTCATGATCATGGCATCCGCAGCTACATTCCCCGTCATGGCCGTGGTGATGGCTGTGGCCTTCACTGCCTTCTTCATGATGGTGGTGCTCATGACCCCCGCATCCGCACTCTTCATCCTCTCCATGATGATGGTGATGCTCATGAGCTTCGCACCCGCACTCTTCATCCTCTCCATGGTGATGGCCATGATCTCCGCATCCGCACCCTTCATCTTCCTCATGGTGGTGGTGATGCTCATGAGCGTGTTCTCCGCATCCGTCATCATGTCCATGATGATGGCGGCGGTGCTCCTCCACTTCTTTCATCAGATCCTCTGCCATGGTATCCGGCTTCTCGATAATTTCGAGAAGCTGTTCCCCTGTCAGCTGGCTGCATGGCGTAGTCACGACAGCCGCCGCCTGATTGTGTTCCCTTATGAGTTCCACTGCCTTCTGCACCTTTCCGGCATCCGTCACATCCGTCCGGCTTAAAACGATGGTTCCCGCATTCTCAATCTGATTGTTAAAGAATTCCCCGAAATTCTTCATGTACATTTTACATTTGGATGCATCCACCACCGTTACCGCGCTGTTCAGCCTTACATCCACCGTAGAGGCCACATCCCGCACCGCTTTCATCACGTCAGACAATTTTCCCACGCCTGACGGCTCAATAATTACCCGATCCGGTTTATATTTTGTCAGCACCTCCTCCAGGGACTTTCCGAAATCTCCCACCAGAGAACAGCAGATGCACCCGGAATTCATCTCCCGGATCTCAATGCCTGCATCCTTTAAAAAACCGCCGTCAATGCCGATCTGGCCAAACTCATTCTCAATCAGCACCACCTGCTCTCCGGAAATAGCCTCCTCCAGCAGCTTCTTAATAAATGTTGTCTTCCCGGCCCCTAAAAAACCGGAAATAATGTCAATCTTCGTCATGATTTTTCCCTTCTTTCCAGAGTGCGTCCGAAAAACGATTCCTTCCCAAACACGCTCTAATTGTTTATTTTGTCACAAACCTCCTGCAAAGTCAAGATTTAACCGGATTCCTTCTGGAGCATGTCTCTCATAAACCGCTTAATGCCCTGGAACGTTTCATCACTGATAATATGCTCCATCTTGCAGGCATCCTCTTCTGCCAGACCGGCATCCACTCCGCTGACTTTCTGAAGAAACTCCGTCAGGAGCCTGTGCCTTTCATAGATCCCGTCCGCTTTCGTCCTTCCCTTTTCAGTCAGTTCAATTTCGCCTCCAGGCTCCATTACGATGTACCCGTCCTCTCTCAGAATTCCCATGGCCCTGCTGACGCTGGGCTTACTGAAGTTCAGCGCTCTGGCAATATCAATGGAGCGGACAAGCCCCTGTTTTTCCTTGAGTATCAAAATAGTTTCCAGATAGTTCTCCCCCGACTCATACATTGCAATACCTCCTGCACTCTGTTTACCCTACACTGCGGATTCTGCCGCAGTTTCTTACCATGTTATCACATAACCGACAGCCCGTCCAGTGCTGCCGCCGGATTCTTCCTCCATCCATCTGTCTTATAGTTACTGTTCACGGGACGCATCTTCCTGTCCGGCTACACCGAACAAAAGCTGGGGCGTTCAAGTTTCAATGTCTGTCCGTTAAGGGCGGCATGTATCAAATGGCTGCGGCCGTCATAGACAAGTTTTAAAGAAAAAAAGGGTACGTTTTCATCCAGCAGCCGAAAGAAAATTTTGTCGCCCTCCCATATGTTAAGATCCTGTATGCTCTCTGCAGGCACCCACTCCAATTCTCCCTCGTCGCAGGCGCAAGGTTCGCCCTCAAACCCGTCCGCCGTAAACAAAGACATGTATTCCGTCACGCCGTCACCGGATACAAAGGTTACCAGGCCTCTGTACTGGTACGACGTAAGCGTATAGCCGGTTTCCTCCCTGACCTCCCGGAATACGCATTCCTCCGGGCTCTCCCCTTCCTCAAAATGGCCTCCAACCCCAATCCATTTATCCTTGTTTACGTCGTTTTTCTTTTTTGTTCTGTGAAGCATCAAATAGTTTCCGTCCCGTATAAGGTAACATAATGTGCTGAGATTTTTCATGGGCATCTTTATGTACTCCTCCTTTCATCACAATCTGTATCCCATTGATATCCAGCCGCTGTTGATAAACGGCTTCCGTCTCAATTATGCCTTCAGTCTGTCCAAAACCTCCTCAAAACAAACACCGTCTGTCAAAGGCACATCCATTTTTATGGATTCCCTGATACATTCCTTTATAAATCCTGCTGCCTTCTGCACTGATTTATCCAACGGCACCCCGTTAACCGCATCCGCCAAAATAATGGAGGCGAAAATATCTCCGGTTCCGCACCGGGTTTCCCCCACTCTCTTTATTTTCCGCAAGGCATACGCTTCGCCGTCCCTGCGTTTGCCCTTATCATAACAGAAATTCCCGATGTAGCTGCCTATAGGGACTCCTGTAATCACCACCTTCCACGGCCCTCTCTCACCGATGTCCTCTGCCATAGCCCGCAGCTCCTGTTCCCTCCACGGCCCCTCATGGTAAGATCTGTCCGTCAAAATACAGGCTTCCGTCACATTAGGCGTCACAATATCCGCACAGGCCACAAGACGTTTCATCTCCCTGCACATGTCCTCTGTATAAGTGGCATAAGCCTTCCCATTATCACCCATAATCGGGTCCACCAGAACAATTGTATCCTCTCTGCAAAAATCCTGTATAAACTCCCTGACAATCTCTATCTGCCGTCTGGAACCTAAAAAGCCGGTTCCGATACCGTCAAAAGTCAGCCCCAGCTTTTTCCACTCTCCTATATAATCGTTCATGCGCTCCGTATAGTCATCAAAATAAAAGCTGGGATACGCCGTATGATTTGATAAAATCGCCGTAGGCACCGGACAGCACTGAACCTTCAGTTTCGAAATAACAGGCAGGGATACTGTAATGGCGCAGCGGCCAAATCCGGACATGTCGCTGATAATCGCCGCCTTCTTCTGTCTGGAGCTGCCTGGTTTTTGTAATGCTCGCTTATTTTCCATGAGTTTCTTATTTCCTTTATATAAAATGCAGGTTCTTATATTTTCTGCTTTGTCCTCCCATCTATGCATCTGTCAGGCTGCATAATAAGAGATTTGTCTCCCTATTATAACTTATCCCTGCTGCTTTGTCATTTCCTTTTTGAGAACATCCGGTTTTCCCCATCGGGCGAACGCCCCAGCTTTTGTTCGGCGTAGCCGGACAAGAAGATGCGCCCCGTGAAAAGTAACGTTTACGCATTTCCTCCAGCACGGCCGCAGCAAAGCCCCCTTGATCATTCCGTGCGGCCGTGATAAGATGTGCCTATAAAATACCTTATACAGAAAGGCAGTGACTACCTATGTCTTATTCCATAGCAGTCTGTGACGACAGCCCTTCTGACTGCGCCTATATGGCCAGCCTCCTTTCCATCTGGGCCGACAGACGTACTGTCCCGATTCAGGTTCACCAGTTCCCTTCCGCTGAATCCTTTCTCTTCCAATACCCGGAACACAAGGCCCTGGATCTTCTCCTGCTGGATATTGAGATGGGGGCTATGAACGGCGTCTCTCTAGCCAGACGCATCCGCCAGGATAACGAAACCATGCAGCTGATATTCATCACCGGCTACTCTGACTACCTTGCAGAAGGCTATGACGTATCTGCCCTCCACTACCTTTTAAAGCCCATTGACAAGGAAAAACTGTTCTCTGTGCTGGATAGGGCATTGGAAAAGAAGAGACACATGGAACGCTGTCTTAACCTTGACCTTTCCGGCCAGCTGCTCCGGATTCCCTTGTACGAAATCCGTTACCTGGATGTCCGCCAAAACTATGTAACCATCCACGGCAAAAAGGATTACACGGTTAAACGCCCGCTAAAAGATTTCGAAAATGCTTTAGACACCCGCTTCTTCCGCATCGGCAGAGCCGTAATCGTAAACCTAACCTTTATCCGCCGGGTCACCAAAACGGAAGTGTTCCTTTCAGACAATACCGCTCTGCCCCTCCCCAGAGGAGCCTATGAGCCTTTAAACAGGGCCATTATCGCCCGCACTTAAATGTCCGCCCAAAGCCAGACAAAAAATCCGGGGGATGCGCGCAAAATGCCAAAACCGGGCATTTTGGAGACCTACGGGCAGCGCACCCGTGCGCAGCCCTGCTGCAGTGATTCGGTCAGCGCAGCATATGCGCAGACCTACCGTGAGGATACGGGACTTTCAAAGTAAACCCAAGGAGAAACGATCATGTCCTTCCTATCCAGGCAAATAGACAAACAACTTGCCGCATATCAGCGCGAATTAATGGAAATCCACTATCAGGAAGTGGAAACGATGTACCGCCAGATGCGAGGCTGGCGCCATGACTACCGCAATCATATTCAGGCCATGAAAGCCTACGCCGCCTCGGGAGACATGGAAGCTGTTAAAAGCTACCTTGACCAGCTGGACACGGACTTAAATACTGTTGACACGGTTATAAAAACAGGCAATTCCATGGCAGACGCCATTTTAAACAGCAAGATTTCCCTCGCCCGCTCAAAAAAGATCCCGGTTAACATCACTGCCTGCATCCCTGTAAAACTAAATATGTCAGAGCTTGATCTGTGTGTCATTCTAGGCAACCTTTTTGACAATGCCATTGACGCCAGCATGGGGCTTCCGGAAGAAAAGCGGATGATACGGGTATACATGGACATAAAAAACACCCAGCTCTATATCTCTTTTACCAATTTTACCGCAGGAAAGAAGATGGCAAAGGCAGGAAAAATCTTCCGGACCACCAAAGGAACCGGCCATGGTTTCGGCCTTGTACGCATAGACAATATCATCAGCCGGCTGGACGGCTATCTCAGCCGCAGCAGCGAGGACGGAGCATTCACAACGGAAATTCTCATCCCCCAGCAGTAATTAAAACTTAAGCCAATGCAATTCATCACCAAATCTAAGCCAATCATCACCAAAAAAACGAAATGCGATTTTTTGTGATAAAATTAGGGAACCGGTTTCCGGACTATTCCGTCTGACGAAATGACCAGACATTTTTCGAGGTAAACCCTATGGAAAAAGCAAAAAAAGCAAGCCATTCCCTGTTCCAAAGCACCTTTTTTATGTTCTCAAACGCCTGGCAGACATCCAAAACCGTCCTATTCCTGGTTCTGGCCTTAGCATTCCTATGCGCATCAAAGGCTGCCGCAGAACTGTTTATGGCGCCAGTCATCTTACAAAAAATTGAGAACGCCGCCCCTCTTTCCCGGCTCTTAGGCACCATTGCCGCATTCGGCGCCTCCCTTCTGACGCTTACAGGCCTGGAAGCCTATTTGCGCCAAAATGCATTGTTCGGGCGCATTGCAGTCCGCCGTCATATTCTCGCGGAAATCGCAGGCAAAGCAACCCGCACATCCTATCCCAACACCCTGGATACAGACTTCATTAGCTTTGAGTCCAGAGCCTACAAAGCCTGCGAGAACAACGCATCACCTACAGAGGCCTTCTGGTCTTCCCTTACCGATCTTCTCGCCAACATCCTAAGCTTTGCGGCCTGGTCATTTCTGCTGTCAGGCCTAAGCCCTTTTCTGCTTCTTTTCATTACCGCGTCATCAGTCTGCGGTTACCTGGTCAAAAAACGCACGATCCGTTGGATCTGGCTTCACCGAAAAGAAGAGGCATCCTGTTTAAAGCCTATGGATTACATCCGCCAGGTATCCACAGGCCGCCAGTATGCCAAGGACATCCGCATTTTCAGCCTTCAGCCATGGCTTCTGCGCACATGGGAGACAGCCTTTGGCCAATATCAGCGGTTTCTTGCCAAGCGGGAAAAGTTCTGCAGCATATCTGACGGTGCGGATTTTTTCCTGATGCTGCTGCAGGGCTGTTTTACCTTTTACTGGCTTATCCGTCTGATCCTGGCCCAGAAGCTTTCCGCATCAGGATTTCTTCTGTACTTCACCGCTGCCAATGGCTTTTCCCGATGGGTAACAGGAATTATGGACAGCTTCTCCAGGCTCCACAGCCAAAGCCTGGATTTGTCGGTTGTCAGGGAATTTCTTCATTGGCCTGAACCCTTTCTCTTTGAAAACGGAAAACATCTGCCAAAAGACACAAATCGCTCCTATGAAATCCGGCTGGAAAATGTATCCTTCTCCTATGCTGGTTGTGAAAGAAATACCATCTCCCACATGAATCTGACCGTTTCACCTGGAGAAAAACTTGCCGTCGTCGGCTTAAACGGCGCAGGCAAGACCACTTTGATCAAACTGATCTGCGGCCTTTTAGACCCTGCAGAAGGCTGCGTCCTCCTTAACGGAGAGGATATCCGCCAGTATAACCGGCGCGATTACTACGCTCTGTTTTCCGCCGTTTTCCAGGACTTCTCCATTTTAGAAGCCAGCGCGGCGCAAAACATCTGCCAAACCCCTGCCCCCATGGACGCCGGCCGGATTCTGGAATGTATGTCAATGGCAGGGCTCACTGAAAAAATCCAGTCCCTTTCCAATGGACTGGATACAAAAATCGGAAAGCAGATTTACAGAGACGGCCTGGAACTGTCCGGAGGGCAGGCCCAAAGGCTGATGCTGGCCCGGGCATTGTATAAAAATGCTCCTGTTGTCATTCTTGACGAGCCAACCTCTGCCCTGGATTCCATTGCAGAACATGACATTTATCTGAAATACAGTCAGATGACAGACGGTCACACATCCATTTTCATTTCCCACAGGCTGGCTTCCACCCGTTTCTGTGACCGCATCCTTTTTCTGGAGCAAGGCCGGATTAAGGAAGAAGGCACCCATCAGCGGCTGCTGGCACGGGGCGGTTCCTATGCAGCCCTGTTTCATATTCAAAGCCAATATTATCAGGAGAAAGGAATTTTTCATGGATAAAGAAAACCAGACAGTATCGTTCCTGAAATCCATAACCTTAAACAGCCGCGCCTGGTCCATATGGTGGAACCTATGTCCCGGATTATTTCTGTCCTCTCTGCTGCATTCCGCCTCTGCAGCTTTAAACCTGTACACGGCTGTGTGGCTGTCAGCCCGCATGATTACAGAAGTGGCAGGCAGTTCCAGCCCCCGCACGGTTATCAGTCTGGCCCTGGCTCAGGTATTGTCTGCATCCTCCTTTAGCCTCCTCACTGCCGTTTTAAAGCGTTTTAAAACGTATTATGCGGATTCCGCCTCCTGTCTTTACCACAGAATCTATATGGACAAAATGTTTTCTCTGGATTATACCCGCCTGGACAGCCAGGATACTTACAGCTTGTATTCTCAGATTATTCAGAATGACGCATGGTCATCTCTGGGCATTCATGAAACCGTTAGTCTGTTTGAAACATTTACTGCTGCCTGCGCCCAGATCCTGGGAGGCATTATCCTGGCTGCTCCCCTGTTGTCTGCCCCGGTTCCTCCAGGCAGCGGAAGTCTTTCACTGCTTAACCATCCTCTCTGCGGCTGCTTCCTAATAGGCCTTATGCTGCTAATTGCCCTGTTTTCCTCATTCTGCGCAGACAAAGCCCAGAATTACTGGACCCTGTACGCCCCCAAAACCCGCCTGGGAAACCGCATGGCTGATTTCTATATATCCGCTGCCAAAGACCGGAAGCGGGCCTTGGATATGCGCATATACAATCAGTCAGAAATCATTGCCAAATTTTATATGGAGGGCAATACTCCCTTTGGCCCTTCCTCAGAAATCGCCCGCTGCGCCAAAGGCCCCATGGGCATATGGGCTGCCCTCTCCCAATCCGTATCTGCGGTCCTTACTGTCATGATATACCTTTTCGTGTGCCTGAAAGCCTGGGCCGGAGCCTTTGGCCTGGGAGATGTCGTTGTGTACACAGCAGCTATTGCCAATCTCTTCCTGGGGATCTCGCAGCTTTCCGGCGCTTTAGGCCGCATGGCTGCCAACGGCAGGTTTCTGGAAACGGCCTTCGGGTTTCTGGACGCTCCCAGCATCATGTACCAGGGAACCCTGACCACGGAAAAACGATCTGACGGACAGTATGAAATCGAATTCCGAAATGTCTCCTTTTGTTATCCCGGCGCACAGGATTATGCCCTGCGCCATATAAACATGAAATTCCCCATAGGAAGCCGCCTTGCCATAGTAGGCGCCAACGGTTCCGGCAAAACTACGTTTATCAAACTTTTATGCAGGCTTTACGATCCGACAGAAGGTGAAATTCTCCTTAACGGCATTGACATCCGCAAATACAAATATGTCGATTACATTGACCTGTTTTCCGTAGTATTCCAGGATTTTAAACTATTTGCCCTGCCCCTGGGAGAAAATATAGCTGGCTCATGCCGGTTTGATTCCCTTAAGGCGTCTTCCTGTCTGGAAAAGGCCGGCTTTTCCAACCAAAAAGCCGTTATGCCCCATGGCCTTTCCACCTTCCTGTATCGTGATCTGGACGGGCGGGGCGCAGAGCTTTCTCTGGGAGAGGCCCAGAAAACCGCCATAGCCAGGGCCCTTTACAAAGACGCTCCCTTTATGATCCTGGACGAGCCCACTGCCGCCTTAGATCCTGTTTCCGAGGCTGAAATTTATGAAAAATTCGGAGCCATTACCAGGGGTAAAACCGCTGTCTGCATCAGCCACCGTCTTTCCTCCTGCAAATTCTGCGATGAGGTCGCGGTATTTGACAAGGGGAACCTTGTACAGCAGGGCAGTCATGATCTGCTGCTACAAGATCCCCAGGGAAAATACTATGAGCTTTGGCACGCCCAGGCCCAATATTATTATCCGGAAAATGCATAATCCAGATGTTACCTTACCAGCGCCTGCAGCTGTTCCAGCAGCGCTCCTCCTCCCACCTGGATATTTCCCACCTGGGCGCAGATCCGCTCCAGGCACTCCATCTCCTTCAGCTTATACAGCGTCTTATTCTCGTCCATCAGTTTCGCTGTATTCAAAAGGGATCTGGTGGAAGCCACTTCCTCTCTCCTGGTAATCACGTTGGCCTGAGCTTTTTTCTCGGCCACCAGCACCGTATTCATAATGTCCCTGATCTCCCCCGGCAGAATAATGTCTTTGATTCCGGCGCTGCAAAACTCAATGCAGTAATCCCCCTCTTCCTCTTTCAGCCTCTGAAAAATGAACTGGGAGATCTCCCCTTTCTGCTCCAGAAGTTCATCCAGCCGATACTTTCCGATGTACTCCCGGATAACCAGCTGCACGCAGGCATAAACCTGGTTCTCCAGATTCTTGATGGTTTCAATCATGGTTCTCGGCTTCACCACCTTGTATGTACACATAAGATTCACCCGCACCCCGATCCTGTCTGCCGTCAGAATCTCCTGGCCGGAAATCTCCAGAGGACGTATTTTCAGATCCACGATTCTGCACAGCACATCCCTGGAATACACCCAATAATAGTAGGTCCCTGTCTCCAATTCCTTTACCACCTGGTTGTTGTAATACAGGATTCCCAGTTCTCCTGGCTGGATCTCAACTTTTTTGTAGTATTTTAAAGGAATCTGCACCAGATAGGCCTTGTTAACCTGCCCCGCCGTCTCCGGTTCCCTCATATCCAGAAGTTCCACGCTGTACCGGTTCCACACATTCCAGAACACATACTCCGCCTCAGTCAAAACCCTCTTAGCCACGCCGTTCTCCTTTAAAATCCCCATATGTCCTTCCGGGATCATAATGCGAAGCACTTTCTCGGCAAATGCTTTATCCTTCTCAAACAGAATCTCCCTTGGGACCTTGTCAAACTCTACGGTTCCCTCCATATCTTCCACTGCCACCTGGTAGCCGAAAGCCTTTATAAAGTGGTAGGTTCCGCTGTAAAGAGTCCTTACAAACCGCCCGTCCTTCATCAAAAATCCGCACTGGTTCTGATTAATCTGATATTTCATGGTATCCCTCCTCCATTCATTCCCTTTTCGATTCCGACCCGGAACCCGCCGCAAAAACCTATGCGGGCCATCCATCCGGCAAATCTGGCCGTCATCCGGCTTCCCGCTTTCAAAAAACACTCGGTTCTCTGCCAAACAGAGCCGTCTGTCTTTCTGCTCCCGGAACTAGGATGCTGCCTGGACATGCCTGTCAGGCGGCGCTGGCCGGTTCCTGCTGCATATTCTTCTCCCGTTTAGAAAGAGATGCTCCGCATCTTCCCTCTTTCCCGCAGTTCAGATACGCCGGCGGATTCCACGTCTTCCTCTTCATGTGGACACGTGACAGGTGCCATTTGATCGCTTTAACCACTAAGCAACGGTTTTCACCGGCGGGATTCGAACCCGCGTAAATCAAGCCTGGATTGTGACAAATTCAGCCCCTGACTGAACGTCATTCATGCCTCCGGCGGCATACCGTACTGCAGCGCAGCGGCACCGTCAGGCTTAAAAGCCTTAACTGTAAGCCGGAACCATCACCCCCTTGGGTGTCTTTATCCTATCACAGGCAAAAAGACTTTTCATTTCAAAAAGGCTGCGAAGTTTTCCGTTGTTTTTATAGAAATCTTTTTGTATACTAATTGTCAGAAAGCAATTATATTTTTCTCTCCCGAAACACAAAGGAAAGCAGCCTATGTCTCAATACAAAGAACTGATTAAGCAATTTGACAAAATACGCTCCTATGTCCGTGATTTTTACATCTATGGCTTTAAAACCCGGCAGGATTTCCGTGAAAAAAGCGGCAGGACCTATGACAACCAGCGCCGGCGCATGGAAAGCTGGTTCTCCGACTACATACGTACAGACCAAAACGGCCACAAAAAGTCCGTATTTCTTACTCTGGATTCCAGCCGCATGGCTGTTAACCCTCTGTACCAGGCGTGGAAATCCAAAACATTTACAGACAATGACATTTCCCTGCGGTTTCTCCTGTCCGATCTTCTTGCCGACGGCCGTCTGCGGAGCCTGGAAACCATTGCCGATGAAATTCAGGAAATCTACGGCTGTCTTTTCGACACACAGACTATCCGCCGAAAACTGTCCCTCTATGAAAAAGAGGGGTTTGTGGTGCGGAAAAAGCAGGGAAAACAGTACCTTTACACCAGGGCAGCCCCTCTCCCCCAGTCCCACCCGGATCTGTTCCCGGCTCTGATTCTGGCTGTCAGCTTTTTTCAGGGCATTGCTCCCTTCGGTTTTGTCGGCAGTACCATTTTAGATTTCTGGAATGAAAAAAATAAGTATTTCCGTTTCCGCAATGATTACCTGATTCACACCCTGGAAGATGAAATACTTCTCCCTGTCTTAAATGCCATGGAGCAGAAACGCTGGATTCGTATTACTGTAAAAAGCACAAAAAGCGGCCGTACACGCACCTTGACCGTGCTTCCTGTAAAGATTCTCACCAGTACCCAGACAGGGCGGAGATATGTGTGTGCCATGCACGGACATACAGGCCGCTTTTCCTCCTTCCGCCTTGACTCTGTTCAAAGCGCTGCGCTGCTGGAGCATGACAATGCCTATGACGCCTGCATGGAATCTTTCCAAAAGATCCTTCCCCAGGTTTGGGGCGTATCCTTTGGAAGTCTTCAGGCACAAAAGCCGGAATCTGTTTTCATGGAAATACAATTCGACGAAAAAGAGGAAGCCTTTATTCTTACAAGGCTCCAAAGAGAAGGCCGGGGAGGCTCTTTAAAACGGCTGGCGCCGGGGCTTTATGAATACAGCCGGCTCTGCACAGATGCCAAAGAGCTTCTTCCCTGGGCCAAAAGCTTCACCGGAAGAATCCGCGCTTTTCACTGTTCCAATCCGGCTGTGGAAAAGCGGTTCTGGGATGACATGCATAAGATGCAGGCCTGCTATATGGCCGAAGGAGAAGTTAACCGCTATGAAGACAAATGATTTCACTCTGTTTTCGGAACTCTACACCTGCTATTATCAGGTAGTTGCCAAGATTCTTGAGGAAAGCATGCGCCGCCCCCTTACCCGCCGCCAGATTGAGTATTTGGCCCGGGCATACGGCTGCGATGAAAGCGTCCTGGCCGTGGTCCCGCGGCTTATTCAGGGAGACTGGCCTTTCTTGAAACAAGATAAAAGCCCTTCCGGGGCCTATTCCTCCGCCTTAAAGAATCCGCCCTTTCCCCAGCCCCTTACCCGCCTGCAGAAATCCTGGCTTAAGGCGCTGATACCTGATCCCCGCATCCGGCTGTTTTTTACGGATGAGCAGCTAAAAGAACTGGAATCGTACCTTTCAGACGCCGCCCCTCTCTTTCGCTCCCAAGACTTCTTCCTGTTTGACCAGTATCGGGATTGCGATCCGTTTTCCTCAGTTATGTACAGGGAGCATATGCATGCCATTATGGATGCTGTCTGCCAGCGGCGTTTTCTGAACATATCCTACCTGTCCCAGAAGGAAAATATTCTGACCCGCACATGGCTGCCATGCCGCCTGGAATACGGACAGAGGGATGGAAAATTCCGTCTCTACGCCATGGCCTTATGCAAAAACGGCAGGCAGCGGATAGACCTTTTAAATACAGCCAGAATCCTGTCCGTCAAAAAGACAGACGTCATTTTCCCCTCCCCTGTGGATGTGGACAGCTTTTTAGATCATACCGGGTGCACCCAGCCTCTGATACTGGAGATCTCCACCAAGCGCAATGCCCTGGAGCGGGCTCTTCTTCACTTCTCCTGCTACCAGAAAAAGGTGGAGCGGATGGAAAACTCCAACACATACCGCTGCACCATTTATTATGACAAAAGGTGGGAAACGGAACTTCTGATTCAGGTGCTTTCTTTCGGCCCGGTGGTGAAAGTCCTTGGACCGGAATCCTTTTTGCAGCAGGTGCGGGATCGGGTGAAAAAACAGGCTCTTCTTACGGCAGATGCATTATAAACACCTTGATCAAAAAGGTTTCGTGTAATAGAATAAGATCAAAAAAATTACGGAGAATTCTCATGGATAACTTTTTCATTGACCCGGTTCTTTACCATGGACGTCCTCAGACTGAGGAGGGACGTCTTCCCAAGGAAATCCGCACCTACGATATTCTTGACCGGCTGCATATTCCCTATGAACGGCTGGATCACCAGGCTGTCTCCACCATTGAAGCCTGCCATGACATTGACCGTTTCCTGGGCATTCAGATCTGCAAGAATCTTTTTCTGTGCAATGCCCAGAAAACCAAATTTTATATGCTGATGATGCCCGGCGAAAAAAAATTCCGGACAGCCCTTCTGTCAAAGCAGATCGGCAGTTCCCGGCTTTCCTTTGCCGGTTTTGAGTATATGGAACAGTTTCTGGACATTACCCCCGGCTCTGTCAGCGTCCTGGGCCTGATGAATGACACCGGCAATCAGGTTCAGCTGCTTATTGACGAGGACGTTATAAGCGGCCATGAATTTATTGGCTGCCATCCGTGTATTAACACCTCAAGCCTTAAGATCAAAACCAGCCATATCCTGGAAACATTTCTTCCGGCTGTAAACCATACATACATTCTGGTCCATCTTTAATGCCAGAGCGCGTTTGAAAATTGCTTTAGGAAAGGCAGGAGTTTCTATGATCAAAGCTATTTTTTTCGATATTGACGGAACGCTGCGGGATTTTACGGAAAAGGGCATCCGCCCCGGAACTTATAAGGCCATAGATCTGGCCCGAAACAGCGGCATCCGCTGCTTTATCGCCACAGGAAGGCATCTTCTTGAAATCCAGGAGGAGAATCTTTTGGACAAGCTTGCTTTTGACGGCTATGTTCTTTTAAACGGCAGCCTGTGCCTGGACAGCCGCCATCTGGTGCTGTATGAAAATCCAATCCCTGTCTCCCAGATACAATCTATGCTTGATCTGGAGCGAAAACTGGGTTTTGCCTTAATCTTTATGGAGAAAGATGCAATGTACACAAGCCGCATCACCCCCCAGCTTGAGAAAATCCAGGCCCAGATCGGCACCGCCGTCCCTCCTGTAGAGCCCCATATGGAACGGGGCCTGACGCGGCCCGTCTATCAGATGATACCTTACACCGAGGGGTTGAGCCATGATTTCCTGGCTGACTGTCTGCCTTTGTGCGATATTACCCTGTGGCATGACGGCGGGGCTTACGACATTACCCCAAAGGGAGGCAGCAAGCAGCTTGGCATTGAAAAGGTTATGCAGCACTATGGATTCTCCAGAGACGAGATTGCCGCTATTGGAGACGGATTCAATGATATCCCTATGATCCGCTATGCCGGAGTGGGCATTGCCATGGGAAACGGCAATGACAAGGTAAAAGAAGCCGCTGACTTTGTTACGGATTCCATTGACCAGGACGGGCTTCTCCACGCAGTGGAATATCTGTCGGCCTATAATCTGCAAAGCGAATAATCCCTGTCCAATCTGCACATTCTATGGGTGAGGTGATGAAAATGATAGATAACCACGAACTTCCCATAGGATTTACCATGGAACTTGCCCAGCATTCAGACATTCTGAACCGTTTTGCCGCTTTATCCGAAGCCCAGCAGGCATCCATTGTAGACGGCGCCAGGGAGATATCCTCCCGCAATGAAATGCGTGATTATGTGGAGAATATGTTCCGGTAACCGAAACCGCCATTTCAGCAGGCGAATTCTCCTTTTTCCCCAGGCAGCCTTGTTCAGAATCCCGGATGGAAAAGCCATGAAAAGCGCCGGACATAGCCATATCATATGTCCGGCGCTTTTTTATTTCGTCACAGGTTTCCCTGCAGCATCGGCGCGCAGGTTCTTGGTTCTTATTTCATTTTGCTTCCTGCGTCAGTCCAGTTTCCATATATCCTCATTATACTGGGCAATGGTCCTGTCGGAGGAAAAGAATCCTGCCTTGCTGATATTCACCAGCATTTTCCTCATCCAGGCATCTCTATCCTCAAAGTCTGCGTAGGCCTGCTCTTTCACTTTTACATAGTCCTCAAAATCCAGCAGAGTCATAAACCAGTCCTTATTCAGCAGTTCCCCTGAAAGTCTCTCCAGGTTCTCCTTGTGGCCAATCTCCATCAGCTGCGGACCTGTAATAAAGTCTACGGCTGCCTTAATGTTCTCATTGTTTTCATAGTAACTGCGGGAGCAGTAATCCCCATTCTTATAATGCTCTATAACCGTTTCGCTGCGCTGGCCGAAAATATAAATATTATCCCTGCCCACAAGCTCCGCAATCTCCACGTTGGCGCCGTCCATGGTACCCAGCGTTACTGCTCCGTTTAACATGAATTTCATGTTGCCTGTGCCGCTGGCCTCTTTGGAAGCCAGGGAAATCTGCTCGGAAATGTCACAGGCCGGAATCAGCTTCTCCGCCAGAGTCACATTGTAGTTTTCCACCATAACCACCTTCAGGTATGGGCTTACATCCGGGTCATTGTTCACCAGCTGTTCCAGGCACAGAATCAGATGGATAATATCCTTGGCAATCACATAAGCCGGAGCCGCCTTGGCTCCAAACATAATGGTAACAGGTCTTTTAGGCAGCTTGCCGCCTTTAATCTCCAGATATTTGTGTATTACATACAGCGCATTCATCTGCTGTCTCTTGTACTCGTGAAGCCTTTTCACCTGAATGTCCAAAATAGAATGGTCATCAATCTCAATCCCCTGAGTCCTCAGCAGGTAATCCTTGAGAATCTTTTTGTTTTGATGCTTGATGGCCTGAACCTGCCTTAAGGCTTCCCCATCATCTGCCAAAGCTGCCAATTTCTCCAATTCTGCCGCGTTCTGCTTATACCCGTTTCCAATTCTGGAGGTGATCCAGTCAGCCAGCAGATGATTGCAGTGCAGCAGCCACCGGCGGAATGTTATGCCATTGGTCTTGTTATTAAACTTCTCCGGATAAAGCTCATAGAACTTGTGAAGCTCATTATTTTTCAGAATCTCCGTATGCAGATAAGCCACTCCATTAACGCTGAAGCCATAGTGGATATCAATGTGGGCCATATGGACATTGTCATAAGGGTCAATGATGGCAAGGCTGTTATCCGGAGCCTTTCCTGTCTCTGCCTGCCACTTTTCCGTCTTTCTTCTTGCCTTGTCGTCCAAGATCTCAATAATAGGAACCAGCTGGGGAACCACTTTCTTCAGATATCGCATGGGCCACTTTTCCAGAGCCTCCGCCAAAATCGTATGGTTTGTATAGGCGCAGGTTCTTGATACAATGTCAATGGCCTCATCCAAGTCAATGCCTCTTTCTGTCAGAAGGCGAATCATCTCCGGGATCACCATGGTAGGATGGGTATCGTTAATCTGAATCACTGCATAATCCGGCAGATCATGGAGATTGCACCCTTTTTGCACACACTCATCCAAAATATACTGGGCTCCGTTGCTGACCATAAAATACTGCTGGAAAATCCGCAGCAAATGGCCCTTTTCGTCACTGTCGTCCGGATACAGGAACAGTGTCAGGTTTTTCTCAATGTCTTCTTTGTCAAAAGAGATCCCCTCTGTCACAATCCCCTCATCCACTGTATCAATGTCAAACAGATGAAGCTGATTGGTGCGGCTGCGGTAACCGGTAACCGCAATGTCATAGAGACAGGAGCGGACAGTCAGACCGCCGAATTTTACCTCATAGCTTACGTCCCTGCGGTTCAGCCAGCTATGTTCCTCGATCCAGGGATTTACGTTTTCCTTCTGGAGGTTGTTTTCAAACTCCTGCTTAAACAGTCCCAGATGGTAATTAAGGCCGATTCCGTCCCCGTTTAATCCCAAAGTTGCAATGGAATCCAAAAAGCAGGCTGCCAGGCGCCCTAAACCTCCGTTTCCAAGAGACGGCTCCGGCTCCGCCTCCTCAATCTGAGCCAGCTGCTTTCCTGCCGCTTCCAGCTCTTCCTTTACCTGATCATACATTCCAAGGTTGATCAGGTTATTGGACAGCAGTTTCCCTATGAGAAACTCTGCAGAAATATAATACACTTTCTTCTTTCCCTGATTGCTTTCCTTTTCCCTGGCCGCTTTCTGAGTCATGTCCAGAAGCGCCTCATACAGCTGTCGATCTGTACACTGGCTTATCTCTTTATTGTATAAGTCTTTCACATATTCTTTTACTGAAACCATATTAACTCCTTTTTCCCTATTCTTTCATTATACGGAACAAATTCGCTTCCTGTTTCTTTTTATCTCTGATAATTCTGTCCTTGCCTATTGCTGCAACTGAAGTCTTCTGCCAAATCCGAGGCAGAATCCCGCTCCAGACAGTAAGCCTGCATGCCGCCTATTCAGCAGCGGCGGCCATGCTAAGTATACGCTTATTTTTTCTCTTTTTTCTTGTCATATCATAGCAAAATATGGTATAATCCTATCAATTTAATGGGATCTAATTTAAAATTCCCCAGAAAAATGAGGTATTTATGAAAATAGGCGAGTACGAAAACTATCAAGAGAAAAGAAGTCATACCCCCTCCTCATTTCCCTATGTCACCTACCCCTGCTCCATTCCTTTAGACCGTTTAAAAGTTCCCCTGCACTGGCATGACGAGATGGAACTTGTCTATGTAAAGAAAGGCTGCGGTATTGTTACTGTAGACTTTACCACTTACCATGTAAGCGCCGGTGATATTGTGGTGATACTGCCCGGCCAGCTTCACTCCATTGAACAGCAGCAGAGCTTTTCCATGGAGTATGAAAATATTATTTTTCGGCTGGATATGCTTTTCCCCCGGCAGGAAGATCTCTGCGTCAGCAGCTACTTCCTTCCCCTTTTGCAGCGCCAGTTGGAAATCCCCGCATACTTACATAAGGAGTGGGACTCCTACGGGGCTGCCGCCGCCTGTTTAGATGAGGCTGATCGGCTATGCGGACATCGCCCTCCTGCCTATGAACTGTCCGTGAAATCTCAGCTTTTTCAGTTTTTCTATATCTTATTTTCCCATTCCGCATCAGCGGGACAGACAGATGCCCCTTCCAAAAGAAGGTCTTTGGACAGGGCAAAGTTAATTTTCAAGCACATTGAAAACCACTATGCGGAAAATCTGACCATAAAGGAAATGGCCGAATCCTGCGGCTTCAGCCAGTCTCATTTTATGAAATTTTTTAAAGCCTCTTTCGGCACTTCCTTTGTTGCATATCTGAAAGAATACCGCCTGTCCAAGGCTGCCAGTCTCCTTGTATCCTCCTCCAGCCCCATTCTGACCATTGCCCAGGAGACAGGATTTGACAATCTCTCCTACTTTAACAGAAGCTTTAAAAGTATGTTTGGGGTAACGCCGCGGCAGTTCAGGCAGGGGTTATAAAATACTGGCTATTGCTTTTCGCACCTGCCTTTGATACAATCTAAGAAGTACCTTAAAGAACATATATACTGCCCCTTGTGCCCGGCTGACGTGCGCATTTGGCATACCTGAATTCATGCCGCCTATTCGGCGGCGGGGTTCTCAAAGCAAACCTACAGAAAGAAGGGATTTCCTATGACTACTGTTACTTTAGGTTCCACCGGCATTACTGTCAATAAAAACGGGTTCGGCGCGCTGCCGGTTCAGAGAGTTTCCAAAGAAGACGGTGCCTCTCTGCTTCGGAAAGCCTACGAAAACGGCATCACATTTTTTGATACTGCCCGGGCTTACTCTGACAGTGAAGAAAAAATCGGCCTTGCCTTAAGCGATGTGCGCAGCCTTATTTACATTGCCACCAAAACCATGTCAACTACAGTGGAAGGGTTCTGGAAGGATCTGGAAACCAGCCTTGCGCTGTTGAAAACAGACTATATTGATATCTACCAGTTTCACAATCCCTCCTTCTGCCCAAAACCCGGCGACGGTTCCGGTCTTTATGAAGCTATGCTTCAGGCAAAGGAGCAGGGAAAAATCCGCCATATCGGCATCACCAACCATCGGCTGGCGGTTGCCCACGAAGCTGTTGAAAGCGGCCTGTACGAAACTCTTCAGTTTCCCTTCTGCTATCTGTGCAGTAAAAAAGACATTGAGCTGGTGCAGTCCTGTAAAGACCACAACATGGGCTTTATTGCCATGAAGTCCCTGTCCGGAGGCCTTATTACCAATTCTGCCGCTGCATACGCCTTTGCAGACCAATATGACAATGTACTTCCTATATGGGGGATTCAGAAAGAACAGGAACTGGATGAATTTTTAAGCTATATTGATAACCCGCCGTCCATGACGCCTGAGCTGAAAAATCTTATTGATGCCGACCGCACTCAGCTGTCTGGCAGCTTCTGCCGGGGATGCGGATATTGTATGCCCTGTCCCGCAGGGATCGAAATCAACAACTGTGCCCGTATGTCCCTGCTTCTTCGGCGCTCGCCTTCTGCAGGGCACCTTTCTTTAGAAGGCCAGAAAAAGATGATGAAAATTAAAGATTGTCTCCACTGCAACAAATGTATGAGCCACTGTCCTTATGGCCTGAATACGCCGGAACTTCTGGCGAGGAATTTAAAAGACTATGAGGAAGTTCTGGCAGGAAAGGTTATGACGCCAGATAATTTCTGACAGAGTCAAACATACGGCTAAAGCAGCTGCCAGTGAGCCGGCTGTTAACTCTATCATGCAGGAGAATGCCGTATTTATGAGCCTTCCCGGCTCCCCCGAAAGGATTTTATTCCAAGTAAATACCCCAATTTGTAAAATTAATGGTTAAAGATTTAGGCCCCCAGAGATTATTTTGGGGGCCTTTAACTTCAGATTATTTTTCCGGCTGCCTTCCGGGGATGAATCCCGGAGGACCGTTTGAGAAGATAATTACAGGCCCAGAGCCTTGAAATCAATCCACAGATCGTCATAGATGTTGACCTTTCGTTTGCAATATTTTTAAACATAAATCCAAGTATTTCCTGGTGTACTCTGCTGGGGCCTTCTGTATCGGGGATATATTCCATGAGGTTTCCAGGTTGGCAGTTAAGGGTTTCTTTTTGGTAACTATGGCACAATAAAGTGCCTGCTTTACGATTTCTCTTTACAGGTATATTATAAACTTGCAGGCGGGAAAAACAAGATGCAAAAAGCAAAATAAAGCTCAGGAGGACACTATGACACAGACAGAAAGACTTTCTTTTCTCATAAAATATCTGATACATGAAAATAGCCAGCTGCAATCAATCGGCATTCCCGCAGAGGAATCTGCAAGGAAGCGTCTGTTACGCTCTCTCATGAATATCCGCCCTCCAAAAGCAGTCTCAAAAAAGTTCCTGGAAGTGCAGGACGCATATCTGCAAACGGAATGTGCCAAAAAAGGCGTCATTTCATTATCAGATCTTTCTATGGAACAGCCGGGAATTTATTTATGGAAGGGCGACATTACCCGCTTGTCCACAGACGCTATTGTAAATGCTGCTAACAGTGCCATGTTAGGCTGTTTCGTTCCCTGTCATGGATGTATTGACAATGCTATCCACTCTGCAGCAGGGGTAGAACTCCGCTTGGAATGTTCCAGCATCATGGAAAAGCAGGCAGGGGAAGAGCCTGCTGGAAAAGCAAAAATTACAAAAGCCTATAATCTGCCCTGCCGTTATATTCTTCATACTGTCGGGCCGATTATCCAAGGGACTGTTACCAGACAGGATTGCAGGCTGTTATCAGACTGTTACCGTTCCTGTTTGGAACTTGCAGCAGCATATCAGCTGAAAAGCATTGCTTTTTGCTGTATTTCTACAGGAGAGTTTCATTTTCCCAATGATAAAGCCGCCCAGATAGCAATACAGGCGGTACAAGACTATCAAAGGAAAAATCAAAATGATTTGGAGGTGGTTTTTAATGTATTCAAAGACAGCGACTATACAATCTATAAACACTTGTTGGGATCATATGGAGACGGTAAAAAAGAAAATTGAAAACGCTGACGCTGTTGTAATCGGCGCAGGGGCGGGACTGTCTGCATCTGCCGGATTTACATATTCCGGGAAGCGGTTTGAAGATAATTTCCCGGATTTTATAGAAAAATACGGTTTCAGGGATATGTACTCTGCAGGCTTTTACCCGTACAAGACATTAGAAGAACATTGGGCATACTGGAGCCGTTACATTTTTATAAACCGTTATCAGAATGCTCCCAAAAGCGTTTACAGCGATTTATACAGTCTGGTACAGAATAAGGACTATTTCGTTCTGACAACCAATGTAGATCACTGTTTTCAAAAGTCAGGCTTTGATAAACAGAGGCTGTTCTATACCCAGGGCGATTACGGATTATGGCAGTGTTCCAGGCCTTGTCATGATGAGACATATGATAATGAAACCGCAATTAAAAAAATGGTTTCTGAGCAGAAGAATATGCGCATTCCGTCTGAGTTAGTGCCCTGCTGTCCTGTCTGCGGCGCGCCCATGTCTATGAATTTACGGGCTGACAATACCTTTGTTGAAGATAATGGCTGGCATTTAGCCGCAGACAGATACCAAGACTTTATTCGCCGCCATGACGGAGCGAACGTTCTGTATCTGGAATTGGGGGTTGGAGGCAATACGCCGGGAATTATCAAATATCCATTTTGGCAAATGACATATAGCAATCCCAATGCGGTTTATATTTGTATGAATCTTTCAGAATCCTATGTTCCAGAAGAAATTAGGAAACAGTCTATCTGTATTGTCAATGACATAGGAGAAGTTTTGAAACATCTTGCAGCAGATACCAGAGATCTTTAATGGCATCTTGATTTTTGTGGTATCATATTTTTGGCATTCATGATCCCCGCAGCCAGGGATGGGGCTGCTATACTTCCAGCTGGTTCCGATAACAATCCGCACACTGCCTGGCAGATGGATTTATTCCAAACATGTGAGGTATATGACTGTCCCATCCTTTAAAGCAAATTATTGTATATTCAATTTGATTCAACACCTGATGCCCCCTTTTCCCTTCCTATGCCCTCCGCCATAACAGCATATTGTCCTGAAATTCAGCCGCCGCTTTCCCTGTATCTTTCAGCCATGAAAGGTAAGACCGCACCGTGCTTCCCACCAATACATACTGCTCAAAATTCATAGCAAGGCCGTAGCCTTTGAACACCTCCTGCAAAATACGCTCAAAGCTGGCTGGCTCCCCGCAGATGGATAAAATCCTCTCTTTCACTTCATGCACCTTATCCCTGTTATAGCGGACAAGTTCCTTCACATCAGCGGAGGCATCCGCATGGGAGGGAACGAACACGGCCGCCTCCATCTGCTCCACTTTATCCAGCGTTTCCAGATAAGCGCCCACGTCATAGATGAAAGAAACCGCATATTTATCCAGCGTCTCCCTGCTGCTGAT
>CAMUJH010000057.1 GCA_947089145.1 uncultured Hungatella sp. | reverse complement strand
ACAAATAAGGAGGGTTTTTTATGTTTTTAGGTTTAGCGTGGTACTGGTGGCTGGTAATCGTGGCGGTGCTGATCATCTCCATCCCATTCAAGATCAAGTTTATGAAGTGGTGGAGCAAGCGCCAGCAGGAGCAGAAGAAGGGCCAGCGTGGAAAGTGGGGTGATGACGAATGATTGAGGTCAAGAATCTGACATTTTCCTACAGCAAAGACAAGCAGGCCCTCAACGGCCTTGATTTCACCGTGGAGGACGGGGAGATTTTCGGCTTTCTGGGACCGAATGGCTCTGGAAAGTCTACAACGCAGAAGATACTCACTGGGATTTTGAAGGGTTATGGCGGGAAAGTCTCCCTGTTTGGGCAGGACATCTCCGCTGCCCACGGGCAGGAGTTTTTCAAGAAGATTGGCGTCCTCTTTGAGTTCCCCTATCTGTACGCCAATTTGAGCGCCGTGGATAATCTGAACTATTTCGCCTCGTTCTATCCCAGGGAGCAGCGGCGGGATGTGGGGGAGCTGCTGGATGCGCTGGAATTTAAGCCGGACTTTCTGAAAAAGCCGGTGTCCTCCTACTCCAAGGGGATGCGCCAGCGGGTGAGCATGGCCCGGGCGCTGGTGAGCAACCCCCGGCTGCTGTTCCTGGACGAACCCACCAGCGGCCTTGACCCCTCCGGCGCGGTGCTGTTCCGAAAGATCATCGAGCAGGAGCGGAAAAAGGGGACGACAATTTTCGTCACCACTCACAATATGGTGGACGCTGACCTCCTGTGCGACCGGGTGGCATTCATCTCTAACGGGAACCTGGTGGCCTTAGATACACCCAAGCGCCTGAAGGAGAAAAACAGCAATCACCGGGTGGTCATCGACTATCTGTACCAGGGACAGCGGGAGTCGAAAACCATAGAGGCTCCAGAGCTGGAGGCGGGCATCCCCTTTGCTCATGATGAGATCATCAGTATCCACTCCCAGGAACCGACACTGGAGGATATGTTCATCCAGTATACAGGAAGGGGGCTGTCCTGATGGGAAAAGGTTTTTGCGCTCTGTTCAAAAAGGACTGCCGGATGCTGGCATCAGGAAAGTTCTTCCTGATGGCGATTGGTTTTCTGGCTCTCTATACGGCCTATGTGAACCTGGGCTATATCCGCTTCATGCAGATGGCGCCATACAATGTGTATCTGTATGACCCTGCGGAAACGCAAGCATCAAAATCAGCCCTGGTACAGGCCGTTCCGTCAATAGAGGCTATGGACACCGCCCTGCTGGCCGATGCCAACGGCGTGGGGCTGGACGCCAGCGCCGGGGATGTGCGGGTGGTGCTTTATCCAGGTGCGGAACACATCGACCAACACCGGGCGGATTACGCGCTGTCCCTGCTGCAGCCCTCGGTGAGCCTATCCCCGGAAGTGCTTGGCACAAACACGCCGGAACAGAAAGCCAGGAAAGAGATCACCTGTGAACTGCTGTTTTTTGAGTTGGCCGCTGTGGGATTTTTAGGGATTGCCGCTGTACTGTTCAAGGAAAAGGGCATGGGCGTGATCCGTGTCCACGCTATCCTCCCGCTGCGGAAAGACCTGTTCCTGCTGTCCAAGCTGGCAGTGTTCCTGCTTTCTGATCTGGGCTTTGCGGTACTGCTCACCCTACTAAATACCGGCCTTGCAGATGGAACGGCGGTGCTGCCTGCCGTCCTGTTCCAGACAGCGATCCTGTCGCTGATGATGGCTCTGGTGGGATTGCTCTGCGCTCTGCTGCTGAAGGACTTCCGGCAATTTACACTGGCTTATCTGGTAATTGCCATTTTTGCCGCAACACCAGTATTTTTGTCCGCCAACACATCGGTCAAGTTTGACTGGATCAACTGGCACCCGTTCTATCACGTCTACATGGGCCTGAAAAACGCCTATTTCGGAACGGCCATTTCGCCAGTCTATTATGCTGGTGCTGTCGGTACGATCATGCTGCTGTTCTTGGCGGTGCGGCTTGCGTTTCATCGGGAAATCGGAAAGGAGGGGTAAGGCATGAGAGGATTAAAATATCAGATGAAAAGCGTTCTGCGGGATAAATTCTGCCTGATGACCTTCCTGCTCCCTATTCTGGTGGCTGTGGCTTTGCATTTCATGGGTTCCATTGATATGTCCAGCCTGGGGGAACTGCACTTCGGCGTACTGGAAAACGACCTGTCTCCGCAGACGGTCACATGGCTGGAGCGGTATGGGCCGGTAACGGCTTATGGGACACAGGAAGAACTCACCGCCGCCATCAACGAACCGTCCACCAATGTTATCGGCGTGGGGGCAGACAGTGACAGCCTCAAAACCGCGATCAGCGGCGACGAGCTGGATATTTTCCGGCAGGCGGCGGCGACGCTTCCCTCTCTTTATGAGCAGCGGGAAGCGGCGGGCCAGGCAGAAATCCAGACATTAGAACGCCCGGACATCATGGAAAGCCTGCAAGGCATCTTTATCCCTGCTGTGCTGATCGTCGCCATGTTTATGGGCTGTACGTTCAATGCCATGAACATCATTTCCGAAAAAGAGGATGGTGTGGCCTTTGTCAACGAAATCCTGCCGCAGACGCCCAGCCAGTACATTTTGCAGAAGGTGGTGGTGGGATTCCTCTTTGGAAGCCTGTCCTCCGTTGTGACTGCGTGTATCTGTTTCCGATTGTCCTTGCAGAATTTCGGGCTGATGCTGGCATTGATCGTGCTGTCATCCTTTGTGGCAGCGTTGATTGGCCTGTTTATCGGAAAATTTTCCGAGGGCCTGATGATCGGAGTAGTCTATATCAAAATCGTCATGCTGCTGTTCCTGGCCGTACCTCTTGTATGCGCTCTGATTGGGGTAAGCGGACCACTGGCGGCTGTCTGCAATATCATTCCATCCCAGCCAGCCTTTGAGGGCATCATGGCCCTATCCGCCGGAAGTATGGGGACGGCGATGAAAGATACTGGTATTCTCGCAATTCACTGTATCGTATGGTTTGCGTTGTATGTTTTGATTTCTACTCGGCGAAAAAAACAGGCGGTTTGAGCATCCGAAAAAAATCAGCCCAGCGGCAGGATGCCCGCCGTGAAGAATACCCCCAGCTCCACCCCATAGCCCAGGACAAACTGATAAAAGCCGTCAAAAAGCTCTGCCTTCGTGTCGTATCGAGCCATCATACGGGGCGTCAGCATCATAATCGCCACTGGGGCAGACTGTCCGAAAACCTGATATAACATGACGGAGTAACCTGGTAAAATCATCTACAATCAATGTGGATGGTCAATATATAAAATGCGTGTTCCTATTCACGGCCTGGGGGGGGGCCGCTCATAGGAACCATTCGGGGCGATATTGGAAGTTTGCTTCGCAAAATCACCCCTCACTCCTGAATCATGTTCTCACGGAATGCGCAGTTTATGCGCATTCCTGGCCCGTGAATAGTAACAAATGCGTACCTTGACAACTGAATAAAGTGTATATGTACTGGCTACAAACCCATAGATGTGCTATAATAAAAGCGTTAAAATTATATTTTGAGGTAGTCTTGATGCACTATGTTGAAACTTTTGATAGAAACCAGATGATGATGGCAACCTGGGACTCTATGGTCGATCCGGAGGGTGCAGCCAGACTGATCGATGCTTTTGTGGACAGCCTTACCCTTGCCGACTATGGCATAAAGGAGATGGCATCAGAAGCAAGGCAGGGGCTTTTATTGCCAAAAAGGACACTGCCCGCGCCGGCTGGATCAGCGGCGTCGCCCATGAAGAGTAAGCGATTCAAATACATAGTTGGATTGGCGGCGATCCTTCTGGTGCTCTGTCTCTTTCGGAGCTGTTGTGACGCTTTGTTTGTCGCAAGCCGGGAGGTCTACACCTCACCCCAGGGGACAAACACCATCATCATCGAGTACGACCATGTATGTCGCCCGTATGTCTACCAAAAGACCTGGTACGGGAAGCGGGAAATCTGGACTTATCCCGGCGGCGGCTTTATGGAGACCGTATCTTTTAGTGTAGAATGGCTGTCGGAGACCCAGTTCCGAATGACCTACGATGATAAAAATGACGCATTTGACGAGGAATATATCATTACGATACCAGAATGAACAACGGAAGGAAATGCAGATGGAGCAGAAAATCCTTCGTGGAGACCCTTTGCGACAGCACCCGGAGCCGGTTCCCCTTCCAGGTCTGGGGACAGGGCGGCACCGGATGTCTGCTCTCCTGGCTGGATGATGGCAGGGCTGTTGCGCTGTTTTTTGACAGCGAGCTGTCGGGGGCAGCGTTCACGGAGTGGGTCAGGGAGCTGGACCAGAAGGCGCGCGCACTTTATCAATGAATAAAATGGACAGTCATATCTGAATTAAGATTTTTAGGAGAGGGGGAAAACAGCTATGCCCGGAAAATTCGATTTCTTTTGGACCACGATGGAGTTGTGCGATTGGAGCAAAGAAGGGGATAATGATAAGGTACTTAAACCGCTGATGAAATATCTTTCAAAGCAGGATGACAGTATTATTTTTGAGTTTGACGATCTCATGGCAGAGCTGCTGCATGATCTGGATACGGAAAAGCTGGCGGAGCAATGCGAAAAGGTTGACCCGCTCATGTGTGATGACACATTTTTATATTCCAGGTGTGTTGCTTTGATCAACGGGCCAGATTTCTATGAGAAGGTCAAGCGGGGGAGAATGAAAAAGGTATGGAGCATGGATTTTGAGCCTCTGCTTTATGTTCCGGGGAAAGCATGGGCGTTGAAGCACCGGCGTTCTGCTGACGATTACCCCCATATTCCTCCATTGAGCTATGAAACCGGCAGCAATACGGATGGCTGGAAATGAGCAAGGTAAAATCTTATTTGAAAACGAAACAAAGGAGAACCCAAAATGGTACTTAATTTGAGCCAAACTGATATGTTGAAAGATTTTTGTGCCCTGATACTTTGCGGGCACCATGAAAAAGCGTTTTGCCGCTGTAAAGAATGTCTGGAAAATGCGGTCGATGAATATGGCGGCATTCCTGATATTTTATATGTGCTCTCCGGGAACGATGTCGATCCGGATGATCCATTTGGAAATATGGCCAGTGAGGACAAACAGCCTGTAAAACCGCAATACTATCTGATCTCTTCTGACGCCGGCGCACCGGATTTAGAGGACTTTTTCTGGTTTGTCGAAAACCTCAAGGCAGCGCGGGGGCTTGATTTTACCATTGATGAAGAAAAATTTTCAGATGACGACTGTATCGTGGAATGGCTGGCAGAGCTTTCCGCACAACTGGAGGACTTATATATTGTTAATTTTGACGGGGCCGGTGAAGATTATCATTTTACGATTATGAGTAAGGATGACTGCGAAAGGGCGATGGACTTGTTCCAAAAAATGACGGCTCATATAGACAGTTACACATTTAAGGCTTTTGTAATAACTGATGATTTCCAGGGATAACAAATCGGAAAGGACAGATCGTATGTCAGACAACAAAGTGATGATCAAAGCGCCCATGAAAAAGGTAAAAGCCCGGTTCTCGGACTATGAGGACATGGAGTTCGAGAGGAGGGGAGACTGGACGCTGGCGGAGGATCACTCCGGCACTCAGCTCTTCGGATGGGGTGCCTCCGGCTGGGTGGAGCTGGCCGGCCAGGACGAGCTGATCTACGCCTACTACGACGAGGAGTTGAACGCGGAGTTTATCCATGTCAAGGATGGTATTTGTCTCCGGGTCTACACGCAGTATGAAGGCGAGGTAGAGACTGACGAGGGTGAGGATCCGGATACTTCTATTAAGGGATGGTCCGATGTGGCCGACTACATAGACGAGCATATGGGGTAAATGTTGAGATTTATACTCTGCTCATAGTACAAAAGCGGAACATAGCGGCTGCTCTTGTGCCGCTGTGTTCCGCTTTTTTCCAGACTATAATATGCCGATAGAAAAATCTGTATGAAAAGTCTCCCGGACGGTCCTGGCTTCGCGTTTTGTGAAAAAATCCGGCAGACATCGCAGGTTCCCATTATGTTCCTGACCGCCTCAGATGCAAAGACCAGTATTATCATGGCTACATCACAAAACCCTTCAAGCTGGCGGTTCTGATGTCCCGAATCAATGCCCTGCTCCGCAGAAGACGGCATTTTCAGCAATCTACCGTTACTTCTTTTATCTTTCCGGCTTCTATACTGATACCTCCTTCCAAATGGGGCGTTGCATAGTTTACGGTTGCATTTTTATAATTCAAAGGAGCAGTATTCTTTTAAACAATTCTGCCCCTTTGATCATTAGATTCCAATACCCGGATACTGTTATTCACAAAAAATAACTTCCGTATTTTCGTAAATAGTACAGATATGCTTTAATATTTTTTCTCTGGCTGCTTGTATTTTTTTATAGTCAATATTGTTCGCAATATAGATACAAACTTTTATGTGCATACCTGTTTTATAAACTTCACATTTCTGCAACGATACAATACCACAAAGGTCTTTTTCCACAAATCGGCATATTGTCCCTTTTAATTCTTGATTGGTAGCTGCTCCTCCTGATAATTCACGGAACGAAGCAATCAGAACGTCTATTGGCTCTTTTAGAGAAAACAAAACTAATATTGTTGTAATGAAAAAATCCCCGGTATAATGCAAAAATCCTAAGCTCCCATTGATGTCTATCAACATTAGCAAAAATGCTGACAATCCAACGCCCAATGACAATATACCGTCAACAAAATTTCCTTTCGATTCTGCGGTTAAGATTGTACTGGCATTATTCGTCTTGCAGTTCTGGCTTCTGTTAAAAAAGCCCAATCCAAAGCACAAGATAACCATGATTAACGCATAAGGAATTACAGGCTCAACCATTAAAGGCTCTCCAATACCATGAGCAAAATAATTCCATGCCACTTTTGCAGTACCGATAACAGAAAAAACCAAAAGCGATAGCGTCAATATAGATTTAAAAATAGCATAGAGTGGTTCTAAAAAATAAAGCCCGTCTGGATAATTCTTGGTTTTTTTGCTGCTGATTTTTGAAATTGTTAATGCAGCTAAACAGGAACAAAATGCAATCAGTGAAAAGAAACCGTCTAAAAAAAGGGCTTGGATATTTGTTATCCAGAAAATCCCAAATCCAGCCGCAGACATAATCAAGTCCACGACACAACTTACTACCAGTGACTTACTTTCAATTTGTTTTTGTGTCATAATTACCTCCATTTACTTCCGTTAATTTCCGTCGTTCAAATTGACATATCCGTACTAAAAGCAGTATACTATAATAAATGTCGTATTTCTATATTCAATTTTACTTATGCTTGTTGCCTAAACGACATAAATGCTTAAAACTGTCGCAGAAAGGGGAAAATATGAACAAAAATGATAGGCGGGTTAAAAAAACAAAAAAGGCACTTCAAAATGCACTTGCTGAACTAATGACGCAAAAAGAACTGCGAAGCATTACCGTACAAGAATTAGTTGACAAAGCGGATATTCACCGGGCAACCTTTTATTCTCACTACCATGATGTATATGATTTATATGAGCAGCTTGAAAAAGGTGTTATTTCTGAACTTGATGTGATTATTACAAATGACCCAACACATCGCTATGAGAGTGTATATAACGCCTTAATTGACTATGTTTTTGATAATGCTTCACTATTCCGTATGTTCCTCAGTGGAAAAGGAGACACAGGTTTTCAAAATAATATCCATGAACTTATTGAAAAGAAGTATTTGAATATCTGGCTATATGAAGAACATAGAACCGTAATTGTTGATGAAATGCGTTTTCTGACAACATATCATATTCAAGGCTGTTTAGCGATTATCAGCGTATGGGCAAAAGAAAACTTTTCTCATTCAAAAAAAGAAATCCTCGGTCTGATTCGTAAAGTAAATGAAAATTTTGACAAAATATCCGTATAGTATAAAAATGATTTTTGTATTTTTCATTTTCTTGAAGTAAGTTGTTTATCTACAAAGCTGATTGTCTGGGCGATAGTCGGCTTTTGAATAAGGAAGTGGTTTGGTATGATGCTTAGGCAGATGCAATACTTTCATGCGGTTGTGCGTACAGGGAGTTTTACTCAGGCAGCAGAGGAGTGTTTTATTTCCCAGTCTGCAATTTCACAACAGATTAAAGCGCTGGAAAATGATTTAGGCGTGAAACTTCTTGCTAGGGAGAACCGCAGTTTTCGTCTGACAAAGGCCGGGGAATACTTATATCAGAAAAGCGGCCAGTTGTTAGAAGATTTTGAGCGGGTTAAAAATGAAACAATCCAGATAGGCTGTGGCCGCCAAAGCGTATTAAAACTGGGTTATTTGAAATCTTATTCAGGCGGGGAACTGCTAAATGCAGTTTTGGAATACAATGATATTTATCCGGATGTGCAGGTACATATCCAAAATGGCAACCATGAGGCACTCTATCATTTGCTGAACAGCAACCAGCTTGATTTGGTATTAAATGACCAGCGGAGGGCATTTTCCGATAAATATGTGAATTTTCATTTGTTCGAAGCAAGGTATTTTATTGTGATACATGAAAAGCATCCTTTGAGTGGCAATCCCTTTTTTGAACCGCAGATGTTGAACGAAATACCAATTATTCTGGTTGCGTCAAAAGAGCAGCGGGAGGCAGAACAAAATTATTATCAAAATGCGCTGGGCCTGGGCAAAGTGTATATTTTTGCTGAAAATAATGAGGAGGCAAGGCTGTTTGTTGCAGGGGACAGGGGTGTTCTAATAGAGGAAGAATTTCAGGGAAATTGCCATAATATAGATTTTGCAAAAAAGATTCCTCTGATAAGATATGGAAAACAGATGACGAAACCTTACTGCCTGTTTTGGAAAGTGGAAAATGACAGCGAAAAGATACGGGGTTTTGCCGGGATTTTGAAGGAAAAATTCACATAAGTTTTACTAATGGGCGATCATAAAAAATCGAATTGATTTGAAGGTTAGTTCTTTTTATACTGTAAAAAAGGAGAGGGATGGAATTTTGAAGGAAAGACAGTATTTCCCTTTATGGCAAATGGGGATGGGCAGGCCGTGTGATAAAAGATATGGCGGATACCTGCAAAGGGGCCAGGATATGCTACGACAAAGCGGCCAGTTTGAGGATGGTGCAGGGAAACAGAAGTGTTTTAGTAGAAAATCAGGAGGGCTACAAAATGGGGAAAGATGTAATTTTATGGGCTGGCGCGGGCCAGATTGGAATGGCGGTTGCAAGGCGCATTGGCACAGGGAAAAAGATTGTTGTGGGTGATAAGAAATTAGAAAATGCAGAATCAGTTGCAAAACTTATGAATGAGGCAGGGTTTGATGTTAAGCCTGTCCAAATGGACTTGTCAGATAAAGCATCTATATTAAACTTCATTGAGACGGGGCAGGAATATGGTAAAGTTTCCATGCTTATCAATGCGGCAGGCGTATCGCCTTCGCAGGCATCCATTGAAACGATACTGAAAGTGGATTTATATGGTACGGCGGTGCTTTTGGAGGAAGTAGGAAAAATTATTAAGGATGGAGGAACCGGGGTAACAATATCCAGCCAGTCAGGGCACCGTATGCCACAGTTGTCTGCGTCAGAGGATGAATTACTTGCCTGTACGCCGCCAGAGGAATTACTGTCGCTTAAAATTTTACGGCCTGAAAATATCAAAGATACACTCCATGCCTATCAGATGGCAAAACGCTGTAATGAAAAACGGGTAATGTATGAGGCTGTCAGGTGGGGAGAAAAGGGTGCAAGAATTAATTCCATTTCGCCGGGGATTATCGTTACGCCGCTTGCGCTGGATGAATTCAACGGGCCACGTGGTGACTTCTATAAAAATATGTTTGCAAAATGTCCGGCAGGCCGGCCGGGGACAGCCGATGAAGTGGCAAATGTAGCAGAACTTCTGATGAGTGAAAAAGGGGCGTTTATTACCGGGACGGATTTTCTGTGTGATGGAGGGGCAACGGCAAGTTATTTTTATGGCCCGTTAAAGCCGGTTTAATCTTAAAATAAAATGTCACTTGAGCAACGGGAATCCGCTTTAAATTCTTTAAGTTTCATTGGTTTTCTTCCTGCATATGGAAGTATAAAAACAATGCGTCGGATAATGGATCAGTCAGTTGGGGAAACAATGCCGCAGTTCTATTTTGTTTTCAGAGATACGGAACTGTTAGGTTATATGTTTTTGATTTGGTAATTATAAACTGTTTCGTGCATTTCCGTGGCTTGCAATTGATAACCTTGAGGAATTGCCAATGAAAGTTGTAGAACCATTAATGGATATAGCAATTAAGGCATGGAATATTAGCTTATAGAGGTGTTGGAGAATGAATCAAAGAGAAAAGATAATCCGTTTGTGGTTTGATAAGAAACAATTTTTAAGATGCAGAAATGATTGAAGTATAAAGCGGTTAGGAGAACTATGAAATGGAGAAAAATACTCTTGAGTTCGAATGTATGGGAATAAAAGACGGAGGGAAATTTCCAGTAGAGAATACTGGGCGTGGGAAGGACATTTCACCAGAATTTATCATCAAAAACTTATCCCCGTATGCCAAAACTTTTATTATTACCCTTGAAGATTTGAGCCATCCCATTAAAAGATTTACACATTGGGTTATTTGGAATATTCCTGCAACAGATAAAATTGCAAAAGCCATCCCATCAGGAAGAACAGTGTCTTCACCAGAGGGTGCGGTACAGGGGATCGGATATGGATTTCACCGCTATGCAGGACCAAAGCCGCCGAAAGGCAAATCCCACAATTATTGTTTTACAATTTATGTATTAGATTGCGAAATTAGTTTAAAATCATCTTCTACTAAGAGAAAAGTTCTAAGTAAGGCAAATAGCCATATTATTCAACAAGGAGAAGTTTGTGGGTATTTTGAAAAATTAATTGTCGTTAAGTAAAACCATCAAGGAGCCAGATGCACAGACGCAGAGCCGATGAATTTGTGAAACAGCATTAGCACAGTTCATTGACTCTGTTTTTTTATGAATTAATGCTGGCAGAACATGCAGTTCAGATAACGTTCCATTATACTGATGCAGAAAAAGAACAGATGGAAGCTGATTGTAATAAGATATCAGCAATTTTGGGTGAAATGAGAGATTGGATAGCCGAATTTGTGGAAGATAATTATAAATAAACTGCAGAGAACAAAAAGGCATGTGCAGCAGCGTCACACGCCTTTTTCTTTTGCCTATATACCGAACAGATCAGTATGAGTACCTGTACGGTCCAATCTCAATTCGTTTCCAACAACATGATAAATGAGCAGCCAGTCACCCTTTATATGGCATTTACGGCGGCCGATCCAGTTACCGCCGAGCGGATGGCCTTTATTCACAGGAGGCAGCAGTGCAGGAATACGGAGTACATCAACAACCGACTGTAATATTCGCATATCGTATTGGCGTTTACGACACCGTATATAGTCTTTTTTGAATTTGGTTGAGAGGCAAAGGTCAAGCATTTTCTGCCACCTCACTGTCCAGTATAGTTACTATTCACAGCCACCTGAACACCCCGCTGTCCAGGTGGCTGCCAAGCTGATTCAGGAGTGAGCAGGCTCCAATTTGCAAGGCAAATTCTTTCCATGAGCCTGCGAATGTTACTATTTACAGCCTCATAACCTAGAATATTAGTCAAGGGCAAATTTGCTGTGAATAGTAACCCAGTATAGCAAATATTTCAGCAGTCGAGCCAGTATATAAGGTTCCGCCGCCGTTGTCTAATTCCTCCATAGCGGCAATAGTTTCGGCATTGGGTTTAAATTCTGGATAAAGATTTACCCCTGCCATTTCACCTATGTTTTCCAAAATGTTGATAACAAAAACCATTTTGTCATCTGACTTCCTTTCTTGAATTATAATAGGTTGAATACAGTAAAAGTCTGATGTCAATAACAGGTTTTATGGTCGAAATTATTCAGCGGACTGCTGCCTTGCATCTTGGTTTTGCTATAGCTTAAGCAGCCGACAGTAATCACGTTCTGCCTCAACCACGCATTCGGCAATCAGTTTGCAGAATGGCTCCATGTCATTCAAACGTCTGGAAGCAGAAAGAGCATTGATATAATCGCTTCGCAAAATAGGTGGGATGGACACTACACCATAGCCAGCGTTCACCAAGACAAGGTTCATCAGGAGTCGGGCAGTTCTGCCGTTCCCGTCAATGAACGGGTGAATGTCAACCAGACGCTTGTGCGCCATGGCTGACAACTCAATAGGGTGCAGAGTAGACCTTAAGGAATGTATCTGGTCTGCTAAGTGCTTCATCAGATGAGGTACGTCCTCCGGCGATGGGGGTATATATTCCGTGCCAGAAATGTAAACCTGGATGGAACGGTACTGGCCAGCCTGATCAGCGTCAACTTTTTGGTAAAAAAGGCGATGCAGTTTCTTGATGGTATCTTCTGTGACGTTCATGTACTGCTGCCTTGCCAACTCTAGCATCAAGTCATAAGCAGCCCCATGACCGACGGCCTCATAGCAATCCTTCAGCGGGCGTCCTGCGACAGTGATGCCATCTTCCAGGAGTATCTTTGTTTCTGATATTGTCAGGGTGCTTCCTTCCAAGGCATTGCTAGTGTAGGTAAAGCCAATGCGGAAATAATCATCCAAGGATTTCAATTCTTCTTTTGCCAAGGGTCTGGCAGAGGATATTTTTTGTTTATAGGAATCCGCTTTTTGTAGCAGTTCTTGTAATGTTGGCATTGCAATACCTCCTTATTGTTCGGCATCTGCAGCCGGAACATACTCGGCGTGTTCTTTGTAGTTCTTAGCTATATTTGTTTAATTTTTATGCAAATACATGCCCTATTTTACATCAATTACATCATTTATTATGGCTTGCTGATTTTCTGTTGCCAAAATGTTGCCATCTTTACTTATCTCTATAATGAGAACCGCATTGAACAATCTTTATCACATTATCTTCTATCCGATAAACAATACGGTTTGCATCATCTATTCGCCGACTCCAATAAGCGGCCAAATCACCGCTTAATCTCTCTGGCTTTCCTATTCCCTCGTATCCATTTCGGTCAATATCTTTCAATAACTGAAGAATACGCCTTAATGTCTTTTTATCCTGCTTTGTCCAGTATTCAAAATCTTCCCACGCTGAATCTGACCATGACTTAATCATCCAAGTCCACCTCATGTACCGTACCACCTGTAGCCTCCATTTGCGCTACAGATTCTCTAAGCCTAGTCATATTTTCCTGCGAATAAAATGGATCAACAGATACTTCAAATGGTATCCTTTTCTCTCGTCCCAGTTTTTTAAGATAAATATTAATAGCCGTAGATAAAGACATTCCAATATCAGCACAAGCTTGCTCTGCCTTTTTCTTTACATCATCCTCTATACGCAAACTAATTTGAGCCATTATATATCACCTCTTCTTTTTTGATATTACTAGCATATCACATGTCGTAGCATTTGTATAGCATTTTGCAATGCATTTGCTTATTCTTTTATTATCTTTTCTACAATCATCCATAAAAATACATCGTTACACTGGCAACAATCCACTACGTTAATTTCTGTAAAAATAACAGATTGTAAATATAGCAGGCAATCTAATCGACTACCTGCCATATAAAATAAATAATATACACTTGTACTACTCGAACTCAATAATATCTCCTGGCTGGCAATTAAGAGCACAGCATATTTTATCAATAACATCCAGAGATACTGCCTTATGCGCCGATATTTTAGACATTGTTGCAGATGATACGCCAATTTGTAGGCGCAGGTCCTCTTTTGTCATAGAGCGACGGTTGAGGGTGTCTAATAACTTATAATATTTAATCATCTTGAGGTACCTCGCTTTCTGATTTGCTTGGTATTTCTATTATAGTATATTTATATGAAATGTAAATAAAATCTTTAGAAAAATAAAGAAAAATGGAAAAGATAAGATTCTCTGCATCACAAACGAGTATGGCGGTGTACCATTCAAGAGCAGTTGAAAAATCTATTATGGAGGCGGATATCCGTACAAGAAAGCAGTATGAGCATCTGTTGTTTCTTTACTTAGCCCTTTGTTTCTCAAGTTCTTGACAATATTATACATGGCATTGTATAATAAGCAAAACAAATGTTTTTAATGCTATCATTAGAAAAGGCGATTCTAGGATGAACAGATACATTGCATTACAGAAAATTATAGAAATTGGCAGCTTTACAAAAGCCGCAGATGCTCTTGGCTATACGCAGTCCTCCATCAGTCAAATGATTGCTTCGTTGGAAAAAGAATTGTCCATGAAATTGCTGACCCGTTCCCGCCACGGTGTGAAGCTGACGGTTGAGGGGGCAAAGCTATACCCATTTATTGAACGGTCAATTTATCAATATCGTTCCATGCGGGAAAAAGCGAATGAAATCAAAGGGCTTGGAACAGGTGTAATCCGTGTCGGGACGGTTTCCAGTGTTACCTGCCATTGGATGCCGCAGCTCATCAATGGGTTTAAGAAAGAATACCCAAATGTGCAATTTTTATTTCATCAGGGGGACTACACCCTGATACCTGAATGGATTGCTTCAGGGCAGATTGATTTCGGATTTATCAACCCGCTTGCAAGTACAAACCTGAAAACAAAAACTGTAAAAAGCGGCGAAATGCTTGCTGTTCTTCCAAAAGGGCATCGGCTTGCAAGACAGAAAAGCATTCAGCTTTCCGAGCTTGCGGACGAGCCGTATATCCTGCTTGAAGAAGGACATTACAGCGAACCAGCCGCAGCATTTGAAACAGCAGGTATCACGCCGAATATTCAATATACGATTCACGATGATTATGCCATTATGATGATGGTGGAAGCGGGGCTTGGGGTAAGCATATTGGCAGAATTGATATTAAGGCGGACAAATTATGATATTGTATGTCTGCCGATTGGCCCGCCGATTACCCGTACTCTTGCGGTAGGCTATAAGGATTGGGACAGCCTGCCGATTGCAAGCAAGTATTTTATTGATTATCTAATGGAACATAAGGATGAGCTGCCATAGACAAATTCCATTGCCCTGCTGCGAATAGTATTCGGATAAATAGATGATGCTTAGTTAGGAGGCCAGACACTATGGATAGTAAGGAACTGTAAATAAATAACTGCTGATATTGCTTGTCTTTTTCTCCGATAGCGCAGCCCAAAAATCAGTTACATAGCCCGCTATGCGCCTGATTTTTGGACTGCACTCTCGAAGAAAAATCCGGCGCACTATTCAGCAGTTATTTATTTACAGTTCCTAAGAAAATAGAGGATACTGTTATGCATGGGGCATGATCGCTGATGATATATGCTAATGTGGAATTAGATGTTACTATTCACGGCCTGGGGGCCGCTCATAGTAACCATTCGGGGCGATATTGGAAGTTTGCTTCGCAAAATCGCACCTCACTCCTGAATCATGTTCTCACGGAATGCGCAGTTTATGCGCATTTCTGGGCCATGAATAGTAACAATTAGATGGCAGTTGGGAAAACTGTCTGGAGGATTGTTTTGAAAATGGGGTTTTGTTAAAATATTTGTGCTATTTTATACGGGTATGCGGGAGGAATTCTAATGAATAAAAGAATTGTTTCTATTATTCAGGAGTTGAGTAAACTGGAAAAATGTGTTAATATTGCGGATCTGGCAAAAAAGTTTGAAGTGTCGGAAAGGACGGTCCGCAATGACCTTAATACAATTAATGATATGCTTAAAAAGAGCAAACTTGGTATTGTGAAATTAGAAAAGGGCGGACAGGTTATCAGGGGAGACAGCTTTCCAAATATACTTAGACTTGTAGATGGAAAGGACTTCTATGCATATAAACTCTCAAAAGAGGAGCGGAAGAAAATCGCTTCTGTATTGCTTATAAGCTCCCTTGGATTTATCACGCTTTCAGATATTGCGGATTATATGGCTGTCAGCCGGGCGACAGTGATCAATGATCTTGAAGAAATTAAAAACTTTATAAAGAAGGGGAACCTGGAGGTGCATTCGCATCCGAATAAGGGATTACGGATAGAGGGGAAAGAAAGTAATAAGCGGGTTTTTTTAGTGCGGTTATTAAACTATAATCCTGAGATGGCGGAGGAAGACATAGTTAGAAAGCAAATTGTAGTGGATCAAGAGACAGCGGAGGTACTTTATAAGATTTTACAGGAACAAGAACATGTCCATGAAAGTTTTTTGAATGATTCCTCCTTTCAGAAAATCGGGATTTATTTGGGAATAATGGTCAACCGTATGCGCCAGGGGGAATATATTGAAGTCAGGGAAAAGAAGCAGAACAGTAAGTGTGCGATGGCACAGGATGTGGCAAAATATATAGGGCAATACTGCCATATGAATGTTACAGAAGATGAGACACAGTTTTTAAGTGAAATCTTGATTTCTGGCCGTTATATGAAACAGAAAAACTTTGAGAAGGATTCTGTGAAGATTCAAATGACGGTAAGGATGTTTATTGAAGCTGTTTCGGAGGAATTGGGGATTAATTTAAATAGAGATTATGACTTCTTCGAAAATCTTTCTAACCATTTGGACAGTTCTTTGTCTGCGCCACGGGCAGACTATGAAAGGAATCCAGTGATTGAAAAAGTGGTGGAGGAAAACCAGGAGATCAGGAGGGCGGTAAAGAAAAATGCCCCTATTATCCAACAACATGCAGGCAGAGAACTTACAGAGATGGAACTTGGATATATTACGGTCCATGTGTGCGCTGCGATTGAGAGAAAGAAAAATAAGGAAATAGCATTCCATGTGATTGTTGCCTGCCATGCAGGTGTTGGAACCTCTTATCTTTTACAGGAAAAATTAAAAAAGCATTTTAATTTTCAGATTGTTGACATTGTGTCATCCCATGAAGCGGCATATTTGAAGGAAGGGCAGGCGGATTTCGTTATTTCCACGGTTCCCCTTAAAGAATGCGGAATGGAACATATTACAGTATCCCCGCTTTTAAAAGATGAGGATTATATACGAATTGGAAATATGGTTGACCGTTTGAGGGAAAACAGGAATCTTCCTTTAAGGGATAGGGGAAAGAAAAAAACGGCCAAAGAACTGATGGGGAAAATTGCGCCTCTGATTTACGACAGGGTATCGGGAGAAGCACAAGAGCTTGTCAAGCGGATTGGAATGGTGGTAACGGAGTATTTTGAGGAATCTCCTAAGCTGGATGAAGAAATATATGCGCCCTGCCTGTACCAGATGCTTCCGCCATCCCACATTAGGCTGGATGTAGAATGCAGGGATTGGCGTGAAGCAGTGCGGGAATCAGCAAGGGGATTGCTTGTGGCAGATTATATTGAGGAACGTTATGTAGATGCCATGATCCGGAATATTGAAGAAAATGGACCATATATTGTTCTTTCAAAAGGGTTTGCGCTGCCCCATGAAGGGGTTGGCCAGGGGACAAGGAAATTGGGAATGAGTTTTATCCGTTTGCTATGGCCTGTTGAATTTGATGCGGAAGAAAGGGATCCGGTGGAGTTTGTATGCTGCTTAAGCGCGGTGGATCATAAGACACATCTGAAGGCTTTTTTCCATCTGGTAAATATGTTGAAAAAAAATGAATTTAAGGAAGAACTGCGCAGATGCCGCATACCCGAGGAGGTAACGCAAACAATATTGCGGTATGAAAATATGGCCATGGAAGAATAGAAGTAGGGGAGAAGGAATATGCTTTGGGAGGAATTGAAAGAATCCTTAATTTTTCTAAATGGAGAAGAAAAGTGTGAAAAAGATATACTGAAAAAGATGGGGGGCGCACTCATCTGTGAGGGCTACGCTAAAGATACTTATGTTCAGGCTTTGCTTCTGAGAGAGAAAAGGTTTCCCACAGGGCTGGATATAAATGGAATTGGCGTTGCGATTCCTCATACAGACCCGCGCCATGTGAAAAAAGAAGGGGTGGCTCTTGCGATTTTAAAAAAGCCGGTTACATTCCGGCACATGGAAGATGAAGGGGTGCGGGTATCGGTGCGCCTGATTTTTATGCTGGCAGTATTAAACCCGGAGGCCCATTTGAACCATTTGCAATGCGTCTTGAATATTATACAAGATACAGAGGTGCTTGTCCAGCTATTGACAGCCGGAGGGCAGAAGGATATTATTCAGATTATTAAAACAAAGGAGGAAACGCTGTGAAGAAGAAAGTGATTGTAGCATGTGGGGGTGCAGTTGCGACTTCCACGATAGCAGCGAATAAAATCTTGGAATTATGCAGGGAGTATGATATTGATGTGGATATCTGCCAGATCCGTATTTCAGAGATAGAGTTTCATTTAGATGGTACCAGTTTAATTGTTACGACAACAAAGGTCAAAAAAGACTATGGTGTGCCATATGTATCTGGGATTTCATTTATATCTGGTATAGGGGAGGAACAGACAAGGGAGGCGATTTTAGCAATTTTAAAAGTGTGAGGGAAACCAGCCATGATTAAGGAAATGATAAATATAATTATGAATATGGGAGCTTCATCACTGCTGCCGGTGATGGTAATTTTTCTGAGCATCTGTTTCGGCATAAAGACGGGAAAGGCAATTTATTCAGGCTTGATGATTGGCGCTGGTTTTGCTGGAATTGGGCTAATTGTTGATATGATGAACAGTAATCTTGGAACAGCGGCTCAGGCGATGTCGGAACGTTTTGGGCTGGCTTTGAATATTGTAGACGTGGGTTGGCAGGGTGCGTCACCAATGGCATGGGCATCATGGATTGCGGCTGTGGCAATTCCCATAGCGGTGACCGTAAATATTTTCATGCTTTGGTGTGGGCTGACAAAGACGGTCAATATTGATATTTGGAATATCTGGCATATGGCTTTTACAGGGGCGCTTGCCTATACAGTAACTGGAAAGTTATGGGTAGGGCTTTTGGGGGTTATTGTTCATGCAGTTATTGTTTTTAAATTGGGTGATTTATGGGCGCCATGGATTGGCGGATATTTTGAACTTGCGGAGCTTACGGTCCCTCATGGGACTTCGGCATATATGGCCCCGGTAGCATGCCTAGTTGATCTGATGATTGAAAAGATACCGGGAATCAACCGGATTAATTTCTCTATTGAAAAATTGCAGGAAAAGGCAGGGATACTGGCACAGCCAGTTGTGGTTGGGGGGATTATGGGAAGTGGGGTGGGGTTTTTAGCAGGATACAGGCCGGACAAGGCATTTCCCCTGGGCGTAGAGATGGCGGCGGTCATGGTGTTGATGCCTAAGATTGTAAAGTGTATTATGGAAGGCCTTATGCCATTGTCCGAGCGTATGAAAAGGATCCTGTCAAAGCGTTTCAGTGGCAGGGAGTTCTATATTGCGGTTGATCCGGCGGTTTTGTTAGGGGATTCGCAGGTGGTCACAGCAGGGCTTATTTTTATTCCATTGACGCTGCTGATTGCCATGTTGCAGCCCGGCAATCAGGTGCTGCCGTTCGGCGATCTGGCAACGGTCAGCTTTTTTATAGCGATTGCGGTTGCCGTTCATAAAGGGAATTTATTTCGGGTTTTAATTTCTGGAAGTGTCATTATGTACATGACATTATGGATTTCAAATCAGACCTATCCATGGGTTACGGAACTGGGGAAAAAATCCGGCACGGTTACCGGCAGTTTCCCGGTGGCGGCTATGGACCAGGGGGGATCGCCGATTTCCTATCTTTATATTCAACTGTTTGAGCGGCAGAATATGACAGGGTTTTTGGTTGTCGGATGCTTCTATCTTGTATGCATGGCTGCTTCCGTTTACTCTTTCCGTAAGCAGCAGCCCTAAATAAAGGAAAATGAAAAATAGAATAGATAGAATGGTTGAAATCTTTTCACAAGAGTGTGAAAAGATTTCAACCATTCTATTTTTTTGCACAAAAATGGGAAAGACCTTTGACTGTTTTATGAAAGATACAGATGTTAATGTAAAAGTAACCCAAGGGAAGGTAACAGCAGCTGCGGAATAAAACGGGCGCTGCCCGTTTGCAAAAACATGGAGGAAAGCATAATGTTGGATGGTATTTTAAACGGAATTCAGTATGTGATTGATATGGGGGCTTCGGTGATGCTTCCGATCGTCATAGCAATCATCAGCATATGTATTGGAATCAAGGTAGGAAAGGCGATACAGTCGGGGCTTATGATTGGGGTAGGCTTTGTAGGGCTGTCACTTTTGATCAATATGATGAGCGATCAATTGGGGCCGGCAGCACAGGCAATGTCTAAAAGATTCGGGCTGACACTGAATGTGGTCGACATCGGCTGGCCGGGGGCATCACCGATGACGTGGGCTTCTAATATTTCAACGGTTGCAATTCCAGTAGCAATTCTGGTGAATGTAGTGATGCTTCTTTTGAAACTGACACGGACGGTAAACATTGATGTGTGGAATATCTGGCATATGGCGTTTACCGGAGCCATCGTATATACCGTGACGGGTAACTTTACAGTTGGTATTTTGGGGGTTGTTTTTCATGCGGCGGCCACATACAAGATGGGAGATTTATGGGCGCCTTTGATGCACCAGTATTTTGGAATGGATGGGCTGACGGTTCCCCATGGCGGCGGTTCCTGTATGGGGGTGGTTGCCTGTGTAGTAGATGCGGTGATAGATAAGATACCGGGGGTCCGCAAAATTAATATCACTGCGGATTCCCTGATGGAGAAAGCGGGGGTATTCGGGGAGCCTATCATAATTGGCGGAATTTTAGGAACGGCAGTAGGTTTCCTGGCTGGATACACCCCACAGGAGGCATTCCCTTTAGGTGTAAATATGTCAGCGGTCATGGTGCTGATGCCGAGGGTTGTGTCCTGCATCATTGATGGGTTGATGCCGCTTTCAGAGAGGGCGAAAGAGATCCTCACAAAAAAATTTGGCAATGCGGAATTTTACATAGGGCTTGATCCTGCTATCTTACTGCGGGATTCGCAGGTAATAACAGCGGGGTTGATTTTTATACCCATGACACTTTTGATTGCGGTTTTGGTTCCGGGGAATCAGGTACTGCCCTTTGGCGACCTTGCGACGATTGGCTTTTTTACTTCCGTGGCAGTGGCAGTACATAAGGGAAATTTGTTCAGGACACTGTTTTCTGGGAGCGCAATCATGTACATGACGATCTGGATTGCGAATGAAACAATTCCATGGATGACAGAATTGGCAAAAGTAACAGGCTCGACCGATGGGGGCCGGATGGTAGCGGCATTAGATCAGGGCGGAAATCCGCTTACCTATGTATTTACACAGGTTTTCGTGAGGGAGAATATTGGCGGTGCAGCCTTGATTGCGGCTATATATGTAGCGTGCCTGCTGTTTACGGTATTTTCCATGCGCAAATACAAAAAGGGTATGGGACAGGAAGGAGAATAAGGGGATGACAAAAGAGTATTTATTAGGGATTGATATAGGGACAAGCGCCTGTAAGATAGCTTTATTTACGAAAGATGGGAAAGTCGAGGCAGCCTCATCTGGCGATTACCCGGTGTATTACCCAAAGGCCGGATGGGCGGAACAAAATCCAGATGAATGGTGGGAAGCGGTATGCAATACGATTATGAAGGTTCTCGACAGTAGCGGGGTAAAGCCGACGCAGATTGCGGGAATTGGGATCGATGGGCAGAGCTGGTCGGCGATCGCCATAGATAGGGAGGGAAAAGTGCTTACCAATACGCCTATCTGGATGGACATGCGGGCGCAGTCTATCTGCGACAGGGTAAACGGGGAAATCGGGGCGGAGAAGATTTTTGAGTTATGTGGCAATATGCTGCAGCCCTCTTATACCACAGCTAAGATCCTTTGGTATAAAGAAAATCTGCCAGAGGTTTACGGGAAGATAGATAAAATTTTGCAGTCAAACAGCTTTATTGCTTACCGCTTGACCGGGAAGATTACACAGGATATAAGCCAGGGGTATGGATTGCATTGCTTTAATATGCGGACAGGGCAGTGGGATGAAAAGATGTGTGAAGCAATGGGAATCCAGGCAAGTTTCCTGCCGGAAATCGTGCCGTGCCACCAGATCATTGGCACTGTGTCAAAAGAAGCCGCAAGGCAGACAGGATTGGTGGAAGGGATCCCTGTTGCAGCAGGAGGGCTGGATGCAGCCTGCGGTACGCTGGGGGCAGGTGTTGTTCATGCCGGAGAGACGCAGGAACAGGGCGGCCAGGCCGGGGGCATGAGCATCTGTATCGGGGAATATGCCGCGGACCCGCGTTTGATTCTTGGTTTCCATGTGGTTCCAGGCCAGTGGCTTCTGCAAGGCGGTACTACCGGGGGCGGAGGCGTGATGCGCTGGTTAGAACGTGAATTTGGAGATTATGAACGCAGTGTGGCGGCGCAGAAAGGAAGGACATCGCTTCATCAGTACAATGAAGAGGCGGAGCAGGTACCGCCAGGAAGTGATGGCCTGGTATTCCTTCCTTATATGGCAGGGGAACGTTCCCCCATATGGGATGCAAATGCGAAGGGCGTATTCTATGGCCTTGATTTTGGAAAAACAAAAGGGCATGTCATCCGGTCCTGCATGGAGGGGGTTGCCTATTCGTTAAAACATAATCTGGATATTGCGGAGAGTGTTGGGGCATCCGTGAAAGAACTGTTGGCAGTAGGCGGTTCTGCAAATTCCGCATTGTGGATGCAGATTAAGAGCGATATTACCGGAAAGCCTTTGGAGGTGCCTTTTTCTGATACGGCCACGACATTGGGGGCTGCACTTTTAGCTGGGGTTGGTGTTGGAATGTATGAGGACTTTGAAGATGCGGTTTCACAGACAGTCAAGATTACCAGAAGGTATGAGCCAAATATAGAAAATAAGGAAGCATACCAGAGGAATTATGATACATACATCGCTTTATATAAAGATTTAAAGGAACTGATGAAAGAGACAGCAGCAAATTAGAGGAAAGGATAGGTGTTTTATGATGAAAGCAGGAGTTGTCCATGCAAGGGAAGATATTCGTTATGAGGAGATTGAAAAACCTGCTCCAAAGGCAGGCCAGGTGTTGATCAAAGTAAAATATACGGGCATCTGCGGGTCTGACGTACCCCGTGTAAACGGGGATGCCTGCCATTATTTCCCGAATGTTCTAGGGCATGAGTTTTCTGGAACTGTGGAGGAAGCCGGGGAAGGTGTAGAAAGCGTAAAGCCGGGAGACCGTGTTGCGGGTGTTCCGCTGGTTCCCTGCATGAAATGTGAGGACTGCCAGAAGGGAAATTATTCCCTCTGCAAACATTACAGTTTTATTGGTTCACGGGAATTTGGAAGTTTTGCGGAATATGTGGTAGTACCGGAGAAAAACGCAGTGAAATTTGAGGACAGCGTTTCCTTCGAGCAGGGCGCCCTTTTTGAGCCGGCAACAGTGGCATTGCACGGCCTGATGCGGGTTCCCTATGAAGGCGGGAAAACTGTGGCGGTATTAGGCGGCGGAACGATTGGCATGTTTGTGGCGCAGTGGGCGAGGATTTTCGGGGCAAAAGAAGCGGTTGTATTTGACATTGTGGACGAAAGGCTGGAACTTGGAAAACGCTTAGGCGCCACGGCAGGGATCAATACATTGGAAGAAGGTTTTATAGAAAAGGCTATGGAACTTACAGGAGGTAGAGGCTTTGACTATGTGTTTGAGACTGCAGGGAATACGGCCACGATGAAGTTGGCGTTTCAGTTGGCGGCAAATAAGGCAAATGTGTGCTTTGTAGGGACACCGACAAAAGATTTGAGTTTTACGGTGGAAGAATGGGAGAACATGAACCGCAAGGAATTTAACCTTACGGGTTCATGGATGTCCTACAGTGCGCCGTTTCCAGGCAAAGAATGGGAATTAGTAGCGCACTATTTCAAGACAGGGGATTTAAAGTTTGATGAGTCCTTCGTATTCCGGAAAATGCCTTTAAGCCGGATTGCAGAAGCGTTTGAAATGTATAAAACTCCGGGGGCTGTAAAGGGGAAGATTTTGATCGACAGTGAAGCATAAAGGGAGGCATGGAAGATGATTACCACTGTAACGATGAACGCATCTTTGGACAAGGCGTATTTTATGAAAGCGCCGATTGTAAACGGAACAGTTATGAGGCTGGATTCCTGCCGGACTTCTGCGGGTGGCAAAGGGGTAAATGTAGCGAGGATCGTTGCGCTTTGCGGCGCAAAGGTGCAGGCGACAGGGCTGACGGGCGGTTTTAACGGGCAGCAGTTGGAAGCCTTGCTCGATAAGGACGGTATCGCCCATCAGTTTGGGCATATGGAAGGTGAGACAAGATGCTGTATTAATATTTTGGATCAGAAATATGGCTCTACAGAATATCTGGAGCCGGGGTGTGAAGTTTCAGCCAGTGAGGAACAGCAGTTTATGCAGAGGTACCCTGATATTATCCGGGACAGCGATGTAGTTACAATTTCAGGAAGTATTCCAAGAGGGGTGAAAAAGGATATATACGGCAGGATGGCTACCATCGCAAAAGCTATGGGGAAAGCCGTAATCCTGGATAGCAGCGGCGAAACATTAAAGCAGGGAATCCAATCCTGTCCTACCGTTGTAAAACCGAACCGGGATGAAATCGAGCAGCTTTTTGACATAAAAATCCACAGTATGCAGGACGTAATCCGATGCGCTGAGAAAATCCGGGAGATTGGCATTCCCTATGTAATAACCTCCTTAGGGAAGGACGGGGCGTTGCTTGCCTGTGAGGATGGGATCTTTCATGGGAAGCCGCCGGTAGTGGAAGTGGTAAATACAGTTGGCTGCGGGGATTCTATGGTGGGGGCTTTTGCCGTAGCTTTGGAGAGGAAGCTCGAAGCGGAGGAATCTTTAAGATATGCGGTGGCGGTTGCCACAGCGAATGCCATGTCGCCCAATACCGGCGACTTTGATCCGAAAAATTTAGAGGATTTGTTGGGGCGGGTAGCAGTGGAGCAGATTTAGGATACCTATATGGGCTTAGAAAAAGAGAGGAGAACAGTTATGGCACTGGTAACGACAAAACAATTATTATTAGACGCACAGAAGGAAGGGTATGCGGTAGGGGCTTTCAATGTAGAAAATATGGAGATGGTGCAGGCAGTTGTGGCAGCGGCAGAGGAATTGCAGGCTCCCGTCATTATGCAGACCACGCCCTCAACGGTAAAGTATGCTGATCTTGCTTATTTTTATGCAAACGCAAAGGTAGCGGCCGAAAAGGCTTCTGTGCCAGTAGTGATTCATCTGGATCATGGCAGCAGTTTTGAGCTTGCCATGCAGGCATTGCGTGCCGGATATACCTCTATCATGATCGATGGTTCCCATGGGACATTGGAAGAAAATATTGCGGTGAGCAAAGCGGTGGCGGATGCCTGCCATCCTTCCGGAGTGCCGGTGGAGGCGGAACTTGGCAAGGTCGGGGGCAAGGAAGACGATCTGGAGGGAGGGGAAGAAAACCCCTATACTGACCCACAGGAAGCGAAAACTTTCGTAGAAAAAACAGGAATTGATTCCCTGGCTGTGGCCATTGGCACGGCGCATGGCGTTTATAAGGGAACACCAAAGTTAGATGTGGAGCGCCTTAGCGGGATCCGCAAAGTGGTATCCATTCCGTTGGTTCTGCATGGAACATCCGGTGTTCCGGATGATTCGGTAAGAGAGTGCATCCGCAGAGGAATCTGCAAGGTAAATTATGCGACTGATTTAAGGATTGCGTTTTCCAAAGGCGTGAAAGCATACTTGAAAGAGAACCCGGACGCTTTTGACCCGAAGAAATACAGTGCAGTTGGCCGGGAAGAAGTGAAGCAGTATGTGATGGGCAAAATACGCGTCTGCGGAAGTGGCGGAAAAGCGAAATAACAGCTGCGGATTAAAGAAAGGCATAATGGTGTGGAATACTTATGGCAGGGAGATAAAGCATACTGGGGCGGCCAGGCCCCGGTGCTTTTCCCAATCTGCGGAAGTATCAGAAATAATGAGGTAAAATCTGATAATTCTCCATCAGCCTGCAGAAGCAGTACAAGCCAAAAATTTCATCAAAAAAGCGATGTCTAAAATAATGTTGGATTCTTAAGCATTCTAAGATTTGTGAGGTTTTAGAAAATTGATTTCGTTACTATTCACGGCCTGGGGGCCGCTCACAGTAACAATTCGGGGCGATATTGAAAGTTTGCTTCGCAAAATCGCCCCTCACTCCTGAATCATGTTCTCACGGAATGCGCAGTTTATGCGCATTCCTGGCCCGTGAATAGTAACTTGATTTCCGTGATAATAAACAATATATGATTGCATTATTCATAAAAGTCAAGTAAACTATTAGAAGAATGGTAGAAAGTTCGGATTAGTATTACTTTGAAGTTTTTAATGATAATTTAATTTTGAAACAAAAAAATTAGTTCAATATTTTATGAGGGTTATAATTAAGAGTATTCTGCATTTATGCCTTGAATATATTATATTTGGTTTGTTAATAATAATAAAAGAGTTTGAAAAAGGAGACTATCATGGAAACTGTACAAATGCCTATTAAGAATTTGATGCTTGACCCTAATAACTATAGACTTAGAGGAGAACAGGCTTATAAAAATGTAGAAGACAAAAATGTGACTAATGTAATGGTTCAAAAGCGTGTTTTAAAAATGTTAAAAGGGGAAAATTCGGCTAATATTAGAGACTTGCTAGATAGCTTTACAGAGAATGGATATCTTAAAATTGATAATATTATAGTTAGAAAACTTGAAAAAAAGGAAGTTTTTGTAGTAGTAGAAGGAAATAGAAGGGTTGCCACTCTAAAAGTATTAAAGGAATTGTATGACGATGGAATGGAAATAGGAAGGCTAGATCCAGATATTTTTCAAAAAATAGATGTTGTCTTATATGATGTAAATGATAAAGACTATGAAATTTTAATGGGATTGCGGCATGTTAGTGGAACCAGAGAATGGGGAGATTATGAGCAATCTGAATTGATTTCCAATTTGGCAAGAAAGCATAAAATGTCCCCAAAAGCTATCTCCGAAAGTTTAGGAATATCGACCCAAAAAGTGAAAAGACGATTGAATACGTATTATGCATTGGAAATTTTTAGGAATGATCCAGATTATGGAGAATACTTTGTACCCAATAAGTTATCTGCTATTTTTTATGAGATAATGGGAAAAGTGGAAATTAGAGAACAGTGGTTAGGCTGGAATACAGAATTGAATACTTTTACAAATAAAGAGAACATGAGGAGACTTTTTTCATGGTTGGTTCCTTACGAAAACGAGAGTGGAGAAATGCTAGATCCTATTATTACTAAAAGAGATGAAATTCGTGTGCTGGCAAAGTTTATTATGGATGAAGAAGCATTGATTAAATTGGAAGATAGTAGAAGTATAGGTGTAGCGTTAGAGGAAAGCCAAGTATATTCCAAGGAAGGATTTAAAAGTAGTTTAAAACAAATAACTAAGATTTTAAGTAAATTAAATTTAGGTACATTAACGGAACTTACGAATGAAGATAAAAAAACAATAAACGGGATATTAGAAAAAATGGATAGCCAAAAAGAATTAATTAAAAAGCTTATTCAATAAGGTATAAACAATATATGAGTTATTTATATGAGAAAGAGAAACAATTTAGAGGATTAATCGAACAGTTAATTATTTTTTCAGATGAAATTAATAATGTGTATAATTTATACGAAGAAATATTTGGAAAAGTGGACATTGAATCAGCCACAAAATTAGCAGAAGAAATCTCTGTTTTTTTTGAAACAGTAAAACAAAATTACGGATATGAACTTCTCGAATTTGATACAGAAACATTCATGTATTGTATAGATAAACATTATAAAAATGATTTAATTAATGTCACAAGGGTAATGGAAACAATTACCGCGGATGAGTTTGAAAAGCTTTCAGCATTATTTCTTGAAGAAATCGTTAAGTGTGAATTTGTAAGTGCAACGCAACGGTCGCATGATCAAGGAATTGATTTTGTAGGATATAAAAAGTATACACAATGCTTAACAACTGAAGAGCAAAATGAGAATTTGTTGTATGTGATTGGACAAGCGAAGCATTATAAAAGTCAATATGTAGAAACAAGTGAAATTAGAGAATTGGCAGGTTCCATATATTTGCTAAAAGCAAATGATTTTTCAAAAAAAAGAAATAATAAAGGTGATAAGACTATATACAGTAATTTAATTATAGATGCGTTTACACCAATAATCCCATATTTTATTACGTCAAATTACTTTTCAAAATATGCATATATATTATGTAAAAATGCTTCTATAATTGCAATTGACAGATTGAGCCTTATTTTAAATTTTGTATTCTCTAATAAATTTAAGGGGATGAGCCAGAATGATATAATTAGAACAATACAAAAAATAGAAAGAATTAGTTAAATAAAAAGATACATAGTTAAAATTCGGATAAGGCTTTGCTTCTGGGCAGTGTGGAAAACAGTTTTCATTAGAGAGGTGATATTGTGTATTACAAGGCAAGCGATTTTTTAGAAACTGCGGACAGCGATACCTTAAAGCAGATCGCCCGCGCAAGGGAATTGACAAGGGAATATTATTTTTCTGCTTATGAAGATACAGAAAAAAGGGCTGCCATCCTTCAGGAGCTATTGGGCGGAATGGGGGAAAATGTGGCAATCGACACACCTTTTCATTGTGATTATGGGAAAAATATTTTTTTGGGAAATGATGTAATCATCAACATGAACTGTACGTTTGTAGATAACAATCCTATCCGAATTGGCGACAGGGTTTTAATTGCATCAAATGTACAGATTTATACATCTTCACACCCCGTTTTACCACAGGAAAGGCTTGTGCCGGATT
>CAMUJH010000056.1 GCA_947089145.1 uncultured Hungatella sp. | reverse complement strand
TTTACAGGAAAGAAAGCTGCCATGGCAGAGAACAGGTGCTGGAGATGTGCTATACGGATGTAAATGAATGCTATCAGATCCTTATGGGGAAAGAGGGAAGCCAGGTTGTTATGGACAGATCCATAACCGCTACAACCAGAATTGAAACGCCTCTGTCCCTGTGGCGTTCCATTGCCGCCGGAGAGATCCGGGGAGATGAGGCATTGATGAAGGGGCTTTATAAGGTAAAAGGCGATTTTAACCTGATGCTTCACTGGGACGATTATTTTGGAGGATCTGAGAATCACACCGTGGAGGAGCCAAAAGACAGGATTCATATTCCTGGCAGGGAAACCAATATGAGCATCATGCTGATTCCATGGATGGCTTTTTGGATAACAGCCGGGATTTCCAGGTATGGGGGAGGTCTTGCAGGCATCGGCGCCAGCGCTTTGGCACCTCTTATCTTTTTCCGGCATAAGAAAACGTTCTACGACGTACTAAGCGGCGCTTTGGTCGCCGCCTTCTCCACAATGGCGATTCTTGGAGTATCTGCCCGGATAGCGGTTCCTCTGTCCTATCTTTCATTTGGCATTATGTGGATCGGCTCCTGTTTAGGGCGGATACCTCTTACGGCCCACTATTCCATGAACCGATACCAGGGGGAAGATGCATTGCAGAATCCGCTTTTTATAAAAACCAATCGGATTCTCACGCTGGCCTGGGGTGCTGTATACCTGGCGACGCCTGTCTGGACATATGTTCTTATGGGAACCAAAGCAAAACCCTATATAGGCGCAGTCAATTCAGTTGTGCCGGCCTTTATGGGCTTCTTTACATTATGGTTTCAGAAATGGTATCCCAGAAAGGTGGCCGCCGGAAAATAGGCCGCCGGAAAATAAAAAGCCGAAGGAGGTTTCAGAAAAAATTCCATGGTAGAAGTATTGTTTGGCGACAGTGAGGCGCAGGCCATGAAAGCGGCAAAGAACAAGCTTGTAGCCGGCATGGTCAACGGGCCTGTATCGGTATGGATGGCCGGAAAAAAGGCGCCGCCCAAAAAGCCCTTTACCGGATGGATTGAAGGGACCTCAAGGGAAGTTATCTGCCTTGAGTTTATGATGGATGTAGGAAATATCAGAGAGCCGGCAGACAGTTTATACAGAAAGAAGCTGCTTTGCTCCATGCACAGGCCTGACGTTCCTGATGACGGGAAGGAGATGGAGGATGAGCTGAAAAAAATCGGGGACTCCAACGGCAAGGAATTGCTCCGCCTGAAAGAATTTCTGGATCAAGGGGAAAGTATCAGGATATGGTACAGCGACGCTCCTTATTCCAGATGCGGCTTCTATCATCTATGCCAGATCTTAGAGGAGCATGATAATCAAATCCAGGCAGCAGACCTGCGTGCACCCGGCGGGGGATGCGCCGCCGCCCATGAAAGCCAGGCGGGTGCATTTGGCATCCATGAATGCATGCCGCCTAACCGGCGGCGGACTTTCGCAGTAAGCCTCCCCGAATATACGGTCTATGAAAAAAGCGTTTGCGTCCATGGAAACTGGGGGAATATTGCAGCTGAGGAATTTGCCGGATTTCTGCCAGGGGAACGGGAACTTTCAAAAGAAGAAGTCCATTTCTATGCCTCTTTATGGCGTGATTTGGTCAGCGATAACAGCCCTCTCCGGGCCGTGGTAAACGGAAGGGTGATTGGCGTCCCGGAAGATTTCTATGATTTTCAGATTTGGAGCAAACTTACCCTTACGCCTGTCAAAGAAGGCAGGCTAATCGGTGATATTCTCGGCTGTTTCCGGGTCAGCGTAGGCGACTGGTGGTATGCCAGGCGAATTGAATCCTATATCCGGCAGGGGAAAATCCGCATCGTCAAAGATTCACCAGACCGCTATGCAAGAATGATCTGCCTCCATGCATAAGGCAGATAAAATCAGAGGCTTTTATCTCTGATGTGATATGTTGTGAATTGCAGATGTAAACATTTTCGGCAAACGCAGTATTTTGCGGAAATGGGCATCTGCAAAAATACAACATATGCCGCTGGCTTCAGAAGATGAGTTTGTAGCTCAAGAGCTCAGCCAGGCCGCTGCATGGTTTAAAAAGGCTGCCCTGCAGCGGCTGGGATGCCTGTAAAAGGCAATGATGGGATCAGGCCTCCGCCTTACAGCATGACAGCCTGATAGGCGGAGGCCCGGTATATTGGCTTAAACCGCCCACTCATATTTTCCTCTGTCTCCAACCTGATAGAAATCCCCATAATTAATGTCAAAGATATCTTTATCAATGCCGCTTACATCGATCTGATTCTTAATCAGATACTGCCAGATCCCGGCGCCGGCAATGTTTCCCTGGAAGAGGATTCCCTCCACCCTGCCGTCCTTTACAAGGATTCTCTTATACTGGCGCTGATCCTCTCTTATGTACACCTGATCGCCTTCCTCCTTTTGGATTCGGCCTACGCACAAGGTTACCAGGCCGAAGAAGTTGATGGTATTCTTTATGGCATAAGTATCCGTGTACCGGGCAGTCAAACCGCACATGTTTTTCCCGGCAATACGTCCCTGATCTGCGGCGTTGGGCCAGATGCCCGACAAAGCAGTAACGTCCCCGGCTGCATACACATCTGCAGCAGAGGTTCTCATACAGGAGTCTACCGTGACACCCCGCTGGCAGTCGATCCCGCTGCTTTCCAGGCAGGCTAAGGAGGAGCGGACTCCGGCAGCCACGATAATCAGATCGCAGGGAATCTCTTCCCCGTTGTCCAGGATTACCTTGTGGATCTTGCCGTCAGGCTGGCACACCGCCTCGGAAGCCTTCCGCTCTAACACAAACCGGACTCCTGCCTTCTCAAACAGATCCTCATAAGCCTTGGCAGCATGAGCGTCAAGCTGCACCGGCAGAATGCGGTCAGCCATCTCCACAACGGTTAGTTTCTTGCCCCGCTCGATGAGGCCGTAGGCAGCATCCAGGCCTACCAGGCCGGAGCCGATGACCAGCACACGCTTTGCTGTCTCAGCCTCTTTTACAATGGCCTGGGCATCGGACAGGTTCCGAAGGCCGTATACATTGGAAGCTTCCCGAAGCTGGCCTACAGGCGGGATGAAGCTGTCAGCGCCATTGGCCAGAAGGAGCTTGTCATAGGAAAGGGTTTCCCCGCTGTCCAGCCGGATCTCTTTCTTATCCGGTAAAACCGCTGTCACCCGAAGGCCTTTTTTCCAGTTAATGCGGTATTTGTCAAAGAAATCCCGCTCCGTAAAATCCAGGCCCGCCTCGTCTCGCTCCCCGGAAATAAATTTGTGGAGCATGCAGCGGGAGTGCACATGAACGTCTGCGGAAATCATCAGGATTTCTCCTGTTTGATCCTGCTCCCTGATGGCCCTGGCTGCCTGAATGCCTGCCACTCCGGCTCCCACAATTACATATTTCATATCCTACACCTCCTCTACATAAATGGCCTTCTTTGGACAGGAGGCCACGCAGGAAGGCTCATTGCCTGCGTCGGCGCAGAAGTCGCATTTAATGACCTTGGTTTTCGTTGCCGTGTCGGGTTTCAGGACTCCAAAGGGGCAGTTCATAACGCACATAAAGCAGGAGCCGCACCGTGTTTCATCGTAAAGCACATGGCCGCTTTCCGGGTCTTTGTACAGGGCCCCGCTCATGCAGGACTTAACGCATTCCGGGTCATCGCAGTGGCGGCAGAACAGAGGCTTGTACTGTCCCTTGGCATCTTTTAAGATAAAATTGCGGGATTCATTTTCCGGGTCGGTTAAGTCCAGATCGTAAATGGTTCCCTGAGTCTTTCGGTGAGCCTGCATGCAGGCAGCGGAGCAGTTCTTACATCCATCGCATTTCTCATATTCTACTATGATGCGTTTCACGTTCACCACCCCTTTCTATATGTGAAGCCCCTGGCGTTTTTCAAGTATGATCTGTTCCAAAATATCTGCGCTTGCCTTTGCGTCGCTGTTGATAATCACCTGTCCGCCGGTCAGTTCTTTCATATCCTGGGTCAGCACCTGAACTGCGGTCTTGCTTCCGGTGACAAATGGAGGAAGGCCTAGATGGAGAGGAAGGCCAAGGGCAAGGCCATAGCACCCGTCTGCCAACGCCTGCTCTTCCAGCCACTGGGCGGCGGAGAGCACCAGGGGAAGTTCCGGAAGATCCACATGAAGGGCTTCCGCCAGCTCCGTGGCCACGATCTCCAGACGGCCGATAGCAAGGCAGGGGCCGAAATTAAGCACAGGGGGGATTCCCAGCTTTTCGCATACGGCACGAAGCTTTGGCCCGGCAAGCTTGGCTGCTTCCTTTGTCATAAGGCCGCAGTTTTCAATGCCGCCTGAGGAGCAGCCGGCGGTGAGGACAATAATATCCCTGGCGATCAGCTCTTTCACCAGATCCACAGTAAGAACGTCATGTCCTCCCGCAGTCAGGTTGGAGCAGCCTACCACTCCGGCTACGCCCTTAATGTCCCCGGATACGATCAGGTCAATAAGAGGCTGCCATGTTCCGCCCAGGAAATTCTTCAGAGAGGTTTCGCTGACGCCGGTAAGAGTAGCGTCATTGCCGTGTTCTTTCAGCAGGTTCATAGGCACGCTGCCCCGGCGGGCCTTGTACGCCTCCAGGATCTCGTCAATGATCTCCTCGGTAACTGCAGGGCGGTTTTCGAAATCAAATTCTTTCAGCTGGGCATTGGCTTTTTTAGCCACATTGTCAATGCAGATCTGTTTGATCTTCAGCTCATCACAGATGGGCTCAATCCCTGGCAGCGTGCAGTTAAATTCAGAAATAACCGCGTCAATGCCGCCTGTGGCAAGAATAGCCTCGCTGGTATAATTGTTACCGGCGTGCCCGTCGAAAATCTCCGTGTAGTGGGCGCCCCGAAGCTGCAGATCCTGTCCCACGCAGGTGCAGCCTACCAGCTTAAAGCCCTTGGCTCCAGCCTTCCTCGCCTTCTCCTTTACATCCTGGTCTGTAAGGCGGTTCTGCAGGAAGGTAAACATGGAATGCTGATGGCCGGTGATCATAATGTTTATGTAGTCCGGATCAATAACCCGCAGGCCTACAGGGGCGAAACGGATCTCCGGTTCTCCCAGAACCACGTCATTTAACAGATTGGTCAGCACCAGTCCGTAGATGCCAGTGGAAATGCCCAGCTTTAAGCAGTCAAGAAGCATGTTTACCGGGTCTGAGTTTAAGTTGGTGGAACATTTGACCACGCCGTGAAACACTTCGGATTTTGCGCCGCCGGGCAGAAGCCCAAGCTCTTTCCACTTGTCATAGCGGGGCTTGTAGGCCAGCTTCTCGGTGAGAGCCATCTTCTCGTACTCGGGAAGGTACAGATCTTTTAAGACAGCGTCAGCCACGGCCTCGGCCCGCTTGTGGACATCTTCCTCCTCAATGCCAAAGAGGGCGGCCAGGCGGTTTAAAGTACCTATGCCCTTGATCTGGCCTTTTGTTTTTGCCGTGTTTTTTACATTCAGCGCCGTGTTTTCCACGACATGGATGTAGCAGCCTGAGCCAGAGGCCACGGCCCGCAGCAGATTGCGGACAACAATGGTGTCAGCGCTGGCTCCGCAGATGCCCCGGGGAGACTCAGGAGTGATCCGGCATGGGCCGTTTGAACACAGCCGGCAGCAGACTCCCTGAAGGCCAAAAGCACATTTGGTGCTCTGGCTCTCTACCCGGTGGTGGGAAGTCTCCATGGGGAGTCCGGCAATAAACTCCTGTAAAGGTTTGTCTGCGCTTTTGCAGGTGGTGCAGCTGTAGCATTGGTTCATTTTGCATAACCTCCTTTGTGTAATTTTGTGTGTCTTGGGTAAATTTTACTATAGCCGGACGTTTTTTTCAAGAACTGAACACATGGATATTGATGAAATGACTAAAATAAGGTACAATCATTGTCAGCAGACGGAAAGCAAAAATAAGCAGGAGGGGAAGAATATGACAAAGGAAGAGCAAGCCGCCATGTGGAAAGCGGAGATTGAAAAAAGGCTGCAGGGCGTCCAAAAACTGCGGGAGCGATTGAAACCAGTGGAATTTACCTCGGAATTGTGGGGGATTTACAAGGGGGCTTACGGAGATGTCAGGGAGGATGTCGCATTTTTGTTCTGTCCTAAAGAGATGATACCAGACACAGAGAAAATACGCAGGCTGGATTTTGAGGAGAAAGACAGCTATGAGATCATTTTTGACAATCTAAGCGAAAACCTGACTCACCAGTTAAGCCTGTATGACGCATCTTATCTGGTAATGCCCTATTTGGTTCTTTTGCTGGAATTAAAGAGACAGGAACATGATTTCGACTGGCAGATGAAGATTATCGCCCTGGCAGGAGATTTGATGGCAACGGATATCCCTTACTGCGGCGGCGGAAGTGAAAACGAGTCAAAAATGCCTGAGGATATTATGGAAAGCTACCACTTAAGCATTGCCCTGCTAAGGGAAATGACAAAAGAATTTCTCAGCAAAAACATGGACAGGCTGAAAGAGGCAGAGCCGGAATGGAAACGTCAATATTTCTGTACAGACGTGCTGGCAATTCTGGGAGACAGCCAGGCGGCCTATCAGATGCTTATGGGCCAGTGGGAGCAGTGCCCGGTAAGCTGTCCTGACTGCGGATACTATGATGAAGACATGGAGTCGGATGGGTTTTATGACAAAGAGCAGTTAGAAAAAATTGAGCCGGCTTTGCCGGTTACGGGAAAATGGGACGGAAAAAGTTATGAGGATACCTATGTGTGGTTCAGCAATCTTGTACATCTTCTGAGGGTTGAGGATCACTGGAAAGTGGCATACTATTTTGGAACCTACACCTGCCCGGAGTGCGGCAGCAAAGGAACTCTTATAGAGTGGATGAAAATGTCTGCTGACTGACAGGGTTTGACAGGAAAGGGATTCAGGCCTAATTGGACAGAGACGCAGATTATGAGACGTTTTCCGCCCAGGCGCCGGCCATAAATCCTAACTGCAGTTTGATAAAAGGAACCGTGTGCGGCGCGCAGGTGGAGGACGTTGAAGACCCGCTGATGCAGAAAATCCGGTATTTGGACAAGCTGGGGGAGGAATTGGCTAAGGGGAAAAGCATGGGGAAATGGAATATGGCAAAATGGGGACGAAAGGAGTCGGAACAGTGAAAAAGTATGCAGTCATTGCAGCAGCCATGATCCTGGCATGGAGTGCAGGGTGCAGCATCTCCCGGCAGGACGGGAGCGGGATAAAAGAAGAATCTTTGGAGTCCTCCGGCGCCAAAACGGAAAAAGCGCCTGAACCCCAAAATCCAAGTCCGTCTCTTGAAAAAGAGGGGCAGGTTCTTATATTTGAAAACCCGTCCTCCGTAAGCGGCGAGCTTTTGGAGCAATGCCAGGAGTATGCGGCTGAGGCGGAACGTTATGTGGATTCTGCATCCTTTGTGCCTGCTGACAGTGAGCGGGTAAGGGATTTGACGGAACTGCTGTCCGGACACTATGAAGTGGCAGGGCGCAGGGATGAGAAGGGAAGAGAGTACTATCTGGCAGTGCGGCGGCTGGATGCTCCGGAATATGACGATTTTATCTCTCTGTCCATAGGCTATGTGGAAGCTGCCGGTTCATCAGTCCAGGTCTGTCAGATTGGATACGATGATGAGAGTGGGAATGAGAAGGTTCTCTATCAGCTTCCAGAATATTCGGCGGAGCTTTTTGGAGACATGGAAACATCGGATGTGCTTGATCGTTTCTGCTTTGTTCCCCTTGAAACCTGCGGCGACAGGGCTTTTTTCAACGCGTTTTCAGAAAGCGGGAGATTGGAGCTGGACTTTCTGCAAAAACATCCGGGACTATCGTTTTTTGAGGAAGGGCAGTCCTATATTTCCTGTTATTACCAGGATGAAGATACGATAAAGTTCTTTTCAGAGCCTTATGAATGCATCATTCCCCTGGCTTTGGACGAGGCTGAAATGATGCAAGAACTTTTAGAGGAAGAACAGGGACAGGAAAGCAGTGTGTTTGACAATGAGGGGCAGGCCATCTCATGGCTGCAAAAGCAGAACCCTTCTGTCCGCACAACAGGAGCTAAACTGATATTGGGAGACAATTGCTACCGGCTTTTAGGGTGCAGGGAGCAGGAGGGCTATCTCATCGCTTATGGGCCCCAGTCAGTTGCCGTGGAATGTCATGAGCCTGTATATTCCTATGTCATGGATCGGATTAAGGAGGTTATGGGACGGGATTACAAAACCTTTACGGATGCCTGGTTTGACACGCCGCTTGCAGAGGCGTCCCTGGACTTTCCCAGGCTGGAGGAGGGGGATGACGGCAAGTTGGCGTTTCGCACCGTTTCCCAGACCATCACCGATCCGGAAAAGCTGAAGCGCCTTGGACAGCTTCTGGGAAATGCCATCAGAGGCCATGAGGCCGTTTCAGGGTGTCCCTACAAGGGAGTGCTGAACCTTGTAAGGGAGGACGGGGAAACTCTGCAGATGTTTCTGGCTGCGGATTCCTGTGATTCCATAATGTATGAAGGGCGGATTGGGTTTGAGTACGGCAGCCAGGAGGATATGGCGGAGATTTTTGACCAGGCTATGAAATAACCGCCGTTTTTCGCAAAATGCACGACTTTTAGGTTGCTATAAACCTGCCCAAATCGGCAAAACAAAGGTTAACAGTACAAAAATCAGTTAAAATGAAGCCATAATTTCATGAAACCTCATAAAAATAATTTGGCGCAGGTTGCGAATGTGGATAAAATAGTTCCAAAAACCTTGAGGAGATACGAAAAGACGCAGAAAGGTTACCGCCATTTTTTCAGAGACGCCTGGCAGCAGCGGAAGAATACTTCGGCGCGAGGGCAAGTAGGAGGACATCAGATGGTAAAAGTAGCTGTTTTAACTCTTAAATTATATGCGCCGTGGGTTCATTCACTGAAAGAAAAGCGCATGGAGGTAAAAAGCCTGACGGCTAAAATAAGAAATAAGTTTCAAGTGTCTGCTGCGGAGACAGGTGATCAGGATATTCATCAGTCCATAGTCATCGCAGCAGCCGCAATCGTGCCTCACAGCGCTCTGGGAGACAGCATTATGGATCAGATTGTCCGGTTTGTGGAGCAGAACACAGAGGCTGAGATTGTTCAGGAACTGCGGGAGATTCGATAAAAGAAGCCCGATAAAAATTCAATCTGGTGAAAGGAAGAAAAGTTTATGGAAACCATTGTGATTGCGCTTAATCCGGGGAAGCTTTCGAATCCGGATTTGGATCTGCGGTACCGTATTCCGGATCGCATTGAGGAGGAGACGGAGAATGCCGTGCAGGACAACGGATATGATTATATTGATACGGAAAGCGGGCAGCCGGGGCCGCTTTTGGGCATCTGGCTGAAAACGGAATCCGCAGAAGAGTATTGGCCGGTAATTGCCCGCCTATTCCAGAAGGAGCTGTTTGAGGGAAATGATCTGTCTAAGGCAGCGGAAATCTTTATTTCCAAAAATGATACCGAGGAATTTGAAAATTGCGTCCGGGTTTTTCCGGAATAGGAAGGCAGAAAAACATGGATAACGTTTTTTCAGACAATTCCTATGTTATCATAATTACGAGGTGATGAACTATGAAATTTATTTCAAAACTCATAGATGAGCGGTTTGCAAAATCTGCTGCCCGGTTTATGAAATTTGCATGCAACTTTGTCATTTGCTTCTATGTCCTATGCATAACCCTTAGCTTAATGGGACGCCAAACCTTCTCTCTGCATACCAAATCGGGAACCATCGAAGGCGCGATTTATGCGGAAGAAAATCATGATACAGATTCCCGCAACATGACCGTGGACATGGGCGACGATATTCATGTGTGGACAAATGACAGCGGCCAGATTGACATGGCGGTTCAGATTGGCCTTTCTCTCATAAATTCTGTCCATATACTTCCCATGATTTTAGCGCTGTGGTTTTTGAGCCGTGTATTTTCCAATATACAGAAAGGACAAATTTTCACAGAACAAAACTCTTTTTATCTGCTTTATTATGGACTGCTCCAATTTTTGGCAGGCGTTTTTGCTCCCTTTATCAAGCTGCTGATTTGCCTGATTATTAACCTTGTGTCTGAGAGCCAGATGTCCATTTCTACAGGGCAGGCTGTATTCACTATGCTGATTCCCAGCATTACCTTTATCGTAGCGGCGTATATCATCCATTACGGGGTGGGTTTGCAGGATGGGGCAGACCGCACATGATGATTAATTTTCCCGGGGCTGAGACTGTAGCATTATCGGTGAACGTAACACCGTACCCGAAAATATCCATAAAACCGTCAATGTACTATAGACTTTTGGATTATTATGCATTATAATGAAACAGACGGCGAATTTACAGCCTTATTTATTAAAAATGCTAAAAGTAACACTGTGTATGGCCATCTACAGCCGTATTGCATCGGTTTATGCCCTAATCATGTTCCTATGCTCCAGGATGAAATTTGTGCCGCACTGGCACCGGGCATAAGAATGCAGATGCTTAGTTGGTCTGTACCAGTACTGCGTATCAGAATTTCCTGTGCAAATGTTTTGGTCTATTTTCCCGACGATACCGGTCAAAAGTACTCACTGCAGCCTACTACACCTCTGTTTTTTGATCTGAACTTTCGAAAAAATATCCTCAGAAATTTACATAAGAACTTCAAATACGGAGTATCAAGAGCAAGAGAGGAGTTTTTAAAATGAAACTGAAGCTGCGTGGAAAATTAATTTCAAGTATTGGCATTCTCACCTTTTTGGCCGTATTTTTGCTTTCCCTGCTGTCGAATGTGTCTCTGCGGATTGCATATAATAAAGTAATCACTGCTGAGAAAGAGAAGCTGGATCAGATCATACAGAGCCAGGTAGAATGCATGATCGGGGTATTGCAGGCTGAGTATGACAAATGCCAGAATGGCTTAATTACCGAGGAGCAGGCCATGGAGAATGCCAAATATATTGTCCGTTCCACCAGATACAATGACGGAGCAGGATATTTCTGGGCAGACATGGCGGACGGTACCAGCGCAGTACATATTAAGCCGGAGGTGGAGGGTACTAATCGGTATAATTCCACCGATGAAAAGGGCAACTATTTTGTGCAGGACACTATCGCTGCCGGTGATAAGCCGGGAGGAGGGTTTATCGACTTTTATTTTGCAAAGCCAGGAGAATCCGAGGCCAAAGCAAAGAGGGGCTTTATCCAGAAGTTTGAACCTTTTGGCTGGTACATCGGAACAGGAAATTACGAGGAGGACATGCTTCCTATTATCCAGGATGAGCTGGACGACTGCAACAGATCCAGCCGTTTGTCTCTGCTTATCATATGTTCTGCCGGCCTCATTGTTTTTGCCGGCGGAATCGGCGTGATCTCTGTAATCGCCAAACAGATGTCTGACCCGATTAAAGAGGCATCTGAGCGTCTGAAAGAGCTGAGTCTGGGTAATCTTAAGGATGAAGTTCATATTTTTAAAGCTGAGGACGAGATTGGCGATCTGACCAGAGCCCTGGCAAAGACTGTGCAGACCTGGCGGGACTATATCGGGGATATATCGGCCTCTCTGGCTGAACTTGACAAGGGCAATCTCAGGCTGGAGATGAACATGGAGTACATGGGGGATTTTGCCCCGATCAAGGCATCGTTCCAGCACACCATCCATACGCTGAATGACACGCTGCGGAAACTGAATAACAGCGCCCTGCAGGTAGCCAGCGGCTCGGATCAGGTGGCCAGCAGCGCTCAGTCCCTGGCTCAGGGAACTACCGAGCAGGCGTCCTCCGTAGAGGAGCTGGCAGCCACGGTCAATGAGATACATGGCCATGTGGCAAATAATGCAGAGAACGCAAAACTTGCCAGCCAGCAGGCCATGGCCACAGCCACAGAACTGGAACAAGGGAAAAAGCAAATGGAGCAGATGACATCTGCCATGAATCAGATCAATGATTCCTCCTCTGAGATCAGCAAAATCATTAAGACCATCGAAGACATTGCCTTTCAGACGAATATCCTTGCCCTGAACGCGGCTGTTGAGGCCGCCAGAGCCGGTTCAGCGGGAAAAGGCTTTGCCGTGGTAGCTGACGAGGTGCGCAATCTGGCAAGCAAGTCTGCGGAGGCATCCAAAAACACGGCCTCTCTTATTGAAGCCACGGTCCATGCGGTGCAGGATGGAACAGATATTGCAAATGAGACAGCCCAGTCCATCGGACGCATCGTCCTCGCTTCTGAGGAAGCTGCAAAACTGGTACACGAGATCTCAAAGGCTTCTCAGGAGCAGGCAGCATCCATTGCCCAGGTAACTCTGGGAATCGATCAGATTTCAAGTGTAGTGCAGACCAACTCCGCCACTTCAGAGGAGAGTGCGGCAGCAAGTGAAGAGCTTTCAAGCCAGGCCCAAATCTTAAAAGGGCTGGTGAAGCGGTTCCAAATCAGAGAAGAGCTGGTCTAGAGGCTGTAAGCCAAAGGCAGATGGAGCAGTGCCTGACTTACAGATAATTTAATGGAAATGTATTTTTGTATGGCAAAGAGAACCAGGAATGAGCAGAAAGGAGGTTGGAGTGAAAGAAGCAAAACTCACGATTAAGGATAGCGTGTTCCCTTGTATCTGGCGCAGACCTGGAATGAATACATAGAAACAACCAGGCAGAACCATAGAAGCTGTCTCTGAGACAATCCGTATTTGCAAGGACAAGGGCGTGCTGATAGAGTACCTATCAAGTCGTGAGAAGGAGGTTGTGAGCATTATGATGGCGTTATTTGACCAGGAAAAAGCAGTAGAACAGTTCGGATACGAAAAGAGGCAGGAAGGCCGCAGAGAAGGCCGCAGAGAAGGTCATAAGGAAGGCGATCTAAGCCGTGCAAAAAAAACGGCTTCCAATATGCTGAAGAGAGGTTCATCTTTAATTGAGGTGGCAGAGATCCTAGAGCTGCCAGTGGAGACAATCCGTTCCTGGAGCGAGGAAAGCAGTACCAGCGCATTATCATGACCGATAAAGATGTGGTGATACCATCCACAAGTGATAAAAGAGAGCTTTAACAGAGCTCTTTTTTAGTGTCATAGATTCCATTAAACTGGTAATAACCTATATCATATCTATGACGATTCTAACACATTCTATACGGCATTTTATAAACCGTATCCCAATTTGGATAACCTGTTAATTTATTGACATACTATATTCCCAATGGTAAAATATTCCTATAAATAATGTCGTGAACGCAGTTTAAATGTAACCTATTCACAATTTCAGCTGAGTGTATCTCCGTTTTTGTTATATTGCAGGTTAACAAATCGGAAAAGCCAGAGGGACAAAAAATGAAAATTATTAAACAAACCAACCGAACTATTCTATTTGATGTAATCAATCCGGAGCGTTTTGATTTGATCAATCTAATGGCGGGAATTGAACCTACGGGCAAGAGCCTGACTGATGAGAAAGTCAAAGAAATCCACAGTCATTTATTGGTGCATAGTTTTGATGAATTTTTAAAGAAATTTGCGCCTACCATTTACAGCTATTTTGACGCAGACAGCAAACGGATGGTCTATACCTTGGAACGGCCCATGGGTATTCCGGCGCAGTTTGTAAAAGAAATCGTAATTAACAAGAATAATAATTTCCTGAAAACCTTTATAAGGCTGATTGATGAGAAGAAAAGCTCCAATAAGCCTAATGTAACCTTTAATTATGAGTCCATGCTGGAGATGCTTTCTCCTCAGAAGACGCTAAAGGATATGAAACGTCTTAATAAAGATGTCAATTATCTGGCAAAGGAAAGCATGAAGCTGGAAAGCGATTCCCCGGCCAAGCTGAAGCGTCTTAAAATGCTCTCAAAAAAAATAAATGAGACGGAGAATTATTATAACGAATTCCCCACCCAGATCGCCCTTATGATCGGAACCATCCGGGAGAATCTGATGGCCATTGAGGCGGCGGGACGCAAAAACGGCGGGACACCGGCTCCGGCCCTTCCGTATTTTGACGGGGACGGCGAGATGAAAAGCCTGACTTATCATCCTGATCAGGAAATTCCTCTTTTGGAAGTAGACGACAAGGCTACGCAGCTTTTAGTGTCTGAGATTGAAGAGCGGTATGATATGATCGAACAGCGGAGGCGCAGCGCCGTCGGAATCAGGGAAGAGGAAGAGAATACGGGGATGGAAAAGGTTTCCTCCCTGATGCAGGAGCTGGTAGTTTCCGCATTTACCGATAAGATGTCTTCCAAGCTGGCCGTAATGGAAACCGGAAAAAAGGTAGAGATGTTTAACAATTACAGCGCTCTTTACAACACCTGGCAGAAAGATTTTATTAAAGTGGCCAAGCCTGTGTTTGAGCGGATTCTGGGAGTAAAGGCGTTTTTTGATGCATACACTCCCAAAATCAAGGGGATGGCGCCTTCTTTGCTGGTAACCAACCTGCCCATTGAGGAGCTGGTGGAATCTCAGAATATGGATAAGCTTCGGCTGTACCTGGAAACCGTCAACAACAAAACGGATTACACAGATACCATTTGGTTCGGCATCGTTCCCAGGATAGAATTGCAGCGGGAGACTTCCCTTGATGATTATACCATGGAAATGACCGTGGATTTTGCAGAAAAATGGGGGTATTCCGGCGATTATGATGATGACGACCTGGTTTTCTATTCCTCTATTGATACGCTGCAGAATCTTCTGGACGGGATAAAAAAATATAAGATCCAGACCTTCTTCGGGTTTGAAACCGGAGAAGAAAGCACCTTTTCGCGAATGGCTACAGACGGAGCCAGCCCTTATATGGAAAAGGCGGAAGAGATTGCAGGTAATTCCTACGACGAGTATGCCATTGCCTGCTTCCCCAATATGACAGTAGTCCCGGAAGATAAATCCAGGGTGGTCACCTCAAGAGGCGCCAGAATCAACAAAGCCGGAGCCGTAGAGTTTCCCAAGGGCCTTGAGAATGATGTGAAATTCTGGATGAAAGGTGTTTATGTGGGAGCGGAATTCGTGGCGGCCGGAACCGTGGCGGCGTGCCAGTGCCCGAACTTCCTGAAAACATATTTAAAGAAAGTATATCCGGATTTCCCGGGAGTGCGGTTTGACCTGGAAGAAGACGAAAACGCTCTGAGGCTGCCTATTGTATTTGCAAAGGAGATATCCGGATTTACCAACGACGTGAAGGAAGAGATTGATCAGAGCAAATTCGGCTTTGTTTTCTCCTCTGATAATTATACTTTGGATGGGAAGATAATAAGCGGCATTACGGTTATGAGCGCCAGAAGCATGCATATGGACCGCAGAACATACCGAAGCGTATTCCAGACTACAAGGCGTACATATATTGAACGCATGATGGCTGCCCAGCTGCGCAATAAGGATGAGCGCAACATCCGCGCGTATTTTGAACCCAGCGGACAGATCAGCGAGTGGATGAAATTCGGAACCTGGGATAATTCCATTATTCGGGAAGGAGAACGGGTGGAGCTGGAGAGCATCGCTGACGGCCAGTGCGATATCCGCATTGAATCCAAGGGTGTATCAGAAAGCTTTACCATTAATATTACAGAGAACGAGTAGATTGGGTCATAAGATTGTTAGCCCTGGTTATGAAATTCGGCAAAGTTATAAAAACAATTAAAAAGAAGGAAGGGGATTCATATGGCATTAGCGACAGTACAGGCGAACAGCCTGAAAATTGCGGATATCGCAGAAATTACCGAGGGTATCTCATATGTGGAATTTACCTCTGTCATTGACGAGCATTCCTATGCCCGCTCTGCAGACATTTACTGCACCCTGGTAATTAAGGGAGTTCTTAACATGGATTCTACCAAGAAGATTCTTGGGGACGAGTCCAAGAAGATGCTGGAGTGGTCTTTAGTAGCTTCCAACAGCGCAGACTGCTACAAGGCAGTAGAAGTTTCCTATACCCATAATGATGTGACAACAAAATATAAATTCAGCCACGCTTTCCCGGTTTCCTACAAAGAGGAAAATGCGGACCAGGAGAAGAGATTCACTCTGGTAGTAAGACAGAAGAAAGACCGGCTGGCAGATATTGTAGTAGAATAAAGTAAGAAACAGCCGGGTTTTACATATCAGGGCTAATAATTAAAATCTAATAACTGTTGGTCAATGCGGGAGAGAATTTGGTTTTATGGATTCTCTCCTGAAGTGCAATTAAAGATGGGAGGGCCATATGGCAGATCAGAGTACAACGATCCTTTTCCTGGTGATTTCCGTAATTGCTTTGTGGGGGATTGTAACCTGTCTCGCTGCTGTTCATATTGTGGAATTCCTGAAAAAACGGGTCCGGGTAAAAGCCCTGGTTTTAGACGGCCAGGGAGGGATTCGTGATGAGTATGAATTGGGAAAACAAAGAGAATTGCTGATTGGGAAATCTACGCCTGCAAATCTGGTGAATATTGACTTTTCCGACTCAGCCTATGCCGGTTCCATTCAGGAGGAACATGCGTCCCTGATCCGTTACGGATCTTACTGGTATGTCTGTGCAAAGGCAGACAACGGCATGGTGGGGCTGCGGCAGAAGGGCGGGGATACGGTATACAAACTGCGGAGAAATATTCCGTACCGGATTCAATGCGGCGATATTATATATATCTCGTATGAGAAAATTATCATTCAATCATCATAGTTCAGTTATGCGGACGGCAGCCTTCTTTGCAGGACGGAGCGCCAGGCTGTCTGCCGCCGATATTTTTTGAACATAAGAAAATGCGCGTCTGAAATGAACTGCGCCTGCAATATGGAAGGATACGGGAGATGACATGGGTTTAATCAGATGTGAAAACGGACATTTATTTAGCGAAAAGCGGTATGGGACCATCTGCCCTTACTGCAGCACGGCTGTTAATATAGCCCGCAAAAAAGGGGAAGACGTAGACGGCATTCTGAAAGACACCACCTATCTGGAAGAGCTGGAGGTAATGCATCCTGTAGTGGGGTGGCTGGTCTGCATTGAAGGGCCGTCAAAAGGCAAGGATTACCGGATGATTGCAGAAAAAAATTTTATTGGGAGAAGCCCGGAAATGGACATACGGATTCTGGGCGATAACAACATTTCTTACAAGAATCATGCCATCGTGTCCTACGACGCCAAAAAAAGAGCCACATTCCTGCTGCCTGGAGACGCTCAGGGGCTGGTCTATTTAAACGGCGAGGCAGTCTATGCGCCTGCGCAGCTGGAAGCCTTTGACCAGATAGAACTGGGAAAAAGCAAGCTGCTGTATATCCCTTTGTGCGGTGCAAATTTTGAGTGGGAAGAGGAAGATGAATAGACGCTACGGCAATGCCCAGACCATAGGCAGCAATGTAACCCAGAACACCTATTTCATGACAAAGCAGGTGGGAAGCGGCTTTCTGGCAGTGCTTGCAGACGGCACCATTGACAGCGTGACCGGTGCGTACGCCGCGATTTTAGCATGTGAGACAATTGCAAAGGGGTTTGTGTCTCCTGAGGATGCAGACGGTCAATTTAAGCGGCAGTTTGCCCATGCGGCGGCTCTGCTTAATGAAAGGCTGTATAGAGGACGGCAGCCCAGAGTGTCTCTTTTGGCCGCCTGTTTTTTGGGAAACACCATGTTCTACCGCAGTGTAGGAGATTTGTCCCTTGTAAGCTATAACGGCAGGGAACTGACCGTGGAGCGGGAAGAGGCGGGGCAGCTGGACAGGAAAGGCGTCACCACCTTGCTGTGCAGCCAGGGCGTGTGGCAGGCTCTGGCGGAAATAGATATTGAGAAGCTTTTGTCTGGGAGAAGGCATCCCTATGAAAAAGCTCAGAATATGATAGAAGCGGTTAACCGCAGAAATTTAAAGGACCAAAGAAGCGCATTGGCGGTGATTGTGGCGTAACCTGCCGCTTTCTCTGCAGATGAAGATACGAGGTAGCCATATGAGAAAATTAAACAGCCAGTTCATAACCACATTTGTATCAGAAGCAGGATTGGACGGACAAAACGGGACTTATTATGGTTTTGTGGAAATGGACCGGTATTATTGTATGGCAGTGGCGGAAGGATATGACGGGGACGGCGGCTTTGAGAGCGCGAAGCTGGCGGTGGATACGGCCATTGAAGCTTTTGTGCAAAAACCGGGCATGACGGCGGGGCGAATCCGGGCATGTCTGAAAAAGGCCCATAGACGTCTGAAAGAACACAGTGTCAGAATCCGGCTGAAAGCCGGAATCCTTTTACTGGTTTCCGACTATACCAGGTTTCGTTACGGCGTCTGCGGCAATGTGATGCTGTACGCATTCCGGAATGCAGGCATCTGTCATCAAAGCGCTACCCATACCGTTTACCAGGCCATGGCGGATCAAAAGCGCATATCCGGCGAGGGAGACGGCCCGAAAGAAGAAACCAGAAATTTGTATCATTATCTGGGAGGCAGCGGAGGCGTTACTGTCTCAGGGAAAATGCGGCTGGAAGACGGGGATATGCTTCTGGCTGCCACCGAGGGGTTTTGGAAGCGGATCAACCGGGTGGAAATACTGGATGCCTATGAATCGATCCAGTCTGTGGAGGAATTTCTGGAAGACCTGCAGGAACTGTATTTAAGAGGAGGCACGGATGGAATCCCTTGCTGCTGTCTGGCAGCCGTAGACATCAAGAAGACATATAAGGAAAATACGGCTTTAAAAAAGAAACTGTGGATCTGGTGCCTGATTATCCTTGTGATTCTTGCGGTGAGCGGAACAGTCCTTGCCATTGTCATCAGGGCTAAACGCCGCAGGCAGCAGGAGATACGCAGTACGGCGGCAGTATATGAAGACACAGGCGATCAGTATATGGCCAGCCTAAACAGCCTTCTGGCAAAACAGGAATATGAAAAGGCCGCAGAGGAGAGTAAAAAGCTTGATAAAAATGAGGAGCGGCTTCAGTGGGAGCGGCTGCTTTCCGAGAAAATCAATATATGTGTCATGACAGATAATGCGGGCAAGTCTTATGAAGCCCGAAACTATGCTCAGGCCAGGGATGAATACAAAAGCGCCCTGGAACTGGCGGAAAAATACGAGGAGCTTGTCCCCCTGGCCAGCTCCATTGAACAGAGGCAGAAACTGGCCGGCACTGGGATGGAGATTGACAATTACATGGAAAGCGCCTCTTTAAAAGAGGCGGAGGGGGATATGGAGACGGCTGGCATTCTGTATAAACGGGCCGAAGCCATGCTTAGGATTGTGGATGACGCAGAGCGCTTAAAAGAGGTGCAGCTGGCGCTTTTGCGGGTAAAAGAGCAGGCTGATCAGGAGGCCAGGAATGAACGGGCCAATGCCAGGGATGAGGTTATTATTGACGCGGACAAGACAGCGGCCCTGAACGCTATTCTGGCAGGAGATTTTGAAACCGCCATAGAGCAGTATACGAAAATAAGGGATTCCTATATTGCCATGGAGAACAATGAAAAGGCGGAAGAAACCACTCAGATCATTCTGTCTCTTCAGAAACAGGCCCGGGAGATTGAAGAGCTGACGGCTGTAACCATGGATGAGGACAAAAATGCGGCATTGGATGCCCTTGTGGCAGGAGATACAAAGACAGCCCTGGAATTGTATGAAAAAATGCTGGAAACTTATGTGGAGATGGGGGATGAAGCAGGGGCTGAGGAAATGAAAGCCATTATAGCGTCTCTTCAAAAGCAGATGGAATCTGCGGCGAATACGGAAGAACCTGAAAAACCGGAAGAGACGAAAAAGGCGGCAGAGCCGGAGCTTCCCAGGGCAGAAGAGGAGACGAAAGCTGCCGTCGGTCCCGGCCAGCCCGGGGCTGCGTCTGGCCCTGTGGGGAAATCCCGCTGGCCGGGGGTCGTGGAGGACGGCCAGGTTTTATTTGACCAATGCCTGAATGAGGCGCTGCGGGCCACGGCCAGACAGGATTATGAGGCTGCCGTGGAAGCCTACCGAGAGATCGAAAGGCTTTATATCCGATATGGGAATTCTGAAACCACCATTAAGACCGATGTAATTATCGAGAGCCTGAAAAAGCTTATGGAGGAAGGGAATACAGATGGATGAAAGCTTTATCTATGAGCGGTTAAAAGCCTTAAGCGGAGGCTTAGAGCGTTCCGTATACCGGGATATCAGCAAGGCGTTTGAAGAGGTGGTCCGGTATAATGAAAAAGCGCTGGATGAGCTGAAGCAGAGCCTTCATGAAGAACTGCGGGATGTGTCAGAACGGTTCTATTTATACGGAGCCGTGGCTGCAGCCGGGGATGTTCCCATTGTGAATGATTTTCTTTTTCCCATGGACGACGAACCGGCAGAAGGGAGCATCGCCACAATTTTCTGCCAATGTTCCCGAACCAGAATGAAGGAAATATTTGGAAGCGATCAGAAGCTTGTGGTGGAGACAGAGGAAGGCGCGGCTGAAATAACCGCTCAGATCAGACCATGCAGCCGGTACCAGAAGAAGATCGATGAGCTGCAGAATATATTTTATGAAAACGGCGTTTTTTGGAGAACGCCATATCTGCCTTATGTGGACAGGTTCGGGGATGTTTTTTGCAGGGATTTTAATCCCGATCTGACTGTTAAGTCTGTCCGTTTTGAATCAGGGGACGTTCCTGCAGGCATAGGTTTGATTCCCCTTTGGAATGTGGAGCCCATAAGTCTTAAGTGTACGGTATTTCCCATTCCGGCCATTGATGAGCGAAATTTCAGGCATACGCTCAGGCTTCCCTTTTGGCAGGACGGCTATGTGGTCAGGATGGATCAGGCGGTAAAGAACGTTTTTATGAGCAGCGACGGGCTGGAAATCATTTCAGAGGAAAAGCTGCAGAGAGATTTTGACTTATATCGGATTGCCGTACACCGAGATATAAAGGTTCCTCATTATCCCCTTACTTCTAACAAAAGGCGGATGCGCCATATAGACCGGCAGGCCGATAACGCCGTATCCAGAATCAGAACTAAGGCGGAGATCGGACGCATTGTCACCAGCTATGAAGCTGCCGCTGGATTGGAACTTTCTGGTATAGAGGAGGGCGGCATTGGAAATATTACCGGACTTGGCAGCCGGTACCAATTTGTACCTAAAGGGCAGGAAAGCCTTCTTTTAAAATTCCGTGTAAAGAAGGACAGCTTTTTGTCGGAGGATCAGGTTTCGTTTCTTGTGGAAGAAGTTCAGAGCTACTATCCCCAATTTGCGGTTACCGGAGAGTTATCTCCGGAAGAAGATCCGATTCATAAGGCTTTGCCTGCTCTTTAAGCCCATGGGAAAGGGAGGATGGCATGAAACGGCTATGGCAGGCTGCTATGGAAGCCAGAGAAAACGGCATCAGGGAGAATGATTTGTTTTTTGACGTGGCGGATACCAGTTCCCCTTACGGGGAGGCTACTGTGAAAAACGCGTACACGCCCTTTGGCCCCGTGGAAGGCAAAGTAGCCGTCAATCCCTATTACAGCTATGAGGCCATATTTGGCCATCTTATCCGGCCCGGCCGGATTCCTGAGCTGACCCAGTATCTATGCGACCTGATTCTTCATCATCTGTGGAAGGTGGATGCGTTTTCAGGCATGGATCTGGAGGCGTTTTATGTAAGGTTTCTGGAACAGGATATTCTGGCGGGAGCTTTTGGGCCGGAAGTTCCTGTCGAAGACTTTACAGAGAAAGAGATCCGCAGCATCGCATATTTTTATCTGCGGCTTTGCAGAACAGGAGACTATGAGCGCTGCTTTTGCAGTATTCTTTCCGGCTTATATAAAAATTCCTGGGTAAATGCAAGGGAGGATGGCAGCATTGTGCTTGTCCTAAACCAGAAGTCCACGCCTGCAGATGAGCGGAGAATCTCTGCCATCAGGAGCGTCTTTCTGCAGGCAGGAAGAAAATGCCGGGTGTTTTGGGATATCCCCCCTGGGATTGTGGAATGTAAGGAGACGCCTATCGGCAATTTCGTGTTGTTTTAGAAGAGGGAACATTTGGCAGGTGACGCCAGGCGGCGCATGCCGATTTTGGAAAAAGGAGGAACCGAAAGGGTGGCATACAGGTACAGACTGTTTAAGAACGGCAGGGAGCAGGACGTCCGGCGCTATACGCTGGATGAGCTGAGAGATATGGGGACCTTTATGCTTCGCGATATCTGCGTCAGCGAAAAGATTATGACAAAATCCGCCGGCGTTGATCCCAGGCGGCTGGATCGGGAGGCATTGATCGAACTGCTGTTCCGATACAGGGGCAGCAAGGAGGAAACCCTGGCTGCCGGATTTTGGGAGGAGTCTGTTGGGATTGTAAGAGATTTGTCAGCCAGAGCGGCAATGGCGGCTGAAAGGCTGGAGGTTCCAAATAAAATCGAGCTAAAAAGAGATATCCCCTTGCTGGAGGCAGAAGATATCCTTATACGGCACGAATTTGCCGGGGAGTATTTCATTGGAACCATATCAAATGAGGCGGGAGACGTTTTAGCTGTATTTGAAGTCCACGGAATGCGTATGACTCTGTCCCCCAGGCGCATGTCCTCGTCTCTTACGGCTGGCATTTATCAGGATTTAAGGATTCTGTTGTTTGACGCGCCTTCCAGCCTGAAAGTGCTTCAGGCATACAACAGCCAGAAGTGCAGCCTGACCAGGGAACGGGCCCTGACCGCCGCTATGGCCAGGCTCCCTGTGCTTTCCATTGTGGAAGTCATGGATTCATCCGATCCTCTGGTAATCGACTTTGGGGCCGGATATACGGCTGCAGCGTCCGGAGCTCCTGGAAGTGCAGGTCCGGACGGGCTTTTGGAAGTGCGGTTTCAGGAGGGAAGCCGCTTGTGCCCCAGCGCCGCTGCCGTGAAGCATTGCAAAGATAAAGATGCAGAATTTGTCTTTGGATATGAGGCTCTCAGGCTGATCAGACGAAGCGGTTACGGAGAGGAAATGACTTTTTTCCATAATCTGAAGCTGTTTTTGTACGAGGAGAGGATGCTGGATGTGCGTGACTCAGACGGGAATGCGGCCTGTATTTCCTCGGATTTGCTTTTAATCCGTTTTTTTCAGTATATCATCCATGCAGCCAAGTCAGAGCATGGAAGAAATTACACAAAGCTGTGTTTTCTGATGCCTGAAAAAAGAGGCGGTCTGGCTCTTAAGCGGCTTAGGCGCCTGCTGCCTGGCTATCAGGTGGAAGGCGTCCAATCGGAGTCAGTCAACTGCGTTTACGGGGAGATTATCCGGCGCGGTGATTTTGAGGGGGAGGAACTAACTAAAGAGCTGGCATTTCACTGCGGCGCAGGTTCAGCTTCCCTGGTGCTCTGCGGCCATGAGGCCGAAAATACCCGGGTGGCCTACAAGGTACGGATGACGGCCCGCTATCTTAACGGAGACAGCGGTTTTGGCGGAAACAGCCTTACTTGCCTTATTTTCATGTACCTGAAAATCCAGGCAACGCTGGCAGCAACCGGATCTGACCAGGAAATCTTCGACGAAAAGCTGCGGGATGCCTATTCCTTTGTGGATCAGTATGGCGGAACGAAAGAGGTTTATGAGAGATTTTACAGTCTGTATGAGCAGGCGGAACAAACAATTCCCACCCGGTTTGGAAACCAGGAGGCGTGGGGGCCGTGGAAACGCCAGAATTTTTACAGGTTATGGTTTTTAGCCGAGGAGCTGAAAAAAGCTTTTTTCTCCGGAGAACCAGTGAACATGATAGCCCTGCCAGACCGATTTGCGGAGTTCTGCGTGGTCAATATTGTGACATCAGGCAAAATTTCGGAATACCGGCTGGAATTCCCAATACATAAGGAAGCTGTAGAACTTGTAATGGCTCCGGAAATCTATCGCGTTGTCAAACGTTTTATCGAACCTCTGTGCGATGAGTACGGCATCCTAACGGGATACCGGATTAAGTTTACCGGATTAAGCTGTCAGATCCCCGTATTCCGCGACGCCCTCCGCGAATTTACGGTAGGCCGCAGGGCCAGGGCAAAAAGCGGAAAAGACCAGGGGCTTAAGCTTCGGGCCCTGGAGGGGGCGATTCTTCGCAGCCAGATGGAAAGAAGCGGGCAGATCATTCCGGAAATTACAGAGGAGGAGGCGGAGATTCCTTTTATCGTCACTGTAAAGGCTCACGACGGTTCTGTAATAAGGATTATATCCGGACAGCAGCCGGACAATGACGTTTTCGGCTATGTGAAGCGCCATGCAGCTACGGGGCAGGTGGAATTTACTGTGTTTGACGTGCTGGGGCATAAAGTCGGAAGACGGGTGGTTGATTTGGATATCGGTTCCTTTGGACCCATTGCCTATGATGCCTTATTTGAGACGTATCCCATGTTTCAGGCCCTTCAGGGAGACTTTGATTCCATAGGGGAAGAAGAGATACGGCTGTTTGTGTACCGGGAGGAAAATTGGGATTTCTGCGTGCTTCCCGCGGCCAGAAAGCAGGGCGTTTTAAGCATGGGCAGCGTCAGCCGCTTTCTGTTTGATGACAGCAGCGTGGATTATTTCTGCGGAGCGTTTTAGCGTGTGTTTGAATATAGGGAGGTTGCCATGGAGGTCAATCAGGTTTTCCCACTGTTTGAAGAAGGGCGTATTCTTAAGCGGGATTCTCTGGATTTTATCCGGGACTATGCTCCGGATTTCTTTTCACTGCTTTTTCGGGAGTACGGAAACGGAGTAATTGCCGGGTTTCCTATTCATGGGGCCGGGAGGGAAATAGTGGTTGGCCCCGGGATCTTGAAGCATGGCTCTTCCTTTTTCTGCATGAAGGAAGAGGCCAGGCTGGATTTTAGCCTGTATGGCCAGACGGTTCAGGCCGTTTTAGGGAAGTTAGGCAGCAGCGCTTCCCCGGATTTCAGGACGGAACGGTACAGGCTGTCTCTGGAGCCTGTCAGACCCCTTGAGGACGGGGAGTATGAATTGGGACGGTTTTTTCTGGAACAGGGAGCCAGGCTGAGGGCCTGCCAGGAATATAGTGATTTTAATGACCTTACTACAGGATTCAATACCCTTAACCCTGTTTATATTCCCTTTGCCTGCCAGGGAGGAAGCACACTTGCGCCTTTTATTCTCCGGTTATACGGAAAAGGCGTTTTAAGTTCTCCAAAGGCTGAACCTCTGGATCTGTGCTTTGGCGTTGCCTGCCTTAACAGCCCCTGCGTGCCGGCTGAACTGATACGAAATTATCTATCGGCGAGAGATCAGGCCATAAATGCCGGCCTGGGAAACCTGCACATGTATCAGGGACTGCAAAGGCTTTATGCCAGGCTGGTATCCGGAGGGGAAAGGCGGCCAAAAGCCAGGGGAACCGGCGGTAAAACGATGATTGATTAAGGAGGGTTTACTTATGGGTAAAAATTACGTTGTAAACGGAGCTACATTAAAATGCGTCCTGGGAGCGGCGCCTTCTACTTTGACAGTGCTGCCCGTCAACCGGGTAGAGATTAACGGGAAAGCAAAGGCCAATATTATGGACTGCAAGCCCATGGTCAATATTAAGCCTTTCGGAACGTGCGCTAAAATGGCGCCTCCTGTTCCCTGCACGCCGGTGGTCACCACATGGCTGAAGGGAAAGACCAATGTGCTGGTAGGCGGCATGCCGGCTTTAATGAGCGATTCTATGGCCATCTGTTCCTGCGGAGGCGGGGTTATTAAGATCCAGAAGGACGGGCAGTAGCAAAGAGGCGCAGCTCATGGCAGTCAGGAGGGAAAACCGGAAATGGAATACGGAGATGAGGATTTTATTGCGTGGATGGCAGATTTGATTGAAGAGCAGGAAGAAGAAGACCAGGACGAAAAGGAGGAGGACGATGATAATTGACGTGACCAGGCTGGGCGTCAGTCCCTTTGCCGTGGAAGGCATTGTGGAGATGAAAGTGGAACAGTCTCTGAACCAGCATGCAACCATGTATTTAAAAGGCATTATACCTAAGGAAAACGGAGATTTGGGCGTAATGGATACGGATGAATCCACTGTGGTTACGGTTTCTGACCAGGATGGAGTAATCTTTTGCGGACTTGTACAGGACATCAGAGCCTCCTTTGAAGGGCAGGTTTATTATCTTGAAGTATGGGCTGTCTCTTTCAGCATAAAAGCCGATACAGACGTAATATCACGCTCATTTCAGGATGCGGGGATGAATTACCAGCAGATCGGGGATCTGATGGCAGGGGAAAACGGCTTGACGTTAAGCATGGAGGCATCTCCCCTGTCTGTCCATAACATTCTGCTCCAGTATCAGGAAACTAACTGGGAATTTTTAAAGAGGATTGCCTCTCATAATCATTCTGCGCTTCTTCCGTCAGTGGAAGAGCCGAAATTTTATTTTGGAATACCAAAGGGAAACCAAAAGGGGAGCCTTCTTTCTTATCGGTTTTCAGTGGGAAAAAATATCAGGCGTTACCGCACCCATTCCGGAGCCGGGGTAGATGTATCTTCTGAAGATTCCCTGGAATATATCGTTACGGCAGATGACTGCGTGCTTTCCATCGGCGATACGGTGGATTACGGCGGAAACACGCTGTTTGTAAGGGAGGCTCAGATCCACCTGGCAGATGCGGTACTCACATGCCGCTACGTGCTGTGCCCGGAAAACGGGCTTAAAGTTCCGGCGTCCTTTAACCGGCATATTACCGGCCTGACGCTGGCAGGGCAGGTGCTGGAGGTAAATGAAGACACGGTGAAGGTTCTGCTTTGCGTGGATGAAAGCCAGGATACGGCGACAGCCTACTCATTTCCCTATATTACCCCTTACAGTGCGGAAAACCATACAGGGCTTTATCTCATGCCGGAGGTGGAAGATGTGGTTAACATCCAGTTTCCCACTGAGGACGAGAGCCTGGCCGTGGCGCTTTCTTCTCACCGCCAGATTGAAAGCGACAGGACAGGCGACCCCAATGTAAAATATTTGAGAACCCCTCATGATAAGGAAATAAAGATCAGCGAGGATGAGATCTTAATAACAGCAAAGACCGGCGGGCTTTATATAAGGCTGAATCAGGACGACGGGATCGAGGTATTCTCCCAGCATGGAATCATGGTAAATACCTTGTCCAGCATTGACGTGACGGCGGCAGGCCATATTTCTCTGTCAGCGGGAACCAATATTTTGATGAACGCAGGCGTATCATGTGCCATCAGCGCCGGAAAGAGAATCGAAGCCAGGGCCGGCGACGGAGTTGACGTCTCTGCCGGCGGCGAGATGACTCTGTTCAGCGGCAAGGAGATGACATTTACCGCCACAAAGAAGCTGGGAATGGAGACGGAGAAGGAGTTCGTGGCCAAGTCCGAAGAAGACATGACCGTGGTCAGCCAGAAAAAGATGAGCCTTTCTTCCAAGGAAGATATGTCCCATGCCTCAGACAAAAAGGTCAGCATAAACGCCAAGTCTGAGGTGGGGATTTCCTGTAAATCCAGCTCCATTAAACTGGACGGGGCTATGGATCTAAAGGCTTCGAAAATCAAAGAGAATTGACACCCGCTTTAGGCGGCCGGGACAGGCATCAGAGGAAAGAATATGGATGAAAATTTCAAAAAAGAATTCAGGGAAATAAAAAACCAGGCCCTGCTTGCAGTCAACGGCTATTATTTTTCAAACATGGACACCCTGTCAGATTCCTGCAGGAAGGCCCTGGGCGCGGCATGTGAGCAGGTTAAAAGGATGCAGGCCGGGGGATATCCGGATGTGGAATATATGGAGGTTACCATGCTGCGCACCCGACTGATGGAGCATGATTACTGCATTCCGATTATGGTTTACGGGACAGAGTGGTATGCGGATTCCAGACAGGCTCAGGCAGGGAAGATTGACGCAGGGGGAATATTCTCTTTCTATGAGGATATGGTGCGCAAGACGGCAGGGCTTGTAAAAAAATACCGGTCAAAACTTCCAGAGCGGATGCTGGAGATATGTATGTGCTCGACAGCGGATTCTTTCTGGAACTATGTTGACATGGCATGCCGGAGAGCTGTCATGGGGTTTTCCCCGGAGGGAATGGCCATTACAGAGGAGTTTCGGGTGAGGATCTGCGAATATATGGGATATGGTTCTGTGTGCCGCCGCCATCTGCCAGCCATGGACAGGGATCAGATGAAGAAGTGGTTTGAAAAGGGGGAGGAGGAGGCATACCGGTTCCGGGATTACCGGGGATGGGATTTTTCCGGATGGGATTTTTCCGGGCTTGATTTAACCGGGTGTGATTTCAGGAACTGCAACCTGGACGGATGCAGTTTTGCGGATGCTGACCTGACAGGGGCATGGTTTTGCCACAGCACCATGAAAAAGGCGTGTCTCAGGGATGCCTGGATTCCGGGGGCCAGGTTTGATCAGGCGGATCTGGAGGAAGCGGTTTTTGAGGGGACTTACAGTTCATGCAGGTTTAATGATAACCTATGGCGCCGGCCGGACAATGAATGGCCCAGTTTTGTGGGATGCCGCCTAAAAAACGCGGATTTTACGTTCAGCGCCATGGAGTGTGCGGATTTCTCGGATGCGGATTTGGAAGGGGCCGTGTTCCATGAGGATCACATGGATTACTATCAATTAGATGAGCGGCAGAGAGGGCAGGCGCGGTTTTGCGGCCTTTAGGCTGCCGGGCTTATCTGAACGCGATGCAAAGACAATAAGGAGAGGCGGATGGAATATTTTTTATTAAAGCCTTTTGAGGGAGGGTGCAGGTTCAAGATTATAAACCATGACAAAGATATTCTGATTTGCAGCATGATCAGGAAAGGCGAAGCGCCGGATTTTACCCTTCATCCCTGCCCACTGATCAGCAATCGCTTCAAAGAGCTGCTGGAACAGTATCTGCGTGACATGGACTTTATCCCCTGCGTCATAGAGGGAGAGGAAAACCCTGATTACTGGGCGTTTCACCCAGCCCAGCAGTCAGTGGAAAACGCAGAATTCCGTCCTGACGGATCAGTCAGCGCTGTGTGCCCAATGGGGTTAACGCCGATTTTTACGGTTCCAAATTATAAAAAAGTATCGTATGTGGTTAACCTGGCCCTGGCTGAAAGCCTTCTGCGCAGAGGATATGTAAATTTAAGTTTAGAGCGGATAGGGCAGATAGGAGGGGATATGCATGCCAACGACCATTAAAGCGAAGAAAGTCAAGGGTAAGACGCAAAAACCCTCTGACTGCAATGCAAAGGGCACATGCCCATGCAATGTATTCGAGCGGTGCAGGAAACGCCGTCCTTACGGAAGCGATGTGTGGAGCAACGGGGAAAGGAAACAGCAGGCCATGGGGGCCATCGCATTTGACGGAAGTAAGGGCATAACCGATGAGGGCCGGCTGGATGCCCTGCTGACAAGATTTAAGTACAGAAATGAGGCAATTACAGCATACAATAATACCCATGAAAAAAAATGGAGATTTAATGAGTTTTTTGCCAATATCCGTTCGGCAGGAGGAGCATGCAAGAACGCGTTGGTTCTGCCTGAGATCAGTGACCTGTATATTACGCAGCAGATGGATCAATTAAAATCATCCATATACAATACGGCCCCGTTTACGGATTTCCAAAGATCCATGGTGGCCCGGGCCAATCTGGTAAGAAACGGCCTTACCCTGAAATCGGATAAATACCGAACAAAAGAGGGAGAACAAGACTTTGACCCAAAAAATGTGCTTCCCTATGCCAGGGGCAGCAGGATGGGAATGTGGTCCGTTGACCATATTCAGATACGGTCAAAAGGGGGATGCAACCGGTTCTGCAATTCTGCAGTCCTGATGCTTGAAGATAACATCAAAAGAAATGACAACGGGCCATGCTGCCCATGCATCACTGCCGTGGAGAAAAAAGGGGAGCAGCCTGAATTAGATGAATTTACGCCGGAAACAAGTGAAGAATCAAAAAATTCTCAGAATAATCTTTACGTATGCGTTACATACCATCGGAACAAGAAAGAAGGAGAAGCCCCGGAATACCTTCCCGGCACATGCCACGCCAATAAAAAGTGTAATCTGGATGACCCGCGCAAATACACTGGAGTATTGAAGAATCCTGTGGTAAGGCCGGTTTACAAAAATTGATTTTTCTGTACAGTATATGTAATCAGGAGGAGAAATGAGCAGTTTTGATGACAGGGCCGTTAACAGGCTCGCCTTAGACAGCATGGCATTGTGGAAGGGCTGCATTCTGGCCTCATGCGTCC
>CAMUJH010000055.1 GCA_947089145.1 uncultured Hungatella sp. | reverse complement strand
GCGGAATTGGAAGAGGAAGTGTTTCAGGCGCCGGAAGCGGAATTGGAAGAGGAAGTGTTTCAGGCGCCGGAAGCGGAATTGGAAGAGGAAGCACTTCAGGTGCCGGAAGCGGATTGGGAACCGACTCCGGCAGAAGCAGCATTTTAAGCTCCGGAAGCAGTTCTGCCTCCGGCAGCGGCAGAGCCGGTTCAGGCGGCCAGGACTTAGGGGCAGGCAGCAGGCGGGCGGGCACCGTGCCGTGGACTTCAGGGACTGTTTCCAGAAGCCAGGTCAGGTGTACATCCATCCCGGCGGTCCAGAAAGTAAGCGGCAGCAGCCCGGGCGGGAAGGTTACTTACCAGAGCCTGAGCGTCAAGGGCCTTAAGGCTAGCGCCATGCAGGGCAAAGGAACGATTACCAGGAGGAATTCCCTATGAGAATTATACCTAAAAAGACGAAAGTAGCCATGGAATTTTTTAAAGGGGTGGAGGTGCCCGATGTTATTGTAGGGCTTATAGGAATCTCTATCGTGATCTCCGTGGTATTTTCCAACCTGCCCTTTCGGTTTTACATCGGGGCTGCCGTAGGGGTTCTGTTCGGGGCCTCGGTAGTGCCGGTGGACGGCGAGAAAGCCTATATGATGATGTACAATTTCCTGAAATATTTGGCCAGATACCGCCTGTTTCAGGCAGAGCCGAAGAAAAAGGGAACCCCCGGGGTAAGGGACATAACGCCGTTTACAGGGGTTGACGGCCCGTTTATTGAATATGCGGGGGAATACTACGGCATTGCCGTGAATATTCCGGACGTGGAGTTTAAATTTTATACCCTGCAGCGGCAGAACCAGATGATAGACCAGGTGTTCGGCTCCGTGCTGAGAACCATTTCCGGCACGGAGACGGCTGCCCTGGTGAAAATAGACCGGCCTGTTTTATACGACTCTTTTCTGGAGACAGAGGAGAGGAAAATACGGGAATTGGAGGAGGCATTCGTCAATGGGCTGTTAAATGAGGAGGAGCTGACCACCCGGGTGGGGATTATCTATGACAGGATGGAGCAGATCCGCTACATTAACGAGCGGGATAAGGTGTACGTCCCCTTTTACTACCTGCTGTTTTTCCACAAGGATAAGGATATGCTTATAAATCAGGTGGAAAATATGCTGCAGACCATGAACAGCGATGACATGGAATGCCATGTGTTGGATGAGAAGGAGCTGGTGGTGTTTTTAAAGTATAACTACACCATGAATTTTGACGAGCGGGAGGTGTACTCCCTGACTAAGGACCAGTATATGGACTGGATTCTTCCCAAGGAGATTAAATTTACCAGCCGTACGGTGCAGTATGACAACCTTATTACCCATACGTTCCGGATTACGGACTATCCCACCATTGTGAGCAATGCCTGGGGGTGCAACCTGTTTGGCCGGCCTTCAACCAGGACGGTTATGAAAATGAGGATGGTGGACCGCTATAAAGGCATCCGCCAGATAGACCGGGCCATTGACGAGCTGCGGGAGCAGGCCAACTCTACGGGGAAAACCAGCCGCCTTATGGAACTGCAGACCCATGTAGATACTTTGGCGGAGGTCCTTGCCATGCTTCAGAGCGACAATGAGACATTGCTTGACATCAATGTGTATTTGACGGCCTATGATTATGAATTGTCGTGGCAGATGAGCCTGCCGGAAAGTGAACGGAAGAAAAATATATCCGGCCTTTCTATGAAAAAGCAGATTAAGCGGTCCCTGTCAGAGGAAAGCTTCCGATCCACGGACAATTATGTGCAGCAGTTTGAGGCCTATGCGTCCAGCCAGATTTCCGGGTATGACTATTTTAAGCGGGTCAGCAGAGGGGTGCATTCCAGCTCCGTGGCAGCGGCCTTTCCCTTTGTGAATATGACGTTAAGCGACCCCAGCGGGGTCTGCATCGGAAACAGCGGCGGAAAGCCTGTTTTTATTGACTTTTTTGTAAGAAATAAGGATCGGGTTAACAGCAACATGGTGGTTATCGGCAAGTCGGGAAGCGGCAAGTCTTATGCCACCAAGACCATATTGGCTAATTTGGCTGCGGACAACAGCAAGATTTTCATTCTGGACCCGGAAAATGAGTATTTTGGCCTGGCCCACAATCTTAACGGGAAGATTATTGATGTGGGAAGCGCCACTCAGGGGCGGCTGAACCCTTTCCATATCATCGCAAGCCTGACTGACGAGGAAGAGGGGGATGACGAGAGCGTTAATACCAGCTTCAGCACCCACCTGCAGTTTTTGGAGGAGTTTTACCGGCAGATCCTGCCGGGAATTGAGCCGGACGCCCTGGAATATCTGAATAACATTACGGTGCGGATGTACGAGAGCAAGGGCATTGACGGGGAGACGGATTTAGGGGATCTGGAGCCGGAAGATTATCCGATTTTTGATGATTTGTACGACAAGATTCTCAATGACTACCAGGTGGCAACAGGGGAGTATGCCAAGGAGAATCTGCGGGTGCTGCTGAATTATATTTCCAAGTTTGCCACTGGGGGAAGGAACTCTCTTCTGTGGAACGGACCTGCTTCTGTGTCTACTAATGAGAATTTTATCGTGTTTAATTTTCAGTCCCTGCTGGCCAACAAGAATAATATGATTGCCAACGCCCAGATGCTTCTGGTGCTGAAGTGGCTGGATAACGAGATTATTAAAAACCGGGATTACAATATCCGGTATCAGGCCCAGAGAAAGGTTATTGTGGTTATTGATGAGGCCCATGTGTTTATTGACAGCAAGTTTCCCATTGCGCTGGACTTTATGTATCAGCTGGCAAAGAGAATCCGAAAGTACAATGGAATGCAGATTATTATTACCCAGAATATCGCAGACTTCGTAGGGACGGAGGAGCTGGCAAGGAAGTCTACGGCGATTATCAATGCCTGCCAGTATTCGTTTATCTTCCCCCTGTCGCCTAATGATATGCATGATTTGTGCAAGCTGTATGAGAAGGCGGGGGCCATTAATGAGAGCGAGCAGGAGGAGATTGTGAATAACGGGCGAGGGAGGGCGTTTGTGGTGACCTCGCCTTCCAGCAGGACGGGGATTAATATTACAGCCAGCGAGGATATGGAGAGGCTGTTTACGGTTTGACGGTTAGGCCGGGATCGGAAAGGAGTGGCGGGATGGATGGTAATTTTGGGTTTTTTGGCGGTTTGCCGGTGAGACTGACGAGAGGCTTTTGGGGAGCGGCTTTGCTTGCCGGGGCTTTGGCCGGGGCAGGGTGCGCGAAGAAAGCGGCGGGCGATGTGGAAAGGATTCAGGCGTCGGGAAATTTCCGGGTGGCGATTGTGGATACGGACAGCCCGTATACGTCCATGGAAGGGGAGACGCCTGTGGGCATAGAGCCGGATTTGGCGGAGTATATCGGCCAGATGCTGGGCGTGGAGGTTAAGTACCAGGTCTGCGGGAAGAAGGAAGCCCTGGCGGCGGTGGCTGACGGGGAGGCGGATGTGGCTTTGGGCTGCATTAATAATTCGGGGAGCCTGGCCGGGGATTATCTGGTTTCTACCAGTTATGGAAAGGGGTATTTTTATGTGGTTACAAAGGCTGGGGATTATGCGCTTACTATAGGGGCTCTTGAGAATTCGCCTTTGGGCGTGGACAGGGGGCTGGATGAGGAGACGCGGAGTTCTCTGTATCAGGCGGAGGGAGTCCGGATTACGGATTATGACTCCCCCCAGGCCGGCGCGGAGGCAGTGAAGAGCGGGGCCATACGGGCTTATGTGTGCTATGAGAATCAGGCGAAGCTGTTTTTGGAGGATGATGAGCTGCAGGTGCAGAATGTGTCTAACCTGGCTCCTGAGGAATTTGTGGTGGTGACCGGGAAAGGCAACGGAACTCTGGCCAGCGGCATGGATACCTTGATCCGGCAGTTTTTGACGGAGGATGGGCAGTAGGCCGGGGTGGCAAACTGCCTGGCCAGGCGTCTGCCGGATCTGGGGCTGTCCGGGCAAAGACGGCGGATGGCAGCGGGAAGGGAGCGAGAGGGAATGGCGTATTTTGACAGTTCGAAAAACAGGGCTTTGTGGGAGATCCGCCTGGGACAGCTTCGCAAGGAGCGTGAGCTGCGGCTGCAGGGCGACGCAGGGGATGCGTTTAAAGAGGAGGCTGACAGGGAGATGTCTGCGGGTACGCGAATCCGTATGACCTACCAGGAGCTTTTACAGGAGGAGGCCATGGCCTCGGAAAAGAACCGAAAGGAGCGGGGAGCCAGGGAGATGGGAAGAGATAAGACCCGGGTGCAGGCCCCGGAGAGAGAGGGGATGGGGAATGAGATGGGGTAAAGGCCGAAATGTTTCCGGGTGCCAAAAGAGGAACCAGGCTCCAGGCAGAGGCGGCAGGATGGCCGGGGCGCCTGGAAAGGGGGCGTTCTGGGGCTTTGTCCGGAACACGGCGTTTTTGGCAATTGCCTGGGGGAGCCTGATGGTGTTTGGCCTGGGGGATGTCCTGGTTTGCCAGGCGGCGCAGCCTAAGACCCGGAATGGGGGGCTGGCGGCCCATGGACGGCTGAATGGAAGCAGCGGAAGGTTTCCAGGGATTTTAAGTACCGGGGAGTTCCCCGGGGGCGGTCAGGCATCTCAGGATGCGGCCCTGGAGGATGGCAGTGAGGAAAGATGGGATTTGGAGGGGCTAGACGGCCTGGAGTATCTGGAGGGGCTGGAGGGGCAGGAGGAGGTTTCTGACGAGGAGCTTGACAAGGCGCTGGAGGAGTATTTTCGGGAGCTGGATGGAGGGTCTTGGCAGCAGGAGGATATAGGGGCGGAGAAGATTACGGACCCGGTTTTGAAGATGGAGACAATTTCCACGGGGAATTTTAAGTATACGCTGCCTAACGGGAATTATTTTATCAGTTCTGTTCCCTGCGGCATGATTAGCGCCGGGCCGGTGGATTTGGAACTGCCGGAGGGGACCGTGGGGCTTGTGCAGAAGGATGATGTGAAGGAGGCGTTTCCTGATTCCTGGCATTTTACGGAGAGGGGCGTGTACTATGTCAGGCTTCTGATTTTGCAGCCGCCCGGGGACTCGGCGGTTGACTACAGCATTTATGAGGTAAATTTTTACTTTACCATTATCGGGGGCACGGACAATTCCCTGGGGGCGGTTCCGGCTCCGGAGGGATTTGCCATAACCGGTGTGCGGCTTGACGGAAAGCCCCAAAGGGTGGAACAGGAACGGTGTTATTTTCTCAGGGGCGACGGGTATTATGAGGTTGAGTTTGAGGCCAGGGGGGATGCGCATGCTTCGGCCAGGACTGCGTTTATGAGGGACACCACGGCGCCGTTTCTGTCTTTTTCCAGGGAGATGGTGCCAGGGGGGATTCCCGGGGAGGTGGAGTTTTATCCGTCGGAGCCTGGATGCCGGGTGCTTATGCATTACAATGGAAACCGGGGGTATGCGGTCAGCAACCGTCTGACGGCGGCGGGAAATTATGAGCTGACCGTGGAGGATAAGGCGGGAAACAGCCGGATTTACCATGTAAAGCTGCGGCAGACTTACAAGCTTATTGACTGGCGGCTGATTGCGGCCGGTGCGGCTGCGGCGGTGTTTGCGGCGGTGCGGCTTTTGATGGCAAGGCGGGACATGAAGGTTTTGTAGCGCTTTGGTTTACTGACGTGGTTTGTTTTCGGGTCTTTCCAGAGTTTGGAGGGATTCGATTGCAAAATATAATAATTAATTTCAAGGAGGAATGGAAATGTATTTTTTGTTGACGGCTAACCCTTTCGAGACAGTTAGCAAGCCTATTATCAGCCTTCTGGACATGGCGCTCGTGCCTGCGCTGGCGATTGTGGGGGCTTTGGGGGCTATTTACTGCATCATTTTGGGTGCGAAGCTGGCCAAGGCGGAGGAGCCTCAGGACAGGGAGAAAGCGAAGAACAGCTTGAAGAACGCAATTGTTGGATTTGTTCTGATTTTTGTGCTGATTGTGGTGCTGAAGCTGGGTATGACGGCTATGCAGAGCTGGATGAACAGTAATATCAGTACTGGCGGCGGCACGACAGGGTCCTGGATTATGGGGCTGCGGCTTTAGGGACGGGAGCCGCATTTTAAGGACTGCCATGAGGGCAGCATATGGCATATGAATAAGTTAGATAAACCTTGTGAAATTTAGGCTGCCGCAAGCTCTGGAGAATCCATCCCCTGCCAGAGGATGGATTCTCACGGGCCGGCGGCAACTTATCCTGGAGACCACAACCCACAAGGAGGTGCAGATTGTGAAAAGGATATTAACCACCATATTTTTACCCATGACAGTTGCTATATTTTTCACAGGCTGCAGCTCCCTGTCCGGAGATGCGGGAGTGGATATGAGCGAAATCCAAAGTTCGGCACTGCAGGAAGCTGCCACCGACGAAAACGGTGACAGCCGCCTGGACATGAATGAGGAAAAAGAAACCATGCCCGACTACTTTGAGCAAAACATGACCGAAAAATTCAAAGACCTTGGGGGCAAGCCCGCTTTTCGCATGAAAGACGGCCATTCCCAGAAAACCGACGACATCGAAGCTTTCTTCATCGCCGGACTGCGGACGGACAAAACCTTCGTCTACGGATATACCACCAGAGTCGGAAACGGGGATGGCGGAGGCGAAACGGAAAGCGGCGGAGACGGGACGGAAAACGCCGGAGACGAAGCGGAAAGCGGCGGAGACGAAACGGAAAACGCCGGAGAGGGGACGGAAAGCGGCGGAGACGGGACAGAAAACGCCGGAGACGAGGCGGAAAGCGCCGGAGACGGGACAGAAGACGGCGCCGGGGGCGAGGATAAGGACAGCCAAGTGCCCATGGTTCACTGCGGGGCTTTTTACAACTATGATACAGGGGATTTCCAGGTATTCCATGAAACTACATTTATCCCTTCCCAGGAGGAAAACGGGGAGGACAGAGAATCCTTTTTCATGCAGATGGGAGAGACTGACGGTCAGGTCTTTGTCTACGACAACGGCCACGGTTACATGTACGACAGCCAGGGCAACCTGAAATTCCACGGCGATATCGAAACATTTGTCAGAGCCAATTTGGGGGACGTGTACTCGGCGGCTGTGGTGAATGCGGTGACAGACTGGCAGAACCGGATTTATCTGGAAGTGTCCATAGAGAAGGAAAAAATCGAAGTGCCCCAGCCGAAAGATACGGAAGTCCCTGTGGCTACCTCGCTCAATGCCCTGAAGAATATCGGCGGCTCTGCGGCTACCGCTGCCAATACCCAGAAAGAGGGAGAGGAGCCCGAGGAGGAAGAGGACGACAAGGAGGCCGAAGAGCTGGAAGAAAAGATAGAATCCCGAATCGCAGTATACGAGTATAAGCCGGTGAATACGGGCCTTGACCAGAATAACGACGCCTTTGAGGCTCAGAAAAACGCCTGGGCGGCTATGACGGCGGGGACGGAATATTCTTCCTCACCGGACGGCCTGGCGGACTGGTATCGGGTGAAGGAGGGTATCCCCGACGTCTGGGGCAACGCATTTTTGGGAGGACTGGAGAAGAAGCCTTCGGTGTTCCAGTGGAAAGACAAAGCAGAGTTTTCAAAGGAGGATAAGGTCACCAGCCTGCTGCCAATAGCCAGAACCTATATCCCGTTCAGGGATGTAAAAGAAAATTGGGACGTGGAGAAGCTGTTTATCATGACGGATGACAAGTATAGCGGCCTCTACGGGAAAACCCAGCATTTCCGCTATTACAATCCCCAGTCTGTTGAACGGTCCTATACCCTGGTCTGGGAGACGGAATTGGTAGATGAAAAGGGGAATCCGGCGGGCACGGAGAAACATTCCGAAACCCATACCCAGACACTTTATAATATTAATGTCAGCCGTTATGCGCAGCTTACCAACGGCTATACGGAATCCTACTGGATGATGGATCAGAAAAAGGCTATGTCTTTAGGCCCGTGTATCGGCGGCGAGATTCTCTGCCAGGGCAAGGATAATAAGGTGCGGTGGATTCAGCCCGGCGGCGAATTTAAGGACACCCCCTATGAGGTGTGGGAGGATCGGGAAGCCGGGGCATTTTTGGAAAACGGGGTGGTCTACTACGTGAATTACGGGAGAATGTTCATGATGGTGGGCAGGGATCGGGGTCATGGAGGAAAGGAAAAGGATGAGAAGGTAATCTTGTACAAGAATATGGCGGGAAGCTACGGCTCCAGGGACACGGTCTATGATAAGATGTTTGAGGATGATATGTCAGGGAGTTTGGGTAAGGGGGAGAGCCTTTACGGAAATGAGTTCTTCACCCCGGATCAGGTGCTTCACGCACAGCTTCACCTGGATGAAAATCTGGCTCGTGATTTAGTGGCAAGGGATTATCAAGGAGTGTGCCAGATGGCCCAAGGGGATATGGGAACGGGATTTTTGCTTACATCCCAGGGAAAGGGACTGATTTTCTATTCTACCTCAGGGAAAAGGAGCGCGGTGCTGGAAGAGGGCACCTGGTACAGGACCTGGAACATGGGTGGCAAGTACGTGTCCGTAGGGTTCCCCAAGGGGGAGAGTTCTTACGGGAGCATTGACCTGGCATTTGCCAGGGTATATGAGTATGATTTGTCACAGCTTTGCAATGAGAGCATGGAAAATACCCTCAGGGAGCTGGAGGAGGAGGAGGAAGAGTCCAGGAGGCAGGAGGAAGAAGAGAAGGCAAAACAATCTCTGGAAGCTTCTGTGGAAGGGGAGGAGCAGGAAACCGTGCAGAATCCCCTGGATAAATGGAATGATGAGTATCAGCAGAAATATGAGAGGACGATGACGTCCGGCGGCGCAGAGAGCGGGTCTGAAAAGGAAAGTTCGGGAACCGGCGATTGAAATGTACTTTCGGAACCTGACAAAATCAGGCACGGAGATACTCGGGGAGTACATTTGAAGAGATAAGGAGGACAGCATATGGATTTATTTGGAAAGCAGCATGCGGGAAACCTGCGGGGAAAAACCTGGGCCATGGAGGAATTTGAAAGCTATTTCGGCCAGGAGGGACAGAGCAAGGGAAATTCGGCCCAGTTTCAGGCGGTGACCCAGGCTCTTGCAGAATTAAACCGTGTCAATGAGGGACCGGATACAAAGGAACATCACCAGGCCCGTCTGGAGGCCGGGGATAAACTGATGAGAGCCTGCCAGGCATATTCTGACAGCCACAAGAACCCTAAGTCCGCCAAGGGGCGGGAGCGTCTGGCGGTTGTGGATAAGCTGGTGGAGTTTCAGCTAAATCAGGAACTGCGGGAGGCGGAAAAAGTACAAAATCGGGAGTGGGACCTTAAGGGAATCGGGGATTATTTCCGGGAGCATGAGGCGTTAAAGGCCCAGTCGCCCCAGTTTGAGGCGGCAGCCCTGGCTTTTGAAGAGTTTGCGCGACATCAGGGTGAAGTGATTACTCCGGAAAGCGCCATGGCCATGATTAAGACCAGCGACAAATTAAAAAAAGCCTGCCAGGCCTTTTCGGACAGCATCAGGGGAACCGCTCTGGCCTCGGGGCTGGAACACCAGGCATTTATCCAGGGCCTTTCTAAATTTCATGAAGATCTGAATCTTGACCAGGCCAGGGACAGAAAGATCCTCAAGGGTTATGAGGGGAAGACCTGGGGGGAAGCGGGAAAGTTTGAGATGGCCGAGATTGTCCTGGACGGGAAGGACTTAGAAATTGTGGGAGACCAGGTAAATCAGCGGATGAAAGTGGACTATGGGGGGAAGAAGGGATTTTTTACCCAGAGACTTGAAGTGAAGAGTCAGGAAGGGTATGTGCGGGACCTCATCCAGGCGGTGGACAGGAATGAGGACCCGGGGCTTCGCAGAGTCCTGGAACAATATGAGCAGAGACTGAATCGTGAAATTTATGCGATTAATGACCCGTCCGCAGAACGGAGAGCGACAGAGGAAGATAGAAGAGTGGCGTGCTCTATGGCAGAGTACTGGGACCAGATGGAGGGAGGGACCACAGGGAAAAAGGAGAACCTGGGCAGGGAATTATTCCGTGATGAGGACACCATGCTGAAGGTGGCCGGAGTGGTGCGGATGTTCCAGAGCCAGGTGAAACCGGAGATGGGGGAAGACCAGAAGTCGGGCCTTATGGAAAAGGCCATCCGGAAAAAGCTGGGCAAAGACGACAAGGATTTGAAGAAACAACTGAAAAGCGACAAGGATTTCCTCATGGGGATACCGGCGCCGGACCCTAATATGAGTTACAGCGAGTTCAATGACAGGAAGTTTAAACTGGCTCTTGTGCAGATTAAGGCGGCGGACCCCGATGCAAAGCCCCTGGACCGGATTATAGGGGATGCGGCGGGAATCCACCGGTTTGTGGATACCGCAAGGGCCGCCGCATCCGCCACTACTGCCGGAAGCAACGGCAACTTTGAACTTAATGAGGGCAACGAGCTGACTTCCCGCAATATTGCCTCTTCCCGCATGGCGGAGCTTTTGGGAATCGGGGACATCATCGCCTATTCACAACCTATGAAGGTGAAAAAAGATGGAAAAGTTATGAGCGGATGTTTTATGGAATTTGCAAAGGGCCTGGACCCCAGTTCAAAGAGCCAGCGGGTGCAGCAGGCCCTGTCGGAAGCGGCGATATTCAATACGGCCGGACTTAACAGGGATGCCTCCACCCTGGAAGTGTTTGATTTTCTCTGCGGCCAGACGGACCGGCATGAGAACAACATGTTTTACCAGGTAAGCGAGCCGGATAAGGATGGAAAGCGTTCCATAACAGGGCTCCAGGGGATTGACAGTGACCTTGCTTTTGGAGAAAAGACGGAAACTATGGTGAGGGGCATGGTGACCTAGAAAGATATGGTCTTTATTGATAAAGATTTGGCCCAGAAAGTCCAGAGCCTTGACCGGGATACCCTGGAATATGCCATAGGGGACCTGATTCCGCCAAAGCAAATCGATGTGATGATGGAAAGGGTCAGCCTTTTCAAAGACCATATGGAGAAAAATATGGTGGTCATTGATTCGGATAAGTGGGAACTGACCGAATTCAGCAAAGACCAGCCTACGGACGGCCTGGACGCCAGGGGGAGACGCTATGTGGAAGGCCTTAAGAGAATGGATGCATCCACAAAGGTAACACTTCAGATTGACATAAACCTTAAGCATAAGGTGGGCCAGGCAAAGGTTGCGGCGGTAAATGCCAATACCAATCGGCAGAAATCCAAGGTGGCGCTGAGCTTCAAGGAGCTGGAGAGCCCTGAACGGAGGCAGGCCCTAAGGAGAGAGCCTAAGATGACCATCGGAAAGGACCGGGTGATGCCGGAGAAAAAAGGGCTCCAGGGGCCTCAGAGGTAATCCCAGGGCATGGGGATAGCCAGGTAGTGCCGCAGCGGGCAGAAACACCATAAGCTGAGGCAAGGAGACTTCCCATAAGGAGAGGGGTTTTTTAAAGGAGGAGATTACATGAAGCTATTCAGTTCGGCCCAGGGGCAAGACCCCCGCACGAAACAGTGGAACCTGGAGGATTTCAGGGAGTATTTTAAAAACGAGAGGGGAAACCTGGGCAATTCAAAGAAGTTTCAGGAGGTTATCCGGGCCTTTGACCAGTTTGCCGGGCTGCGGGGGCAGCCGGTGAACCAGGAGACCGCCATCAAGATGGTGAAGGCTAATGAGAATCTGAAAAAAGCCTGTGAAGCCTACGTGGAGAGCCGGAAGGGGGCAAGAACCGGTTCCGGCAAGGAGAGGCTTGGGGTGGTGGACTGTCTGTCCATGTTCCGGGAGGATTTGAACCTGGACCAGGCCAGGGACATGAAGGTGGTCCGGAGCCTGGAGGGCAAGACCTGGGAGCAGGCGGGAAGGCTTGAAGTGGCCCAGGTGATCCTTGAAGGCGGCGGGCAGGTGGTGGGAGACGCCATGAGCCAGCGGCTTAAGGTGGAACACGGAGGGAAGTCGGGATTTTTTACGGAGCAGATGGAGCTGGTAAGCCTGGAGGCCCAGGTGGACAAAATGATTGACAGCATTGACCGGGAGCAAAATCCGGCTTTGAGAGGAGCTTTGGACGCGGTCAGAAGCCAGTTAAAAGACCGGGACGGCGAGCTAAAAAAATATATGGGCGCTTCGGGGATTAGCGACGGGGACCTTGAAATCGTGGAATACGCTTCCAGGCTGGAGAGGGGAAATCCCATGAAAGGAAATTTGGAGCGGGTTCTGTCAAACGGCAGTACCAACCTCAGGGCCATGGATATTATCCGTGGGTATCAGTCCTCTCTGAGAAAGGCAGGAGGGGAAGTGAGTTCTGAGGAAAAAGGGAGGCTGATGGACGAAGCGGCGGAGAAGGTCATAGGCGGCGCCGGGCTTTCGAAAGAAGCAGCCGACTGTTTGAGAGCGTGCAAAGAGGCGTTTATGGATATGCCCCCCATGGAGGAGGTAAAGAACCGCTCCGTCAGGATGTACCGGATGATAAAGAAGAGTTTTATTAAGGCAAAAGAGACGGCTATTGATGCCGGTTCCCAGGCAGGGAGAGAACAGAGGGAGGCCCTTGACAGGGCTTTGGAGGACAGGGATTTTATGGAAACCTGGCAGAAAGGCATAGATATCGCCCGTGCTTCCGAGGTGGGAGGCAGCAGGGGGGAGATTGCCCGGGATGTGGGAAATGAGCTGTCGTCCCGAAACATCGCCTCGTCCCGGATAGCGGAGTTTCTGGGAATCGGGGGCATTGTGGCCCACTCGGAGAAGATGATTGTCCGGTCAGGGGATAAGGTGATTACGGGATGTTTTATGGAATTTGCCGAGGGCGTGGATATCACCGCCAAAGGGGAAAGAAGCAGGCGCGTCCTGGACCAGGTGGACACTTCGATTCACACGGCGGGGCTTTATAAAGATATGACCACCCTGGAGGTGTTTGATTATCTGTGCGCTCAGAACGACAGGCATGAGCGGAATATGTTCTACAAACTTGGGGAGCCGGATGCCCAGGGAAAAAGGGCCGTCATCGGACTGCAGGGGATTGACGGCGACCTTTCTTTTGGGGACAAAGACAAACAGGTTTCCCCTACCCAGGGACAGCTTAAGGACATGACTTTTATTTCCGCCAGCCTGGCGGACAAAGTAAACGCCCTGAATGAAGATACCCTGCGCTATTGCATTGGGGATTTGATACCGGAGAAGCAGATTCAGGTCATGATGCGCCGGGTGGAAAATTTTAAAGACCATATGAACAAGAACATGGTGAGGATTGATGATAAGGGCTGGAATCTCAATGAGTACTCCAAGGACCAGCCTGTGGACGGCCTGGATGCCAGGGGAAAGGCCTATGTGAAGGGGCTTAAAAGCCTGGACGCCTCGTTCAATGCCCAAATAAACATTGATGCTAATGTTACCCATAAAGATTACCATATTAAGCACGCCTTCCAGGAGCACCGCAAGATGAGGGAAGCAGGGCCTAAGACGGCCATCAGCTTTGAGGAGATAAAGACCCAGGAGAAAAAGGCCCCCAGGACAGAGGTGAGGACGCCTCTGGGAAAGAAATCGGAGGAGGCTGTGGCGCGGGCAAGACAGCTTCGGGAGGAGCGCAGGAGGAAGCAGGAGGAGATGAAAGGAAAGCAGGCGCCCGCAAAGCAGGGGGCGGAGAAGAACGGCCGGGAGAAAGTACAGGAAGCGGCTGGGAAGAAGGTCCAGGAGGCAGGAAGAAAGAGGTAGAAGGGGCGCAGGATGGGGATTTTGATTGGTGCCGGCCGGGAGAGAACACCGGTTAAGCATGGGGAAGTGAAAAGGTAAGGAGGACGGCATATGAAGTTATTCGGGTCGGCCCAGGGGAAGGACCCCCGTGGGGCGCAGTGGAACCTGGAGGATTTTCGGGAGTATTTTCAGAACGAGAGGGGCAATGTAGGCAATTCCAAGAAGTTTCAGGAGGTTATCCGGGCTTTTGACCAGTTTGCCGGGCTGCGGGGGCAGCCGGTGAACCAGGAGACCGCCGTCAAGATGGTGAAGGCCAATGAGAATCTGAAAAAAGCCTGCTCAGCCTACGTGGAGAGCCGCCGGGGAGCCAGGACCGGTTCCGGAAAGGAGCGGCTTGCGGTGGTGGACTGTCTGTCCATGTTCCGGGAGGATTTGAACCTGGACCAGGCCAGGGACATGAAGGTGGTCCGAAGCCTGGAGGGCAAGACCTGGGAGCAGGCGGGAAAGTTTGAGGTGGCTCAGGTGGTTCTTGGAGGCGGCGACAAGCAGGTGGTGGGAGATGCCATGAGCCAGAGGCTTATGGTGGAACACGGCGGGAAAAAGGGATTTTTTACGGAACAGATGCAGATTGAGAGCCTGGATACCCATGTGGAAAGGGTGATAGAGGGACTTGACAAGGCCGGGGACCCGGTTTTAAAGGCAGCCGTGGAGGCGGTGAAGGGTCACGTGGTGAAAGAGCTGAACCAGTTTATAAAGGATGAGCGCCCAGAGGTCGGGGATTTGGAGATGGCGGAATATGCTGATAAGCTTGAGGAAGGCAATCCCGTGAAAAAACATTTAAACACCATGCTGCCAGAGAGGGAAGCCAGGGAACTGGCCAGGGGGATTCTCAAAAAGTATCATGACGCATTAAAGGAGTCAGACCCGGACATAAGCCAGGAAAAGAAGGGGGAGCTGATGGATAAAGCCATGGAGGCGGCTTTATCCGGGAATAAATCGAATGCCGCAACAACCTACGGGGAAAATCTGCGGGCGTGCAAGGAGGCGTTTATGGATATGCCCCCTGTGGAGGCCGTCCATAATTCTTCTGTGGAGACGTACAGGCTGATAAAGATGAGTTTTCTCATCGGAAAAGGGCAGCTTGACGCGGAAACCCAGGCGGGGAGGGCACAGAGGGAAGCTATTGACAGGGCTTTGGAGGACAGGAATTTTATGCAGACCTGGCAGGCTGCTTTGAATGCGGCCAATGCCTCGGAACTGTCCAACAACGTCGGCATGATAGAGCTTGACGCGGGAAATGAATTGTCGTCCCGGAATATCGCTTCTTCCCGGATTGCGGAGCTTCTGGGAATCGGGGGCATCGTGGCCCACTCGGAAAAGATGGTGGTAAAGTCCGGCGACCGGGTGATAACCGGGTGTTTTATGGAATTTGCCGAGGGAATGGACCTTGCCGCCAAAGGCGAGAGGAAGAAGCGGGTCCTGGACCAGGTGGACACCGGGATACGGACGGCGGGCTTTAACAAAGACATAGCCACTATGGAGGTGTTTGATTTTCTCTGTGCCCAGAATGACAGGCATGAGCGGAATATGTTTTACAAGCTTGGGGAGCCGGACGAGAACGGGAAAAGGGCTATCATAGGGCTGCAGGGGATTGACGGCGACCTTTCTTTCGGCGACAGGGCCGACCTTTTATCCAGGTTTCAGGGCCAGCTTTCGGACATGACGTTTATTCCTGACGACCTGGCGCAAAAAATAAACGGGCTGGATGAAGATACCCTGCGCTATGCTGTGGGGGATCTGATATCGGAGAACCAGATCCAGGCCATGATGAAGCGGGTGGAAAATTTTAAAGAGCATATGAACAAGAATATGGTGACTCTTGGCGATAAGGAGTGGGAGCTGAAGCCTCTGGAGGGCCCCCTTGACGAAAGAGGAAAGGCTTACATGAAGGGCCTTGACAGCATAGAGCAGTCGCTTAAATACACGGGTTTTGGAAAGCCCCATAAGAATCCGGTGGTGCGGAACGGTTTTCAGGGTTTTCACAACCGCAGGGAAAATGAGCCTAAGACAGCCATAAGCTTTGAGGAAGTGAAGAAGCGGGATAAGAATGTGGCCAGAAAAGAGCCGGCGATGGCTCTGGGCAAAAAATCGGAGGAGGCCGTGGCGCGGGCAAGGCAGCTTCGGGAGGAGTACAGAAACAAGTCGGCGGCGCAGAAGGCTATGCAGACGCCTGTAAAGCAGGCTCCCGCAAAGCAGGAGGCGGTGCCGGAGAGAAAAGCTTTGGGCGCAGGTATAAGGAAGTAGGCGGTGAAAGCCTTTGGAGGCGGATAGCGATGAGACAGTTTAAGAGAGCGAAACGTGGGTATTTGGAGGCGGGGGCTGTTTTGGCCCTGGTATTTTTCTTTTTGGTATTTTTTCCCTGCATCCAGGTCCTGGCGGCAGAACCTGGATGGGTGAGGCAGGAGGACGGGTGGTATTATTATATGGAAGACGGAAGCCCGGGCCGGGGGTGGGTGGAGAATGGCGGAAAATCCTATTATATTCAGGAGGGCGGAAAGTTGTTTTGCGGCGGCCTGACCCCGGACGGGTATTATGTGGACAATGACGGGGCCTGGTATCAGCGGAAGGAGGCCATACTGGGCGGCGAGTTTACGGCGCCGCCCCGGGCCTTGCTTCTTACGGAAAAGTGGCCGGGGACGGAGGCCCTCACGTCTCTGAAAACCATAGTCAGCCAGGGATTTTCCGGAAACCGGACTATAAAGATTTCGGATAACGCAGTGGAGTATGTGGCGGGGGAATCTGTGGAGGGGACACAAAGCCAGAGCAAAACCTACGGGGATTATAATGTGATTAACCGGGATAATGTGGATGCGGTTTTAAGCGGCAGGTTTCCCATCTCCTCCTCGGAGAGTTCGGCTGAGAGCGCGAAAAAGCAGAAGGCAGCGGTGCTTTTGGGGCTTTACCGGGAAGCGACCCAGGGAAGGTTCCGCATAGATATCCACATTCCCCTTGACGGGGATGTTACCAGCAAGTATCAGGCGTCTTCTTATGATTACGGCGTGTTTCGGGTTCTGGCTTACCAAGTGTCATCTACGCCGGAAATCCTGGCGGACAGCTTGTACAGCGCCTGGGAGGAGGATAACCAGTGGGGCATCAGCCGCCAGAAATGGGTGCAGGCGGGGGACTGCCTGGTGCTGTATACTTCTGGGGACGGGTATGGCAGATTTTATATTACGCCTGCGTGGAAAGGGAATTGAGCGGGAGCGGCGATGGCCGGGAACATTAAAGGCGGGAGCGGAGAGCGTTGAGCGGCTGAGGTAAGGAGCGGGAGCGGAGAGAATTGAGCGGTTGAGGCAAAGACCGGGAGCGGAAAGGATATCAGGATATGGACAGGGATTGGAAGCATTTAAAGATTGTGAAGGATTTTTTTCAGATCCAGGAGGACGGGGGAATGCCGGAGGGCTCCCGGCTGCTTTTGGAGGCCATGGAGCTTAAGACCTTTGGGGCAGGAGAGGATATTGTGACCGAGGGGGACCCGCCGGAGGACGGCATGTACATCATCCTGGAGGGGGACGCCCACGTGCTGGTGGGGGAGGGAACCCTGGTCAATGAGTTGTCGGCAGGGGATGTGGTGGGGGAGTTGGCCCTGATTAAGGACGGGGTGCGCAAGGCCACGGTGCGGGCCGTGACCCCGGCGGCATGCGCCAATATTTCCCGAAAGCTGTTTTTGGAAATTGCGGACAGCAACCGGAAAGTCTATGCCGCCCTTTTGGAGCTTTTGTACACCAAGACCACCATGATGGTGACGGAGAGGGAGCGGCTGAAATCGGAGATTGAGATTGCCTCCAGGATTCAGACGGGCTTTCTGCCTAAGTCTTTTGAGCGGTTCTGCCAACTGCCGGATGTGAAGATTACGGCCAGGATGAAGCCTGCGAAAGGGGTTGGGGGCGATTTTTACGACGTGTTTCTCATTGACAGCGACAGGTTGTGCTTCCTGGCAGCCGACGTGTCGGGGAAGGGCGTGCCTGCGGCCCTGTTCATGACCCTGGCCAAGACCCATATTAAGAATTACATGATGCTGAACATGCCCATTGCCGATGTGGCGGAGCTGGTGAATAACCGGCTTAACGAGGATAATGAGGAGGAACTGTTTGTAACAGCATTTCTCTGCGTGCTGGATACCAGGGACAACCGGCTCTCTTTCGTCAATGCGGGGCATAATAAGCCGTTTATCAGCCGAGGCGGGGCAGGCTTTAAGCAGCTGGAATGCCAGGTGGATTTTGTGCTGGGGATTATGGAGGAAATGCCTTACAGGGAGCAGCAGATTGACCTTTTGCCCGGGGACAGGTTTTGCCTTTATACCGACGGGGTGACGGAGGCTTTTGATATTGACGGGGAAATGTTCACGGATCAGGGCATGGAGGATTCGCTGAACAGCCATATGGCTGACGCAGGGGAGCCGGAAACGTTTATTGAGGAGCTGTATAAAGATGTGGAGCACTTCGCCAGGGGGGCGGATCAGTCGGATGATATTACGGTGGTTTATTTGGCCAGATAATTGACAGTTATGGCAAGCTTTCTGCAGCCTGTAAGAAGGGAGCGTGGTTATGGAAGAGAGGAAATGGGAAAGAGGGAGCTTAGGGTGCGCAAAGGGAGGTGACAGGGCATGGGCGGCAGCCTGCAGATAAGATTTTGGGGGACCAGAGGTTCCTGTGCGGCGCCTTTTTCAAACCGCATGGAGTATGGAGGCAATACAAGCTGCGTATCTGTCCAGTGGGACAGAGGCCTTGCGGTGTTTGACGGCGGGACGGGGATGGCGGCTTTGTCCAAAAGCCTGGAGGCATATGGAAAAGAGGGGAGGCCTCCGGTCTTTGTGTTTGTATCCCACATGCATCTGGATCATATTATTGGGATTCCGCTGTTTTCCATGTTGTTTCGGAGGGAGGCGGTCATCCATTTATACGGTCCTGGAGGGGATGGGATTTCTTTCAGGGAAAGGGTTTCCAGGGTCTTAGGTCCCCCGTACTGGCCGGTGGCAGTGGATCAGGCGCCTGCAAGGCTGGTGTGGCATGATGCTGGAGAGGAAACCCAGTGGGAGCTGCCGGGAGGGGTCCGGGTCCTGGCCATGAGGTCGAACCACCCTAACGGAGGATTTGTATACCGGCTGGAATATGACGGGCAGTCTGTGGTTTATGGGCTGGACTGTGAATTGGGCCAGGAGGTAAAGGAAGGGTGGAAACCAGGCTTGGGAAATGGGTTTCCAGAGCAGTACCGGAATTTTGCCAGGGACTGCAGCCTTCTGATTTTTGACGCGCCGTATGCAGAGGATAATTATTTATGCCATAAGGGGTTTGGCCACAGTTTTTGGCAGCAGGGCCTTTGGATGGCACAGAGCTGCAATGCGGGCCGTCTGATGATCTGCCACCATGACTGGGATAAAACGGATGAGCAGCTTATGGAGCGGGAAAAGAAGCTGCAGAAGCTTGCAGAACCATGGGGAAGGCCTGTGGAGTTTGCCAGAGAGGGCGCGGCCATCTGCCTTGAAGGCGGGAAGGAGAGAAATTTATGAGAGGTCAGTGGAAAAAGCTGTTAATTGTGCTGCTGGCAATGGGGCTTTTAGGGGCAAATATCATTACGTTAGCCGAGGAATCAGCCCAGGGCAGGAGATTTTCGATATTATCCATAAGCGGGGAGGATGCTTTTGTGACAAAGGGAGCCGTAAAAGAAGTAAAGGCGGCGGCCGGCATGCCCCTTGGCCAGGGGAGCAAGGTGAGAACGGGTCCATTGACCAGCCTCTATATCCAGGCGGATGACGACAAAATCATAAAGCTGGACAGCAACACCCAGGTGGAGATTACCAAAGTGTCTTCCAAATCACTGAAGATTACGCTGAAAAGCGGAGAAATCTTTTTTAATGTGGAGAAACCGCTTAAATCGGGGGAGGAGCTGACTTTTGACGCAGCCCAGACCTCCATGAGCATTCGCGGAACAAGCGGCATTTTAAACATCAATCGAGAGAACATTATTTTTTCGCTGGTGGAAGGCCAGGCGCAGTTGAAGACTGGCATTGAAACAATTTCCGTGGAAGCGGGTCAGCAAGTGATTTTCAATTCGTCTCCTGCGGACGCGGAGCAGGTTCAGATCAGCGGAATGGATTCCATGTATGTACTGCAGAGCGTGGAGAGCTTCGGCTGGAGGGATCTTTCGGCCATGGGCCTGGGAGCGGTGCTGGAGCAGAACCCATTCCTTGATCTTTCAGCCATAGGGCTGGAAGGCAGTGACGCATTGGAGCTGGGCTGGGAACTGTTTGGGCAGATGCGCCAGGAGAAGGAGGACAGAGAAAGAGCGCAGGCAGAGAAGGAAAGGCAGGAGCGCGAAGCATCCGGCGGGCCAGGAAGCGGGAATTTTATAAGGGTTGACGGAGAAGAGCCGGAAATGCCGGAAAACAGAGGGGAGGAACAGCGGTCCGGCAGAGGAGGAGACGCTGCGGAGATCTCGACGACAGAGGCGCAGACAACGACAGCCCCGGAGCCAGAGACGACGACGGAGGCGGAGACAACGACGGAGGCGGAGACGACGACGGAAGAGGAGACAACGACGGAGGCGGAGACGACGACGGAAGAGGAGACAACGACGGAGGCGGAGACGACGACGGAAGAGGAGACGACGACAGAAGAGGAGACAACGACAGAGGCGGAGACGACGACAGAGGCAGAGACGACGACGGAAGAGGAGACGACAACGGAAGAGGAGACGACGACGGAAGAGGAGACGACGACGGAAGAGGAGACAACAACGACAGAGCCGGAGCCGCCGACAACACCAGATTCTACATCAGCAGGATCTGAACCGGAAAGCTCGTCAGAATACCAATCGACAGACAGCAGTACCCAAAACGCACGGGCATTAATTCCGACTCCATAGACCAGACAGAAGGGCTCTTTAAATTTTTCGGCTGCCAGGGCGTCGGATGCCCTTCCGGCAGATAAGCTCTTGACTTTTAAGTGTCTTTGAAAATTCATTCCAGCCGGCTGCATGCCCCGCTTTGCGGTATGCAGTGGGAACAAGAGGCAGGCTGAAAGGGGGGATTTTGTGGAGCAGGAAAAAAGCCGCAGATGCAGTTTCCCGGCTGTCTGGGCCATTATTGCCGCATATCTTCTTCTGTCCCTGTACCGTCTGGGATATTGTTACGCTCCTTCTAGCGGATGGACGTCCCTGGAAAAGGGAAAGACCATTATTTTGGACATGGGGAAGGAACAGAACATGGGAAGCCTGTCCTGGTATCTGGGCAATTATGAAAGACGCCGGATGGAAATTTCCATAGGCAGCCAGCCGCCGGTTTCCTGGACCCGGCTTCCCGACCTGGAGATGAACCGGGTATGGCAATGGGGAATCCGTTCCCTAAATACCAAAGGCCGGTATATAAAACTGACTGCTTTAAATCAGTATACGGAGATCAAGGAGCTGATTGTAAAAGATCCCCAGGGAAATGCCGTGGTCCCGGTTAACGCTGCCAAATATCCGGAACTTTTTGATGAAGCCTTTATGGACCCGGGATACGGTTCCCCGGAGTCAGGGACAGTGTTTGACGAATCTCTGTTTGCCCGGACAGCCTATGAGTATCTTCACGGCATCCGTTCCTATGAGGACACTCACCCGCCCCTTGGAAAGCTGCTGATCTCCATAGGGATCGCGTGTTTTGGAATGAACCCTTTCGGGTGGAGAATCTCCGGCGTGGCAGCAGGAGTCCTGCTTTTGGCAGCGGCGTGGCTGTTTGCAGACAGGCTGCTGAAACATTCCTGGGCGGCAGCAGGGACGACGGCATTGCTTGCCCTGGATTTTCTCCATTTTACGGAATCCAGACTGGGGCAGATTGACTCGTTTTTGGTGCTTTTTATGACATCCATGTATTATTTTATGTACCGCTATTATGAGGAGGCAAGAGAGGGCAGAAGAGGATGGCGGTATCTGGCTGCATCCGGCTTCTTTTTCGGGCTGGCAGTTTCCTGCAAGTGGTCCGGATTTTACGGAGGGGCAGGCCTGGCTTTTATCTGGCTTCTGATTTTAATAAAGAGGTTTCGAAACAAAGAAACCAGCTGGCGGGAATTGTGGAAGATCTGCGGGGCCAGCACCTTGTTTTTCGTGGCCGTCCCGGCGGCTGTCTATGTGCTGTCTTATATACCGTATGTGGCGGCAGATGAGACAAAGGGGTTTGTGTTACGGGTTTTGGAGAATCAAAGCAATATGTTTCAGTATCATTCTGGGCTTTCCGGCACCCATGAATCTGCGTCGCCGTGGTATCAGTGGCCTCTGATCCTTAAGCCCGTAAAACTGTATGCCATAAACCTTCCAAACGGAAAGACACAGCTGCTTACCTTTATGGGCAATCCGGGGCTGTGGTGGCCTGGAGCCGCAATCGTGTTTGCCTGCTTGTACCGCCTGACAGGCAAGAAAGATGACAAAATGTTATTTTTAGTCATTGCATATCTGGCGCCTTTGCTTCCATGGATTTTTATCAGCAGATATGCCTTCCTCTACCACTATTATCCCAGCGTGCCGTTTATGGCGCTGCTTATGGGGCTGTGGGCGGATCAGAGAGGAAGGGCGGGAAAAAGATTTCTTTTTGGATGCGTGGCTGCATCTGGAATTCTGTTCTTACTGTTTTATCCGATTCTATCCGGAGTGAGGACAGATCAAAATTATGTAAGCCAGTGGCTTCAGTGGCTTCCCACATGGAAGTTTGCCGCATAACTAACTGTCAGTGCGGCTCTGGAGAATTGCCAAATGCAATGATGTACTAGAGCGTGTTTGAAAATTGCTTTCCGGTAGCTGTGCGTTCCACTTTGTGGGAGATTTGGCCCAAATGAACGCGGCGTAGTGGGCTACGTTAAGTGAATTTGGGCCAAATATACCGCGAAGTGGGGCGTGCAGATGCCGGGAATGAATTTTCAAACACGCTCTAGACGCAGGCAGCGATTTGTGGGAGATTTGGGCCAATACAAGGAGGTTAAAGTGAAAAGAAAAGGTAAATTGTTTACAGCCATATGTTCAGGGACAGCAGCCGTGCTCCTGGCTTCCAATATGCTCTGTTTTTCCCAGGCAGCAATACCCCAGGATCAGATGATAACCGTAACCGGTGCGCCGGGAAACGGCTGTCAGGACGGCATGAAGGAGCATGCCTGGTTTGCTTCGCCTAAAGGGCTGGATATCAAAGAAGGCACTGTGGCAATTGCGGACACAGACAATAACCTGATTCGCAATCTAAACGGCGGCCGGGTGATCACCATGGCAGGGAGCCGTCCCAGCCTGGACGCCTATGGAAACGGTCTGGGCGGCTTTCGGGACAGCGGGCGCAGCAGGGCTTTGTTTCATGGCCCGTCTGACTGCCTGTTTCTGGAAGACGGAACCATAGCTGTGGTGGACAGGGACAATCATGCCATACGGGTGGTGGGAAAGTCCTGGGTTTACACGCTGAACGGCACGGGAACAGAGGGCTATGAGGAAGGAAAGCCGGGAACGGCAAAATTTTCTTATCCGTCCGGCATCGCCAAAGGCTTAGGCGGAAACATTTATGTGGCGGATACAGGAAACCACTGCATTCGGGTGATCAGTAAAGACGGCTCCACTTCCCTGGTGGCAGGAGTGCCGGGACAGGGAGGGCTAAGGGACGGGGCAGCCCAGGAGGCCCTGTTTCTGGAGCCGACAGCCATTGTCAGAGCCCAGGACGGCTCAATCTATGTGGCTGACAGCGGCAACCAGAGAATTCGGAGAATAAAAGACGGCCAGGTAACCACAATCGCCGGGGGATCGGAAGAGTTTTATTTGGATACGGAATACAGACAGCCTGGCTTTGCAGATGGAAAAGGCCAGGAGGCCAGGTTCTGGTTCCCGGAGGGAATCTGCATGGCAGGCCAGGTGGTAATCGTGGCGGATACGGGCAATCATGTGATTCGGGCCGTTTCGCCGGAAGGCGTGGTAAGGACCATTGCAGGAAACGGGGAAGCGGGATATGAGGACGGTCCCAGCAAAAAGGCCATGCTGAACCGGCCCGGGGATGTGGCTTGGGAGGACAATACCCTGTACATTATGGATTCAGGAAACTGTGCGCTGCGGTCCATAACATTTGACCCGGATAAGTGGCTGGAGGAATTGGGAGAAAAGTAGAACCGCAGTGAATGCGTTTCCTGCCGGGTGCGTGGAGGTTTACCGTGAAAGTCCCGCCGCCGAATAGGCGGCATGAATTCAGGGATGCCGAGTGCGCCCGCCGGACATTCATGGGTAGTGAATGCGTTCCCTGCCGGGTGCATGGAGGTTTACCATGAAAAAGAGAAACGAGAAAAGAAATCAGCCCCAAAAAGGCCGGTATGCAGAGAAATCCCCGTGGATGATCCTGGTGCCCTGCCTCTTGCTGCTGGGAGCCCAGGCTGCCGGCTTTTTAAACTCTGCGGATCAGCGGATGAAGGATTACCGGTATCAGAAGGGAGGGCTTGTAAGCCCGGAGATCTTTGTGATTGGAATCGATGAGGAAACCATGATGGAGTACGGTTCCTGGCAGAACTGGAGCCGCAGCAAGACAGCGGATCTGCTGATAAAGCTGAATGAAGATCCAGACACGGCGCCTGCGGTTATTGGCCTGGATATTGGTTTTTTCGGGGAAAGCGACAGAGAGGCGGATGAAAAGCTGGCCTATGCGGCCTCTCTTCTGGATAATGTGGTTACTACGTCCTACGCCTCCTTTGGCACGCAGGTGGAGGAAGCTTCAGACGGCGGATTTTCTGCAAAGGAGGCAGTGGCAACCTATGAGATTCCCTATGAAGGGCTAAGGGAGAATGTTTCTTATGGGTTCAGCAATGTTCCGGTGGACAGTGACGGCATTGTAAGGCACAGCCTGTACAGCCTGATTACGAAAGAAGGGAAACAGGAGTACAGCTTTGCCGCAGAGATTTACCGCAAATATACGGGACAGCTGCCTGCCTGCGTTGAGAGCGGCCGCTTAGGAGGGTATGTGGATTTTGCAGGCCTTCCCTACGATTTTTATGGTTCTGAGACGGCGGGCCTCTCTTTTTCCAAGGTGATAAGCGGGGAGATCCCTGCGGAAATGTTTGCCGGTTCCATCGTGCTGGCAGGCCCTTACACCACAGGGATGATGGATGCCTATTATACGGCTGTCAGCCATGACGTGCCCATGTACGGCGTGGAGATCCACGGAAATATCCTGCAGACATTTCTGGAGGACAATCTGAAACAGGAGGCAGGAAAACAGACAGAGCTGCTTTTGACGGCGGCGGTTATGGCGGCAGTGCTTTTGTGTCTTGGAATCCGCCAGGTAAAAATATCTCTCCCTCTGACAGCAGGCATTACGGCAGCTTACTGGGCGGGGGCAGGGGCTGTCTATGAACATGGCTATGTGCTTCCTCTTCTATATCCGGTTGCGTCCGGGGCGGTTCTCTATGCCTGGGACATGGGGCTTCAGTATGTCAGGGAACGAAAGGCCAAAAAACGGCTGGAAGGCATTTTCGGGAAATATGTGTCAAAGGAAGTGGCAGCAAGCATTGTGGAAGGCGGCGAAGACGCTTTAAAGCTTGGGGGACAGAAAAAGGATGTGGCAGTGCTGTTTGTGGATATCCGGGGATTTACGCCCCTCTCTGAATCCCTTCCTCCGGAGAAGGTGGTGGAGATTCTAAACCGGTATCTGGAACTGACCACGAAAGCAGTGTTTGACAACAAGGGAACCGTGGACAAATTCATCGGCGACGCTACCATGGCTGTGTACAATGCGCCTCTGGATCTGGACGATTATGTGTTTCGGGCTGTGAAAACAGGGCTTGACATGGCAGCGGCGGCTAAGGAGATGGAAAAGGAGCTGGAAGCGGTCACGGACAAGAAGGTAGGCTTCGGGGTGGGCATTAACTGCGGGGAGGCGATTATCGGGAATATCGGAACCCCGTCCCGCATGGACTACACGGCCATCGGCAATACGGTGAATGTGGCGGCGAGGCTGGAAGGCCAGGCCAAGGCGGGGGAAGTTGTTATAAGCCAGGCGGTTTATGACAGGCTGGAAGGAAGGATCAGGGCAGTGAGCATCGGAAAGCGGAGCCTGAAAGGCATTGCCGGGGAAGCGGAAGTGTATCGGGTGGAAGGCGTCTGTGAGGAGTGAAATGAAAAAACGGGAACAAGGAATTCTGTATTTGGTCATCCCCTGTTTTAATGAAGAGGAGGTTCTGGAGGAGACGGCCAGGGAACTGGATCAGGCAATGTCAGCAATGATAGGGGACGGGATTATTTCCTCAGAAAGTCGGATCGTGTTTGTAGATGACGGTTCCCGTGACAGAACCTGGGAGATCATCAGCAGGTGGGCCAGGTCCAGACCTCTTTTTGCGGCAATCGGGCTGCAGGCCAACGCGGGGCACCAGAATGCCCTGTATGCAGGGCTTATGGAAGTGAGAACCTGCTGCCACATGGCCATATCCATGGATGCGGATCTGCAGGATGATCCGGCGCTGCTTCCAGACATGGTGAAACGGTTCTATGAGGGAAATGATATCGTGTACGCTGTCCGCAGAAGCCGGAACGGGGAGGGACTGTTTAAAAGAGCCTCTGCGTTTGTATTTTACCGGTTTATGGCAGCCATGGGAGCCGGGATTCCAAAGGACTGCGGGGATTTCCGCCTGATGAGCCGTCAGGCCATGGAAGCTTTAAGCCTGTTTGGGGAAAACCGCCCTTTTCTAAGGGGCCTGATCCCCCTTCTCGGCTTTCCGTCGGCCCAGGTGTTTTTTGACCGAAGGCCAAGACGGGGCGGAAAAAGCAAATACTCGCTAAAAAATATGGTGGGGTTTGCCATGGACGGGCTGATTTCCTTCAGCGCAAAGCCGGTGCACATGATTTTGGCAGCGGGGATTTTCCTGTTTTTGGCAGCAGGGACGTGGCTGCTGTTCCATATAGGAAATGAACCGGGTACAAGGGAAGTGATTGCCGCCATATGGGCAGCCACGGGACTTCTGCTTACAGGGATGGGGGTTATGGGGCAGTACATTGTCAGAATCTGGCAGGGACAGACAGGGCGGCCAAGATATCTGCTTAAGGATATGATTGGGGTAGGAGGGGATAAAGACTCGATTTAGAAGATAATATAGAAGAAGGACTGCTGCACGATTTTAGTGCAGCAGCCCCATAAACTTAATAATCACTTCCTTATGGATGTGCCGTTCAATAGTGATTCTCCTATTTTGCGGCCGCCCATTTCATGAATCAAAGAATCTCTCCCTGCTGAAACAGACTAAAAACCGTGCCTTTATCCCCTATGCGCCGCATTTTTTCCCGCCAGCCGGCCAAAGGTAACGCTGCGCCCCGCCGCAGCTCCTGCCAGCAGATTGGGATAGCTGGTGGCAAAATACCCGCCGGAGCAGTCCCCGGCCACATACAGCCCTTCAATGGGAGTCCCCTCAGGAGTGACCGCGTTCATATTGGTGTCGATTTTAATGCCGTCCAATGTGCAGATAAAATATCCGCCGCTCATGCGGACGCCTTCAAAAGGGGCGGTCCGCATCTGGGACAGGCGGTACGCCTCTTTGCCGAAATCCTCATCCTTCTGCATATCGTAAAGCTGATTGTAGCGTTCCACGGTGGCCTTGAAATTCTCCGGCGGAAGGCCCAGCTTTTGAGCCAGTTCCTCAACGGTATCGGCAGTTACCACATACCCGTCCTGACGGTACTGCGCCATAAAGGCGCTTTCATTAAACTCAAAAGGCCACACCGCCTCCGCGCCGTTGGCGTGGGGGAACATACGGCTGCAGCCGTGGCTGTCAAAGCGCTCCAGATCAGCCTTATAGTTGGCGTCCCACACCATGGCATAGGTCATGCCAGGCAGGTTAAATGCATCGTGAAGAATATGGTCGTAGCAGCCGCTTTCATTGGTAAAACGGTTTCCCTCCAGATCCACTTTCAGAAATGGCTGGGAGCCCATCCAGAACAATACGCCCTGAGTCTGGCAGCCGGTCTGATCCGGCATGATTCCTCCGCGGTCAAACAGCATTCCCGCATGGGTTTCGTCCATGGCGGCCCCTGCCCACAGGCAGGCTTTGATGCCGTCCCCCTGGCTGCCGGGATAGGAGTAATTGATATTGATCATTTTTACGGTTTCCGGCTGCAGGGCCTGGAGCATTTCTTTATTAAGGCTGTAGCCGCCGGTGCAGATAATCACGCCTTTTGAAGCGTTGTAGCGGGCGTAGCCGCCGTCAACCGATGCATAAAGGCCGGTAACCTTCTGACCGTCTTTAATAAGCTCCACCATGGCAGTGTCATAGTGGATCTCCAGGCCCAGGCCTAAGCCGTATTCTTTTACGACTTTGGCAGTAACGCCTTCCTCCCCTTCTGTTGCGCTCATCTGAAGAGAATGTCCCACGTCATAGATGGGGTAGCGCACGTTCTGGGAGTGATCATCTACTTCATGGAGAAACGGAAGCCCGGCTTTCTCCAGAATATCCGTATACCAGTCAATGGCTTCGCCGGAATGGTCAGCCCACACTTTGTACAGTCTCTGATCGCCATAGCCGTTGCTCTGGCGGTACATTTCTGTAATAACATCAAATTTATCCGGATTGTCATTGTTGGCCAGCTGCTGTCTGCTGCCGATGGCTGCCAGAGTATCCCGGATACCGGAGCCGCCGAACGCCTCGCCGAATTTTTCGATCAAAATGGTCTTTGCGCCTTCCTCCACGGCTGCGCATGCGGCAAAAAGCCCGGCAGTACCGCTGCCGACCACCAGAACTTCCGTATCATAGGTTTTGACCACCTGGCTCTCGTCGATGACAGGTGCAGAACCCAGCCAGCCGCCCTCAGATGCCTCCTCCTTCTTAGGCGCCTCCTCTGCAGCCGAGTCTGCAGGCGCGGCAGTTTCCGGCGCAGCGGTTTCTGACGGGGCGGCTTCAGCGGAAGTGGTTTCCTGCGGGGCCGGGGTAGTTTCCGGATCTGCAGCCTGCGAGCTGCACGCCCCCAAAATGCCGGCAGCCGCTACGCTTAAGGCTCCGGCGGCAGTACCCCGCAGAAAATCTCTTCTGGAAATTTCTTTTTTAGTCATGGTTATCCTCCCTTTTATTACGATGCGCTTCTGAAATCTGCTTTTGCGGCATATATGGGCCACATCCAGTCAGCATAGGCCGCTGAGTCTCCTTCATTTGGTTCAAATATCACAGGAAGCGGAAATACATCTGACAGAAAACCATTTCAGCCGCACTATAAACGTCTTTGCATCTAACTATAATTATATAGAAAGCCAGGCTCAAAAACATGTTCAGCCGCACATCTATGAGTATTGATACAGTTATCTTAACATCTTTACAGAGAAGGGAAAAGAATATATAATTACCACATAAACGCAGGAAAAAACTGCGTCTGTAATGGGGGAGAACAATGAATCTTACACAGCTGAGGTATTTTCTTGCGGCAGCAGAAACTTTAAACTACACGAAGGCGGCAAAGAAGCTTTATGTTTCCCGACAGGCTCTTCGCCAGGCGCTGCTGCTTCTGGAAAATGAATTTGAGACGCCTCTGTTTATCAACCAGCACAATAAGCTGTCTCTGACTGCAGCCGGTGAATATCTGCGCACGGCAGGGGCGGAGGCAGTGGAGAAATTCGACAAGGCCCAGGAGGGGATGAAACGCTTTGCCGGGGAGAAGAAAACCCTTGCCATAGCCCTATCCCAAAGCCTGTTTCCCTTTATGATTCCAGAGATGGATAAGATGGTAAAGCGCTTCGAGGCCAAATATCCTGCATTCTGTCTGGATTTTCGCCCTTTGTCCAATGATGAGGCCATAAAGGCCGCTGCTGACCAAAGCTGTGACTGCAGCCTGGTTATTCAGATGCCCTGCCTGCGCCCTGGGCTGGTTATGAAAGTGCTGACACGGTATGATGCGGCCATCAGCTTTGGGGAGGAAGCCCGTCATCCGGATTATAGTCCGGTGAAACCAGCAGACTTAAAGGGCAGGCTCTGCATCGGCATGGGCAGCCTGTATGAAACCATGCGCCCGTTTTATGCGGCGTGCAGGGAAGAAGGCGTGGAACTGCAGTATGAGATTGTTCCAAGCGCTATTGACGCATTTTATCGGGTTGCCCATGAGAATGCGGCGGCTTTCGATATTTTGACGGACAGCGTTTGCTTTGGCGATACGGGAAGTTATGGGATTTTGGAGGGATATTACTGGGAAATCGGCCTTTTGTGCAGGGAAAACTCCCAAAACCGTGATGCGGAAGATGCGTTTGTCCGGTTTATGAAGGAGGAATTTCAGCGGATGGAAGGGGAGGGTAAGGATTAAGACGGGCGGCATTAAGATTAAGGAAACAGGCCGGTCAGGTGCTGCTGAAGGCAGAAAGACGTGACTTTTCATAACATTTGATAGAAATAGACAAATAAAAAAACTCCCTGAGTTGGACTCGAACCAACGACACTGCGGTTAACAGCCGCATGCTCTACCGACTGAGCTATCAAGGAATGTTTATAAAAGCAATTATACTCATGTTTTGGAAATTGTCAAGAGGGAAAATGAAAAGCTGTGAAATT
>CAMUJH010000054.1 GCA_947089145.1 uncultured Hungatella sp. | reverse complement strand
TATTATTGAATTTTCAAGGTGCATAGGCACATTTTAATGTGCGAAGTTTGAGTTAATAAAAAGTCGCCGTATATACCGGAGTTCCCTTTTTTCTCTAATTTTCATATTAATCTTTACCTCCATTTTCCTCATTTTAAGCGCAAAAAAGACGTATGAAACAATTACATTCCATACGCCTTAACGCCGTTATTTCTGTTTTGTTTTTACATTACTGTATACCCTATAAGCTGGCTGTCAACATCCCTGCCGGCATACATGACACGGATTACCGTCACTATACCCGCGTCCTTATCCGGAATATAAAACACCAGATAATTGTCAACAGGCATTACTCTCAATCCTCTGCTGTACCACGGTTCTTTTTCATAATGTCTAAATTTCTCAGGAAATTTTTCAAGCCCTACAATGTGTTCCTCCAGCCTTCCAAGCTGTCCTGCAGCATTATCCGGGGAAAGCAGTTTAAAAGCGATATACTCATATATGTCTCTTAAATCGGTATCAGCCTGATCTGTGGTAATCACCTCATAAATCATATGCCATAGTCTTTACGGATATCTGCAAATGCCTGTCTTGCAGGTTTGGTTCTGCCTGCTGTCATGTCCGCATATCCTTTCTCCAATTCTGCATTTAATTCTGCTTCGCTCAGTCCTGACACATCGACGGGTCTTGCCGTAGGTATTTTTACTTCAAACGGAAGCCCCCTGTTTAAAATTATCTGTTTATAAAACATATTGATTGCATTGGATGCCGGGATGCCCAGCGCTGATAAAATACGTTCTGCCTGCTCTTTCACATCCGGCTCTATCCTTGCGTACAGATTAGCCGACTTTACTGCCATAGAATAACACTCCTTTCCTAAATCTTAGAGTTTTCTTTTATCAAATCTATTATACCAATATGTACGCACAATAGCAATACATTTTATTTTTCTGTTTTGGGAAATTTAAGCCCTACCTTTCTTTCAACTAAATAGTCACATAAATATGTCTTTCCAGTATTTTTATGTTGCTATTTGCAAACACATTTTCACTATATATCTTTTTATACATATCGGAGTCCCGCTTTTTACCGAATACTGCCCCTCCTGATTGCTGCAGCTGGTAATGGCCGCGCCTGGGGCAAGAATCTCCGGTTTGCACACACAGGCTCCTGTAGGCCCCCTCCCGGAGTAGTCCACCATCCTTGTACCCATGACATTAACTTCCTTGTCATCGTCATTGCATCCAACCGTAATCACCTTTCTGCTGATCCCAGGCGTAGTCACTGTCATCCTTCCAGGACCATTGTTTCCTGCGGCCACCACTACCACCAGCCCGTCATCCCACGCCGCATCCACTCCCCGGACCAGAGCAGAATTTTCATTCATATTCCGCCTTGAATAAGAGCCCACAGAAATATTCACCACACGAATTCCCAGATTATCCTTCTGCTCCCGAATCCATCTAAGGCCTGCGATCACATCTGACGCATAACCTCCTCCTTTGGAATCCAGTACTTTTACACTGATCAGATGGCATCCCGGAGCAACGCCCTGGTACATCCCCTCAGACGCTTCCCCGCTGCCGCCGATAATCCCCGAAATATGGGTTCCGTGGCCGTTATCGTCATATGGCATCCGTCTCCTTCTCACCACGTCATAAAAAGCAGCAATGCGCTGTCCAAAATCTACATGGGGACAGATGCCTGTATCCAGTACTGCAACCCCCACACCGCTGCCGGTCCACACGCTGTCCTCGCCTATATTGCAATGAATCAACTGTTTTGCACGATTCACAATTCTTTCCTTATATTCCCGCTTTCTTTTAGAATATTCCAAATCCGGTCCAATGGTTTCCCGCTATAAAAAAATCGCAGCCCCTTGGCAAAACGCCTGGCTGTCAAACACTAATAGCAGTTTCTCCTCTCCTTAAACCTCATTTTTATACAATGCATAATAGTCCGAATCCAGATTGTCCATAGCCTGTGCATACCATCTTCTTGCGTCATCAAGGGCTTTGTTATAAATAATCGGCGCCAACTTTTCCTCAAATAACTCCAGAAGCTGAATCTGCTCAATTATCCCAATCTCTTCCCCTCTCTGGTCCAGATAAAATGCCTTTATTTCATTATTAAGTTTTTCCTTCTGCTCATCTGATAACTTTATCTGCGGCAGAGTCCCTCTTTTTCTCATAAAAATTTTTTATCCCCTTCCCTTTTTATGGCTTCATTATATGAATTTATATAAAGGAAATCAAGTTATGCAATTATTATTTTACCTATTGACATGGATATCTTCATGAACTATGATGAAATATCGAAAAGATTTATTACAGTCCCAGATAGAAGGTGAATATATTATGAAATTTTTACGTCAGTTCTGCATTATCCTTTTTATTTCTTTTCTTGGCGAACTGCTTCACAGCATAATGCCCCTGCCTGTTCCAGCAAGCGTTTATGGTCTGGCGCTTATGCTACTGTGTTTGTGCACGGGAATTCTTAAACAGGAACAGGTCAGCGAAACTGCGGATTTTCTTATTGAGATCATGCCGGTCATGTTTATCCCTGCCGCCGCAGGACTTTTAGACTCCTGGCCGGTCCTCCAGCCAATCTGGCTTCCTGTTATTTTTATTACCGTGCTCACGACGATTCTTGTCATGGCCGTAACAGGGCAGGTAACGCAGCATATACGACGGAAGGAAAATAAAAAAGAGAATGAATGACTCGGAGGTTAAACATGAAAGAATTTAATAAAATTTTCATGATTTGTTTGTGCCTTAGAAAGGAATGGTAAAAAATGAAACATATCCTGACCGATTCCATTTTTTTCGGTGCAGTGCTCAGTCTCGCCGCATACGAAGCCGGTCTTCTTTTAAAGAAAAAGTTCAAGCTGGCGGTTCTGAATCCGCTGCTTATTGGAACGCTCTGTGTCATGGCGGTTCTGACGCTTATGAAAATCGAATATCCCCGCTATAATGAAAGCGCCAAATACATCAGCTATCTGCTGACTCCTGCCACCGTATGCCTGGCTGTTCCCCTCTATCGGCAAATCAATCTGCTTAAGCAAAATCTGAAAGCAGTGGCAGGAGGGATCTCTGCCGGAGTGCTGGCAAATCTGTTCAGTATTTTTCTGCTGTCAAAACTGTTGGGCTTGAATCATGAACAGTATGTAACCCTGCTGCCTAAATCCATTACCACTGCCATCGGGCTGGGGCTCTCTGAAGAGTTAGGCGGTATTACCACTATCACAGTTGCCGTCATCATCATTACAGGAATTCTTGGAAATGTCATAGCTGAACTTGTATGCAGCATCTTCCGCATTGCCGATCCTGTTGCCAAGGGACTGGCTCTTGGTACGGCTTCCCATGCGATTGGCACTGCCAAAGCCATGGAAATGGGAGAAATCGAGGGAGCCATGAGCAGTCTGGCTATTGCCGTTGCCGGTCTTGTCACGGTCTGCGGAGTATCCGTCTTTGCAGAATTAATGTAAAGACGGATAGAGTCCGTTACCTTCAAAATCATCCGTCTATATTAGCGGGAAATCTGTAAATATACCGTTCTGTCTTCTTGCCTGCCGCCCCTAAAAAGATTCCTTTTCAGACATGCCTGCCTTACAGTTCTTCTCCATTTGACGCGATCACCTTTTTATACCAGTCAAAGGATTTCTTTTTTCTCCTCTCATAAGTCCCGTTTCCGTCATCATCCACATCCACATAGATAAATCCATACCGCTTGCTCATTTGGCAGGTAGACATGCTTACCATGTCAATGCAGCCCCATGGCGTATATCCCATCACATCCACGCCCTCTTCAATAGCATCGGCAATGGCCTGTATATGCTCTTTAAAATATTGGATGCGGTAATCATCCTGAATGCTGCCGTCCTCCTCGATCTTATCCCGGTTTCCCAGTCCGTTTTCCACAATAAACAAAGGCTTCTGATATCTGTCATACAGCTCTATCAGAGAAATGGTAAGTCCTGTCGGGTCAACCTGCCAGTTCCACTCCGTCGTATCCAGATAAGGGTTCTTTACCCCGCTGGTCAGATTTCCGCCCACCAGTTCTTTATCCCCAGTGTCAATGCTGGTGACGCGGCTCATGTAATAGCTGAAAGACACGAAATCAACCGGATATTCTTTTAATATATTCTCGTCATCCGCTCCGAACTGCACCTGTATGCCCTTTCTCTTCCACTCATTCTTAATATGTTCAGGGTATTCCCCTCGGACCTGCACATCAGAGTAAAAGAAATTTTTGCGGTTTTCTCTCAGCGCCTGCAGCATATTCCCCGGATGGCAGTTTTCCGGATATGTAAGAGTGCGGGTAATCATGCATCCCATCTGCGCCTCCGGAATCATCTCATGAAGCAGCTTTGTGGCAAGGGCGCTGGCCACAAACTGGTTGTGAACCGATTGATATATGATCTCCTCCCGCTTATCTTCCGGATACCGATCCTCCACCAGCCCGATGGTGGTAAAAGGATGACGGAACACGCTGTCAATCTCATTAAATGTCAGCCAATAATGTACAAGCTTCCCGTATCGTTCAAAAACAGTCCTGCAGAATTTCAAGAACAAGTCTATAACTTCCCTTTGGTACCATCCATCGTAATGATTGGACAGATACAGAGGCATCTCATAGTGGTGGAGAGTAACAAGAGGTTCGATCCCCCGATTCTTCATCTCCATGAACATTTCTTCATAATGTTTCAGCCCTGCTTCATTTGGTTTCTCTTCGACTCCTGTGGGATAAATCCTGGTCCACGGAATAGAAACCCGCAGCGTCTTAAATCCCATCTCCTGAAACAGATCCAGATCCTCTCTATACCTGTGATAAAAATCAATTCCGTGGCGCTTCCCATATTTGCAGACGTCTCGGCTGGCCATGGCCTCTTCAACGTCTCGGCTGGTTATGGTGTGCAGCCCCTTGTAATCCGTCTGAGATACATCTTTCTTGTACATGGTACAGTCTGCCACTGAAATCCCTTTGCCGTCCTCATCCCAGGCTCCCTCGCACTGGTTGGCAGCCGTAGCCCCGCCCCATAAAAAACCTTCCGGAAATCTTTTTCCAGCCATAATTGAACTCCTCCCATAATGCATGTGTTATCCTTGGGCATAGAAACAACGCCCCTTTTGCTGGCTCTGACAGAACAGTCCTTCTGACGGCAGCGGCCAGGGCAGAATTCCCCCTGTCAATGCCAGCCTTTGCCCTATATGCTTGTCTTTAACTATATCATAGAAATAAGCCTTCCGCAATGAAAACAAGGCCGGTGACAGGCTCCCCGTTATTCCTAAATTTTCTGTTACACGCCGAAGTATTCTGCTATTTTCCCCATGCGCTCCTCCTGCTTTACGTGAAATGGACAGCGGCTGTCGCAATGGCCGCACCCTGCACAGTCAGAGGCATGCTTTTCAAGCTTTCCATAATGATCCGCAGCCATGGCATCGCCTGCAGCCGCCAAATCATAATACTTATTGATCAATCCCACATTCAGGCCTGCAGGACACGGCTGGCAGTGATTGCAGTACACGCAGCTGCCAGCTGCATCCTTCGGCGTAAATGTGCCGAGAATTCCGTAGTCGCGCTCCTGGGGCGGTGCCTGGAAAAATCCCAGCAGTTCTTTTACATCCTCCGCATTCCGTATTCCCGGAAGCACAGTCAGCACCCCTGGCTTATCTAAGGCATATTGGATGCACTGATACCTGGTAAGCGCCTTTCCAAACGGGGAAGTCTTTGCATCTAGAAGCTGTCCTCCAGAAAACGGCTTCATAACCGTGATTCCTACGCCCTCCGCCTCACAGCGTCTGTAAAGTTTCATACGTTCATCCGTGCTTCCCTTTGCATATTCGCCGTGGCGGTAATCGTATCCCGGGTTAATGGAAAACATCAGCTGCTCGATAATCCCTGTATCCAATATCACATTTGCCAGTTCAGGAGTGTGGGTGGAAAGTCCGATGTGCCTGACAACGCCCTGCTTTTTCATCTTCAGCAGATATTCCAGAACGCCGTTTTTCTGATAGGACTGCCAATCTGACACGGCATCAAGACAGTGAATAAACCCGTAATCCACATAATCGGTTTTCAGGTTATGCAGCATCCATTCAACCTGCCCTTTTACCTTGTCCAGATCTGTGGTCCATCCATACTCCCCTGTCTCATAATTTGCGCCGAAGTGAACCTGATAGTACATATCCGCTCTCAGATCTGCAAAAGCTTTTCCGTAATATGCAAATGTTTTGGCACCGGCAGTTGCCAAATCCGCATAATTGATTCCGTTTTCATGAGCCATCAGCAGAGCCTCCACCGCGTCCTTCTCCGAGGCATCAGCTATATAGCCAGTACCCAATCCGATTATGCTGATTCTGTCCCCGGTTTTTTTGTTAATTCTGTACTCCATAAAGTGCTCCTCCCGTTATTTTTTACATATTGCTTCTTCTGATCCATCTGTAATTATTTTAACACCTGAACCTGACTTCATGGCAATACGAAATTTGTGTTTCTGCATTAACCGGTTTTAACACAGACAATAAAGCACTGCCTGCAAATCAATAATTGTTGATACTGTCTGCAAAATATTATATACTCGAATGTGTCAATAAAAGCTGTTAACACAGTGGCTGTGAAAAAGGGGGATTCTTATGGATCTAACAAAATCGCAGATATGCATAAATTTATATAAAAATATAGTAAAATCCTATGGACATTTCCGCCGAAACAATTTAGAATAAGAATCAATTGAAAAGACGTGCCGGTGCACGGAATTATAACGAAAGTTATGATTGTTGTGCCCCGGAGCTGAATGGCAGGGGCTCCAACCCCCTGTTTTTTATTGCATGTAAAAATAAGCCCAGGTATGTCTATAATTGTAATAGATAATCTTGATAGTCTAAGTTATGGAAAATAACCGGCAAAATTTTTGGGGGCAGCTGCCCAATGCCTTCAGAAAGGAGAAACTATGCAGACAGAAAGCATTATGAAAAAATGGGGAAAAGGATTGGCCTATGACATAGTCGGATCATTTCTCCAGGCGTTTGGTATATGGTGTTTTATTGAACCATGTATGATCGCCCCGGGAGGGGCATCCGGATTTGCCCTGTTGATCAACCATGTAACCGGCCTTCCCGTAGGTACATTGACATTGATCATCAATATCCCCTTATTAATTAGCGCATATATTCTTCTCAACAAGAAAATGGCTCTTAGAACCATACGCACCGTGATCCTGATGACCATAGTCCTGGACGGATGCGTATCCCCCTGGGTGCCTCAATATATAGGGGATCGGCTCATATCCTCCGTTTTCGGCGGAATCCTGGCAGGGGCAGGCATGGCTCTGATTTTTATGGAAGGCTCTACCACCGGAGGCAGTGATATTCTTGCAAAGCTCCTTCAGAAACGTTTCCCCTATATGCATACTGGATATGCTATTATGATCATTGATTTTGTGATAATCGGCGCCTCTGTCCTCGTATTTCATGAATTAGAGTCTGCGCTTTACGGAATCATCTCTATGGTATGCAGCACCCAGGCTATTGACGCCATCCTATACGGCATGAACAAGGGAACTATGGTGATGATCAATTCTTCAAAGAATCATGAGATTGCCAGTTTGATTATGGCAAGGCTGGACAGAGGAACCACGTTTTTTAAAAGCGTAGGCGGATACAGCCAGAAAGAATGCGAAACCCTTATGTGCGTGGTAGACCGGAAGCAATTCTATCTTGTAAAAGAGATCATTGATGAATGTGACCCTGGAGCCTTTGTCATTGTATCCGAAACAAAGGAAGTATATGGGGAAGGTTTTTTAGATGATTTGAGGCGGAAGTAAAGAGACCTCCCTATGCAGGCGCCAGGATGAAAGCTTCTGCGGCGGCAATACACGCTATTCCATTGTCCGTGTTGTGCCGCCTTCCACAAACGTTACCGGAAGAACCGTCATCTCCTGCACCGGTTCCCTGCGAATCAGGTGAATCACAGTCTCCACTCCTGCTCTCGCCATATCCTCTACCGGCTGGGCAATGGAGGAGAGCAGGTAGGCACCCCGGTTCAGATGCCTCAGTCCGTCATGTCCAATGAGCTGCACGTCTTGCGGCACCCGGATATTCATCCGCCGCATCTGCTCCAGCACAGTAAGGCCCAGGCCGTCTGTGCTGGTGTAAATCCCGTCAAATTCCAGTTTCCCGTCAGTCATGTGCATCTGCAGATACTCGCCAATGCCCTCCCCGTTAAAACCACATGCATCGTCTCCCGAGTCCATCACCTCATAAGAAAGCTGTTTCTCCCTGCACGCTGCAGCAAACCCGTCGCCCCGCTTAAGGGTTTCACTGCTCAAACGGGAGCCGGATCGGATAAACAGCAGCTTTCTGCTTCCTCTGGCAAAAAGCTGCTGTACCGCCAGTTCCCCTCCATGAAAATTATCGGAAGTCACGCAGACACTGTTGTCAAGATGCCTGTCAATCATCACCACCGGTATATCGCCGGCCTGAGAAAGCTGGGTTGTATTAAATGTAATTCCCAGAATACCGTCCACCTTATTCTGACGCGCCAGCTGCAGATAGTAGGAATCTTTCTCCGCCTCATGCAGGGATTGGCACAGAAACATCCGATAACCGTATCGGTATAATTCCTGTTCAATATAGTAAACCAAACAGGCAAAAAACGGAGTCAGGATATCCGGTACAATCACAGCCACTGTATACGTATACCGGGTTTTCAATCCCCTCGCATAATAATTCATCTGATATCCCAGCCTGGCTACAGATTCCTCCACCTTACGTTTATTTTCTGCGCTGACATGGTGGCCGTTAAGTACCTTTGACACGGTTCCCACCGCTACGCCCGCATCATTTGCTACATCTTTAATCGTTGCCATAACCTACGCTCCAAAAAGATCAATTGATTGGTCTTCACCGTATCATAGATTATACCACCATTTTTCCAAAATTCAATGACTTCGTACTCTCATGCAGGAATCCAGCCCCCTGTTACAGTTCGCTGACAATGTCATTTCGTTAAGGTTGTCGCAGGCCCCGTCTGCTCCCCCGCAATCTCCACATTCCAAATCTGAATGCTTCCGTGCGATACAAACCAGCCCAGATTTTTATCCCTCTCATTATACATACGGAATCCAAAAGCCACGTCACGGTCCACATACAAAAGCCCTATGGTATCCTCAATATACAGCTCCAGCTCATACTCCCTTCCAGGCTCCAGTTTCATGGGCCGCTCCATTTCCGTCCCGTAGGGGAACATCTGCCCCCCGCTCTCAAAGTTCCGCAGCCCGGAACGAAATTCGATTCTCTGATAACCGGGCTCAAACATAAGATAATATCCCTTGTCAAACCTTTCATCCACCTGGAGCGCCATGCCAAACCGTTTTGGACTGCCCTCATATTTCATCTTCGCCCGCACAACGCCCTGGCGGGGCAGCTTTTTGCACAGAACCGACGCGTATCCGTTGTCAGAACTGCAGGTTATGACATCGCCGTCCTGTCTCCAATCCCCGTCCAGAGGCTTCCACCATGTTTTCTTCCCCGGGCCAAAGGCTCCTGCCACGCTGTCCGCCGGGCACACACCCAGGGTGCCGTCCTCATGCTGCACCAGCTTGTGGACAATAACCGTGCCGCCCCAGTTCCAGCAGGTGTAGTCCCTGCCGTAATCCTTACTTGGGTCAAACTTCCACTGATTTTCCCCCCTGGTGGGATTCCATCCATAAATATACCGGCTGACGCCGTCGCTGACTGTCTTTCCCGCATAAAATGCCCTTCCGTCAAAGGTATCCTCTTTGGGACGTATCCACGGCCCCCTGGGACTTTTGCTCATCCGGTAATAGGTGCCGAAGCCGTCGCAGTAGTTGGAGTACACCAGATAGTACCACTCCCCCATCTGAAACAAATCCGCGCACTCATTTGCCGCAGGAAAGGTTCCCGGCGAATACAGCGGTTTCTCATACTCCCATTTGGAAAGGTCGTCGGAAACGCACAATGCCACGCACCCGTTGCGCTCTGTAGGGCGGTTTTCCCGTGCTGCCGCCAGCATCCACCATTTCCCTGCCTCCTGGTTCCAGAAGACAAAGGGGTCCCGCCAGTCTGTCATCCGGTAAATAATCCCGTCCGGCCCGAATCTGTCCTCTAAAATATCCTTCCAGTCAGTCAAATCCTGGCTTACGGCGTGCCTGATCCATTGAGCCTGAGGCTTATCATCAAAGGTGCAGTAAAACATATGGTACATTCCCCCTGACCGGACGACACATCCTGTACCTCCGCAGATATTGACCGGTGTTTCCGCAAAGGCACGGTGATCGCCTGTGGTGATCCTGTGCCATCTCAGCTTATCCTCCTCCTTGGGAGTGCCCGGATTCCAGTGTTTCAGATAAAAATTGTCAAACATCTTTGTCTCTTCATTAAAGAACGGTATTATGTCCCCTGCTTTGGCATCTTTCGGCGTAAAAAATAAATTCATTTCCATCCCCCTGCTCTCCTTCCATTTATCTGCCATCAGTTCTTGGCCCCGGTAGAGGCAATTCCCGCCACATAGTATTTCTGCAGCGCTAAAAAGATTGCCAGCACAGGAATCGTCACAATGGTAAGCCCTGCCATAACATTTCCGTAATTAACAGGGGAAATGCTGAACAGGCTGCTTAACGCCATCTGAATGGTCTGTTTTGACGTGTCGGAAATTACCATAACCGGCCATACAAAGTCATTCCACAAGGCGATAAACACCAGAATCGTAACCGTGGCGTAAATCGGTTTGGCAAGAGGCATAATCAGCTGGAAAAAAATCCTCAGGGCGCTTGCGCCGTCCAGTTTTGCCGCCTCCTCAATACTCTCTGGAATTCCAAGGAAATTCTGGCGAAACAGGAAAATATACATAGGGCTGGCGATGGCCGGCAAGATCAAGGCCAGATAGGAATTGGAAAGCCCCATCTTGTAAATAATGGAAAACTGAGGCAGCATAACCGTCTGTGCAGGAATGACCATCACCGCAAGAAGCAGGGAAAAAATAAGATTCTTTCCCGGGAATTTCAGCCGGGCAAACGCATACCCTGCCATGGAATTAACCACCAGCCCCAGGACAATGACCACCGCAATATAGGAAAACGAATTTGCCATGGCCTTAATCAGAGGGATTCGCCCAAGCACCTCTTTGTAATTGAAAAACACATCTGGTTTAAAAGAAGGCAGGAAAGCCCCAAAGCCTGTAATGTCCGAAAAGATTCCGGCGTCATCTTTAAAAGAACTGACCAGCATCCAGATCAGAGGGAACATAAAGACCAGAGCGATAACCGTCAGCATAATATACATCAGAATTGTCCCTGATAAACGTTTATTTTTCATTTCCTTCCTCCCCTTTTAGTCCTCATTTAATTTTGAAGTAATCTTATTCTGAACCAGAGTAATGATAAGCACCATAACCGTAAATACCAGAGCCATGGCGGAACCGTAGCCCATCTGATTGTATTTAAAGCCGGTCTGGTATATTTCATAAACAATGGTCATGGTAGCGTTCTGGGGGCCGCCTGCAGTCATCATCATAGGCTGGATAATCAGCTGGAACGCAGATACCACAATGTTCAGGGAAACAAATACCGCAATATTGCTTAAGCCGGGAAGCGTAATATTCACAAACTGCTGGAACTTCGTGGCCCCGTCCACCCTTGCCGCCTCATACAAATAAAGGGGGATATCCTGCAGGCCGGAGAGGAAGATCATCATCTGAAACCCGCAGCCCTGCCATGCGGAAAGCACAACAATACACGCCATAGCCGTCTTGGGGTCATTTAAAAATTTATAAGGTCCAAGTCCTAAGTTTCCCAAAAGGGAATTTAAAAGACCATTGTTAGGATTATAGATATAAGACCACAGAATAGAAACAACAACCAGGGACAAAACCGTGGGGGCAAAAAAGGCCAGCCGGTAAATGGAGATGCCTTTCAGCTTCCGGTTAATCAGCAGCGCCAGCCCCAGGGCAAGACAAACCTGCAGCGGTACAACCAGAATAACAAAAACAAAGGTGTTTACAATACTCTTCATAAATACTGTATCTTTTGTCAGTTTAATAAAATTTTTCAGCCCTACAAATTCCGTCTGACCCGGCTTTAAAATATTATAATTGGTAAAGCTGTTTCCAATGGTCAGCACAAACGGGACAAGCAGGAATACAAATAAGAGAACCACTGCCGGGGCGATAAAAGCAAGCCCGGTCAGGCTTTCCTTGCTCAATGCCTTCTTTTTTCCAGTATTCGCAGACATAAGTACCCTCTCTTTCTATTTATGTTTTAGGCGATTGCGAAACTTGAAACGTTGCGGAATGCTCTGGCAATATATTCCGGCAAAAAATGGCGAAATATATTACCAGTATATTTTTCTTACTTTGAAAGTCTCGAATCCTCACGGTAGGTCTGCGCATATGCTGCGCTGACCGTATGGCGCCAAAATGCCCGTTTTTGGCATTTTGTGTGCATCCCCCGGAGGGTTCATAGTAAACCCCCCACTTTCATTATGGTGGTGCCGGGAAAGCGGCATGGGGGTTTACTTTGAAAGTCTCGAATCCTCACGGTAGGTCTGCGCATGTGCTGCGCTGACCGCAGGTTGCCAAAATGCCTGCTTTTGGCATTTTGTGTGCATCCCCTGGAGGGTTCATAGTAAACCCCGCTTTCATTTATAGTGGTGCCGAAAAAGCGGCATGGGGGTTTACTCTGTATCAGTCTGGAAATTATACTGCTCAACCGCCTGATCCAAAGCTTCCTTTACATCCATTCCGGTGAGCACATTCTGAACGGCAGTGGCAAACTGGTTGCTGGCTACGGCGTAGTTTACAGATACAGGGCGGGCCTGAGCCGTGTTGGTAAGCTGATACTGAAATACGCTTAAAGGCTCCTGGCCAAATTCCGCAATCTTGGAAAAGGCGGACTGCCTGGACGGCGGCATGGAGTTGGCGGCAAACATTCCGGCGGCAGCCTCCGTGCTGGTCATAAAGCGGACAAGCTCCGCAGCCCCTTCCCGTTTCTCCTCCGCGCATTGGCCGGACACGGCAAAGGTCCAGGAACCGCAGGCAGATACCGCCTTGGAGCTGCTGTCATATTTTGCCATTGGCATTAAACCCCAGTTTACATCCGGGAATTTTGCCAGGTTTGCCGGTTCCCACGCCCCGGTCAGGGCCATGGCCGCCTGCTTTAACTCAAAACTGTTCTCCGCCGGCGTCGCGCTGGCATAGCCGTTGTCCGCCATATTCTTAATCCAGGTAAGAACATTAACAGCCGCTTCCCCGTTCATATACCCCTCCGTCTTAAGGCCGTCCTCAGAGACGATGCTGCTGCCCTGGGACTGAATCAGGGGAAGGAAGAAATAAATGACGGTTTCATCCTTTGCGTCCAGAGACATAGTAATGCCAAAACAGTCATCAGTAGTCAGCTTCTTAGCCGCTTCTGTCAGCTCATCCAAGGTCCACGGATTTTCCGCCGTGGCAGGAGTGATGCCCGCTGCCTCAAACATATCTTTATTGTAAAAGATACCTACGGAAGAGTCCATGGCCCCTAAAGTGTACAGCTTGCCGTTATATGTTCCCTGCTGGATAATGGACGGGTTAAAATCAGACAGCTCCTCACTGGTGAAATATTCATCAATGGGAATAATGGCGCCTGCGTCCGCATATTGAGCCACTGTAACGCCATCTACCGTAAATACATCCGGAAGGCCGCCGTTGGAAATTGCCGCGTTAACCTTGTCATCATAGCCCCCTGCATCGCCGGATCGGGCAATCTGAGAAAGCGTGGCATGGTATTGGCCGGCATATTTTTCATTAAATTCCCCGATAAGTTTGGCGTAAAGCTTACCCTCATCAGAGCTTTCGGTTTCATGTACCCAGATAGACAGTTCCACGGAACCGTCCGCCGATGTCTGCGCCGTCTCTTTCTGATCATTGCCTCCGCAGCCTGCCATCATGGACACGGCCAGGCTTCCTGCCAGTAACAGGCTTAAAACGTTTTTCTTCATCTTTCTTTCCTCCGTTTTTTATTTTTACGCTTTGTGTGAAACGTTTCATATCATACTCTTTTAAATGCACCTCTCCCGGCAAAAAGCCTCATTCAGATGACTCCTTAATGAAAATTCTCTCTGAATACTGGAAAAGATGCATAAAATTTATTATATATGAAACGTTTCAACTTGTATTTTTATTATAAGCACAGCAAAAAGATTTGTCAATATATTTTTATATAAACCTCTCTATTTCCTCCCTGCCCGGCATAACCCTCAGCGCCCCCTTGCGGGTGGTAATAATTGATGCCGCGGCATTGGCAAACAAAAGCATCTCACGTAATTCCTTCTGCGTGTATTCATGCCATCCATGGGACAGCACATAGTGAAGAATACATCCCCCAAACGTATCCCCCGCCCCGGTAGTCTCAATGGTTTTCTCCTGGATAAACGCAGGCACCTCCACCTGGTGAGCAGCTGTATAGGCCCTGCTGCCCTCTCTGCCAAGGGACAGCAAAATCAGCGGAATCCCATAGGTTTCCTGAATAAACCTTACTCCCTCATCAAAATCCTTTATGCCCGTAAACCACTGAATCTCATTATCTGATATTTTGAGAATCCGGCAGTGCTTAAGCCCATAGTTCACCTGCTGTCTGGCATCCTCCTGACTGTCCCACAAAGATTCCCGCAGATTTGGGTCAAAGGACAGCAAAGCCCCGGCTTCCTCAGCCATCTCCACAGCTTTCTGCGTGGCCCTTCTGCAGCCCTCATGGGTCATGGAAAGGGTGCCGAAATGGAAGATCCGGCATCCGCGAATCACATCTTCCCTTAAATTCTCCTCCCCAAGCATCATATCCGCTCCCGGGTTCCGGTAAAAGGAAAACTCCCGGTCCCCGTCCTTGCCCGTGTGGACAAATGCCAGAGTCGTATGTACATGTTCATCTTCCACAAGGCCCGCCGTGTCAATTCCCACCTCACACAGCGCGTCCCTTAGCTGCTTTCCAAACCCGTCTTTACCCACCTTTCCCACAAAAGCGGTTTTGTGCCCAAGGCGGCTTAACATGGACAGCACGTTGCAGGGGGCTCCTCCAGGGTTAGCCTCCATCAAAGGATTGCCCTGCCCGCTGACCCCGTGTCCCGTAAAATCAATTAACAGCTCCCCCAATGCCACCGCATCATATGATTTCATCTTTCATCCTCTTTCTCTCTTCAAATAATAAAATCCGAACCCAGGGATATCTATACCTGCAGCCTTCCGCTTTTCTCCGGAAATCAAATCCCTGTAAAGCCCATCCTCCTCATTGATCCATGCCGTCTTGTCATGCTCACTGAAATTAAACAGCCCAATTACTTTCTCCACCTCAAATTCCCTGGCAATACACAGCACCGACGGCTCCCAGGTTTCGATGGTCCAAACGGTTCCATAGGAGACAAAGGCTTTTTGTGTTTTTCTGATTTCCTCCAGCCTGCCAAGCTGCCTAAATATCTGTCCCTCAACCGTCTTTTCATCCTCAATCCCTGCCGCCAGCTCCCACTTCATCTTTCCCCTGTGGATATAGCGGGAATCCGCCGCTTTATTGGGGTCTTCCTTATATGTATAATCATTGACCTGCCCTATTTCATCGCCGCCATACAGCATGGGAATCCCGGACTGCATAAACATATAGGCATGAAGCATAACATCCTTTCGGATGGCCAGCGCCATAGCCTCCTCATCCTGCTCAAATCCAGCCTTCTCAATCCCGCACATAGACGCCGTAGTTCCGCAGAAGCGCCCGTCGCCGCTGACAGGGTCATAATTATACAGTTCTCCCCGGCTGGTGCTGCCGCCTGAATGCCCCAGAAAATACTCATTCAGATATTCTTTATGAGCCCGTTCCTCCATGCCCTGCGATTTTAACGTCTCATAGTCCAGCCCCCACCCGATATCATCATGGCACCGCAGATAATTTAAAAACACATACTCTTTCGGCAGATTGTTAACAATATCAAGCTGCTTTTTCAGCAAACTCACATCCCTGGTAGCCACAGTATGCCAGGTAGTGGCCATGGTAGTCACATTATAGAGCATATGGCACTCCGGCCTCTCCACAGTACCGAAGTATGGAACCACCTTTTCCGGCTCCATGACAACTTCACCCAGAAGCAGCACGCCGGGGCACACAATCTCGCTGATTATACGCATCATGCGCACAATGGTATGAACCTTGGGCAGATTGCGGCATTTCGTTCCCAGCTCTTTCCAGATATAAGGAACTGCGTCAATACGGATAATATCAATGCCCCTGTTTACCAAAAACAGAAAATTGTACATCATCTCATTAAATACCCTGGGATTTCCATAATTCAAATCCCACTGATACGGATAGAATGTGGTCATGACATAATGTCCCAGTTCCGGAAGCCAGGTAAAATTCCCCGGAGCCGTAGTAGGAAATACCTGGGGCACAGTCTTCTCATACTCCTGGGGGATCTGGGGGCTGTCAAAGAAAAAGTAGCGGCTCATGTACTCCCCTTCTCCCCGGCGGGCCCGCCGGGCCCACTCATGCTCCTCAGAAGTATGGTTCATGACAAAATCCATGCATACGCTTATGCGCTTTTTATGGCAGCGCGAAGTCAGGCTCTCCAAATCCTCCATGGTGCCAAGGCGTTTCTGCACTTTGCGGAAGTCGGCAACCGCATATCCTCCATCCGAATGTCCCTCAACCGTATCCAAAAACGGCATCAGGTGAATATAATTTACCCTGCATTTTTCCAGGTACTCCAGCTTTGACTCTGTGCCTTTCATATCACCGGCAAAATTGTCGATATAGAACATCATACCCAGCATGTCATTCTGTTTATACCAGTCCGGCGCCTCCTCCCGCTCCATGTCCAGACGCTTCAGGGACTGCTCCCGCTCCCCATAAAAACGATACATATTATCGCATAACTCCGCAAACATGGAGTCATTGCCGTAAAGCTCCGTATACAGCCACTTCAGTTCGTCAAAATAGCGGGAAAACCTTCTTTTGTATGCCTGTTCCTCTTTTTTCATGCTGTTTTTCACCTCATCCATTTTCCTTTTCCCCATGGTTTTAAAACATCATCACTCTTTCCCTCAAAATTCCACCTTCATTCCGTCATAGGCGGCAATCATCCCGTGCTCCCCGGCAAATGCCTCCAAATCCTTATGAGTCATTCCCCCATTGTGGGAAAAGTGGTTTATCACCTTTATTGTATCCCCGTCAATACACCCTTTTTCCTCCAGACGTCTGGCAAATTCCACATCATCCCAAAGTCCCATATGGTACCCGTTGGTCTTCTGCTTCCCCATGGTGGCGTCCATGGAAATCAGGCTGTACCTATGGCTGTAAATACACTCCCAGGCCTCCCCGCTTAAATTCATCCCCGTATCGTGGCCGTACAGGATGCATGTTCCGTCCTTCTCAATGATGTAGATAAAACAGGTCTCCCGCTTGTCATGGTCCGCCGGCACAGGGATAATGTGGTACCCCTGGGCGTCAAATTCCTCAAATGGCTTCAGGCGGACAAAGGCCACGCTTTCATCCAAAGGATGAACCTTAAACCGGTCAATAAGCACCGCGTCATAAAAAGCCTTCTCCACCGCCTCATTGCCGTACACATGGAGCATCCCCTTGGCGTTGTGTCCGAAATGCTCATGGCGGTGGATCAATTCCACCGGGAAAAAGTGGTCCATATGGGAATGGGTAATCAGCAAATGCTGAACCTGCCCCAGATTCAGGGAGTAATTTAAAGCATGGGTGTAGGTATCCGGCGGAAAATCAATGAGAATGGTTCCGTCAATCATGGACTGGGTTCTGGTCCTTAAGTCTTTTCCTCCCGCCGCTCTTGCCCTGCGGCATATATCACAGTCACAGAACAGAGCCGGCCATCCTTCCGCCGCCGCTGTTCCAAAATATTGAATCTCCATACTCTCTCATCCTCTCCTTCTTTATATAATGAAGTAATTGTGAAGCTCAAAGCTTTGGGAACATTCCGACAACTTTGACCTTCACAATTACCGCTGCTCACTATGACGTGGTCAAAATCTTATCCAGCTGTTTCACATCCCCGGTCTTCACCACCTCCACATGGTTTGGAGCGGGAACAAGCACTGCCGTGGTCAAATCATACCCCGCCGCCTTAATGGCATCCATATCAAACTCCAGAAGCCGGTCCCCGGCCTTTACCTTATCCCCGGACTGCTTCAAAGGCGTAAAATGTTTCCCCTGCAGTTCCACGGTGTTGACTCCCACGTGAATCAAAATCTCTACCCCGTCGTCGCTGACCAGTCCAATGGCGTGCTTGGTGTCAAAAAACATGGAAATCTGTCCGTCAAAAGGCGCAACTACTTCCCCTTTCACAGGAATGATGCCAACGCCTTCCCCCACAACGCCTGCCGCAAACGTGGCGTCCTGAATCTCCGTGTGAGGTATGGCCTTTCCCTCAACCGGAGCGTAGATGCAGCCCGGCTCCGTCTCTATCCGCAAGGCAGGTTTCTCCTCTGTTCCCGGCGCCGCCTTGCCTGTCTTTTCCTTCTGCCCCACAACTTTCCCAAAAAACATGGTAGCCCCGAAAGCGCTTATAATGGCAATCACCATGGAAACCATAAACTGCACCATGCAGTCAGGCCGGATGCAGATAACCCCGATGACTCCGCAAGGCCCCTGCGAAACAGATAAAACGTGCATAATGGTTGCATAGGCAGCTCCGATTCCTCCGCCGATCAGCGCTCCGTAGAAGGGATACCGCAGTTTCAGGTTTACACCAAAGATAGCCGGCTCTGTAATCCCCAGCATGGAAGAAATGCCGGAAGCAGAGGCCATGCTTCTCATCTTGGGGTCGTTTTTTGACCTGCACATAACTGCCAGCGCCGCTGCGCCCTGGGCGCAGTTGGCGGCAGCCACCACGGCAAAGGTGGGGGAACCGCCCAGGGTTCCGATATTGGCAAGAATCTGAGTTTCCGCCGTTACCAAACTGTGATGCATGCCCGTAATCACCAAAAGCGGATATGTAACCCCGTAAATCAGTCCGCCAAGAGCTCCAAGGTCAAAAAACAGCCACATGACCCCATTGGTCATCATATCGCCCACGCCCCTCATCACCGGGCCTATAAACAGAAAGGTCAGCGCCCCGGCAAGGAGAACGGACAAAAGAGGGGTTACAATATTGTCCAGCATGGCAGGAACCACTTTCCGCAGCCGTTTCTCAATAACCGCCAGACAGAACGCGGAAGCGATTACCGGAAGAACCGTCCCCTGATACCCCACCTTGGCAACGGAAAATCCGAACATATGCCAGTAGGGAACCGTTCCGTCCAAAAGCGCCTGACCGTATCCATAGCCGTTCATCAGGTCAGGGTGAATCATAATGGCGCCGATGACAGCGCCCAAAATAGGCGTGGCGCCGAAAATCTTAGCAGCCGAAAATCCGATGAGCACCGGCAAAAACGTAAATCCCGCATTGGAAAACAGGTTTACCATCTCCGCTATATCCTTAATCCCCGGAAATGCCTCCACAAGGGATTTGCCTGGGACAAACATCCCCTGGGCAGTAAGAATATTGTTAATGCCCATCAAAAGGCCCGATGCCACCAGGGCAGGCAGGATGGGGACAAATACGTCCGCAAGGGTCTTAAGCAGTTTCTGCACGGGATTCATCTTTTTGGCAGCCTGCTGTTTCAATTCCTCCTTTGTCATTTCCGTAATGTGGGCTATGGCTATAAATTCCCCATACACTTTGTTGACGATCCCCGTTCCCAGAATAATCTGGAACTGGCCTCCATTGTTAAAATTGCCTTTTACCAGTTCAATGTTCTCCAAAGCATTCAGATCCACCTTGGAATCATCCTTTAAAACAAGCCGGAGCCTGGTTGCGCAGTGGGCGGCGCTGACAATATTGCTCTCTCCTCCCACGCAGCTTAATATTTCCCGGGCCGCCTTTCCATACTTCTCTTCCATGTTCTTCCTCCTCGTCCTGCTGTTGTTATTTTAATCCCCGCTCTATATCTGTCATAACCCGCCGAAAGAATACTTTGTCACGCTGATACATGCTTCGCCGTCACAGTCAAACACGATGCCGTCCGCCTCCATAGGCGTATAAAACAAGGAGGACATTACCTTCTCCCCGTCATTGGCAAATACTTCCACAGAGTATTTGTCCAGCAAAATCCGAAGCTTCAGCACTTCCCTGTCCTCTTTTCCTCCCCTGCCAGGCTCCTTCATGGGGGCAAGCTCCATCTTCCTTCTGCAGATAACATCCCGGTCAATCCCGGAGTGGGTTCTGTCTATAGTCAGGCACCTCTTTTTACGGCTGTACTGCACAAATGTCTCATAATCCTCATTCTGGGCAAACCGGATTCGAAAATGCTCAAACTCAAATCCCGTAATCTCCACCAGAAGCTCCAAAACCCTTCCCCTGATGCCTTCCAGAACCGTGGACTGGGCAACAGACACATGGTCATACTGCACCTTGTCCCTGCGGTACGCCTCCAGCTCTCTCACCGGCCTCTGATAAATCTTCCCGCCTTCATAAGTCAGCTCCCTGGGAATGGTCATCATCCCGGACCACTGGAACGAAACCGGCGTAATGTTGGCATCCCAGGACTGCATCCACCCGATGAGAATGCGGCGTCCATCCTGGGTCATCATGGTCTGAGGCGCATAAAAATCCAGCCCGTAATCTGCGGAAGTAACCTTTTCCCGTGCAAATCGGTGAGATTCTTTGTCGTATCGCCCGCAGATAAAAATGGAGTTATTTCCATTGTGGAATTCCAATCCTACGGCCCGCATATCCTGAGGCGAAACCATGAGAATCTGCTTCGGGCCAAGAGGGAAAAAGTCGGGGCATTCCCACATCTTACCGTATTGATTCTCACTTTTATCCAAAATGGCCACAAACTCCCACTGCTTTAAGTCTTTGGAACGGTACATAAGGATCTGTCCGCTTCCGTCCCCTGCCCGGCTGCCCACCACCAGGTAAAAGCCGTCGTCTTCCCTCCACACCTTAGGGTCCCGAAAATCCTCCAAACTGCTGCCCTCAGGCGTGGTTTCACCTGTAATGACAGGATTCTCCGCAAACTTCCGATATCGGATGCCGTCTCCCTTTGCCATGCACTGCACCTGCCTGTAATAGTGGAACCCGTCATCCAGATACCGGTCCATGACCCCTGTGTAAATCAGCACATGTTCCCCATCCGCCTCAATGGCGCTTCCCGAAAAACACCCCTCCTTATCATAGGACTCATCAGGCGCCAACGCGCAGGGAAGATACTCCCACTTAATAAAATCCTTGCTTACACAATGCCCCCAATGCATAGGCCCCCACTTTTTACTGAAAGGGTGGTACTGAAAAAACAGATGATACTGTCCCCCAAAAACAGAAAATCCGTTAGGGTCATTGATCCAGCCTGTGGGAGACGACATGTGATACGCCGGCCGTTCTTCCTTAGGAATATCGTGGATTTGCTTCTTTTCCATTCTGTGAACCTTTAAAAGCTGGGGACTCACTGATTCTGCCATATTTATCCTCCGTTCATAATCGGTTTTGGAATCGGTTAAGTAACCGGTTACTTTATGTTTCAGATTCTACCACTGACATTGTCTGTTGTCAATGCCGGATTTTCCATTTCAGCATTATCCACGAATTTGTCTCCAGACTTTTATGCAACCGTCACAAAATCGGTAACATTACCGGTTACTCTTACATTTTCGGAATTTTTATGGTAAACTGTCTATAGACACTTTCACTGAAAGAATCAGGGAAAAAACTCTAAACAAAGGAATCGCTGCCCCATGAAAAAAAAGAACGTAACCTTCGACGACATCGCCAAATACACAAACTTCTCCAAGACCACCATTTCCAGGTATTTCAACAACCCTGACTCCCTGACCCTGGAGAACCAGCAGATCATCTCCGACGCCCTGGAAGCGCTGAATTACAAGGAAAACAAGGTAGCCCGCATCTTAGCCAACGGAAAAACAGAATTTGTAGGCATTATCATTCCTGACCTGTACATGCATTACTATGCACAGATGCTGTCGGAAATCCTGGCCACTTATGAAACATTCGGGTACAAATTCCTGGTATTTGAGGGAAGCCAGGATAAAACCATCGAACAGCGGTATATTCAGGAACTGCTGGCCTATAAAATCGAAGGGCTTATTGTCCTGAGCCACACCATCCCATCAAAAGACCTGGCCTCCTGCAACATCCCAACCGTTACCATAGAGCGAGAAGACCAGTACACCTGCAGCGTCAATACAGACAACTATATGGGAGGCGTCCAGGCCACCAGCCTGCTGCACAAAAATAACTGCGACATCCTGTTCCATCTTAACCAGCAGGTATCAGAAACAACCCCTGGTTACCAGCGAATCCAGGGGTTTTTAGACATCTGTCAGGAACATGGCCTGCCCCACAAGCTGATTCTCACCGAGTTTGGCAGAACCTATGAAGAAAACGAAAAACGGCTGGGAGAAATTCTCCAGGAAATGGAAGAAAACCATAAGGGCAAAAAGAAAGGCATCTTTGTCTCCAATGACACCCATGCCAACATCCTTTTAAATCTGCTTATACGAAAATACGGCAGCCTTCCCAATGAATACCGGATTGTAGGGTTTGACGACTCTCCGATTGCCCGCTCCGCCATCGTCCCCATCAGCACCGTAGGACAGCAGATTGAGAAAATCGCATACCAGGCCATGGAACTTCTGGTCATGCAGATGAATGAGCGCAAAAAGCGAAAGCCAGTGCCTTTAAAAGAACCAATCCACCAGGTTGTCACTCCCGTGCTGAGACGGCGGAGTACGACGGATTGAAAAAACAAAGTTATCCCGGCAGAAAGCAGGAAAACAATCTGATAATCCGTTGTTTTCCTGCTTTTTGACCTCCGTTGTATATAAATGCCATCTATTTCATAAAGGAAAATATGTTTCCGGCCTTAATCTCGTCCAAAATAAATATTTCATCCTCCCGGATTCTTCCCAGAAGGTTTCTCTGTCCGTCAACCGGAATCTCCTTTAACACTACCTGTATTTCTCCCCGGTAGTGGGACAGATTGTCATTTACAATCACCACGTCTCCCTTTGTATAATAGGCCTTTTTACATTTTCTCTCCGGTATCGATCTGCCTTTGTAAAGAACTCTTGGCAGCCGTGACCGCAGCATATAATGCATACAATCCCCCATATCCGAATGTGACGGAAAACCATACAAAATTTCCTGCTCCAGTTGGGTGATGCCTTCTTCTTCCGTTATATAAAATGGAATTCTCTTTACATTCCCGTGAGGTACGAAATCTTTTAAAAATCCCAGTTCATCATTGACTGGTATGGTGACAAAAGCCTCATCCATAATACGGCGGATGGCCTTAAATTCATCCTCGCCGGCAAATGCATTGCCAATGATAATTTCGTCTACATTGTTCATGGCCAGGCAGTGAACCAGCTGCACCTCAGCAGGCAGGTTTCTATGTTCTTCAATGGTTGGCAGCCCATCGTTTACAGGCCACGGCCCATGTGTCTCCTTGGCAAGACTGGAAATAAATATGGCTGTCTGTATGCCTTTCCCATGCCAGTAGTCATTAAGGCGGCAAATAGCTTCCGTTGATGGCGCCGTATATCTCTGGGGATAGAAATTATGGCAGGTAGAAAGATTCTCAATATTGGCTCCATTGGCAATGGCCTTTTCAATAACATCAATAAATGATGTGGACATCTCAATTTTGATACCTTCCTGATTGTTAATTAATACTGCATCCCGCTCATCGTGAAAGCTGAAATCCATGCGGATAATGTCAATGCCCATATTTTTAAATACAGATAAATCCCGCTCTGTAGCCCCCATTCGCTTAAAAAATTCACCGTTGCAGTCGCCGGAAACCTTCATGTTATACTTATGGGCAATCTCTGAGAAGTTTTTAAAATACCTCTCCACCTCTTCCTGCGTCCCTTCTACGGAAAACATGCTGGTAAATACTTTGCCAAATCCATATCTGGATGCCATTGACAAATAAGCCTCTATTGCCTCCAAAGACTCCTGTTCCGGATAGACGGATATTCCAAGCTGAACCATTGTTACCTCTCCTCCTTTATTTTCTTCACGCTCATATTTCTTTATATTCCTGTCTTTGTATGGTCATTATACCATCGGCGCAGGCTATTTTCAATATGAGAGTATGGCTTCAAACCGGCAAGCGATTTTACATGGAACATATTCCTCCCGCATAGATGTGCGTTCCTATTTCATAAAAATCCCGTTGAAAGGTTAAAAAATCGACATTCCGCAAATTTCTTTTGTAAAGAAGGAAACCAAATTCATAGATATAATACAAATCAAGATGCAGCTACATCAAAAACTTAAAATCAACCGAAAAATATGGAGGAGGGTTTCTAACATGAACTTTTTTAACAAACTGCAGGGATTTCTGGAAAAATTTATTGGCCCTTTGGCGGAGCGTCTGAACCGCAGCGATATTATTGGCGGCCTATCCGCCGGTATGATGCAGACACTCCCTATTACTTTGGGAATATCCGTATTCGCAATCCTTGTAAATTTTCCAATCCGGGCTTGGCAGACATTTTTAGTAAATACGGGACTATACAGCGTGGTTCAGGAGATGGTTTCTGCCACCATGAGTATGCTTGCAATCTACATTGTAATATGCGTAGCTTCCTGCTACGCAAAGTCCAAACATCAATCCAGCCTTACTGCATCCGTTCTTTCCATGGGCGCATTTCTGTGCCTGATGCCCCAGAGCGTGGAGGGCAGGGAGGGAACCATCAGCGCATTTTTAACCAGCTATCTGGGGAGTAACGGAATCTTCGTGGCAATGCTCACAGCCCTGTCCGTCACCTCTCTTTACTGTTGGCTGATGCAGAAAAACATTTCCCTGAAAATGCCGGATTCCGTGCCTCCCATGGTATCTGATTCCCTGTCGCCCGTATTCGTATCTATGATTATTTTTGCCTGTGTGCTGACAGTAAAATATGCGGTTTCATTGACCAGTTTTGGAAACGTGTTTAATCTGCTGAACGCAACCGTTGCAAAGCCGGTAATGCTGTTCGGAACGTCTCCCCTGGCACTGATTATTCTCTATACCTTTACCAACGTTCTATGGTTTTTTGGCGTACACCCCAGTCCTATAGTCAACATGTACACTCCTGTCCTCATTGCATGCATTACCGCCAATGTAGAGGCTTTCATGGCGGGAACTCCCTCCACGGATCTGCCTCATCTGGTGTTTCAGGTGGTTTTCCTGTGCATGAATATCGGCGGAAACGGAAACAGCATCGGCTTGGCAATCGACATGGTTATGGCAAAATCACAGCGCTTCAAATCCATGTTCAAACTGGCATTTGTTCCCTGCCTGTTTAACATCAATGAACCAATGGTCTTCGGCGTTCCTATTATGCTGAATCCTGTATTCTTTATTCCAATGGTATTGACCACCCCCATTACCGGCGGTCTGGCCTGGCTGATGTGCAGTCTTGGACTTGGAAATGGTTTCAATCCCACAGTTTCAGCCCCCTGGATTATGCCAAATGTCATCGCCGGGCTTTTAGAAGGCGGCATTCTTTTGGCTCTTCTGGTAGCCGTATGTGTATTTGCCAATGTAATCCTGTATCTTCCATTCTTTAAAATTGCAGACAATATGGCGCTAAAGGACGAGATGCAGACATCTCAGGCACTTCAATGACAAAGGAGGATATCATGAAAACAGTCAGAAAATTTCCCGAACATTTTTTGTGGGGAGGGGCCACGGCGGCCAATCAGTTTGAAGGAGCCTATCAGGAAGGCGGGAAAGGCTTAAGCTGCAGCGACGTGCTGAAAGCAGGCGGCAGTTCATCCTTGCGCAGCCTCACCTACTGTATGCCTGATGGAACCGTTGGGGAAACTGGCATATTTGCCATGGAACAATTTCCAGAAGAGGCTGTTCCCCATGTGATTGAGGGCTGCTACTATCCTAACCACACTGGTTCTGACTTCTATCATCATTACAAAGAAGACATCGCCCTGTTTGCAGAAATGGGCTTTCAATGTTACCGTATGTCCATTGCCTGGTCACGTATCTATCCTAACGGAGACGACCAGGAACCAAATGAAGCAGGACTGGCATTTTACGACTCCGTATTCACGGAACTTGAAAAATATAACATCCAGCCAATAGTCACTCTGTCACATTATGAATCCCCTCTAAATTTAACGAAAAAATGGGATTCCTGGACAGACAGACGAAATATTCACTGTTTTATAAAATATTGCAGAACCGTAATGGAACGATACAGAGGCAGAGTTAAATATTGGCTCACGTTTAACGAAATAAACTCTATCGTCTACGGAGGATGGCTGGAAGCAGGAGTAATCAGCTGTAAAAAAAGCGAACTGGAGCAGGCCGCATACCATCAGTTCCTTGCCAGTGCCATGGCCGTGAAACTGGCAAAGGAAATCGATCCTGAAAATATGATTGGCTGCATGATCGCCTACACTCCGGCCTATCCCTATAGCTGCAAGCCATACGACACTTTTGGCTGTCTTGAGTATATGAATGAATCCTTTTTCTTCTTTTCTGATGTCATGGTGCGAGGATATTACCCCAGCAGAAAGCGAAAAAAGCTGAAGCGGAAGGGTATTGTCCTGCAAAGAGAAAAAGGAGATGACGAAATCCTGAAGCAGGGCATTGTTGATTACATTGGTATCAGCTACTATATGTCCTCCGTATACAGTTCCTCCAACGACGGGATGGAAGCGGCCCAAGGCAATATGATGGCTGGATACAAAAATCCCTATCTGCAGACTTCTCAGTGGGGATGGCAGATCGATCCAATGGGACTGAGAGTTGCCTTGAATCAGCTGTATGACCGGTACCAAAAACCGATTTTTGTTGTGGAAAACGGCCTGGGAAGCAGCGACCAAATAGAAGCTGACGGGACTATACAGGATGATTACCGGATCGCCTACTTAAAGGCACATATTGAGCAAATGTATGAGGCCATTAACTCAGACGGTGTGGATGTCATGGGCTATACGCCCTGGGGCTGTATTGATTTAGTTAGCGCCTCTACAGGCCAGATGTCCAAGCGCTACGGGTTCGTCTATGTGGACAGGAATGACAACGGCACGGGAGATTTCCAGAGGAAGAAAAAGAAAAGTTTTCAGTGGTATCGCCAGGTGATTTTATCCAATGGAGAAATCTTATGATTTTACACGAAAAAAGGTAAATATTCCCCCTTTCTTCCAGCTTGTACTCTGCTTGAAAAGCGGGTATAATAAATGGGAGAAAGGGGGGGGGATTTTTTGAAAGCCGGATATGCAAATAGTGACTTAAAAGAATACCGGAAGCACAGCAAAAACCGCTCTTTCGTCATGTGTGAGTATGAGGCTGCCGCAAACTATGATATTTCCCCTCACTGGCATACAGGCATAGAAATGATCTATGTCCTTCACGGCCAGCTTTCCGTTGCGGCGCAGGAAAACTGGACGCTCTGTAACGGAGAATTTCTATTCCTCAATTCCTCTCAAATTCACTCCATAACATACACTGCCGGTACCAGAACCGTTTCTCTGCAGGTAAGCTGTGTATGGCTGTACAAAGTAATTCCAGAATTTTTATCCATAGACATAGAACTGACTCCCTTAACCTTAAGAAGGTTAAAGGATCGTCAGCCCTATGAGGAACTTGTGCGCTCTGTCCTTCTCCTGAAAGATGTGTTCTATTCAAAGGAAGAGTATGCTGATATCGGTGTAAACGGATATGTTTTCTTAATCCTGTACCATTTAATTACCCATTTTCGAGCAGGGGAAAAGAAAGGCCAAAAAGAAGTATATCTGTATCAGCAGCAAATTCGCCTTCTTGTACAATACCTGAATAAGCACTACCAGGAGGATATCAGTTTACAGAATCTGGCTGATACTCTTTACGTATCGCCCCAATACATATCGAAACTTTTCCGGCAGCACTTTTCTATGACTTACAAGCAGTATCTTATGAAAATCCGTCTGGAACATGCGGTCTATGAGATGATCTACACAGAAGACAGCCTTTTAGATATATCAATTAAATGCGGCTTCAGCAGCCAGCATGCTTTTATTGATCTGTTTAAGAAAAAATATAATATGACGCCAAGCGAATTTCGGAAAATGAAAAGCGATTTATAGATCTTTTACCCAAAAACAATATTACAGGAATTTGAAATTTTACTTAACTTAACCAAAAGCAGCCGCTGAATCTTTGCGGCGGCTGTTATATGATAAAATCGGATTTATGTCCATTCCCCTCTATGGGAATCCAAAATGGAAAGTTCGCTGTAGCGCTGCCCGAGGGTAACGGTGAAATCGGATGTCTGCTATCATTACGCCTTCAAATGATCAGTGCAGCAAACGCGCACGCCTATCTAAAACCATTCAGGCGGCAGACAAAATAAGATGTCTGCCGCCTGATAATCAATTGCCTATTAAACCACTATTTAATTGTAATATTGCTGTCTTTAGCAGCTTCCCAGGCTTTCTCAATTGCGCCCAGAATATCTCCGTGGGCATCCCTCAGGCTCATCGTAGCGCTGGAAATGCCGTCCAATCCCTGTTTCTGATCATCAGTCAGAGCTTCCTGTTTTGCGATATCTTCTTCCTTGTCAGAAGTTCCGTGGAGAGGTCTGCCGTTTAAGTCAGAACAGCACGCCTCAAACCACGCATGAACCTCATCCGTGGTCATGCCGGCAAAATACCCCTCAAACAGATCCATTTCCTGTGCCCAGGTTCCGGAGTTCAGCTTGTAAGTATCGCCTCTCTCCCTCTTGGTAGTCCAGGACTCAATCTGGGCAAGGAACGTTTCCTCTGTCTGCTCCAGAACAGCGTCAACCTTTTCGTCGTGATTTTCGTCAGCATTGTAAACCTGCCCTGGAAAACCGGTAAGCTTCGGCATATGTTCGCCGTCATAATTCGGGGTCGCCACTTCCATTACATCTGTGTAGAGTGCGACGATCTTTCCGTCAGCGTCAAAACATGCGCCTGCTGCCTGGGTATTAAAGCTGTAGACTCCCACATCCTGGTCATCTTTTCCCGGCCCTAAACGTCCGGTGTTGGTAATTCCAAGGCCTATCTTTGCCACGCTCTCAGCCTCAACAGGACGTCTGTGTTCATATGCCTTTTCCATGGCCGCAATCAGATTTCCATGGGCATCATTAAGAGACATAGTAGCACCGGCAACAGCGTCAAGAGCAGCTTTCTCTTCATCACTCAAAGCATCATACTTTTTAACATCTTCTTCCTTGTCAGAAGTTCCATGAAGAGGCCTGCCGTTTAAATCCGAGCAATAGGCGGAATACCATTGCTTCACTTCATCCACAGTCATGCCCCTAAACGTCTCTTCAAACAAGTCCATCTCTTCGTCCCAGGTACCGGAATTCAATTTGTAGGTGCTGCCCCGTTCTCTTTTGCTAATCCAGGAATCAACCTGAGCCAGATAGGTTTCTTCGGTCTGCTCCAGTATGGTATCTACTTTTTCGTCGTGATTCTCATCTGCGTTGTAGCTGTGTCCCGGGAATCCCGTAAGTTTGGGCATGTGTTCTCCGTCGTAATTGGGAGTTGCCACCTCCAGCTGGTCTACCTCCAGATCCAGAATCTTTCCGTCATCATCAAAAAGAACATAGGCAATCACTTCATTAATGCTGTAAACACCCACATCCTTGTCATCTTTTCCCGGCCCCAGACGTCCGCTGGAAAAGAATCCGATGCCATGGGATAACCCTGTAGCCGCCACTTCTTTCTGTTCCTGGCTGCCGGTATCTTCCGTCTCCATGCCAAGAGCTGAACCAATGGCATTAAACACTCCTTTGGAAGTCCATGTAGCCCCAGCCACGGCATCTACGCCTTCAATACTGCCTTTCTCTACAATGGCTGCCTGCAGAGACTCAAGGGCAGCGCCGCCGATTTCAGGCGTCTCATTGTCGCCGTTAATCTTTAGCTCCACGATCTTGTCGCCATCAAGCGTTACCTCAGCTGTGATCGTTCCCCCGTATCCCTCGGCTTCACCTGTTGCTACAACAGTCTCTTTCTCCTCCTGCGTAGTCTCCTGTACCGCTGTTGTGGCAGTCTCCTGCGGAACGGTAGTTTCTGCCGCCTGCTGAGAGTTGTTTCCACATGCCGTAAGGCCTGCGCTCATGGCCAGAAATGCACCTGTTAATAATGCCTTTCTCATATAAGTTGTCTCCTTGCATAAAATTTTTTTAATTATATAAAAAAATTGTGTTAAAATTGTAACTTTTTTTGTTCGATTCTGTAATAGTGTGGTTTTCTTATCATCTGAAAACACGGTGTACAATACCATAGAGAACTTTATGAATGTCTTTATTCCATCAAAGCAAAGATTAAAAAATAAACATTCTGTTGCATTCTTTTGTAAAAAAGAAAACGAAATCCACAGTTATGTACTAG
>CAMUJH010000053.1 GCA_947089145.1 uncultured Hungatella sp. | reverse complement strand
TCCCGCAAAGTGGGGCGTGCAGATGGCGGGAATGAATTTTCAAACACGCTCTAGCTTATCAGCACGATCAGACAAGCATTTATATATTGGTGTGCAGATGCGAAGTGACGGATAATTGAGTCCTTCAAGTTCTGAAACTTTGGTTATTTGTAAATTCCATGACATGGCTGTTTTGATTTCCGAAGAAAGTTTTAAATCTTTTTAATATATGTTTCCATATCTTACTTGTATGGATATCCGTATAGGATTTCAGCCGGTAATATTAGATTTGCCTCTGAGAAAAGAGGACATCTAATTTAAGACAATTTGACATTTATAAACCATTGCATATTTTTTTGACAAGGTGTTTCTCAAATTTTATGGAATATTCCGGAAGCCTGTGATAAAATTATTAAGAAAGGTAAGAGACATACAGATATGCAGACAGAATAACAGACAAATGCTGCAGAACGCAGCAACCCAAGGATTAGTATTAGTTAAATTAGGCTTTTGCAGGCCTGATATCATACAATAATTGCATAAAGAGCAAAAAGACAGCATTAAAAGACATACTTACAAGAAAAAGCGGATTACAGCAGTAATTATAGAATGGGTGGTGGATTAATACGAGTACATTTTCTGCAAAAGATAAAATCATGAGTGAATATGCACAAAAAAAGGAACTGTATGGACAGCTGAGTGCCTCAGTGCTTCATATTATAGAAGGATTAATGAAAAAAGAGAACATAAAATATGCTTCTGCCGTCTTCAGAGTTAAAGACGCAGACAGTCTTTCCGATAAGATCGTCAGAAAGGAAGAAAAATATAAGACATTGTCCGATATTACTGACATCGGCGGTATCCGTATTATTACCTACTATGCTGATGATGTAGATCGGGTTGCAGAGCTGATCGAGCGGGAGTTCAGGGTAGACAGAGAGAACAGTATTGATAAGAGAAAGGCCCTTGAGCCCAATGTTTTCGGTTATCTTTCCCTGCACTATGTGATCTGCCTTGATGATAGAAGAAGCTTGCTGCCTGAATATGAAGACTTAAAGGAACTTAGAATAGAAGTGCAGATCCGATCCATTTTACAGCATTCCTGGGCCGAGATGGAGCATGATATGGGATATAAAAGCAAGATCGAGGTGCCGAGAGAAATCATTCGGGACTTTTCCAGGCTGGCAGGGCTGCTGGAAATTGCGGATAAAGAATTTCAGGAGATCCGGCAGAAGCTTTCGCAGTATGAAAGGGAGGTAGCCAGGAAAATCGAAAATAATGAGCGGGACACAGTCATCAGGCTGGATGCGGTATCTTTACAGATACTGCTGGATACAGATAAAGACTTTATTTCCTTTAATCAAGATATTGAGAATAGTACCGGGATAAAAATAGATTCTGATAAGGCTAACTATGAGGGTATCTTGAGGATGCTGCAATGGTTTGGGATCACGACTGTGGGAGATGTGAAGAAACTGCTGAAAGAGGAAGAGCGCCTGGCAGTCTATTTTGTGCAGAAAACTTTGAAGAAAAGTACGAGAGCAAGCCTGAGCAGAACAATGGGGCTCCTCTATTTATCTTATGCCAAGCTGGCAACAGAATACCCTAAAGAGAGGTGGGCAGAGTTTTTTAGAGATAACTTTAAAATGAAAGCGGGAGAAGACACAGATATTGTGGAGGCTCTGTCCAAACTATATTCCAGCTATTCTGAAGAAAAGGAGTAACATTGCAGAAACAGAGGCATTTACAGCCGTTCCTTCCCCTGTAATCAAATTTTAAGAAACTCGTTCTTGCAATCCTGTCAGCTTTGTGGTGAAATAGACAGAGAGAAAAGAAAGCGGGCCTGGAGCCGGCAGGGGAGGCATTTTCAGGGATTATCCGGAAGAAAGAGGAGGAGTATGGCATATGGCATTATATGATTACATGAATGCATTGAAACGGGGCCGGAGGCAATATCAGGATTCATTAAATAAAGGCGAATATCCGTATCTTCCTGTACTGGACAATATCCTGTCCTACACAGAGATAGTGACAGAAGTAAGCCTGGGGCTTATGGACATTCCTCTGGACAAAATTATCGGCACAAAAACCGAGGGCCGAACCAACGCATTTGCCGGCAATTTTATGCCCCTTTTGGCGGAAGAGTCCGAATTCGGGGCCAAATGGGCATCCCTTTATGACCACCAGATCGATGACGGGATTCAGGACCCTATTATTGCTTACGAATTTATGAACCGCTTCTATGTCCAAGAGGGAAATAAACGGGTCAGCGTCATGAAATATGTAGGCGCTTACAGCATCGCCGGATACGTAACCCGTCTGGTTCCAAAGAGAACAGACGAGAAAGAGAACAAGCTGTATTACGAATTCCTGGATTTTTACCAAGTGTCCTTTAACTGCGATGTGTGGTTTAGCAAAGAGGGATGCTACAAAAAGCTATTAAAGCTCATGGGCAAAAAGCCGGGACAGGTGTGGGAGAAAGAAGAGCGCACCGTATTTAAATCCGCATACAGCAGATTTACAAGAACATTTACCCAAAAAGGCGGGGATAAGCTGGCTTTGACCGCTTCCGATGCTTTTTTGATTTATATAAATGTGTATAGCTATGATAAAGCAAAAGACCAGACAGAAAATGAAATCGCCAGGGCCATGGACAGGATCTGGGAAGAGATAGAACTGGCGGCCGGGGGAAACCAGGTAGAGCTGGTGGAAAGCCCGGAGGCGGTGGAGACGCCGGTACATAAGCCGTCTCTGCTGAACTGGCTGCGTCCGGCGGAAACCATAGAGCCGGAGATGCTGAAGATTGCGTTTATCTACAATAAGACGGCAAAGACTTCGCCGTGGACCTATGCCCATGAACTGGGGCGCATGTATTTAGAGCAGGCATTTGGCGGCAGGCTGAAGACCATGGCCATTGACAATGTAACCACGGAGCCTGAGATTGAGAATGCCATAGAACTGTCCATTGCGTCGGGATGCAATACGATCTTTACAACGGCTCCCCAGATGGCGAACCAAAGCGTGCGCTCTGCAGTTCTGCACCCTGAGGTGAAGATCTATAACTGTTCCATCAAGATGTCCTATTCCTCTATCTGTACTTATTACGGAAGGATGTACGAGGCTAAATTTCTTTTGGGAGCCATAGCGGCAGCCATGACCAAGTCGGATAAGCTGGGATACATAGCAGATTATCCTATCTACGGGACGGTGGCCAACATCAATGCATTCGCTCTGGGAGCCAGGATGATCAATCCCTATGTAAAAGTGTACCTGGAGTGGTCCAGGACAAAAGATGCAGACGCAGTTAACAGGCTGAACAGAGAAGGAATCACCTATATATCCGGTGAGGAGATGATTACGCCCCAGAAAGAATCCAGGGAATACGGCCTGTATATAAAAAATTCTGACGGCAGTCTGGAAAATCTGGCCACGCCGATTTGGCATTGGGGCAAATTTTATGAGAGGATTGTCAGATCCATATGCCGGGGCACAGGAGAAAAGCAGCCTATGAAAGGCAAAAAGGCGGTAAACTACTGGTGGGGAATGTCGGCAGAGGTCATTGATGTAATATACTCCCAGAAGATGCCGCACGGAATCCATCGGCTCATTGATTTTTTGAAGAATTCCATCTGCGCAGGAAGTTTCCACCCCTTTGACGGGCTTATATACTCCCAGAACGGAAAAATCCAGTGCAAAGACGGCAAAAGCCTGACTGCGGAGGAGATCGTTTCCATGGACTGGCTTGCCGAAAATGTGGTGGGGACAATTCCGGAATTTAAAGATCTTACAGAAGAGGCCCAGACTTTGGTTCGCCTCCAGGGAGTGAAAGAGGACGAGAGGAAGGCTGCGGAGGAATGATTGGATGAAGATTCTGGTACTTGCCGACCAAAAATCAAAAGCACTGTATGAATACTATGAGCCGGAAAAGCTGGAAGGCGTGGATCTGGTTATTTCCTGCGGAGATCTGGAACCAGGATATTTAAGCTTCTTTGCCACGGTATGCCATGCGCCGTTGCTGTACGTCAGGGGCAACCACGACGAGATATACGAAGAGCACCCGCCGGAAGGGTGCATCTGTATTGAAGATGACATTTATATCTACAAAGGGATCAGAATCATGGGGCTTGGCGGCTCCATGGAGTATATCCCCATGGCGTCCAACCAGTACTCGGAGCGGGCAATGAAAAGGCGCATACGAAAAATGTGGTGGAAGCTGTGGAGGCACAAAGGGTTTGATATTCTGGTGACCCATGCCCCGGCATACAAATTTCATGATATGGAAGATTTGCCTCACCGGGGATTTGCATGTTTTCGCACATTGATAGAAAAGTATAAGCCTAAGATGTTTGTCCATGGCCATGTCCATGCCAACTATGGAGGCGCATTTAAACGGATAGATCAGTACGGGGATACTCTGGTAGTGAATGCGTTCGAATACCATATGGCGGAATATCCGGCAGAGGATAACGGCGGCTGAACAATGGGGCCCATGCGGCAGCAAAAGCAGGCAGATTGAAAAATGTGGAATAAAAGAGAGGAATGTGTTGATGAGTATCAGAAAAAATACAATGGCAGTGTTGGCTTTGGCGGTGATGGGCTGCTTATGTTCCATACCTGTTTACGGGGCGGAGAAAGACACTTACGTAGCAGGCACCTATGTAAACGGCACAAATGTCAGCGGACAGACTGTGGAAGGCGCAAAAGAAGCCCTGGAGAATCCGGACAGCTACAATCTGGAGATTGTGAAAAAGGACGGAACCAAGGATATCATAAAAGGCGGCGAGATAGGCTACCGGGCATCTGTGATTGGAGATCTGGCTGCGATCCTGGTGGAACAGAACGCAGGAGGCCGGATAAAGGGACCTGCAGTAAACCATCAGTTTTCTGTAGAGATGAATGTTTCTTTTGATACGGCAGCCCTGGAGTCCAGAATCCAGGAGCTCCCCTGCATAAGCGGCGAAGGAATTCAGAAAACAGAGAACGCCCGGGTATCCGCTTATGAAGAAGGAAAGGCGTTTACCATAATAAAAGAAGTTCAGGGCAATGATGTGGAGCCGGAAAAGACAAAGGCCGTGATTATGGCAGCCGCAGCAGCAGGACAGGGCAGCGTAAATTTAGAGGAGCAGGGCTGTTACAGACAGGTAACCATAACCTCTGAAGATGCCCACCTGAAAGACCTGTGCAATACCATGAACAAGTGTAAAGACATGGCGATTACCTATAAATTCGGCGAAGCGGAGGAAGTGCTGACAGGCCAGCAGATTGCTACGTGGCTTACAGGCACTGCAGACGGGGAGATACAGGTCGACCAGGAGCAGGCGGCCGCCTATGTGAGGACCCTGGCGGACAAATATGACACGGCGGGCAAGCCCAGGGTTTTTAAGACGGCTGCAGGCAAGGAGGTGGAGCTGAACGGCCCCTTTGGATGGCGGCTGGATCAGGCCCAGGAGACGGCGGCACTGATTGGGATGATTCAAACGGGACAGAGTCAGCCCAGAGAACCTCAGTACGCAGTGGCAGGAGCGGACAGGACTTCTGACTGGGGAACCACGTATGCGGAGGTGGACTTAAGCAACCAGCATGTCTATATGATAAAGGACGGCGCCGTAGTCTGGGATGCCCCCTGCGTTACAGGAGACGTGGCAAAAGGATATGCCACGCCGGAAGGGATCTACAGCCTGACCTACAAAGAAACGGACCGAATCCTTCGGGGAGCAAAAAAGGCTGACGGAAGCTATGAATATGAAAGCCATGTGGATTATTGGATGCCTTTTAACGGCGGAATCGGTTTCCATGATGCCAACTGGCGGGGAAAATTCGGCGGAACCATTTATCTGTATGCCGGAAGCCACGGATGCATTAACCTGCCGCCGGAGAAGGCAAAACTGCTGTACGACTATGTGTACAAGGGAATGCCGGTGATTTGCTATCAGTAATTATGCACAGAGGAGGACATAAAATAAGATGGGAAAAGATATGAAGGCTTTGGAGAAAAAGCTGGAAGGCACTATGAGCGAATTTAAGAAGTTTATATTAAAAGGCAATATTATTGATATGGCAGTGGGCGTTATTATCGGCGGCGCATTCAGCAAAATTGTGACTTCGCTGGTAAATGACATATTGATGCCTGCCCTTGGCGCCGTAACGGGAGGGGCTTCTTTCAATACTTTAAAATATGTGATCCATCCGGCAGTAATAGACTCTGCTGGAAATGAGATAAGCGCTGAAGCGGCCATTCTGTATGGAAGCTTTATCCAGAACATTATTGATTTTCTCATTATTGGCTTTTGCATGTTTTTTATGGTTAAGGCCATTGCAATGGTAACAGCCAGGTTCCGCCGCGAGGAGGACGAAAAGGCTCCTGAACCCGCCCCGGCAGGCCCTACTGCCGAAGAACTGCTGGCAGAGATCAGGGATTTGCTGAGAGAGAAGGAATCCATATAATACCGCACGGAAAAAGCTTCTGCTGTTTGGGAAACATGAAAACAGCAGAAGCTTTCTTTATGGAAAAAGAATTATATTATTTATCATGGATTTCGCTGTGAAGCAGCTGAAGAGACTTTACGTCTCCCTGGCCGCAGTTCTTTACATAATGAATCCCGCTTGCAGTGGCCCTTGCGGCAGCCATCGTAGTCATATAGGGGATCTTAGCCTTAATGGCAGCCTTTCTCAGATAACTGTCATCGTGCCGGCTGTCCTTTCCCGCAGGAGAATTGATAATCAGCTGGATCTGCCCGTTGGTAATCATATCCAGGATATTGGGCCGGCCTTCATACAATTTCTTCACCTTTTTAGCAGGAATCCCAGCCTGACAGATTAAATCATAGGTGCGCCCTGTAGCCACGATGCTGAAGCCATCCTCCGCAAAGCTTCGGGCAATGTCCGTTATCTCCGGCTTGTCTTTGGCGTTTACAGAAATCAGCACAGTGCCCTCTAGGGGAAGCCTGGACTGGGTAGCCTCCTGGGCTTTGTAGAATGCCTCGCCAAAGGAATGGGAAAGTCCCAGCACTTCCCCTGTAGAGCGCATCTCCGGACCGAGAAGCGGGTCTACTTCCTGGAACATATTAAATGGGAACACAGCCTCTTTTACGCCGTAATTGGGAATCACCTGTTCCTTTAATAAGGGAACCGGAGACGGATTGCCGGTCAGATCAGAGGTAATAATTTGTGTGGCAAGAGGAACCATGCGGATGTTGCAGACCTTTGATACCAAAGGCACTGTGCGGGACGCTCTGGGATTGGCCTCCAGCACATAGACTCTGCCGTTTTCAATGGCATACTGCATATTCATCAGGCCCTGGACATGCATTTCCTCCGCAATCCTTCTGGTGTACTCTTTAATGGTTTCCACGTTTTCCGGGGAAATGTGCACGGAAGGGATAATGCAGGCAGAGTCCCCGGAGTGGACGCCGGCCAATTCAATATGTTCCATAACCGCAGGAACAAAGGCGTGGGTTCCGTCGCTGATGGCGTCAGCCTCGCACTCCATGGCATGGTTTAAGAAACGGTCAATGAGGATGGGGCGATCAGGTGTGACGCCTACGGCCGCATTCATGTATTCAGTCATGCTTTCATCATCATAGACCACTTCCATGCCCCGTCCCCCAAGGACATAGGATGGGCGCACCATAACCGGATAGCCGATGCGGCCTGCGATGGCAATGGCCTCGTTTACCGTGGTAGCCATGCCGGATTCAGGCATCGGGATATCCAGCTTTTCCATCATGGCACGGAACAGATCCCGGTCTTCCGCCAGATCAATGACTGCCGGGGAGGTTCCCAGAATCTTAACGCCGTTTTTCTCCAGGTCAGCGGCCAGGTTCAGAGGAGTCTGACCTCCGAACTGGGCAATAACGCCAACAGGCTTTTCCTTATTGTAGATGCTTAACACATCCTCCAGAGTCAAAGGCTCAAAATATAATTTGTCAGAGGTGTCATAGTCCGTGGACACGGTTTCCGGGTTGCAGTTGACAATAATGGTTTCAAAACCCATTTTTTTCAGGGCAAGAGAAGCATGAACACAGCAATAATCAAATTCAATGCCCTGTCCGATACGGTTAGGGCCTCCTCCGAGAATCATGATCTTGGGCTTGTCCGCGGTTACCGGATTTTTGTCAGGGGCATTGTAGGTGGAATAGTAGTAAGCGCTGTTTTCGGTGCTGCTGACATGGACCCCCTCCCAGGCTTCCACCACGCCCATGGCTATGCGGCGGTTACGGATATCTTCTTCCGGGATTTCCAAAATCTGGCTTAAATACTTATCAGAAAATCCGTCTTTTTTAGCAGCGGACAGAAGCCTGTCAGACGGCATATGCCCCTTTTCCTTCAGAAGAGCCTCTTCTTCTTCTACCAGTTCCTTCATCTGCTCAATAAACCATGGCTTTACCTTGGTAATGTCATGGATTTCTTCTACAGAAGCTCCTTTGCGGAGGGCTTCATACATAATGAAATGGCGCTCGCTGGAAGGCACAATCAGCATCTTCAGAAGCTGTTCCTTTGTCTTGGAATCGAAATCTTTGGCATGGCCCAGGCCGTAACGCCCGGTTTCCAGGCTGCGGATGGCCTTCTGAAACGCTTCTTTATAATTCTTGCCAATGCTCATAACTTCGCCGACAGCACGCATCTGGGTTCCCAGCTTATCTTCCACGCCCTTGAATTTTTCGAACGCCCAGCGGGCAAATTTGATTACTACATAGTCGCCGTCAGGAACATATTTGTCCAGAGTGCCGTATTTGCCGCAGGGGATATCTTTTAAGGTAAGGCCCGTGGCCAGCATGGCGGATATCAGGGCAATGGGGAAGCCGGTGGCTTTGGACGCCAGGGCGGAGGAGCGGGAGGTGCGGGGATTGATCTCAATGACCACGATGCGGTCTGTTTCCGGATCATGGGCAAACTGCACATTGGTTCCGCCGATAACCTGCACGGATTCTACAATTTTATAGGCCTGCTCCTGAAGGCGTTTCTGGCATTCCTGGGAAATAGTCAGCATGGGAGCAGCACAGAAAGAGTCTCCGGTGTGGACGCCCAGGGGATCAATATTTTCAATGAAGCAGACTGTGATCATATTGCCTTCGCAGTCCCGGACTACTTCCAATTCCAGCTCTTCCCAGCCTAAGATAGATTCTTCTACCAGAACCTGCCCCACCAGACTTGCCTGAAGCCCTCTGGCGCATACGGTTTTTAACTCTTCCTTATTATATACCAGGCCGCCGCCGGCGCCGCCCATGGTGTAGGCCGGGCGAAGCACCACAGGATAGCCCAGCTGATCAGCAATGTCCAAAGCCTCCTGTACAGAGTAGGCCACTTCGCTGCGGGCCATCTCAATGCCAAGGCTGTTCATGGCCTTCTTAAACTCGATTCGGTCTTCGCCCCGCTCAATAGCATCTACCTGAACACCAATGACTTTTACGCTATATTTATCTAAAATGCCTTCTTTGTACAGTTCTGCACAGAGATTCAGGCCTGACTGGCCCCCGAGATTGGGGAGAAGGGCATCCGGCCGTTCTTTGGCAATGATCTGTTCCAGACGTTCCACGTTGAGGGGTTCAATATAAGTTACATCAGCGGTTTCCGGGTCAGTCATAATGGTGGCCGGATTGGAATTCACCAGTACGATCTCGTAACCCAAACGCCGCAAAGCTTTGCATGCCTGGGTTCCGGAGTAATCGAATTCACATGCCTGGCCAATGATAATAGGGCCGGAGCCGATGATGAGTACTTTGTGAATGTCGGTTCTTTTTGGCATTTTTTTATCCTCCTTGTTTTTTTCTCATTCTATTATATAGAAAAATGGAAAAGGTGCAAGGACTTTCTTCAAAAATGTTGCGGTTGACTGACAGGGAAAGAACCCCTTGACATAAGTCTGAAATAGTACTATAATGTGACGAGTATGATTTCATACAAATAGCAGACAATTTGTGCAGGAAAGGCAGGAGAATAATTATGGAAGATAAATGTCAGCAATTAAAGGAATATAACGCCTTGAACCGGGAGATGGAAGGGCTTTATCATGTAATCTGCAGAAAGATAGGGCTTTCTGACAGCGTATTTATTATACTGTATACCATATGGGACATTGGGGACGGGTGCCTTCAGAGAGATATCTGCAATGCAGCCAGCATCAGCAAGCAGACCATCCACTCTGCCATAAAAAAGCTGGAAGGGCAGGATGTACTGCATTTAAAGCCGGGAAAGGGGCGGGAGATGCAGATTTTTCTGACAGAGAAAGGGAAAGACCTGGTGAAAGAAAAAATTGTGCCGGTGGCCGCAATGGAAGCGGAGGCTTATGAGGCCATGACAGAAGAAGAGTGCCATGAGCTCTTAAGACTGTCAAGAAAGTATTTAGAACATTTTAGGAAGAAAGTAAAGGAGCTGTAGGAAAACTATGATAAAAACTGATAAAAAAAACAGAGATGAGATCCGCTTATCGGACCATTTTACCGGCCCAAGGCTGATGCGGTTCGTGATGCCGTCGATTATCATGATGATTTTTACGTCTGTTTACGGCGTGGTAGACGGCCTGTTTATATCCAATTATGCTGGAAAGACTGCCTTTGCCGCCCTGAACCTGGTATATCCTCTGCTGATGGTTCTGGGAGGCATGGGATTTATGATCGGGACAGGGGGCAGCGCCATTGTAGCGATGACCTTGGGCGAAGGAAGGAGGGATAAGGCCAACGAATATTTTTCCATGCTGGTCTATGTAACCATAGTCATAGGAGTCGTGCTGACAGCCTTAGGGTTTCTGTGCCTTAAGCCGGCGGCAGCGTTTTTAGGGGCAAAGGGGAAGATGCTGGAAGACTGTATTGTCTACGGCCGGATTATCCTGGCATTTCAGACGGCATTTATGCTTCAGAATGTGTTTCAGAGTTTCCTGATCACAGCAGAAAAGCCTAAGCTGGGGCTGATGGTCACTGTAGCCGCCGGGCTGACCAATGTGGTGCTGGATTTTGTGCTGGTAGGCGTTTTAAAATGGGGGCTGGTGGGAGCGGCCGTGGCCACAGGCATGAGCCAGGTGATCGGAGGCGGAATCCCCATGGTGTATTTTGCTTCGAAAAACGGAAGCCTTCTTAAGCTGACCCGGGCAAAATGGGAAAAGTGGGTGTTTATAAAAACATGCACCAATGGTTCCTCAGAGGTGATGACCAATATCTCCTCCTCAGTGGTCAGCATGCTGTACAATTTTCAGCTTATGAATGTGGCAGGGGAAAACGGAGTAGCAGCTTACGGGGTGATCATGTATATGAACTTTGTATTTTCTGCCATTTATCTGGGGTATGCTATCGGATGTGCGCCTATTATCAGCTATCATTACGGGGCGGCCAATTACAAAGAACTGAAAAATCTGTTTAAAAAGAGCCTGGTGATGAATGGAGTTACAGGTTTGGCTATGCTGGCGGTGGCACAGATGACAGCCCATCCCCTTTCAAAGATTTTTGTGGGATATGACAGAGAACTCTTTGCCATGACGGAAAACGGATTCAGGCTGTATGCCCTGGCATTTGTTGCCAGCGGCATCAATATATTCGGTTCCGCATTGTTTACGGCCCTGGGGAACGGGGCGGTGTCAGCTGCGATCTCATTTTTAAGGACCCTGGTATTTCAGATGGCCTCCGTGCTGATCCTGCCCATATATCTGGGAGTCAACGGAATATGGCTGGCTATTGTGGCGGCAGAAGGGCTGGCTTTGGCAGTGACGGCAGGGTTTATGGCAGCATATAGAAAGAAATACAGGTATGTGTAGAAAATACAGTGTGCCGCTGCGCCCTTGAGGCCTGCGGCAACCTTAACTAAATGACATTGGCAAGGCTTCCGGCTTTTTGGCAAAAGGAATCCCAAAAGGCTTAGACGAAGTGCCTGGGTTACGGAAAAGAGCGGTTTTCCTGGGCATACTGCCTTGGGGTGCATCCAAAGGCTTTGTGAAAAGTCTGGGCAAAATAACTGCTGCTGCTAAAACCGCAGGCAGCGCTTATATGGGTGATGCTTAGGTCAGTGTGGGCCAGAAAGGAGCAGGCCTTATGGAGGCGGTAATCTGTCAGGTACAAAAACGGGGTCTGCCCCAGAACTTCCTGAAAACAGCGGCTGCATTCCCGCGGACTGACAAATGCGGAATCTGCGATCTGCTTTAAAGTCAGCTTTTCGTGGTAGTGAGAAGCGATAAATTCCATCATCAGCTTGATGCGGTCACTGTGAGGCCGCTTTTTTTTATCCGCCTGAAAATCCTTGGTCAGGGAGAACAGGATGCGCCATATTTTGACCATATATTCCCGGACCTGAAATTCATATCCCTCCTGCGCCGCCTCATAGCAGTCATAGGATTCCCGCATAAGGCGGATAATCTTTTCATGTTCCGGGACGGCAGGGTCAAACCGGTACAATTCAATGCCGGACTGCTCTGTAACAGGAAGAATATAGCGGGTCGTAAGGATGGACGTATCCCCGCCGCCCAAAAATGACGGGAGGAAAAGATGCTCTTCCTGGATGCAGGCTTGATTTTTAGGGCAGCAGGTCATATGGAGGATTCCAGAATTGATGAAACCGCCTTCCCCCTGGCAAAATGTGCAGGTGCCGCCGGGAAGAATGTAGTCCATGGTTCCTCTCCGCAGGTAAAAGATCTCCACTTCTTTGTGCCAATGCCAGGGAAATGTGCAGCCTGGAAGGGTGTGGAGCAGGCATATATCAGAAGTATAGGGAAAGTCAGGGGTAATATGGCGGAGGGTTTCCTCCAGGGTGGAGGTGTTGATGCGGCTGTTGGAGGTGTGGATATAGGATGGGTCCTGGGCATCTGTGGAAGTCAGGGAAAAAGAGGCCATGGGTTATCTGCTCCTTTTTGGCGGTATTTTTATAATTCAAGGCTGTTTTTTTATAGAAAGAAAACTGTAAATGCAATAATATTATAATAGTTGAGAAAGAAAATTACAAGGGCAGCGAGAATCGCTGCAGCAGAAAGGAAAGAGAGATGTTATTGCTTCTTGGAATTATTTATGTTGCATTTATTAGTTTGGGACTTCCGGATGCGCTTTTAGGGGCGGCGTGGCCCAGTATCCATGGGGAGTTGGGGGTTCCCGTGTCCTATGCGGGAATCATTTCCATGATCATATCAGGCGGAACCATCCTCTCCAGCTTGTCCAGCGACATGCTGACAAAGAAGATGGGAACAGGCAGAGTGACGGCTGTCAGCGTTGCCATAACGGCTGCGGCCTTGTGGGGATTTTCAGTGGCAGGTTCTTTCAGGATGCTGTGCGTGATCGCCCTGCCCTACGGCCTGGGGGCGGGGGCGGTGGATGCAGCGCTGAACAATTACGTGGCGCTGCACTATAAGGCAAAACATATGAGCTGGCTTCACTGCTTCTGGGGAATCGGGGCATCCGTAGGGCCTTATATTATGGGCGCATGTCTTGTAGGGGGATACCGCTGGACGGGAGGCTACCGGGCCATTTCACTGCTGCAGATAGGATTGACCGCAGCGCTGTTTGCCACACTGCATTTGTGGAAAAGCACGGAGACAGAGAATAAGGCAGGACAGGGTGAAACAGGAAAAACAGGTCTTATGAAAGTTCTTAAGCTTTCCGGGGCAAAAGAGGCTATGATTTCTTTTTTCTGCTACTGCGCCCTGGAACAGACCGCAGGGCTGTGGGCGGCCAGCTATATGGTGATGAACCGGGGGATTGGGGCCAGGCAGGCGGCTAAATGGGCTTCCCTGTTTTATCTGGGAATTACGGCTGGGCGGTTTATCTGCGGATTTATTACCATGAAGCTTACTGACAGAAACATGGTGCGCCTGGGGCAGGCAGTGGCAGTGGGAGGAATTTTGCTGCTGATGCTGCCTTTGGGACAGGGAATTACAGGAGCAGGGCTTGTTATGGTAGGGGTAGGATGCGCGCCTATTTATCCTGCGCTGCTTCATGAAACGCCGGACAATTTCGGGGCGGATCTGTCCCAGGCCATTATGGGTATGCAGATGGCCTGTGCCTATGTGGGAACCATGGTGATGCCGCCTTTGTTCGGAATGCTGTCAGGAGCGGCAGGCATTGGGCTGTATCCTTTTTATCTTCTGTTTATTGTGGCAGTGATGGTGTTTATGGTGGAAAGGCTGAACAAGGTGAAAAGAGAAACAATGACATGAGAAAGCGGAGACAAATTAGCTGAAATGGGGGAGCGCTATGGCGAAAAGCTTGAGTCAGCAGTTTCATGAGTATGTGGAGAAGGCTTGCGGGGAAGGGGGCTGCGAAAAAATGCTGGCAGATTACCATGTGCATACGCAATTCAGTGATGACTCCACCATGCCTATGGAGGAAGCGGTGCTGCAGGCTATGGCAATGGGGCTGGAGGAGATCTGCTTTACAGAACATATTGACTATGGAGTGAAGACGGATCTAAACTGTAATTGTGACAAGTATTTCAGAGAACTGAGACGGTGCAGGGACATGTGGGGCGACAAACTGAAGATCCGTTCCGGCATGGAATTTGGAATGCAGATACATACCGTAGAGCTTTTTCAGGAGACATTTGATAAGTATCCCTTTGACTTCATTATCCTGTCCTGCCACGAAGTGGAGGATCTGGAGTTCTGGAACTATGAGTTTCAGCAGGGAAGGAGCCAGGATGAGTATAACCGCAGATACTATGAGGAGATATTAAACGTAGTAAAAAAGTATAATGATTACAGCGTTCTGGGGCATCTGGACATGATCCGCAGGTATGACAGAAACGGGGACTACCCGTTTGAAAAGGTAAGGGATATAGTGGAAGAGATTCTGCGGCAGGTTATAGACAAAGGGAAGGGGATTGAAGTGAATACGTCCTGCTTCCGGTATCATCTTCCGGATCTGACTCCTGGAAGAGAGATTTTAAGACTGTACCGCCAGATGGGAGGTGAGATCATCACTATAGGGTCAGATGCGCATACGCCTAAGTGGATTGGGTGGGAGTCCGCCGGAGTCCAGGAGGAACTGAGGGAGCTGGGATTTAACGGATTGTATACATTTGAGAATATGAAGCCTGTCAGACATGAACTGGCTGGATAGAGAAAGGAGGAAAGAAAGATGATAAAGGTAATCGCAATGGATATGGACGGTACTTTGCTGAACAGTCAAAAGGAGATCAGCCCGAGGACAAGACAGGCTCTTCTTAAGGCGGAGGAAGCTGGGATGATTCTGATATTGGCGTCAGGGCGTCCCACCAGCGGGCTGATGACATTTGCAAAAGAGCTTGGGATGGAGAGACATCACGGGCTTCTGGTTTCTTACAACGGCTCCCAGGTGGTAGACTGCGAGACAGGGAAAGTGCTGTTTAACCAGGCGCTGTCTGTGGAAGAGGGGAAAGCAGTTCTGGAGCACATGAAGAAATTTGACAGAGTGCGCCCCATGATTGATAAAGGGAAGTATATGTATGTGACCAATGTGTATGACCAGATGATAACGGTGAACAAAAAAGAGTTTAACGTGATGGAGTATGAGTCAAGGGGCGGAAATTTTAATCTGTGTGAGGAGAAGGATCTGGCGGCTTTTGTGGACTTTCCTCTGAATAAGATCCTGACGACGGCTGACCCGGAATATCTGCAGGAACACTATAAAGACATGATGGCTCCTTTTAAAGATACCTTAAGCTGCATGTTTACCGGGGCGTTCTATTTTGAGTTTACGGCTAAAGGGATTGATAAAGCCAGGGCTCTAAAGGCGGTTTTGGAGCCTATGGGGTATAAGCAAGAGGAGATCATGGCCTTTGGAGACGGCCATAATGACGCTTCCATGCTGAATTACGCAGGGTACGCCGTGGCCATGGATAATGCGGTGGAGGAACTGAAAGCTCAGGCGGACGAGGTGACCGCATCCTTGGACGAGGACGGGATCGCAGTGACCGTGGAGAGAGTGCTGGAAAAGCAGAACTCTTCAGAAACCATATAAAATGTTAAGAGAGGACTGAAGCAATGATAAGAGAAGGAGATAAGGCGCCAGAGTTTACATTGCCGGATAAAGACGGAAACCAGGTTTCCCTGTCGGATTTTCTTGGAAGAAAAGTGGTGGTTTACTTTTATCCCAGGGACAATACTGCAGGATGTACGAAGCAGGCATGTGCATTTGCCGGAACGTACAGTGAGTTTGAGAAACTGGGGGTAACGGTTATAGGCATCAGCAAAGACAGCGTGAAATCACACAATAATTTTGCAGCAAAATATGAGCTGCCGTTTCTTCTGCTTTCCGATCCGGAACTGAAAGCGATCCAGGCATACGGCGTGTGGCAGGAGAAAAAGATGTATGGAAAAGTATCCATGGGCGTGGTGCGCAGCAGCTTTATTGTTGATGAAAAGGGGATGGTTGAGAAAGTAATGGAAAAAGTAAAGCCTGATACCAATGCGGCGGAGATTTTAGAGTATTTGGCAAGAAAGTAAGCCGGCATGGGCCCGGCTGGAAACGAACCGTTACGCATGAAAGCCTGTTGGGTGCATGCTGCCTTATCGGCGGCGGGACTTTCAAGGAAAACGAAAAAATCAGGAGGCGGTCACACCGATTCAGGTGAGGCCGCCTCTTTTTTCAATGATTTTGTGCCGTATATAAAGAAAAATACAGGGAAAAATAAATAATAGATTCGTATGCGGCGGTCTGGATATCCAGGTAATGAGAAGAGAACGGCAGCTGACAGGCAGGATGGGGGAACAATATGAAAACAGGCGGAAAAAAGCTGGCAAAGGGAGTCTTAAAAACTGCAGGGATTTTGCTTTTGATCATGATCCTGTGTATGGCTGTGCTTATGGGTATGGCGGTCATATGGGCCAGAAATGTTATTGGGAAGGCGCCGGATATCAGTGCGCTGAGCTTCCGTCCCCAGGGCTTTGCCACTGCGGTATATGACCGGGATGGAAACCTTGTGGATAAGCTGGTGATGGAAGGGGCAAACCGGGAGGAAGCTTCTTATGAGGAGATTCCCGCCAACCTGGTCAATGCCTTTATTGCTATTGAGGATGAAAGGTTTTGGGAGAATAGCGGGATAGACGTCAGATCCATCCTGCGGGCGGCAAAAGGCGTTCTTACAGGAGACTCCCTGGCAGGGGGAGGCAGCACCATTACCCAGCAGCTGATTAAAAATTCGGTATTTCATGGGGGAATGGAGAAAACCTTTCGGGAAAAACTGGAGCGGAAGCTTCAGGAGCAGTACCTGGCCGTGCAGCTGACCAGGATTTCCGACAAGGAAACCATTATGACGGACTATCTGAATACAATTAATCTGGGTTCCAATACCCTGGGGGTTAAAGTGGCAGCCAGAAGGTATTTTAATAAGGAACTGGGGGAACTGACGCTGTCAGAATGTGCGGTTCTTGCCGGAATAACCCAGAACCCTTCGCGGCTGAACCCGCTGACAGGAGCCGAGAACAATGCCGCCCGCAGAAAGAGGATCTTGGATAAGATGGAGGAGCAGGGGATGATAAGCCATGAGGAAAAGGAGGAAGCCCTGGCGGATGACGTATATTCCAGGATTCAGAATATTGATGTGGAGACAAAGGCCCAGGCTACGCCATACAGCTACTTTACGGATGAAGTCATCAGCCAGGTGACAGATGCCATGTCCGCACAGCTGGGGTATTCCAGGGAACTGGCCAGAAAGATGATTTTTTCCGGAGGCTTATCCATCTATACGACCCAGGATTTAAGGATTCAGCAGATTGTAGACGAGGAGATCAATAATCCGGAAAATTACGGGGAGTCTTACGTGTCCGGCGACTACAGGCTGACAGTAAGGCATGGGGACGGAAGCATTTCCAACTATTCGGAGGAAGATGTGCAGCTGTTTCACGAGACACGCATTTCGGCGGAGTTTAACGGGCTGTACAGCGATGAAGAAAGCCTGAAAGCTGATGTGGAATCATTTAAGGCATCCGTTGTGGGAGAAGGCGATGAAATAGAAGGCGAGAGCCTTCTGGCAGTAGCCCAGCCCCAAAGTTCTTTTGTGCTTATGAATCAGTTTAGCGGGGAGGTTCTGGCTATTAGCGGAGGGCGGGGAGAGAAGACCGCCAGCCGTACGTTTAACAGGGCAGCAGATTCCCTGCGGCAGCCAGGCTCCGTCTTTAAGGTTCTGACTGCGTTTGCCCCTGCCCTGGACGGGATGAATGCAACTTTGGCAACGGTGTATTATGATGAGCCTTATGCGGCCGGGAAAAAACAGTTCCGCAACTGGTACGGAAGATACTACGGGTACTGCAATATCCGGGAGGCTATCGCTTATTCTATGAATATTGTTGCGGTTCGGTGCATGATGGAAACCGTGTCTCCCCAGCTGGGAGTGTGGTATGCAGAAAACATGGGTATTTCTACCTTGTCGGAAAAGGATTACAATGCGTCTACGGCTTTGGGAGGAATCACGGACGGAGTCAGCAATGTGGAACTGACGGCAGCTTTCGGAGCCATAGGGGCCAACGGCGTGTATACCAGGCCTGTATTTTTTACAAAGGTCTTGGATCATGACGGCAATGTGCTGCTGGAAAGCCAAAAGGAGAGTCGGCAGGCATTGAAGCCGGAGACTGCGTTCCTTTTGACAGATGCAATGAGAGATGTCATGACAGGAAGAAACAAATTTGCGGCAGCGCCTGTTAACCCTACAGGGAGAAGGGCGGCGCTGGCGTCTATGGCGGCAGCCGGCAAGAGCGGAACCACGTCAGACAACAAGGATTTGTGGTTTGTGGGATTTACCCCTTATTATACGGCGGGAATCTGGAGCGGGAATGATAACAATAAGCCGGTGACAGGAGGCACGTCTTACCATAAAGACATCTGGAAAAAGATTATGGACAGGGTTCATGAAGGGCTTGACAATACGGGCTTCCAGATCCCCCAGGGGGTGAAAAAATATCAGATCTGCATAAAATCCGGGAAAAGGGCGGTGCCCGGCGTATGTGACGCAGATCCAAGAGGCAGTGCGGTGTACAGCGAATACTTTGCAGAAGGAACGGCTCCTGCCTCTGCATGTGACGTGCATGTGAAAGGTGCGGTGTGTACCCAATCCCAGGGGACGGCTACGGAATTTTGTCCGGAGACAGAGGAAAGGGTGTTTCTGGCAGTGCAGGAAGGCGGGGAAACGGAAGACTCCCTGTACGCAGTCCCTCAGCTTTGCCCTCTTCATCCGGATGCGGAGTCAGTTAGCGAGCCATCGGAAGAGAACAATGAATCCATATGGGAATCCTGGGAGGACTGGATGGAAGAGGGCCAGCCGTGGGAGAGCATTCCTGACTGGGAAAGCTGGCAGAAGCCCGGGGGTTATCCGTGGTGGGGAGACAGGCCGTCCCAGGGCGGAAAGCCGGGACAGGCGGGAGAAGGAAGCCAGGAAAGCGGGGTAACCCAGGAGGGGGATGATATTCAGGAGAGCGCCCTGGAACCGGAATACAGTGATCAGAACGGCGGGAGCCTTCAGGGCGGCCAAGGCGGTGCAAATCAAAACGGCGGCATGGGACAGGAGACAGTGCCTGCCCAGGAAAGCAGGCCCGCTGAGAGCGAGACTGCCCAGGAGACCAGGCCTATTCAGGGAAATACAATGGAGACGGAAAGCCAGCCCTCGCAGGGAAATAATTTTTGGTGGGGATTCGGCCAAGAGGATGAATCAGATGAAGAGGCAGCGCCAGATATTCCTCTGCCGGTTCCCTGGTGGTGAAAGGCGTTGGGAACATGCTGGGAAATTGCTTCCGGAAACGGCATAGTCAGCAGGCTATGCCGTTTTTTCAAATGAAAAAATTCTTTTTAATGTCCCTTAGAGTGTGTTATAATTTTTATATACATACGGATTAAGAATTACAAAGAAAGCGCTGCAATTAGGCCATAAATGACAATAATCAGGTGCAGGAGGGAAAATATGAATCAGGAAACACTGTTATTTTTTGATAAAAAGCCGCAGGCGCTGCCCCTTTATGAAACGTTTGAGAAAAAGGTTCTGTCAGAAATCTGTAACGTGACAGTAAAAGTACAGAAAACCCAGATTTCATTTTTCAACAAGCATGATTTCGCCTTTGCATCTTTTCTCACTGTAAAAAAGACAAAAGACCGCCCAAAGGCTTTGGATTTTCGGCGGAAAAGAGACAGGATATGAATAAAGTCAGCCGGGACATTTTCAAATCTATTCATGAAGGCCGCTGGTTAAGCATTGAGTACAGAAACAAGGATGAGAACATTACCAGTTACTGGATTGCAGTAAAAGCCATAAGCGTGAGGAAAAGAATGCTGATCGTGGACGGCTTCCACCTGACCCAGTACACCATGCAGGAACTGTTTGTGTACATTGACTCTATTCAGTCCAGTGAGATTATCGAAGGCTCCTATTACAGAACCAATCAAAAGCTTTTGGAAGATATCCGCCTGAATCCGGAGAAATACCGGACCATATTCTCTCATGTTTCCAACTTAAAAATACTTAATTACCTTATGGACTGCAGCCGCCTGGACACTACCCCGTATAGGACGGATTATGGGCTTATCAGCCATTTGGATATGGATTCCTTTAAAAAAGGGGCTTACTGGCTGGATGATGAGCAGTTTTCAGAAATCGTCAGGGACTTCCAGAGGAGGGCGGAGAAAACCAGGGAAAAAGGGCAGCGCCCTGCCAGGCCGGAGCCGCTGAAGGTACGGCAGCTGGCCATGAATGTCTTGAGCATCAACACAAAAAGAGGGCTGTATGTGCTGGCGTACCGAAAGATTAGCCTGGATGTCCGCTCCCGGTGCCTGATCCCGTCTGCGGCGGTTACCATCTGCCGTGAATTTACGGTAAATGGGGAGCGGCTGAGTATCCGCAGGTTTATGGAACCGGGAGACTACGAACTGCTGGATGCATTTGAAGAAAACCAGGAGCTGATAAAAGACAGGATCACCGCATACAACCGGCAGCTGAAAGGGGTGGACGATATGCCCTACCTGATCGCTGTAGAGGGAAGGATTCAGGCGGATTTAAACAGGGAGTATAAGGGGATTCTGGATATGTATGATTCGGGAAACATAACCTATCCTGTCAGAGCCTTTTTCGGTGATTTGTTAAGCAGGCCGGACAGGAGAAAAGAGTATCCTATTACATTAGTAAACAACCGCGTGAACCTGGATCAGCTTCTTGCCATTCACAAGGCTATGAAATATCCTATTGCCTATGTTCAGGGACCCCCGGGAACCGGAAAAACCAATACCATCGTCAATGGGATTGCCACGGCTTTTTTTAACGGAAAAACCGTGCTCTTAGTCTCTTACAATAATCACCCGGTTGACGGCGTATTTGAGGCCATGACCAGGCTGCGGTATCAGAATCAGACAATTCCCTTTCCTATGGTGCGCTTGGGAAGCCGGGAAAAGGACAGGCAGGCACTGACATATATGAAAAGCCTTTATGAGAAAGTGCGGCTGATTAAAATATTTTCCAATACGCTGGAGAGAAACAGAGGTGACAAAATCCGCCAGACAAAGCAGCTGACAGCCCTTTTAAAACGTCATGAGGAGTATCTGGATCTGACGGAGCGAAAGGAGGCGCTGGAAAAACTGATTGAATCAAACCATCAGCTTCCGTTTACCGCACAACTGCAGGGGCGGCAGCTGTATGAGGTCAGCAGGCGCCTTGAAAACGTGGGGACCGTAACAGATGACCAGGCCCTGGAGCTTTTGGATGATGACAGAGAGGAATTTGCCAAATATCTGTTTTATTTGTCAGCCAGCTACATTAAGCGGCTGGATGAGCCCAAAAATGAGGACATCAAGAAGATTCTTTTCATGGAAGATGAAGATAAGCAGGTGGAGGCGTTTGAGGACTATCTGAAACACGACAACAATATAAAGAAATTCCAGCGGATTTTTCCCGTTGTGGGAACCACCTGCATCTCTTCCTGCAAGCTGGGGGAGCCGAAACCTCATTTCGACATGGTTATCATGGATGAGGCCAGCCAGTGCAATCTGGCCACAGGCCTGATTCCGGTTATCAGAGGAGAAAATTTGCTTCTGGTAGGGGACCCTCAGCAGCTGAATCCGGTGATTCTTCTGGATGCCAAAGATAACCTTATTCTGCGGAAAAACTACTCAGTCACAAAAGAGTATGATTATGTGGAGAATTCCATATACAAAACATTTCTGGCCAGTGATTCGGTCAGTGATGAGATTCTTTTAAGCTGCCACTACCGCTGCGACAGAAAGATTATTGATTTTAATAATCAGAAGTATTACAACAATAAGCTGAATATTAAGACAAAGACGCATTCCATGGAACCGCTGGTTTTTATTGAGGTAGGGGACGGAAGGAGTCCGGGAAGAAATACAGCTCCGGCGGAGGCTCAGGCCATTGTGGATTTTGTAAAAAAGAACAGAAATAAGAAAATAGGCGTCATCACGCCCTTTGTGAACCAGAAGGAGTGTATTGATGCAATGCTGAAGGCTCATGGAATCGAAGATGTTACCTGCGGCACGGTTCACGCTTTTCAGGGAGACGAAAAAGATGTGATTCTCTTTTCCACGGCGCTGACTGATCAGAGCCACAAGGGAACTTACCAGTGGCTGAAAAACAACAAGGAGCTGATCAATGTGGCCACTTCCAGGGCAAGGCAGCAGCTGGTAATCCTGGGAAACACAAAAAATATAGAAAGGCTGCATAACCCGGAGGAGAAAGACGATCTGTTTGAACTGGTGGAATATGCCAAGTCAAACGGCGTATCAAAAGTAACTCCCAAGGCAGTGGCTTCCAGGGCGCTGGGAGTGAAGCCTTACAGCACGGAGACAGAGGAGGCGTTTCTGGAAAACTTAAACCATGCTTTGGACAACATTCTGTATGGCGGGCGTAAGTGCGTGATCCATAAGGAAGTGGGGATTTCCCATGTGTTTAGGGACACTGATGTGAATCCGGATTTATTTTATTCCGGCCGCTTTGACTTTGTTGTGTATGAGCAGGACAGAAGTAAGCAGGAAATACCTATTCTGGCCATTGAACTGGACGGAAAGGAGCATCTGGAGGACGAGGCGGTGAAAGCTAGGGACAGAAAGAAGCAGGAGATATGCAGGAAACATGGATTGGAGCTGATCCGAATCGAAAATTCTTATGCCAGGCGGTACCACCATATGAAGGATATTCTGATTCGGTATTTTGAGAAATTGTATAAGATTTGATGATCACAGAGCCGCTGCCAGCTGTTTATTTTTTATGAATATATTTTAAAGATGCTTTTATGCAGGATGGAATTGTGGTATACTATGAAAGCAGCGAATCCTTACGGTAGGTCTGCGCGCTTGCCTGCGCTGACTATACGGCGCCGGAAGGCCGCGCTTGTCTGTACTGACCGCAAATCCAAAGAGGGAGCATGACTATGGAGACGGCCTTTTTATTGGAAGAACTCCGCATCAGAGTGCAGGAAGACGCAGAATTGAGAGAACGTTTTATAAAGACCAGAGAATCAGAAAACCCCTTATCATCATTCTGCACGTTGTGCCGGGAATTGGGATATGATATTTATGAGATGGACATTATCAGCGCCGGGGAGGATTTCTATGCGGCTATGAAGCGCAGCACCAACGGAGGCGGGGAGAACTCTCCCAAACTTAAACTGGAAGATGATTTTTATGAAATGTTTTTTGCGGGGCTTTAAAACGTTGGGGATGTCCCTGTCCTTTGCTTTTAGGCTGATAGGAATCCCCAGAGAATCAGCACGGTGATTCGTCAGGGACATTTAGGAATATCATTCGTATTTCGTCATAAAAACTTAAATAGAAAAACATTTGTATGTAGTGTATAATGAGTGGCATAATCAGGAAGCGATGAACGGCGGATAGCATGGAGGAACGAATATGAGGAAAAAATGGTTGATTTTCGTAGCGGCAATGACAGCTTTGAGCATTACAGCCTGCGGCAGCGGCGACGGAATCGTGATTAATGGAACCACTGCGGCCGAAGCGGAAAGCGACCAGCCAGAAGAGGAAGGAAGCGTGGCAGCTAACGAGACTACTTCCGGAACAAAGATTGAGATCGTTACCGGGGATACCACGGCGGCGGTGCCTACGGAGGAGTCTGCGGCGCAGTCCACAGAGGAATGGACGCAGGCAGCGACAGAGCCTTCGACCACAGCCGTGCCCCAGACGGCAAGCACTACCAGGGCGGCTGCAGAGACTACGGCGGCTAAGAAATATAATGTGTCAGATGTGAAGAAGACCATGTATGCAACGGCATCGGTTCGGGTCCGGTCCAGTTATTCTACCAGCTCTGATGTACTGGCGGCATTGGCGGACGGAGAGAAGGTCAGCGTAACAGGACAGGTGGAGAACGGCTGGATGCGTGTCAGCTATAAGGGGCAGGTGGGATATGTATCAGGAAGCTATCTGACTGAGACGCCTCCGGCAACCAAAAGCACCACATCCGTTTCCGCAGGGCAGACCAGCAGCCAGACAAAGCCTTCCACAAATACTCAGACAAAACCTTCCACAAATACTCAGACAAAACCATCGACCACTACAGGAAACGGCACTACCCCTGGAGAAACCGGAGGCCCTGCGGGACCTACATCCGGCAATAATGCTGCAGGGACTACAAATCCTGGAGGAACTGCCGGCCCTACGGCTGGAACCGGTTCAGGAGGAACTTCCGGTCCATCGGCTGGAACCAGTTCAGGAGGAACTTCCGGTCCCTCAGCCGGAACCGGTACGGGAACCGCAAAACCAGGCGGCAGTACGAATCAGGGAGGAGGCGCTTCTACAGGCGGCAGCTCCGTGTCAGGTACAGTTACCTCCCTTAATCCGTCAGGAGTTACGGTTCAGGCAGGCAACGGATCTTCCTACCAATTTGTGTGGGGAACCAACGCGCCGGATCTGGTTGAAGGCGAGCAGGTACAGATCACCTATGTGACTACCAGCTCAGGGGAAAAGCAGATAACCGGTGTTTCAAAATAGATAAGCAAAAAGTGAGGTGCTGAGGATGAAAATTATTTATGCAATTGTAAGCTCCGACGACGGCAACCGTGTTACAGAGGTGCTCAATGAGAATCAGTACATGGTGACCAAGCTGGCTACCACAGGCGGTTTTCTGAAAAAAGGAAACTGCACCTTGATGATTGGCACGGAGGCTGAAAAGGTTGACCATGCCATTGAGCTTATTAAGGAGACATGTGGGAAAAGGCAGAAGATTACCTGCAATGTTCCGGCCCCCAATATCTCGTCCATATCTGCGGGATACATGATGATGCCCATGACTGTGGAATTGGGGGGCGCTACCATTTTCGTGACGGATGTAGAGCGGTTTGAGAAGATCTGACAGGAAAGCTGGAGCTTGTCCATAAAAGAGAGCGGTATTTCTGATATTATGAAAAATGCCGCTCTCTTTTCATAATCTGAATTTCCTAAAGGTCATCCCATTAAAAAAACAGAATAGTCAGAATATAATCGAGAAAATCCAAAAAACAAGTGAGAAAAAGATGGTATATTTTAAAATAATTAAACAAAATATACAATTTTATAATACAGTAAAAATATATTTAAAATACAGCAAAAAAGTGTTGACAAATATGGGGAAAGAGGCTATAATAAAGACAACAAAAAGAAATCAGAAAGTCAGAGACAATATCAATCCAATATTTAAGAACTGACAAATCTAAAAGAAGGAGGTACGGACCACCAAAAACTTAACTTTAGTTTCATTTATCTCATAAGCGGACATACGTTAAAAGAGATGGATGAAGCCAGGATTTACCTGGACTATATCAGGCAGGCCCGGTAAGAAAAGGCTGTGGATTCCAAGTTGAAAAAGTCGGCAGCAGGAGAATTTGGCTGGCAGTATGACGAGAAAGTATTGTTGGCGGGAGCGTTTTTTTGGCAGGCGGCAGAAGAATTAGAGAAGAAAAGGGACATGCGCAGAAAGGGAAGCTGGATATAGGATAGGAGGACAATTAAATAGAGAGATCTTAGGACAGAAGTCAGAGAAGACGAAGAGGATTCCTAAGAAATACCAGAAAAGAGAGGTATGGTCCAATGGATGAGATAGCATGAGAAGCGGGTATCGGCAAAGAAAAATCGATACTCGCTTCTAATTGTTTTGCATGAGGGATATGCGGCATTTGTCAGTCAGACACCTTCCAGATCAAAAGAGGGCGTGTATTCTTCTTTAGCACTGCTTTTTTCCTGCATCCAGCCATCTGTCAAGCCAAGTTCTATGGCGAAATCCACTACTTTTTCATATTCATAAGTTGTAATTCTCCGTTTCAGTTCTGGATAATCCTGCGTGTCTCTGGCCAGGTAAAACGGCGTGTACTGACTTAGAAGGCTCAGACGGTAATGACCCTGGGGCAGGGAAGCCTTTAGCCATTGAAGAAGCCTTATGGAGTCTTCCTTTGCGCCGGGAAGAACCATGTGACGGATGATAACGCCGGACAGCATAATTCCGTGGCAGTCTATGACAGGGGGACCTGCCTGTTTAACCATCTGGGCGATGGCCCTGGAGGCCTGATCAAAATAGTCTTTCGCCTTGGAGTAGCGTGAGGACAGGGAAGAGCTGTAGTATTTCAGATCCGGCAGCCAAATGTCCACATAAGATTCCAGCTCCCTGATGATCTCCAGCCTCTCATAGCCGCTGCAGTTATAGACCACGGGAACGGTGAGAGCAGGTCGGGACCGGCAGAGGGCGGACACGATTGTGGGAAGGTAATGGGTGCCGGTGACCAGGTTGATGTTGTGCGCTCCCTGTTCCTGAAGGCGCAGGAAAATGGCAGCAAGCTCTTTATCGGTTACCTCTTTGCCGAATCCTTGATGGCTGACGGAAAAATTCTGGCAGAAACAGCAGCCTAAGGTACATCCGCTGAAAAATACGGCTCCGCTTCCTCTGCTCCCGCTGATACAAGGCTCTTCCCAGTGGTGAAGGGCGGCTCTGGCTACTTTTGCCGAAAAACCGCTGCGGCAGAAGCCAAGGCTGCGGGTTCGGTCAATGCGGCACATGCGGGGGCACAGCTGGCAGTCTGTGTAAACATAGGGGAAAGAGGCGGTTGTAGTCGGGATATCCTGCATTTTTCTCTCGCTTTCATTGACAAATATTAGGGAAAGGTCTAAAATATGTAACTATTATAAATGCAGAAGAGAAAAATGCAAGAAGCGAGGCAAAAAATTATGGAAAAAAAAGGGGCTCTTGCCTTCCGGTATGCTTTTCCGAAAACAGTCCCTGTCATGGTGGGATATATTTTTCTTGGAATGGCATACGGAATTTTAATGGAAGTAAACGGATTTGGGATTGTATGGACATTGGCCATGAGCCTGCTGGTGTATGCAGGAAGTCTGCAGTATGTGGGGGTAACGCTGCTGGCGGCCGGGGTAAATCCTGTCCATGCATTCCTTATGGGGCTGATGATCAATGCCCGCCATTTGTTTTATGGAATCTCCATGCTTGGAAAATACCGGGATCTGAAGAGATTTAAGGCATATTTAATATTTGCCCTGACAGATGAGACTTTTTCTGTTGTGTGTAATGAGAAGGTGCCCAGAGCAATTGACAGGGAGTGGGTGTTTTTGTGGGTGTCACTTCTGAACCATTGCTATTGGGTTCTTGGAAGCGTCCTTGGAAATGTTCTTGGGAGCGTTATAAGCTTTAATACAAAAGGACTGGATTTTGCCCTGACTGCGCTGTTTGTGGTGATTTTTACGGATCAGTGGAAAAGCAGAAAGGATCATGGGCCGGCGCTGACAGGGGTGGCAGGATCAGTGATCTGCCTGCTCCTTTTTGGGGCGGACAGGTTTATTATTCCGGCGATGATCGTGATTCTGGTAATCTTGAGCGCCGGATACCGGAGGGAAGCCAAAAAGGAGGTAAAGGAAGATGGACGGTGAGATGGTAAGGGGGATCTGTATCGCAGGGGCATTGGCAGCGGCAACTTTGATTACCAGGTTTCTCCCGTTTTTTCTGTTTCCGGCGGGGAAAAACATCCCCAAATATGTAGAATATCTGGGAAAGACGCTTCCATTTGCCACCATAGGCATGCTGGTGGTGTACTGCCTCAAGGATGTCCGGATGTCGGCAGCTTCCCACGGGCTTCCGGAACTGATATCCATTGCGGTAATCGTTGTACTCCACTGGTGGAAAGGGAATTCCCTGTTAAGCATCGGGGCAGGCACCGCAGTGTATATGGCCCTTGTCCAGAGAGTATTTGCATAGGGTAAAGGGCTGTGTTTTTTGGAAACACAGCCCTTTTTGGTACGGCATCTGATTCTATGGTGCTATTTCACATCCTCCGGATCTTTGGATGCAGCGGGTGTAAGGAAAGGATACATTTCCTCATAAAATTCCAGTTCCGCTTCTGTCTCCGGCAGTGCGGGAATCAGGCCGGTACACTCCATAGAAGAAGCTACCGGATTGTCCAGATAATCATCCTTGTCTGCGTTATAGATATCCATTTTCATCACCTCGCTTATAGTCTGTGCCGGAGCCAAAGAAAGTATTCGGAGATTTTGCAAAAAGGCGTACAGCTTCAATCTTTTTTTGCGTCTGGACAGAAGCATAGAGAGAATGGTATAATATCCAGGCAGGCCGTAAACCTATTTTTCAGATTTATGGCCAATACTAACCCGGAAGAATACTTACGGGAAAGAAAGAGAGGACTGTTTTATGAGAAAAGCATTATCAATTTTTATGGCATGTGCCATGACGGCAGCTACATTGGCAGGCTGCTCGCCTTCAGGCCAGGAAAACAGCGGCAAAACGGCGGCATCCATGGAGAGTACGCCGGCTGAAACTTCTGGAGAGGCTGAAACTGCCAAAAGCCAAGAGGCAGAAAGCAGCGCGGAGCCAGAAGTTAGCCAGGAAGCACCGGGAGAAAACCAGGTGCTGCGCATCGGATCGCTGAAGGGCCCCACTACCATGGGACTGGTGTCTTTGATGGACAAAGCCGCTGGAGGGGAGAGCCAGGGAACTTATGAGTTTACCATGGTTACTGCTGCAGATGAGCTGGTGGGCAAGATGGTGTCAGGCGATGTGGATATTGCGCTGGTTCCGGCAAATATGGCCAGTATTTTGTACCAGAAGACCAACCAGGGGATTCAGGTGCTGAATATCAATACGCTGGGAGTCCTGTATGTGGTGGCAGCTGATGATTCTATTAAAACCATTTCTGATCTCAAGGGAAAAACCGTGTACATGACAGGAAAAGGAACGACTCCTGACCATGTGTTCCGGTATTTGCTGAAAGGCAGCGGGCTTGAGGAAGGGGACGTGACAGTTGAGTATAAATCTGAGGCAGCGGAGGTGGCGGCGGTTTTAAAGGAGCAGCCAGATGCTGTCGGGCTTCTGCCGCAGCCATTTGTGACCGTCGCCATGGCGCAGAATGAGAACCTTAAAATGGTTATGGATCTGACAGAGCAGTGGGACAGTCTCCAGGCGGAAGAAGGCGGAAGCCTGGTAACAGGGGTTACAGTGTGCCGCAAAGAGATACTGGAAGACCGCAGCATGGCTGAGGCAGTGAAGACGTTTATGCAGGAGCACCGGGAATCTGCGGATTTTGCCAATGCCTATACGGAGGAAACGGCTCAGCTTGTGGCGGAGGCAGGGATCATTGAGAAAGCGCCAGTGGCGCAGAAAGCTCTCCCCTACTGCAGCATTGTGTGTATAGACGGTGAAGAGATGAGAGAGATGCTGTCAGGCTATTTGAACGTACTGTATGAACAGGAGCCTTCTTCTGTAGGCGGCAGCGTTCCGGATGAAGGGTTTTACTATGTTTTGCAGGAGACATCATGAAATGTAACGGCATAAAATGGGGGAGCAGGCTGCTGGCTGCAGGATTCTGGCTGTTGGTCTGGCAGCTGGCCGCCCTCGCTATTGACAATCATATTATCCTTGTGGGGCCGTGGGATACGGTTCTGGCTTTGGGGCGCCTGATTCCTGACTGGGATTTCTGGCGCTCCATTGCCTGTTCTTTTGGAAAAATTACCATAGGCTTTTTGTCAGCTTTTGGCGCAGGGATAGCCTTAGGCGCCATAGGTTACTGCATACCGCCGGTAAAGGAACTGATGGAACCGATTATGGCGCTGCTGAAAGCGGTTCCTGTGGCTTCTTTTGTGATTTTGGCTTTAATATGGGCAGGATCGGCAAACCTGTCGGTTCTCATTGCATTTATAGTGGTGCTGCCCATGATCTATATCAATACTCTGGCAGGCCTTGAAAGCACAGATATAAAATTGCTGGAGATGGCCAGGGTTTTTCGAATAAGGATCTGGAAGAAGATTTGGTATATCTATATACCGGCGCTTCTTCCCTACCTGAGAAGCGGCTGCAGAATCGCTTTGGGCATGAGCTGGAAGTCCGGCGTTGCGGCTGAAGTTATCGGGGTTCCGGATCACTCTATAGGAGAGAAGCTTTATATGGCGAAAATTTATTTGAATACTGCGGATGTTCTTGCCTGGACTGCGGTGATTATACTGGTCAGCGTACTGTTTGAGAAGGCAGTGCTGGGGCTTTTGGACTGCCTGGCTTTGCAAGGAGGAGCATATGAGTCTGACGGTTCGTAATTTGAGCAAGGCATTTGGAGATCTCCATGTACTTCGGGAGGTAAACCTTGCCTTTGGGGACAATGGGATCTACTGCCTTATGGGCGCATCGGGAACGGGAAAGACCACATTTCTCCGGATTCTCATGGGGCTTTGCAAGGCTGATTCGGGGGAGATAGAGGGAGTGCAGGGGAAGCGGTTCAGTGCGGTTTTTCAGGAGGACAGGCTGTGTGAAAGGTATACGCCGCTTGACAATGTAATGATGGCAGCAGATCGATCCATGACCAGGGAAACCGCAAAAAAGGAGCTGTGCCGGCTTTTGCCAATGGAGTCCGTTTTACGGCCAGTGTATACGCTAAGCGGCGGCATGAAGCGAAGGACGGCAGTATGCAGAGCGCTTCTGGCTTCCTATGATATCCTTCTGATGGATGAGCCCTTTGCAGGGCTGGATGTGGATACAAAGAGGCAGGTGATACAGTATGTGCGGGAGAAGACAGAGGGGAAACTGGTGATTTTGTCTACCCATATGGAGGAGGACGCAAGGCAGCTGGAGGCTCAGGTGATCAGGCTCCAGAGCTTTATGGGACGTAATTTCCTATAAATTAAAAAAGTGCTTGAGACAAGCACTTTATATGCGGATAACAGGAATCGAACCTGCACGGTCTCCCACCAGAACCTAAATCTGGCGCGTCTGCCAATTCCGCC
>CAMUJH010000052.1 GCA_947089145.1 uncultured Hungatella sp. | reverse complement strand
AAGCTTATAACCCTCCCGGTGCCGAAGCTGGTGACGTTTTATAACGGCACGGAGGGGGAGGACGGGAGAGTCCTGAGGCTGAGCGACGCATTTGACCGGGAGGGGAAGCCGGAGGAGGCGGACATGGAGGCGAGGGTCCGCATGGTTAACATCAACTATGGGGAGGACGAAAGCCTGCTGTCTTTTTGCAGGCCGTTAAAGGAATATGCATGGCTGGTAAGCCAGATCCGGGAGAATCAGAGCTCCATGGGAATCGAAGACGCGGTAGACAAGGCCATAGGGAACATGCCGGAGGATTTCGAGATCCGGGAGTTTTTGATGGGCCACAGGGCGGAGGTGAAAGACATGTGCATCACGGAATATAACGAGGCGGAGACTCTGCAGATGATTCGTGAGGAGGGCCGTGAGGAAGGCGATCTTAAACGGGCGAAGAAAACGGCGTTCAACATGCTCAGGAGGGGAGCTTCCTATGATGAGATCGCGGAGATACTGGAACTTCCGGCTGACATGCTCCGATCATGGTAAGGGATATAATGCTTTTTCAGTGGGAGGGTCAGCCGGCGAATCAGCCTGGATAGCAGAGGTATCGAGCTATGATCCTTAAGCGTGGAGATGGGTTTTTGGCTTCAAAAACAGATTCCTCGGGTTTTTGAAACGTTTTAATTTTATATTTCATTACTGGAAAGGGCTGTCGCACAATTCATAATGCGGCAGCCCCATTTTAGTATACAAATAAGTTGCCAAAATGTATAGGTTTTGGCAACTTTTCTTTTTACCTTAATTCTGTCTTATCATAGCATAATATCGTCAAAGATTCAAGTTTCTTAACTTTTTTTCTTATGGAATTTTACCTAATTTTTTCCAAATTTACTTTGTGACCAAAACCTATAGTATTTGGCAATAGGGTCCTAAAAGGCGGTTCTATGGGCATTTTAAGACAGCCCCTGCGAAAGAACGCCGGCAGATATTGTTAAACATTCAGGAAGGGGAGGTGTTGGGGCAGTGTCAAAGCCCGTTATGTGCAAGACGGTCCGCCAGTATAGCAAGAGTCCTGTTTCCCCGGAGGACATGGAAAAGCTTAAGGAGATAGCAAAGGATTATCAGAAAGTAAAGAACTATGTGTATGTCCGCTACGGCGGCATTGGCAGCCTTTCAAAGATTTATCCCGGATATACTGTTCAAAATGAGCTGACAGCCTGCGGACTGCGGTCGGATCTGGAAATGCCGTCCGTATATTTTTACCTTGCTGTTTTTGATGCATTGAGGGATATTAAAGCCCAGTGGTCCAGAACAAAATCGAAAGTTCTGGAATTGGTGGGAAAAAATGAGACATTATCTCCAGAAGAGAAACATTATCTCCGTTTTGTGCTGAAGGTCAATAATGCTTTTATGGCTGTGCTGAATGAGACAGAGATTCGGCTTCCACAAGAGATTCAGAAAACTTACGATCAACTGTCAGGACAGGTGGATTCCGGATATTTGCACCGGTATCTGCGCCGGCAGGTAAGGAAATATCACGAGAAACAGTATACGTTTGCTGCAGACGGCTTTTCTTTGTCAGAGAGGGCATACCGCTATGGGGATCACGGCATTTACATTTCCATAAAGGAAAAGCGGAAGCGGGTCTTTATTCCCCTGACAGACAGCAATCAATACAAACGACAGCTGTATATTAAGCTGTATCCGGATCAGGAAAAACTGGAAGTCAGAGTTCCGGTGAATATGACAGTAAAACGTCATGAAGATTATGTTAATTCTGTGGGAACGGCAATGGGATTCTATACGATGCTGACAACGGATCAGGGGCATGAATACGGAAAAGAACTGGGGAAATATCAGGAGGAATACGCAGACTGGATGCGTGTTCAGACAGGGAGCTACAGACAAAACCGTGCAGATAATCCGGGTCGGAAGAAGTATGCCGCCCAGAAAAGACGGTACCAATCAAAGCTGCACAGCTATATTAACCACGAGCTGAACCGGTTTCTTAAGGAAGAAAAGCCGGAAATTGTGTACATTGCCAAGCTGCCCAAACCCTGCGGCGGCGGCCCCAGCCCAAGGATTAACCATTCGATTTCCATGTGGCAGAGAGGGTATATAAGAAAGAGGCTGCAGCTTAAATGCAGTCAGCAGTCAGTGGAGGTAGCGGAGGTATTCGGAAAGGGTATCAGCAATGTGTGCAGCAGCTGCGGCGGGACGGGGGTGAAGCGGGCAGGAAGATTTCAATGCCCTGTTTGCGGATATGAATCTGGAGAAAAAGTCAATACTGCCCGCAATGTGAAATTGCGGGGGATTCGTGACAGTATCGTATAAATGAGGATCATAAGAACTGTTCTTTTGATAAATTCCAGTGAATGCAGAGAGATGGCAAAGGCAGGCCAAACGTTGGACGGGGAAGCCTGTCTTAAACAGACGGATTTCAGCACACGGGGGTTTCATCGCAAGGACTTAAGGACGGCTCATGATAGGCAGGCTAAAGCCTGCTATAGAAAAAACAAGTACGGCATTAGAAGGCAGAGGAAACGGGAAAACGGAGAAATCTGCGTATTGGGTATGCCAAGACCCTGCGAACATGGGAATCAAAAGATTTTGGCGCAGATCTGCAAAGCAGCGGACAGGCGGCATCTTATGATGTAGCAGGGAGCGAAGCAGGAGAGACTGCATCATCTGCGTGAAAAACAGATGACCAATGTGCCTTATTTAAAAATATAAAATATAATCCAAGGTCATAAATCTGTGGTTTCCGGCATGAAAGACAGCTGTGCTAGCGCCCGTTTTTTCCCGGGGACCATGGATTGTGATATAAAGGGGAACGCATGAAGGACCAGGAACGGCCGGAGGATTCTTTAGGCCTTTTGGCTCAAATCCATGAGGAAATAAAAGAAGCCCTGGAAGCTAAAAACGGTGCAGCGGCTATGAAGCTGTTAGAACAATGCCAGTCCATCGCTTTGGAGATGGGAAACAGGGAAGAGGCAATGAAAGGGAAAAATTGTGAAATGACTGCCATATTGGAGGATTACTGTGAACTGGTCTATGAAATCAATGAACAGATCTGGTATGGGGAGCATATAAATCCGGGAAAAGTGTACCGATATCTGAACAAGTCTTTTGGGCTCATGAAGGAAGGCAGAATCAAGGGAAAACAGGGACAGAATTCGCTTATTTCAGTTACACAGCATAAAAGGAGGCGGCATTGATGAAGAAATACATGGCAGTGGCGGCTGCCTTGGTGATCTGGATCAATTTTCAGCCTTTAAAGGCTGCGGCAATGACGGAATCGGCTGCTGAGGCGAATGAAGCGGCCAGCGCCGCAGAAACAAAGGGGCTGGCAGTCACGCATCTGCAGATACCGCAAAGATTGGCAGTCGTCATTGATCCTTGGGAGATGGACAGAAAAGGGCAGATTTATTCAGAACCTTATACAATACAAAATCAGGGAGAGACTGCAGGTGTTTTAACGCTGTCTTTTACATGCAGAGCGCAGGATGGCAGCAACGTGATTATCAAGACCGAGAAGGAAGATCTGCATGAAGATGAAGACAAATCCATTTACATAGAGATGGTATTCGGCCATAGCCAGGGAATGGCTCTGTCAGAAGACGGACTGGAATATGAGATGAAACTGGAGCCTGGGGAAGAGCTGGTTATGTGCTTTGCGGGAGAGGTCAATGAAAATGCCTCTGAGATTTGGAGAAACGGTGATATTGCAGTGAACGGAGTATATACCTGGAAGCAGGAGCTTGAAGACTCAGACAACAAGACCCAGGAAGTCGGGGATGGAGAAGGAAAATCCCATCTGGAAGAAATCCAGGATGAAGAAAAACTTCCTAACGGGGATGAACTACAAGGCGGCATGGACCTTACAGGCACAAAAGATCCTGAAGAGGAAAAGAAGATTTCTGAAAGCGAGAAGTCCGGGAAAGAAGAGGAAGATTTACTGAAAAAAGAACTGTCCGGCAGTTTTGACAGTGAGAATAAGGAAAGCGGTAATGGAGAAGGAAAAGCCCAGCCGGAAGAAATTCAAGACAATAAGAATTTTTCCGGCATAAAGGAATCTGAGGGAGAAGAGACACAGTCTGCTTCAGTAGAAGGACAGGAGAAGGAGAGCCAGCCAGCCCTGGAAGAAAACCAGGAAGAAGAAACGCAGCCAGCTCTGGAAGAGAGCCAGGAAGAAGAAACGCAGCCAGCTCTGGAAGAAAACCAGGAAGAAGAAACGCAGCCAGCTCTGGAAGAGAGCCAGGAAGAGGAGAGCCAGCCAGCCCTGGAAGAAAGCCGGGAAGAGGAAACCCAGCCTGCCGCAGAAGAATCACAAGGTGATGCGGATCTTGACGGGGATGATGAGCCCGACAAAGACAGCCAGATTTCAGAAACCAGTCAGGAAAAGGATGGAGAAGATTTACAGAAAAAGGAAGAACTGACGAATTCTTCAGACGGCCAGGACAAGGAAGCGGGCACAGCGAACCAGCAGGATTCCGGGGCGGAAGAGACAAAGGAAGAGGAATCGGATGATGAAGAGAGCCAATCTGATCCGGAAGAGTCCTTAAACAAAGAGAAGGCAGACGGCAGAGGCGCAGATTCAGAGGAAGAGGAATTGCAGACAGAAGCACAGACAGAGGCTTAGATGTCTGATACGGAAAAATTCGGAGACGAGAGAGTAAGAATGATAAACAGCAGGAGGAGTGTATGGAAAAGAAAAAGAAACTGGCAGTGATAATAGGCATTGTTTTGCTAATTCTTGTCGGGGCAGCAGCAATCTTTGCACTGATACATACAAAAAAGGGGACGGATGCAGAGGAAGCAGGAGGCTATGTTATGGGGGAGGAAAATTACCAGCAGATTATGGATCAGATGGAATCCGATGTAAGGGAAGGGTATTTTGAGACGTATATGAATACGGAGTGGACATTTGCCGACGGGACGGCCATGACAGAAGATGCGGTTCTTGGAAATTCGCCTAACAATGCAAAGCCTATTCGATGTGAGGTTTTGCTGGCAGATACAGAAGAGACGGTATTTACCACAGGGGTGATTCCGGTAGGGGCTCAGCTTCCGGCATTTAAGCTGGATACTGATCTGGATGCAGGTACCTATGATGCCATATGCATGGTTTATCTGCTGGATGAAATGAGCGACGGCACCTATAAGGACTACAGCAGCGCAGGATTCAACGTAAGGCTTATTGTGGAAAACTGATTGAGATAATTATTGCTTTTTATAAATGCAATGGTTATAAATGAAAAACAATTTAAGGAGGAAAAAGAAATGAACAGAAAGAAGCTGGTATCAACAGCAGTGGCAAGCGCACTTGTGGCGGCGCAGATGGTTATGCCGGTTATGGCAGCTGACGGAGGAGAGGTAGACGTAGATGTTACGACTAAGACTGCGGTAATCCGGGTGCAGGTGCCTACGGCATTGGCAGTGGCTGTCAATCAGTTTGAAAAAGGCGATACAGGATCTCAGATTTTTTCCGATGCCTTTGACATCACCAACAAAAGCGAGATCCCGGTAAAGGTAAGCGTGACTTCCACGGCAACTGTAGGCAGCGGGGTAACCTTGCTGTCAACAAGAAAGGCTGCCGAAGACTCTGAGGACGCAGAGGCATGGCTGGCAGTGGCAGCTATGACCGAGGCGGGGAAATATATCGAGGCGGGCAAGACCATCGGAGATCTGACGGAAGCAGGCGATAATGTTGCCACCTTTGAACAGGATTCCGCAGATGCCACGAAAGCCAAGACAGAGCAGGCGTTCTACCTTGCGGCGGAGGAAACCCCCACGGTAACCTACACAAAGGTTGCGCCGACAGACGCAGACACGCTGGCAGCGGCAAAGAAAATTTCCTATGCGCAGTTTTATGAATTAACCTCAATAGCTACGCAGCCTACAGATAATGATACTCTGCAGGCACAAGTAGATACAGCCGACGTTTATGCAATCGATGGTTCTGACGCCGTAACCTTTATAGCAAAGGGAACCACAGGCGCAACTTACGCTGCGGGCAACACTTATTACACTGCCGCCGCTGATCCAATCAAAGCTGCTGATCTGGCCCAGAACAAAGTATATGTTTACGGTCAGGCAGGAACAGCAGCCGCAGGCGGCGTAGCTGGTTTCCGCTACGTTGGAAGGCTGTCTGAGGGGAAAGAGGTCTGGGATGATAATGATATCAGCCATATCAACATTAAGTATGATATTGCAGGCGTAACAGGGACAAAATACGATGATGTGAAAGCGGACTGCGTATATGGACTGTATGCAGAGGAAAAAGGGCCTCAGGCAGTTTTAAGCGCAAGCGGACTGATTACGGTTACCGGCCTGGACGCCGGCGATACCAAGGTAACCGTTACCGGCGCAACGGTTATGGCTGACGGCGTAAATGAGACTGCTTTAAACAGCAAGAGCAGCACATGGAACGTAACAGACGCTGAGGCCAAGATCCAGCTGAGCACGGCATGGGTGGAACTGCTTGACGGAAAAGAGGCCACTGTGACCATCAATCTGTCAGCAGGCGATCCCATTGTGATTACAGGGACGATCGCCAAATAATGAGACGCTGTCTGGCAGACAGCAGAAGTTATAAAGGCTTCCATTGGTTCGTGGAATGTCTGCTTGGGACATATCCACGAACCCTTTAAAAAAGGGTATTATAAATCTATGGAAAACAAAAGGAATAAGTATGAGGAAAGCCCAGAAAAAACAGGCAGAAGATTTTATCCGCTTGCTCGGTCAGGCTCATAAAGAGATCAAAAAGGCAGCGGAGAGAGGTAACCAGCCTCTGGCCATGGAACTGCTGGGACAGTGCCAGGAGGGAGCTATGAAGCTGGGGGAGCTGATCGAAGGCACCCAAAAGGGACGTGCTGCGGCTGTCCCCATGCTGGAGGATTACTGCGAACTGGCCTATGAGCTTTATGAGGAAATTGCCCAAGGATCAGAAGGACATGGAAGCAGGATATTTCGGGAACTTCAAAAGAAATTGTCCTGCATAGAAAACAGCGTAAAAAATGATATAAAGATACGGATGGAAGCGGTTTTTCTACCTTATAAGGCTTCTATGTGGGATTCTATGGAAAGCGTCTGGAAAGCAGCAGACGCAGACCCTGACTTTGATGTCTATGTAATGCCCATACCATATTATGACAGAAATCAGGATAAAAGTTTTGGGGCCAGGCACTATGAAGGGAATGATTTTCCTGATTATGTGCCCATAACGGAGTGCGGGGAATATAATCTGGCAAGGCGGAAACCGGATGTAATCTATATTCATAATCCTTATGACGACGGAAATTACGTGACCAGCGTAGATCCGAGATTTTATTCATGGGTGCTTAAGAATTATACGGATTGCCTAATCTATTTACCCTATTATGTAACGGCAGGAGGAATGAGCGAGGTACAATCTTTGTGCCTTTCTTATTTTTATGTTGACTATATTGCAGTGCAGAGTGAAAAGCTTATAGATCAGTTCGACGCCAGAATCCCCAGGGAAAAATTTCTGCCGTTAGGATCTCCAAAGCTTGACAGGACAATAAGGCTGTGCGGGAATCCTCCTAAAGCGCCTGAAACATGGGAAGAAAAACTGCAGGGGAAAAAGGTGTATTTTTACAACACAAGCCTTGGGGGAATGCTGGGAAATACAGAAGCCTTCCTGAAAAAGATGAGGTATGTGTTTGAATGCTTTAAAGACCGGAGCGACGCATGTCTTTTGTGGAGGCCTCATCCTTTGCTGGAATCCACCTTTGCATCTATGAGAAGCAGATACTATCCGGAATTTAAGAGACTGAAAGATTATTTTATTAATGGTGATCTGGGAATTTATGACGACACGCCGGACATTACACGCACCATTGCACTATGTGATGCTTATATTGGCGATGCAGGAACTTCCGTCACGGCTTTATTCGGCATTGCAGGAAAGCCGCTTTTTATCTTAAACAATGGGATCAGCCATAGTCCCGGCGAAGATGACTGGAGAGGGGAGATTGTAAAAAGCCCAGGCGTTGACAAAAATACGGATTGGACGGTTACTCAGGGAAATAAGCTTTTCCATTCCCCGGAGAATGATTTTAAGTATGAATACTATTGCGATTTGTCCAGATATTCCGGCGGACATGAATATGACCGGGCAATGAACATAAACGGCAGCCTGTATGTGTGCCCTGTAAACGCTTTTGACATTCTGGTAATCGGAGATCACAAAGTAGAAAGACATATACAATTAGAAAAGCGGGGGAAGCGGGCAGGAGCTTTTGCATTTAGGTGGAACATAGGAGACTATTTGTTTCTTATACCAATGCATTATCCTGCAATTGTCAGGTATGATACTATCCGCCATAAAGTTAAGTATATAGAGGGATATAATGATATATTCATAAAGAATACAGATGGAAGTTGGAGAATGGGAGGAGGCTGCATATGGAAAGAACATCTGCTTTTAGCTTCCCCCACGGACAGCCATATCCTTGATTTAGACAGCAAAACCGGAAAGGGAAAAATACTGGAAGTTAATACAGAGGATTGGGGAGGCTGCCTGGCCATGATTCCTGACGGGGAAACCATATGGCTGCTGCCTTATTGCGGAAAGACCATAATCTGCTGGGAACCGGAAACCGGGAGCGTCAGAGAGTATTCCGGCCTGCCGGACGGTTTTAAATGCATAAGCAGGCCCCAGGGACATGAATGCCAGGAAAGGCCCTTTAGCTGGGCAGCTTTTTATAAAGACCAAGTTTTTCTTTCTCCCTATTGGGGAAATATGTTTCTGATTCTTCACAAGGATACAGGACAAATGGAAGAGTGGAAGCCTCCGTTTGAAATTTTGGATCATGAGAAAAACGATTACTATGGTTTTCAGCCAATGGGGGCGCTGCTTTATAGAACTGACACATTGGGCACATGGACCTATCGCTTTTTCTCAAATCCTGACAGGAGATTGTATGACGTTAATCTGGAAACGGGGCAGTACCAGGAGATTGTCATTGCGTTTGATAAGAAAGAGCTGCTGGAACAGGAACCGGGATTTGATGAAATTTCAGAATGGCTTCCCTATGCCTGCATGGAAAATGCTTTCTATTCCCTGGGACAGTTTCTGGACGGCAATGGAGCAGGAAAACCTTTTGATAAGCAAAAGCAGATACGTGCTTATGAGCAAATTGCGGTCAACAGCGACGGGACAAGCGGAGAAAAAATACATCACTTTGTGCGAAAAACATGTTACAAAATTTAAGCTGCGGGAGGGATAACGTTGTGATAAAGGTAATTACATATGGTACTTTTGACCTTTTTCATGAAGGACATTACCGGCTGCTGCAGAGAGCAAAAGCATTGGGCGATTACTTGATTGTAGGCGTCACCACAGAAGCATATGACAAAGCCAGAGGAAAACTGAATGTGGTGGACTCACTGGTAACGCGTATTGAAAATGTGAAAAAAACAGGATTTGCTGATGAAATAATCATAGAAGAATCTTACGGGCAGAAAGTAAATGATATTCGAAAATTTCATGCTGACATTTTTGCTATTGGCTCAGACTGGGCCGGAAGTTTTGATTATCTGAGAGATTACTGCAGAGTGGTATATCTGGAACGCACCAAGAATATTTCCAGCACAATGCTGCGGGAGAAAAACAGCCCTATTCAGAGAGTGGGCATCATTGGGACTGGAAGAGTGGCAGGACGTTTTATCCAAGAGGCAAAGCTGGTCAGCGGAATCAGTCCCCAGGGCGTCTATAACCCTCATACGGACAGTGCTTTTCTGTTTGCACAGCGCTGGGGAGTCAATGCATACGAAGACATAGAGGATTTTTATAAAATGATTGACATCGTGTATATTGCGTCTCCCCATGAAACCCATTACGGATATATTAAGTCGTCATTGGAACACGGAAAGCACGTTTTGTGCGAAAAGCCTATGGTATTAAAAAGGGCTCAGGCAGAAGAAATGTTTCAATACGCAAAAGAGCAAAAGCTGATCTTGTTTGAGGGGATAAAGACTGCGTATTGCCCGGGATTTAACCAACTGCTGGGAGTTGCGTGCAGCGGAATCATAGGCAGCATCCGCAATGTGGAAGCGTGCTTTACAAAGCTGGAACATAAGGATGCCAGAGAACTGAATGACCAGGCCTACGGCGGCAGCTTTACGGAGCTGGGAAGTTATGTCATGCTGCCTGTTCTGAAGCTGATGGGACAGACATTTGCAGACCTTCGGTTTGATGTGATCCCAGGCGGCAATGGCCTGGATCTTTTTACAAAGGTTTCCATAACCTGTCCGGCAGGCATCGGGACGGCAACCTGCGGACTGGGAGTGAAATCCGAGGGCAGGCTTTTGATTGCAGGAACCAAAGGTTATATTGTGGCAGAGGCGCCGTGGTGGAAGACCTCTTATTTTGAGGTGCATTTTGAGAATGCAGAAAAAATTGAGAAGTACTCAGAGGTATTTCTGGGAGACGGGATGCGGTATGAGATCAGTGATTTCTTGTCTGTCATAAGCGGGAACAATCAGAACGAGTTTAAGCTGACCAGCCAGGAGTCCATTGCGCTGGCCGGCATAATGGAACGTTTTTTGGAAGAGCAGAATCGGACGGAAAAAAGCAGAGGCGGAGGAAGAGATATCTATGCAGACAAGACAACAGGAACTTCCATTAGTTTCGATCATTATACCGGTATATAACGCAGAACCGTATATCAGGCGCTGCCTGGACAGCGCGGCAAGACAGACGTACAAAAATATAGAATTGATTGTAGTAGACGACGGCTCTACAGACGCATCTGCTGCAATATGTGATGAGTATGCCCAAAGCGATAAGCGGATAAAGGTTATCCATAAGGCGAATGGGGGTCTGGTGTCAGCGAGAAAAGCGGGCATCATACAGGCAGCAGGCCAATATGCGGCATACTTAGATGATGATGACTGGATCGAACCCCATATGTATGAGGACCTTGTCCGGGAGATTACAAAACACCGCGCAGATATTGTTACAAGCGGTTTATACCGGGAATATAACGGCTTAACCGTACAGGAGCACGACTATGTGCCGGAAGGCGCATACGGGCGAAAAGAGATCGAACATAACATTATGCCTGTGTGTATGGACTGGGGGGATTTCTATAAAGCAGGCATTAATATGCATTTATATAATAAGCTTTTTAAGCGGGAACTGTTAGTGAGGAACCAGCGGAACACAGATGACATTGTGACATGGGGGGAAGACGGGGCCGTGGTTTATCCCTGCGTTTTGGAGGCCGAAAAAATCGTTATTACCCACAGATGTTATTACCATTACTGTATACGGCAGAATTCAAATTCCATGGCATGGGCAGGAAGCCAGAGGGATCTGAAAGGCTACAGGGCTGTATATCAGGTTATCAGAAATGCCATAGAAAATCATAAAAAACAGAAAGATGTACTGACGGCACAGCTAAACAGCCTGATGCTGTATTTGCTGCTGATAAAAGAACCGCAGCTGATTATCAGGGAGAAGCAGGGGATTCTATTTCCCTTTTCCAATATCCGTGCAGGAGAGCAGGTGATTCTATACGGCGGCGGCAGATTTGGATGCGCCCTGTACCGTTTTTTGTCAGAAACCCGGTTATGCCCTGTGGTCCTGTGGGTGGATCGGTGTGAAAACCGAAAAAAAGGCATTGCAGGTTCCCGGAAGCTTAAGGAGGCAAAGGATCTGCGGTTTGATAAAATAATCATATCCGTGCTTGACGGCAAGGCGGCAGATGAGATCTATGAGGAACTGCTGATGATCCCCATTGAAAAAGACAAGATTGCGAGAGCAGACTGCAGAGTATCAGGAAATGAACTTTTAGGAATATTGGAATGAACAGCATCATATTGGGAGCTGCAGGATTTATAGGAACCAATCTTGCACTGGAACTATGCAGAGACAAAAATAACCACATTACCCTGGTGGACAGAAACAAGGAAAAGCTGGATAAGCTTCAGCAGATGTGCAAAGACAGGGTCAGCATCAAGCAGTGCGATATTCTCAGAGAACCGGATCTGGATACTGTGCTTGCGGGGCAGAATATGGTTTATCATTTAGTCAGCACGATCGTGCCAGCCACCTCCAACCGGAACATACCTCAAGAGATCCGCAATCACGTAGAGCTTATGTGCAGACTGTTAGAAAGCTGCATACGGTGCCAGGTGGAGCGGATTGTGTTTCTTTCCTCAGGAGGAACCGTGTATGGAATCCGCAGCCAGTGCCCATTAAGTGAGGAAGCGGAAACATTTCCCATAAATTCGTACGGCGTGCAGAAAGTAATAAGCGAAAAGCTGCTGTATCTATACCATTATGTTTATGGACTGGATTATCGGATCATAAGGCTGGCCAATCCTTTCGGACCGTATCAGGCTCCGGACGGAGTTCAGGGAGCGGCTGCCGTATTTATCTATAAAGCGCTGCGAAACGAAAGGATTACGGTTTATGGGGACGGGTCGGTTGTCAGAGATTACATTTATATTAAGGATGCAGTGCATGCCATGATTAATATTGCCTGCAGCGAATGCAGTGAAAAAGTGTTTAATGTAGGCAGCGGCCAGGGAGTCAGCGTCAGGCAGCTTTTGGAAGCAATTGAACAGATATTAGGGAAAAAGCTTAAGATTACCTACATGCCGGGAAGGGCCGTCGATGCGCCTGTTAATGTTCTTGACATTTCAAGATACGAACATGCTTTCGGCAGACTGAATGCAGTGCCTTTAAAGGAGGGGCTTCAGCGGACATTTGACTTTATGCGAAAGGAAACAAAATGGAATTTATAATTTGGGGCGTAACGCAGTTAGGCAGGTATCTGGCTAAAAATCTGATACATCATGGAAATAAAATCAGGCCCTTTGCTTTTGTTGATCAGAATCCGCATATTCAGAATACTCAGGTCGATGGAATCCAGGTTATTTCGTATGAAGAACTTTTAAAAATATCGGATTCAAAGAAAATCACCGTATTAATCGCTATGAAAAATGCGAGAAATATTTTTCAGGTATTCATGCAGACAGAAAATGGAAGATTTGCCAATATCGGAGTGGCAAAGCCGCAGGCAATGCTGGAAAAAGCGTCCATTGATCCCTGGCAGGAAAGTGGGTGGATCATCTGGAAGGCCTTTGGAGAGAAAACATACCGGATCATACCAAGAGTGGAAATAAACCTGATAGACGCATGCAACCTGAAATGCAGGGGATGTACGCACTTTGCAAGCTTGTTCCATGGAGACAGCGTTTATCCGCTGGAAAATTACAGGGACGATCTCCTGCGATTAAAACGCATAGGGACAGCAGCCAGGTTAAGGCTGCTGGGAGGGGAGCCTTTTTTACTTGGCAAATTGGAGGAGTACCTGTATTTTGCCAGGGACATCTTTCCGGAGGCGGATATTGAGATTGTTACCAATGGCCTGCTGATACCGGAAACCAGGGAAGAAACATTATCAGCCATAAAACAGTGCGGAATAAGTATTGCAGTATCGCCGTATAAACCTACTTTGCAGATAAAAAACCGGATTGCAGACAGGTTAAATGCATACGGAATCCCGTGGCAGTTAGAGGGAGAAGAGATCCAATGGTTTTCCAGAAACCTGACCCTTAGAGGCTGCCATGATCCGGAACTCTCCAGCGCAGAGTGCCTGTCAGCCGCCTGTCTGTTTTTAAGAAAAGGCAGATTGCATAAATGCCCCGTCGACGGACTGAAAAGGGAGTTTTGCGGGCACTACAACCTGGGCCTGGAACCTGAAGGCGGCATAAGCATTTACGAAGACAAAGATATGGTATATCAGGCAATCAAGGATTATGCTTTGAAACCGATAGACGGATGCAGATACTGTGCAGAGAGGCCGGAATTTATTCCATGGACCGTGAAGGCCAATCCGGCCCTTGAGGACTGGCTATACAGCGAAATGGCGGAGGATTGACACATGATTATTCCCATCGTATTTGGGGTCGACGCAAATTATAAACTGCCTTTACAGGTGACAATGGTATCCCTTATGGAAAACAGGGTTCAGGGTACAGAGTATGACATCTATGTATTACATGCAGATGATTATAAAGAAGACAGCATAATCCAGTTAAAAAGGACAATTGAAAAGTACCATGGGGTGAATCTGAATTTTATTGCAATGGGAAAGGCCTATGATCATGCCATTGTAAGCCATCCGGCTATGACAAAGGCAACCTTTTACCGCCTAAGCATCCACAAGCTTTTGCCGGATGCCTATGACCGGTGCATTTACTGCGACTGTGATACGATTATAAACTGCGATCTGGGACGTTTGTTTCAGACAGGCTTTCAGGGATGCTGGCTGGCAGGAGCAGCGGACCCGGCTATCCGGTATGCAGGATACAGAGAGGGCTACGGAGATCTGGGAGAGTACATTAATGCCGGAGTCCTGGTTATTAATTTGAAAAAATGGCGGGAGGCAGCCATAGAAAAGCTGTTTCACAAATATATGGGCCGCAGGCTGAAGTACCATGACCAGGATATTTTAAACCTGGCCTGCAAAGGGAAGATCCTGGTGCTGGATAAGGACAGATATGTGGTATCCGGCATTTTGAACCGAAGAAAATACAGAAATGTAAAACCCGTAATCGTGCATTACTGCGGACTGATAAAGCCATGGGACATGGCGCTCCTAAATCCGTATTTCCAACTGTGGACGCATTATGCAAAAAAGGCGGATATTTGTATGGAGGCATTGAGGCTGGAGGAAAGACGGGCCGCAGTGGATAATTATCTAAGAGAAAATCAGATAAAACGGGTTATCGTTTGGGGAATGACGGCATCAACCTTGGATTTGTGCTATGGATTGGAAGAACTGGGACTTCAGGTTCTTGCGATTGGAGACAATGATAAAGAAAAAACAGAGCAGGGCAATGAGTATTACAGAATGATTGATGCAGAAGGCGTATGTGATTATAAAGAACAGATTCACTGCATTGTAAATTCCGCAAACTATTTTGAAGAAATAAGAAACCAGCTTATGAGCCGGGGAATACCAGGGGATAAGATAATAAGCTGGGCAACGCTTAAAAGCATTATGCTTTAAAAAGAAAGGAACGAAACAGGAATGGAACTGATTCGATTTGCAGTGTGGGGAATGGGCATCCGAGGAAAACGGCTGGCAGAAATTCTAGGTCCGAAGATCGTCTGCATCATAGAGAGAGACAGTCAGCTTCATAATACCCGTTTCAAAAATATCCCCGTCATTTCCTTTAAGGAATACCGGAAAACATACCGGGAGTATCCGGTTATTATTACCCCTTTGGACAGCGAAGGCGAAATCCGGGATGAATTGTTGCGGCAGGGGATCACCAATCTTTTTTTGTATTCGGAAAACAGCCATATTTTTGAAGGGTTTCGAAAGGGAGGGGCTGCGGACAGGCTGTCAGAGCAGTGCGATCCTGCAGGAGAGATCGTTATTTATGGAGCAGGAATTTTAGGGTGCCTGCTGTATAACCATTTGACAGAAAAAGGGTTTTTTTGCAGACTGGCTCTTCAAAACAGCGACAAATGGAATTTTGCCGGCAAAATCAGAACAACACCGTGGAAAAGGGAGGCAGTCCATGGAGCCATGGCGCTTTTGACGGTTCCTTTGACTGAGGAAGATAAAGCGGAAGCATACAGTATGGACATAAAACAGGAGAAGTGTTATGAAACATTTCAGCAGCATCTGAGACAGTCCTGCTATAATCGTTCATTGGAGCGCTTTAAAGGGATTCATGATGGAAAGAGGTGCTTTATCGCAGCCACAGGCCCAAGCTTAAGAATAGAAGATCTGGATACGCTGCACCGAAATAAAGAAATATGCTTTAGCGTTAACGGTATTTTTGCTGCCTTTGAAAAGACAAATTGGCGACCCGATTATTATATGGCTGGCGATCGGGGCGTGATTTTAAAATGGAAAGAAGAGATTAAAAAAGAACGGGCAGGAATTAAGTTTATTGCAGATGATGCAGCTGAGATTTTCCATGGGGAGAGCGGCGAAATCTGTAAATGGCATGTATTCCGGAATTGGACAGAGGGAAAACTGCCGCAGTTTTCAGATGATTTTGCAAGAGGGACTTTTACAGGATGGACAATAACCTATGACGGCCCTCTGCAGCTGGCCGCATACATGGGATTTAGGGAAATCTATTTGCTGGGAGCGGACTGCAGCTATATAAGAGGCGGATATAGGAACCATTTTGCAGAAGATACCAAGCCGGACATGAAGAATTACCATGAAGAACGAATGGTTTTAGCCTACCGGGCGGCAGAGCGATATGCCAGATGCCATGACATTCGCATTTACAATGCTACCAGGGGAGGGATGCTGGAAGAGTTTGAGCGGGTTGATTTTGACTCGCTGTTTCAATCATAAATATAACAGCCGAGGTGGAGCAGCTTATGAGCATTAAAATAAGTGTCATTATACCTGTCTACAATATGGAAGCGTATTTGCCGACTTGCCTTAACAGTATCTTGGGACAGACGTTAAAAGAGATCGAGATTTTATGCATTGATGACGGGTCGACGGATAATACAAAAGCCGTGCTGGAGGAATACAGCCGGAAATATAACAATATCATTGTCTTGCACCAAGACCGCAGGGGGCCGGGACCGGCCCGCAACAGGGGGATGGAGGCTGCAGCAGGCCGCTTTCTGTCCTTTATGGATGCTGATGACTATTATCCCTCCCCTGATGTTTTGGAAACATTGTTTCATCAGGCAGTTCATAACCGTGTGAAAGCTGCAGGAGGGAACTATCTGCTGGACTGTGAGGGTACAATCATGGATCATAGCAGGCAGAAGTTTTGCAAAGACCAGGTGATAAGATTCCAGGAGTATCAATACTGCTATGGGTATTGGAGGTTTATTTACAGCAGTGACATGATAAAAGAAAACGGAATCTGTTTTCCGCCTTATGTTGTAAACCAGGACCCTGTCTTTATGCTCCGATCCCTGGCGTCTGCGGATCAGATCTGGGTCACGTCCAAAAACACTTACGTATATAGAGCCACAGACAAGAAAAGCAAGTATAACAGTTCAAAGGTTATTACGGACATGATAAAAGGCTTGTATGACGTAATACATTTCTGCAGAATCCATAATTATAATCAGCTGACAGAAACAGTGGTTTCGGAGATCCAGGAGAGAAAGATCGTTTGCTTTTTTATGCATATCTTAGATGGAAATGAAGAGATTTACAGCTGCTGGAAGCAGATAGGACAGGAGCTGCTGCTTTCAGAATGTGAAAAGGGCATAGAAACTTATTTTGACGCATCGAGAGATGAGATGGAAGCTTATATTAAAGGATATTGGGAGAGGATCAGGGGATACGTACATCAAATGGAAAAGTATGAGGAAGTTATCATATACGGAGCGGGAAAAACAGGACGTTCCGTGTATGATCTGATCCAGGCGAGAAAACATATCACGTTCGGCGGGTTTGCAGTAAGCGCATCTAATCCACAGGGAAGCGCAAGGGGGGAAGCGATTTGCTGTATCAATAAGTACCTTGACAGAAAGGAGAAAGCCCTGCTGGTTATTGCAGGCAGAAAGAACGCAGCAGAGCAAATGGAGCGCAGGGCGGAAGAACTGGGATTTGAGAATCGGCTTATTATAAACGAAGAACTGGTAGATCTTGATTCTTTTTGCATTGCAGATGACCGGTTTCCGGTCTAAAAAGATGAGAAGGGAAGACGATGCTTATGGCGGAAACCAGGAATGACAAAAATATTTCAGTTATTGTACCTGTATATAATGTGGAAAGCTATCTGAAAGAATGTCTGGACAGCATTTTGCAGCAGAATTTCCAGGGCTTTGAGGTTATCTGCGTCAATGACGGCGCGACGGATGATTCGGGATTGATTTTACAGGATTATGCCAGAAAATATGAGCAGGTTAGGATTTTTACCCATCCGGAGAATCTGGGGCTGTCAGAGGCCAGAAATACCGGCCTGAAACATGCGGAGGGGAAATATATCTGGTTTGTGGATTCTGATGATTGGATTTTGCAGGGTTCTCTGGAAGCGTTATTTGAGAAAGCGGAAAAAAGCCGTACGGATATTATTTATTTTCGGTTTAAGTCCATCTATGGCAGCGGGGACTACAGGAAGGTATCAGAAGAAAAGCATATGGCTGCTGGAACAGACAGAACCTGTTCAGGAAGGGAATTCTTTTGCAGGGCAGTGGAAAAAGGGCTGATGCCTACGGCATGGATGCAGTTTATCAGGAGAGACTTCTTAACACAGCATCATATAAACTTTTATCCGGGAATTTTGCATGAAGATGTGATGTTCTGGTTTTTCAGTTCTTTGTCAGCGGGAAAAGTGCTGGAAACGGACAGGGAATTTTATCTGCGCCGAAACAGAGAAGGCTCGATTATGAATACGAAAAATTATAAGCGGGCTGAATCTCTGTTTGTAATATTGATGCAGAGCATGGAATACTGGAACGCAGATGACTTTACAGAGACAGAAAACAAGGCCATCGGGGCCTATATGGAAAATTTGTATAGAGGCTATGAGTATTACAGGCGTTTTGGAAGAAAAACGAAGGAACTGAGCGTTGGGGGATATAAAGAGAAACTGCTTTACAGAATTTTGCACCGCCCCCGTAAGGGTTACTATCTTACCTTTGACCAGTATCAGACGGATCTGCTTCGCAGGGCAAAACATATTGTTATGTTCGGGTGCGGAAGAGGCAGCTATGATTTGATTACTGTTTTGCAGGAACATAAGATAAAGATTGACGCTGTTGCAGTGAGCAGCCTGGAGGGGAACCCGGACTATTTTTTTGATATTAAGGTAGAAGCGCTCAACTGCCTGACTTTTGACAGAAATGATACCATAGTGGTAATAGGCGTAACTGAGAAGTACAGATCTGGGATTTCAGATAACGTAAGGAAGCTGGGGTACAAACATATTATGATACCAAAAAGCATAGGCGGACCTGAGGATGACTCCAGGTATGGCGGCTGAGGGCAGGGGAACTATCCGTTGGGAGAGCATAAGGAGATTTGCACGATTGCCGGGAATGAAAGAAATTGCTTAAGAAAGAGAGAGAATATATGAGCATTACAGCTGTTATCCCTGTGAGGGAAGGAAGCACAAGGCTGAAAAATAAAAACGTAGCTCCGTTTGCTGGAACGAACCTTCTGGTCAATAAAATTACCCAGTTAAAGCAAGTTGAAGCCATTGATCAGATTGTGGTATCTTCGGATTCTGACATGATGCTGCATATGGCGGACTGCCAGGGCGTCCATACCCATAAGAGAGCTCCGGAATTTTGCGATGAAAAGACAAAAAGCTTCGGAGAAGTGGTAGCCCATATCTGCCAGAATGTCTCCGGGGATCATATCTTATGGGCGACATGCACGGCGCCGCTGGTATTCCCGAAACATTATCGGGCTGCCGCAAAGGAATATGAAGATGCGCTGCACAATGGATTTGACTCTCTGGTATCAATGGAGCTGTTTCGGAGATATCTATGGGATAAAAACGGTCCGGTAAATTATAAGCTTGGCATAGAGCATGTGCCGTCTCAGCAGCTGCCGCCTCTTTACTTTGTGACTGACGGCATACTATTGGCTCCCAGACAAAACATGATTGAATGGAAGTATTTCCACGGCCCTAATCCATATCGGTTTGTTTTGGACAAAAGAAGCAGCATTGATATTGACGACGGGTTGGATCTTGTATGCGCAAGAGCGTGGCTGGACATGGATGAATCGGTATCTCAGATCGATCCGTTTATTATAAATGCAGAGGAGAGCGTCAGAGAGTATAAAGAGGATGAAGGGCAATGAGCGTAACCATTATTATTCCAATACATAATTCGGAAAAGTATCTGAGAGAGTGCGTAGAAAGCGCTGTGAGCCAAAGTTTTAGGGATCTGGAGATACTGTGCATTGACGGGGGAAGCACGGACGGTTCGGGAGATATTATAAAAGATTTGCAAAAAGAAGATAACCGGATTGTGGCTGTATACGATGAGAACACCAGTTATGGGCATAAAATGAATATTGGAATTCAAAGGGCAAGGGGAACCCATATCGCCATATTAGAGTCTGATGACAGGATGGAACCGGACATGATAGAGACATTGTATAAAGCGGCAGAAACATATGACGCTGATGTGACGGATGCCGATTACTGTCAGATGGTTACTTATAAAGGCCGGGAACTGAAAAGCATGGTGCACAAGTATAATGACCCGGGCAGGTATGATCGCCTTGTGGACGGCGAGAACCGGGAACAGCAAAATATGGCAACCAGCGGGATATGGACCGGTTTATATAAAAAGTCTTTTCTGAAAAGACACCGTATCCGGTTCAATGAATCTTCCGGGGCGTCTTATCAGGATCTTTCTTTTCTGTTTCTCACGGGTCTTCTTGCTGAAAAATCGTACCATGTAAAACGTCCGCTGTATCAGTACCGGGTGGATAATACAAAAAGCTCTGTTAAAGATGAAAAAAAGATTTTTGAAATTGCAGGGGAATGTGAATTTCTGAAAAAAGAGCTGGAACGCAGAGGGGTAACAGAGAAAAAGTACTGGGACATGTATTATATGAGGAAGTATATGGCTTTTTACTGGAATTACTGCCGGCTGTCACAAAGTGCGGGGAATCTGTTTTTGGAAGCGTATGAGAAGGAATTAAGGCGGGATAAGGATATTGTGAGCCAGTTAGAATTTGATCCGTTTTTATATGAGCGCACATTCCTGCTGCTTGACAATAAAGAACTGTTTATGAGGAAGGCGCAGTTAAGACGCCGGCGGCCGTTTCTGGAAAGAGCCTGCAAATGTCTGGATCAGATAAGAGGGCGGAAAGCGGTTGTGTTTGGAGCAGGGTTTTTGGGCACCAGGTTATTGGATATACTGACGCAAAATGAGAACCAGGCGGACGGCATCTGCGACAGCAGCAGGGAACGCAAGGGAAGCACTGAAGGAGGGCTGCAGGTGCTCTCTGTGAAGCAGGCTGCAGGCCGCTTCCCGAAAGATGTATATGTAATAGCCAGCAGCAGGCATGGAAGGGAGATGTCCGTCCAGCTGCGAGAGGAAGGAATTCCAGAAGATAATATCATAATCTTTGAATGACCAACGGAGAATAGCAGGATATGGGAGATAGGGCAAAATGGCATTTATCAGAGGAAATCTATATTGCAAAGCGGAAGTCAAAAGCGTTTTTCCACAGTTTGGCGTTTTATATGTGCCGCATATTCCCGGTCAAACAGAATAAAGTGGCAATGTGGACCTTTGAGTGTGACGGAGGGTATGGGTGCAACCCTAAATACGTGGCAGAGGAGCTGTTAAGAAGAAACAGAGAAAAAGCGGGAGATTACAGCATTGTCTGGCTTGTTAATGATAATACGAAAGAGTTTCCAAAAGAGATCCGCAAAGTGAGAAATACTCTGTGGAACCGGGCGTATCATCTGTCTACGGCAGGCATATGGGTGGGCAATACCAGAACGTTTTATGGAACCAGAAAAAGAAGGAACCAGTGTTATATCCAGACGTGGCATGCGGTAATGGGAATTAAGCCCATTGGCAGATACCGGGGCAGCCTTCTGCCGAAAATGGCGTATATTGTCAGCAGGTATGATTCCAGCCTGATTGACTATGTCTTGTCAGGGTCAAAGTGGTGCGACGACACCTACAGGGACGGTTTGCTTTATGACGGAGCCATCCTAAAGACAGGAACGCCCAGGTGTGATGTGCTGCTTAATGAAAGGCAGGAAACGTACAGGCGTGTAAGAAAGGAATGCCATATTTCCCAGGATGCGAAAGTATTGCTTTATGCGCCGACTTTCCGCGGCGGAAGCCAGCGAGGAAAAAGAACTGTGGAGACAGAGAAGATTGGCCTTGACTTTGAAAGGCTGATTCAGGGACTGGAGAGACGGTTCGGGGGCACCTGGTATGTGTTTGTAAGGCTCCATCCCCAGCTGGCGGCAAAGATGGAACGTATCCAGACAGGACAGGCGTCCAGCCGTTTGGTGGATGTAAGCCAGAGGCCGGATATGAATGAGCTTATTGCAGGGGCGGACGGGTTTTTGACAGATTATTCCAGCGCCATCTTTGAGGCGGCTATGGCAAAGATTCCAGGATTCATCTATGCAGATGATTTGGAGGATTATGTGAAAAACAGAGGGAAGCTGATGTTTGAAATGGAGGAGCTGCCGTTTCTGTGGGCGGCTGACAATGACGGGCTGGAGGAAAATATATTAAAGTTTGACAGAAAGAAATATGAGCAGGACGTGACTGAATTTTTGAAACGTGCGGGAAACCGGGAGGACGGGAAAGCCAGCGTGCGGGTTGCGCAGCTGATACAGAAGCGGAGGGACGGAAGAAGGTGAAAAACAGAATAAAAATATCCGTAATCCTGCCTGTGTACAATGAAGAACGCTATTTAAGGAAATGCCTTAACAGCCTTTGCGCCCAGACATTAAAAGAAATCGAGATCATCTGTGTGGACGACGGGTCCACGGATCATTCCCTGGACATTTTAAAAGAATATGGGAAACAGGATGACAGAATAACGATCCTGACGCAGAAAAACCTGTATGCAGGAGCTGCCCGCAATTATGGCATGAGCCATGCAAATGGAACGTATCTGCTATTTCTGGATTCGGATGATTTTTTCCGGGAAGATATGCTGGAGAAACTGTACCTGAAGGCAGAGAGGAACAGGCTGGATATTACCATCTGCCGCTATGAGCTGTATCATGATATTGGAAGGAAAAGGATGACGGTCCATAACAGGAAGAAAGAGGAATATTATCCACGGGGCAGGGAGGTTTTCTCTGGCAAAGATATGCTGCATGCCGGAATTTTCCAGGGAACTGGCGGGTGGGCATGGGACAAGCTGTTTCGCGGGGAGTTTATAAAACAATGCGGGTATCAGTTTCCGGAATTTCGATCGTCAGAGGACGGCTTTTTTGTATACATGCTGGCGGCAAGGGCGGACAAAATCGGGTTTGTCCCGGAAACACTGGTTTCACACAGGGTTTTTAATCCAGGCTCCCTGTCGAATACCATGGAGCAGAACTGGGAAAATGGGTTTAAAATGCTTCGCCTTATTAGAGAGGAGCTGAGGAAACTGGGGATATATGCCGTATATGAGCAGAGCTTTATCAGCTTTGCAGTGGAATTTCAGATATATTATCTGAAATCCATGTATGAGAGAAAGGCTTTTTGCCATTGTTACCGCTATATAAAAGAAGTGATGGAACCAGAGTTTAAGCTGGCGGATTTTCCGGGACAGTATCTGTGCAGCAAAAAAGACGCAGAACAGTACAGACAGGTTCTTAACATGGATGGGGAAGATTTCCTGTTTATTATGTTAAGGGAAAAACAGGACAGGCTGATTACGGACAGAGAAAAAGGGTGGGTATTTCCCTATGATTTGATACCCAAGGGAAGCAGGCTGATTTTATATGGCGCAGGCGCAGTGGGACAGGAATATTATGCCCAGCTGATGCGGACAGGATACTGCAGAAGCGTGAAACTGGTGGACAGAAATTACAGAGAGTATAAAGGCAGGGAGATGCAGGCGGAGAACCCGCAGATCCTTAAAAACAGAGATTTTGATTATGTGCTTATTGCGATTCGGAATAGGGAGATACAAAAGAGCGTAAAAGGCTGGATACAATCTTTGGGAGTGGAAGCCTTTCGGATTCAATGCATGGGCAGGGATAATCCGTAAACTATTACCGGCCCGGCGGCAGGCAGGGCGTACTTGGCATGAGGCGGATGCCAGTGTGAATGGAGGACAGGATGGTTAGTATCAATGAGAAATTATTAAGTGTTGTTGTGCCGGTTTACAATGCAGAGGCGTATCTGAGCCGGTGCATAGAAAGCATTTTAAACCAGACATGGAGAAATCTGGAGCTTATTTTGGTTGACGACGGCTCTGACGACGGTTCGGGGGAAATCTGCCGCTGCTATGGGGAAAGAGACGGCAGGATCAGGCTTGTCAGGCAGGAAAATCAGGGAGTGGCAGCGGCGCGGAAGTCTGGAACCATGGAGGCAAAGGGACAATATCTGACTTTTGTGGATGCGGATGATTATCTGGATGCGGATCTGTATGAACAGCTGCTTCCCCATATGGAGTCAGCGGAGTTAGTCACATCAGGATACTACAAAGAAGGCCGGAGGTTTTTTGACAATATTGCCCCTGGAGCATATGAGACGAAAGAAAACATGGAATATTTGTACGGGAATATGATCTACCTGCAGAATAAAAACATAAGGGGGCTTACTTCCTATGTGTGGAATAAGCTGTTTCTGACCAGAATTGCAGTGGACGTGTTTAAGGAGACATCAGACCAGGTATTTGTAGGCGAAGATTCGGAATTCTTGTACCGATATGTGCTGAAATGCAGAACCTGCCACATTACGAAGATCTGTGGATATCATTATGAAACCAATGAAAGCTCCATCATACATTCCATTAATTTTAATTTTTTAAACAGTGTCACAGCCTTGTATCTGTCGTTGGAAAAAGATTTTCGAAAGTCTCCCTACAGCCATGTGCTGATGCCTCAGCTGGCAAAGTGGATACTGAGCCTGACGGACAGCACCTTTGAGTTTTTTGGATTTGAGAAGCCGAAAAAGGTAAAACGGCTTGGGTATATTAACCCGTTTATAAACAGGCTGGAGGGAAAGAAAGTCATTTTATACGGCGCAGGGCTGATCGGGAGAAACTACCTGGAATTGTATAAAAAGACTCAGGAGGCTGAGGTTGTCCTGTGGGCGGACAAGGCCTTTGAAATTTACAGAAATCAGGGGCTGGAGGTATGCCCTCCAGATCAGATTGGAGAGACGGAACATGATTTTATTATCATAGCCGTGAAAAAGCAGGAGACGGCTATGGAGATCAAAAGGGAACTGCTGTCCATGGGGCTCAGGGAAGAGACAATCAAGTGGCAGCCGCCTATTACAACAGAGCTTTGAAAGGAAGGTGCTTTTTATGCCGAAAGTATCCGTTATTATTCCGGTCTGCAATGTAGAGCGTTTTCTGAAGGAGTGTCTGGAGAGCGTTGTCAGCCAGACTCTTGAAGATATAGAGATTATATGCGTGGATGACGGCTCTACAGATTCCTGCCCGCGGATTCTGGATGATTATGCCAAAAGCGATCCGAGAGTCCGAGTGATACATAAAGAGAATACCGGATACGGCCATTCCATGAATGTGGGAATCGAGGCGGCCTTGGGGGAATATGTGGGGATCGTGGAAGGCGATGATGCGGTGCTGCCGGATATGTATAAAACCTTATATCAGGCTGCGAAAACCCACGATCTGGATGTGGTGAAATCGGACTGCTTCCTGTACTGGGGGTCCCGCAGCCACAGATCCCGCATCTATGTGGATGATTCGAGACAATATTACAATAAAGTTTTGGACGAAGGCTTTCGAGAGGTTTATTTCCGGTTTTGGATGTTTAACTGGACCGGGATATACAAAAGAGATTTTCTCAGTAAAAATCATATCCGTCACAATGAGACGCCGGGGGCAGCCTTTCAGGATAACGGGTTCTGGCTTCAGGCAATGTCCATGTGCCGGCGGGCCATGTGGATAGACCGGCCATTTTATCTTTACCGCCAGGATAATCCTGCGTCTTCTGTTAAAAGCAGGGCGAAAATGATGTCTACCATGGCGGAGTATGATTTTGCCGGGGAGATTTTGAAAGACAGAGGCTTGATAAGGGAATGGGAGCTGTGCAATTACTACCGCATGGGAGAGTGCAGAACCGCTTTCTTAAGGATTGATGATTCTTTAAAGAGAGGGTATCTGGATGTGGTAAAAAGGGAGTATTTAAAATATAAAGATCATATGGCGGTTACGGGCCACTGGCTTTATGAGTATAATTTAAATTGGATCAAAAAGGCAGTGTCTGATCCAGACGGATTTTGTGGTGATTTTTTAAGCCGCAAAAGCAGGATTGCAGAAAGCCTGGATCAAAGCTGCCCGATCATTGTCTATGGGGCAAAGGAAAGGGCAGAGGCCGTCCTGAAGCGGCTGTATAACATGGGGCATTTGGAGAAGGTGAGAGTTGCCGTCTCAAAGCCGGAGCCAGGGCAGCGTTTCTTTGGATTCCAGGTGGAGGGAATCCGGGAACTGGCAGAGTACCGCCAGAAGTCCCTTGTGATTCTGGGCGCAGAACAAAATACGAGAGCCAATGGGCAGATGAAAGAAACGCTGCTGGAGCTGGGATTTGAAAATTATATGGACCCATATGACATTACGGATTTGTTTTGGGCGATTTAGAGAGTATATCAATGAAGAAAGGGGATCGCACATGACAGCAGAATCGTTAATCCGGGAACTGCCGAAAGGTCTTGTGAAATGGCAGAACTTTAAAAAAGGCGGACAAGGGCTTTATATTACTGCAGATACCGCTCTTGACAGGGGGCTGGCAGAGGCGCTTGCGGAAAGCGGAATGGAAGTGGAAATACGGCGGTGGGAACAGGCGGTGGAAGAGGAAGCAAGCGGCGTCAGGGAAAGGCTCTACGACTGCATTGTCATGGGCAGCGCTCTGGAATACGCTAAAACAGCAGGCGGGGAAAAACTGCTGGCTATGGCCCATGAAACGCTGAAAGCGGACGGCAGGCTTTGGGTATGTGCGGATAACCGCCTGGCAATCCGGTATTTTTGCGGTGACCGAGATCCCTTTACTGGCAGAAATTTTGACGGCATCGAAAATTACAGAAGGATCAGCGACAGGGATCAGGGGGAGCAGAGAGGAAGGCTGTATGCAAAAGCGGATCTGGCCCGCATGCTTAGGCAGGCGGGATTTGACCACCATAGGTTCTATTCGGTTTTTCCGGAAATTACATGTCCACAGATCCTGATTGCGGAAGACTATACTCCAAAGGAAGAACTGAAAATTCGGATATTTCCGCAGTACGGCTCCCCGGACACGGTATTTCTGGAAGAAGAGAATCTGTACACTGCATTAATGGAAAATCAAATGCTCCATGCCATGGCAAATGGCTTTCTGATAGAGTGTTCTCTGGACGGAAGCCTTTCTGACGCCTGCCAGATAACGGTATCCATGTGCAGAGGAAGGGAACATGCCCTGTACACAATTATCAGACGCAGCGGGAATGTGGAAAAGACGCCGGTTTATAAAGAGGGAAGGAAAAAAGCCCGGATGCTTATGGACAATAACCGATACCTTGAAAGGCATGGGGTGAAGATGATAGAAGCCAGAATTCTGGGCCGGTCTTTTGTAATGCCGTGTGTACAGGGAATGCCGCTGGCCACCTATTTCCGAAGGCTGGCGGACAGGGATGAGAAGGCGTTTTTCAGGCAGTTTGACAGGCTGTGGGAATTGATTCTCTCCTCTTCCGAGCATGTGCCGTACGAAGAGGTGGAGTGGGAGCGCTTTAACCCCTGGTGGGACGAGGAGGAGGATGAGAAAGCCAGAAGCAGGACTGACAGGAGCCGATGGAAAAAGGCAGCGTTTGAACATGTTCATGAAAAATGGGGAATCGGCCCTATATTAAGGCGGGGATACCTGGATCTGGTGCTGATCAATGGTTTTGCCCTGGGGGATGAGTTTGTGTTCTATGATCAGGAACTCTATGCCTCCCAGGTTCCTGCCAAGGCGGTTATGCTGAGAAATATTGATTTTCTCTATCATGGAGATATGCAGATGCAGAAGCTCCTTCCAAGAAAAGAACTGATGAGCCGATACGGCATAGAGGAATACCAGGAGATTTATTATTCTCATATCGGGCATTTTTTGACAAAACTGCGGAATGACAGGACGCTGCGGGAGTTTTATGAGAGCCGCAGGCGGAATGACGAGACGGTTCATTCCAACCGCCAGCGCATGAACTATTCCGCCGCAGAGTACCAAAGGCTGTTTGTGGACATTTTTAAAAATATGGAACGTAAGAGAGTGTACCTGTTCGGATCAGGGAAGTTTGGGGAAAGGTTTCTTGCGCTGTACAAAGATAACTGGGATATTGCAGGGATTCTGGATAATGACGAAAGGAAATGGGGGGACACGGTAAATGGCGTAAAGGTTATGCCTCCGTCAGTTCTGGAAGGAATGGATGCCAGCGTCTATAAAGTCATTCTATGTATAAAGAATTATACCGGCGTATTAAAACAGGTCAAAAAGCTGGGAGCCACGAATATCGGCATCTATGACACAAATATGGAGTATGACATAAAACCAGGGAAAGCAGCAGAACCGGCCGTGGAGGAGAAAAGGAAAAAGAAGTATCATGTGGGCTATGTGGCAGGGGTATTTGATCTGTTCCACGTAGGCCATCTGAATCTGCTGCGGAGGGCCAAAGAGCAGTGCGATTACCTCATTGCCGGCGTGGTGACAGATGAAGGGGTCAGGGAGTTTAAAAATATAGAAAGCTTCGTCCCGTTTGAGGAGCGGCTGGAGGTGGTCAGGGCGTGCAGGTATGTGGATGAAGCAGTAGAGATTCCCCTTGAGTTTTATGATACCAGAGATGCGTATTTCAGATTTCGGTTTGACGTGCAGTTTTCCGGCAGTGATTATTCCGATGATCCGGCATGGTTAAAAAAACGGGACTTTTTGCGCAGCCGCGGCGGGGAGCTGGTGTTTTTTCCCTATACAGAAAGCACCAGTTCCACAAAGCTTAAGGAAGCTATTGAGAGGCGGCTTCTGTGATTAGCACTTCCGGATCATGGGACGAACGGCTGCTTTATAAGGCTTGGATTCACGCAGCAGCTTATGCAGACATGGAAAAACCGGTTGACATGCCTAAAGGGCCAAAGTAAAATAGGGGAAAGTCTGCAGATGTTTTAAGGAGCATGAAAAGGAAGGAAACGCTTATGAAGATTGTTTGTTCTCCAGCAGGGATCTTGAACCCGTATTGCCCGGGACAGGGGATTATGGATCTGGCAAATGCAGGGTTTGCCCATATGTCCCTGGACTTGGATCTATGCTGTCCGGCCAGCGAGCTGGAGGATTGGGACCGGGAAGAGCCGCTGCCTGAAGGCAGGAGGTTTGCGCCTGTATCACACAGGCCTGAGGAAATGAGACGGATTTTTCAGAAAACCGTAAGTCTCTGCCATGAGAAGCAGATTCAGATCCCCATTGCCAAAGCCCCTCACCTTCCAAGAAAAACGAAGCGGGAGGACATGACAGAGAGACTTTTGGAGATCACGAAGGAGGCTGTAGAATACTGCGGCACCATTGGCTGCGGAAGCATCATCGTACGTCCTCTGGAGTTTGGCAGGGGACAGACAGAAGGGTGGGGGATAAACCGCAGTTTTTTTCTTGGCCTGTCAGAGACTGCCTGCAGAAATCAGGTAATGATTCTGCTGGAAAATGGATTTTACAGTAAAAACGGAGGCGTAATCCGAGGCGCATGCTCAGACGGCGAGACGGCGGCTCAGTGGATAGACAGCCTTAACCGAGAGGCGGGGGAGGAGTGCTTTGGGTTCTGTCTGGATGTGGGAACTTTAAGCCTCTGCGGCCAGGACATGGGAGAGATGGCAGCGGCTTTGGGAAAGAGGATAAAGGCAGTGACGGTTCGGGACGGCGACGGCGGGCAGGAAAGCTCTATGCTGCCGTTTACCGCTGCCTGCGGCGGAAAGTCCCGGACAGACTGGCTTGGATTTATACGGGGAATGAGGCAGCAGGGGTTTGACGGACTGCTGATTTTGAACATGTTCGATACCGCGGCATCCTTTTCACCTATTCTGCGTCCCGGGCTGATGAGCTTTGCCAAGTCAGTGGCAGAGTACTTAAAATGGCAGATAGAGATTGAGAACCTGCTGAAAAAGTATGATTCCATTGCGCTGTTCGGCGCAGGGAACATGTGCCGGAATTATATGAAATGCTATGGGAAAGATTACATGCCTTTATTTACCTGCGATAACAATGAAAAAATGTGGGGCAGCTTTTTCTGCGGCCTGGAGGTTAAGCCGCCGGAAGCTTTAAAGACGGTTCCCGAAAACTGCGGCGTTTTTATCTGCAACATTTATTATCGGGAGATTGAGAAGCAGCTGAGAGACATGGGAGTCAAAAACATTGAATTCTTTAATGACGAGTATATGCCGTCGTTTTATTTTGACAGGCTGAAGGGGGTGTAGGAGTGCTGGACATTGGCGTACAGACGAAGAACGTGGTTGAGGACGAAAACCCAGGCCGCGGGTTTGAGATGCTTAAAAGGGCGGGATTTACCTGTGCAGATTTCAGCTTAAACGACTATCTTGCCAACCGGGATCTGTACCGCTTTCAGGTAAATGATTTTTTTGACAAATCCAATCAGGAGCTTGAAGATTTTTTCTCGCCTCATAAAGCGGGAGCAAAAGCGGCGGAAATCCGGATTCACCAGATGCATATGCCGTATCCCATGTACATCCCCGGAGGAAAACAGGAGCTGAATGACTATCTGATGAATGTGGTGGCGCCGAAAAGCATGAATGTATGCGCTTTTTTTGGGTGCCGATATATAGTGGTTCACGGGTTTAAGCTGGTGAGGAACCTGGGGTCAGAGGAAGCGGAGTGGGAGGAGACAGAGCGCTTTTTAGACAGCATTGCGCCTATGGCTAAGGAGATGGGGATCACCATCTGTATTGAAAACCTTTATGGAAACGTAGGCGGGCATATTGTGGAGGGACCCTGCTGCAATGTGAGAAAAGCAGTCCAAAGGATCGATAGGTTTAATGACAGATATAAAGCAGAGGTGCTGGGATTTTGCTTTGACACGGGCCATGCCAATCTGGTAAGGCTTGATTTTGAAGAGTTTATGTCAGCTCTTGACATGCGGCTGAAGGTGTTCCATATCCATGACAATGACGGGGCGGCGGATCTGCATCAGATCCCTTTTACATTTACCAAAACCCGGGAGAATCAGCCGTCTACAGACTGGCAGGGATTTATAAGGGGATTGAAGGCGATAGGGTTTCAGGGAGCACTAAGCTTTGAGACGGCCCCGGTTCTCCATGCATTTCCAAGGGAGATGAAAGAGGATGCGCTGGCATTTATTCGGAAGATTGGGGAGTATTTTGCGGCGGAGTGCAGCAGGCGCGGTGGCTGAAAACCAAGTTTGCCATATTTGTCATATGCGGGGGATGGAATAGGACAATGACGTTTTAAGTTTAAAAGATTTTACAGTCTAAATGGAACTATAAAAAAGGTGGCCATAACCTATAGGTTTTGGTCA
>CAMUJH010000051.1 GCA_947089145.1 uncultured Hungatella sp. | reverse complement strand
GGCTTAGAAGCTATTTTAGGCGCTTTAAATGCTGATAACAGAGGGGAGGTGTTTCTGAAATGGAAACACTAGGGAGCGTTCTTTGAATGAGATTCAGGAAGGCAGCAGGCTTATACTTTGCCTAAAGAAAAAGTCCCCCAGGGATGAACCCTGGAGGAACATTTGAAAAGCTGATTACAGGCCTAGAGCCTTGAAATCAATCCACAGATCATCATAAATGTTGACTTTGATTTTGTCCTGGAGGGTGTAAGCTGTGGTTTCAAACTGGGTTTCCTCCAGATGGTATACATAGATAGATTTTTTATCAGGGTTCACAATCCAGTACTCCCTCACTCCAGCATCCATGTAAAGGTTCAGCTTGCGTACATAGTCATGGCTGGAATTGCTGGGAGAGGCAATCTCAACAATCCAGTCCGGCGCCCCAGTGCACCCCCTGTCTGTTAGCTTATTGGGGTCGCAGATAACGCTGATATCCGGTTCCACCACGTTTCTATCATCTTCGGAAAACAGCTTGACAGCGAAGGGGGCCGGGTAGACCTCACAAGGGCCCTTTTTAGAACGGAGGTAATTTCCAATCTCTAAATGCAAGTAAGATAATATTTTCTGATGTATCCTGCTGGGAGCCGCCATGTAATAGATTTGGCCGTCTATCAGTTCGGCTCTGACGTTCTCCGGCAGGTTGTAATAATCCTCTTCGGTGTAAATGTTTGCGTGGGCTAATGCTTCTGACATAGGATTCTCCTTTCTGGGGGAATAAGATTAATTTATTTTGAGCCTTTAAAGTCAACGATTAAATCATACCCCATAGTTGATAAAATTTTTTGCGCATCTTCAAAACTAAAATTTTTTTTGTTGAGCATTTTTGTAAGTCCTTGTGGCTTTATACCAAGTTTATCAGCTATTTCTCTTTGTGTTGTTTTGGTTTCGAGCATTATTTTTTTTATTTCGATTAAGATTTGTTCATTGTCTTTATAGATTACAGCCATTGTATACCCTCTTTTCTATTTGATAATACTATTATAATATAAATTGGGTTAGTAGTCAATCTTTTTAGGGAATAAATAATATATAATATATTATAAAATGGTTGACAAGTAACCCAAAATGGGTTATACTTATACCATCAACAGAAAGGAGCCAAACAGAATGAAGCAGATAACCAACATGAGAAAAGCTGTTTGCACTATGGCTAATGAATTAAAAAAGGCTGGCTATTCCCTGTCAGATGCTTTTAAAAAGGCATGGCAGAGAGTGAAGTTTTCCATGACCGTCAGGGCCAGAGGGACAAGCTTTGGGAACCGCCAGGAGTGCCTGGGATTCCTCAAACGGTTCAGGCAGGATGATTTAAGCGTAACACTGGAAAAGGAGCCTGGAAATCAGTTTGACAGCAACGCAATACGAATTGTAGTTCATATCCATCCCATTGCCAAAAAGACAAACATTGGATACATACCAAAGGGGGTAACGAGGGAACTTTCCAAGGTGCTTGATACCGGAGTTGAGGTAAAGGCCAGGCTGCTGGGCATTATCGGAGGGTGTGGGCAGAAGGAAACCTTGGGAGCGTTGGTAAACATTGCGATATAAAAGTTGGGGAGGGGGGGAGCATCCATGAGATACCGTATTGAGTACATAGGAGGCCGTTGCAGCGGCCTTGCACGTAACCGCCACGAATTGGTCAGGCAGATAAAAGCGGCGGCTCCCGGAACCATAGAGGATATCAGAAGGCTGTATAAATCCGGTGTTTCTGATTCCGTCATGGAGAAGTATGAGCAGTACCTGAAATAGAAAAAGCCCTTACCAGAGCCAGAATCTCTGATAGGGGCAACAACCCAGTAACCACTTATCAAAAAATTAAAGGGTATGAGGGGATTATATCATTCCCTGCTGCCCTCTGTAAAGAGAGGATTTGACAGAAATGCATAGATTGAACATTGACAACGAGAGCCTGGAGTATATAGAGGGCGACCCAGTAGCGGCCCCTGACATGATTACGGTGTTAAGTGAGAAGCACAACATCCTTTCAATCAGCCAGGAGGCCGTACCGGAACGCCTGCAGGGCCACATTTTGATTTCCTATTTGCAGGAAAGGGACTGCATTGTCCTGGCTGGGTGGGGACAAAATACGCCCCGGATAGCAGAGGTGATTACTGAATATTTAGAACTTACCCCTCCCCAGCATGAAAGAGCGCTGGAAGAACCGATTCACACAGGCCTGTCAAGTAAGATGTCACAGATATGGCAGACACTTGAAGCCATTTACCAGATTAGAACTAGGGAAAACTAGAGTTTCAAAATCATGGCAGGCAGCAGGGCACTCCCCTTCTGCCCCTGCCAAAGGAAAGGAGCGTGGCAGAATGGTACAGGATTTGCTGAAGACCCTGAAAGTCCTGGCAGGCAAGCGCCGGGAGATTTCCCTGATTGAGGTCAGGAAGTACGATTCAGAGTATAAGCTGGCTATGGACAGGGTTGTTGAATTGAGAGACAGGTATGAGGACATGGATCTGCGTTCAGAGGATAAGGAAACCATAGATTCCTTGCTAAATTCCCTGGACGAAGTGGAAGTAACGCAGGTCAATCTGTCTTACCTGGCGGGATTGGCGGATTGTCTGCTGATTCTGGACAGGCTGAAACTAATTCAGCTGTGAGAAAGGAATGGTGATTATATGTTTATAGGGGACATCAAGATTTTGCCGTGTTTCAAAGCAACGCCTCCCAAGCCGGAGAAGCTGGAGCGCAGGGAGCGGCACTGCCTGGAGCATGGAAAGTTTGAGTCGGTGATTGTCGTGGACGGAGCCGGAAACCTGATAGACGGATACACCACTTACCTGCTGGCGGGAAAGTACGGCCTGGAATATGTCCCTGTCAGGTACGGCCAGCGGCAGATTGTCATGGCGGCGCATAAGCCGGGAGGGAAGCTGTATGTCTGGGAACTTCCGGGAAGCCTGACGGGAAAAGTACAGGTTGGTGACAAGGTTGTGGTGCGCACCAGAAAGGGCTGTACGGCGGTGAAAGTGGCAGAGGTACAGGAATATGCCAGGCAGGAGCATGACCCCTGCAGAATGGTTATAAGGCGCTGCGGGAAAGGAGGCCGGATGGATGGATACCAAAGAGCTGACCGGATTAATAATCAGTGAAAGGTTGTCCCTGTATTTCAGCCGGAACCGGGAGAACGCAATAAAGGAAGCCCGGCAGAGCGAGGAGTTCCAAAAGCTCCTGGAAAAGGAAGCCCCCGCTCTGACAGGTGAGTTTGAAAGGTACCTGGACAATGCAGCGGATCTAGAGATGGCGGACAAGGAAAGAATCTGCCTGTTTGGCATCCATGACGGAATCCGATTGATGCGGGATATCATCAGCGCGGGCTAAGGACAAGGTGTCCGGAAGCTGCGGGAATAAGAAACCAGATAAAGAAGGCATGACCGGACAGGCGGCAGGCGGACATGGCATCCTGCTGCCCCCCGGCATTTATAGAAAGGCGGTGCGGCATGGCAAGATTACCCCAGGGAGTAAGAAAGCGGGCAGACGGAACCCTGGAAAAGCGGTTTACCGTGGATGGAAAGCGCTATTCCATCTATGGCGTCAATAGCAAGGAGCTTCAGCAGAAGGAAAAGGAAGTCAGGAGGCAGATTGAGGCCGGGCTTTATACGGACAATCGGAATTTAACTCTTGACAAATATTTCGAGGAATGGCTGGCAGGGAAGAGAAACGGAACGAAAGGAAATACATTAAAGACTTATAAATGCCATTACCGTAAGCATATATCCCCAAAGCTGGGGAATAGAAAGATACAGAAAATTGAGCGCAGGGAGATTTTAAATTTACAAAGGGAGATTTCCCAGGGACTGTCTGCAGGCATGTGCAACGGGGTCTTAAGAACCTTAAAAATCATCTTAAATGATGCCGTGCATGACGAAATCATCCAAAAGAGCCCGGCAGACGGAGTTAAGGCATTGAAGGAAACGGAGAAGGCCACGGAGACTTACCATAGGGCTTTGACAGAGCAGGAACAAAAGGATTTCATGCGGGAAATGGAGAGCGATTATTATTATGAGTTCGTGGCGCTTCTCCTGTGTACCGGAATGAGGTCAGGAGAGGCGGCAGCCCTGGCATGGAGCGACATAGATTATAAGCAGAACGTAATTCACGTAACAAAAACCGTAACATTTAACGAAGACGGAACGGCAACCATAGGAAGCCCTAAAAGTCAATCAGGAAAGAGGGACATTCCTCTGAATGATACAATCAAGAGAATTCTTTCAAGCCAGAGGAAAAAGCTGGGTAATATCCTGCCAATGAATGATAACAGAGTCTTTGCATCTGTCTATGGAGATTTGGTACATAACCACGCTGTAAACCGTGCAATCAGCGGCGCATTATCCAGACTGGAGGCACAGGGCAGGCCGATAGAGCATTTCACGGCCCACGCATTAAGGGATACCTTTGCAACCCGATACATAGAGCAAGGAGGGAGTCCGCAGACCTTAAAAACCATCCTGGGGCATAGCAGCCTTGCAATGACTATGGACTTATACAGTCACGTTCTTCCCAATACCAGGCAGCAGGAAATGGACAATTTAAAGATTGTGCTGTAGCAGCAGAGGGCGGTATTTTAACCGTCCTTTTTACTACCCCATTTATACCCCAATTTCCACCCCAAATAGGAGAAATATCCACATAAATAAAGACGGCAACTGACAAGCCATATCGTAAGCAATGATGTTGAATAATCCCGGTAAAATCGGCATTTTTAAGGAATAGTCATGAACAACAATGAATCATGATAAAATGTATCTCGTTGAACAAAATGTACAATGCTCTTTCTGTCTGTCATATCATGCTTTCCAGGCATGAGGCATCCGCCCTCTGCGATCTGCTTATCGATCCGTCTTTTTGCAAATACCTGTCCATGATATTTTTAGCGCAAATAGAAAACCTGAAACTCACGCTTCGCCAAAGGAATCCTGATCTTGGCCGTTGCCTTCACAAGAATAAAAAGAGTGCGGGTACGTCAGCAATATACCCACACACCTGTTTAAATACTTTTTCTCAAGAACTTCCACCGCCCCTATGGGTACTCCCAACAGCAGGCCGACGACAGTCCCCCGGATCAGAAGTGCTCCCGTCATTTCCTACTGCTACTCTCTTTCTTCTCAATCTGCCATGCCAGATAGTCCAGGCAGTCAATCTGTTTCTGACATACATGCAGAGCGTCCAGAAGATCTTTTCTGTGTTTAGAAAACACCTGCTGCTCCTGTTTCACTTCTCCCGCCTCATAATACTGCATAAAGCTGGCAATGGTATCCTTGTCACATCCAGCGTCCCTCAGATTCTGGATTACAGCCGCCTCTCTTTTTTCCATATCCATACCTACCTTCCGTCACGGATGACCACGATCTTGCTGCCCCAGCCCACAAAGAGCAGTGCCGCGGCTGCTGCCATTGACAGATAAGTTCCATATCTCTTAACTTTCCTCTTTCTCATTCTTAAACTCCCCCTGTTTCGTTTTTACTATTCCGTGTTGTGATTATTAAAATCTCTCACTCCAAATGATCTTTTGTTTTCCTTCTTCCTACATAGTATAATTCTTATTGGATAACATAACAAATACTCATGTTGTATATTATGCTATGCTTGACAGCTATGGATTTTCACGGTATACTGTCATTAATTGATTCCAAAAGGTATTTGCGAGGCACAAGACCTGACTGAATATTGTCTTTACTTTACCTTTCACCATTACCTGAGCCGCCCGCAGCCAGAAAGGAGACTTCCCCTATGGAATTACGTGTCCTTCAATATTTCCTGGCCGTCACCAGAGAGCAGAGTATCTCCGGCGCCGCCCAGTCCCTCCATTTATCCCAGCCCACACTCTCCAGACAGTTAAAAGAGCTGGAAGAAGAGCTGGGAAAGCAGCTTTTCATCCGCGGAAACCGCCGGATTGCCCTGACTGAAGAGGGCATGATCCTGCGCAAGCGGGCAGAAGAGGTCATGGATCTGATCCGCAAGACGGAGCAGGAAATATCCGTCTCTGACAGTCAGATCTCAGGTGATGTATTCATCGGCTCCGGAGAGACAGACGGAGTGCGCCTCTTAGCCCGCGCCGCCAGACAGCTTCAGAAAGATTACCCGGGTATCAGCTACCACGTCTCCAGCGGCGACACCATGGATGTGCTGGAAAGCCTGGATAAAGGCCTCATTGATTTCGGGCTTGTCTTTGGTACGGCAGACACCTCCAAATACGAATGTATGTCTCTCCCGGTCACGGACTCCTACGGCATACTCATGCCAAAGGACAGCCCCCTGGCCGCCAGAGACTTCCTGACCCCGGAAGACCTCCATGACAAGCCCCTGATCTTTAACCGCAGCACCAGGGACGGAGACTTGATTATGTCTTGGCTTAAAAAGAGCCGCTCCGAGATCTATGCGGCAGCCACCTACAATCTTCTCTTCAATGCCTCCCTCATGGTAGAGGAAGGCTTGGGATATGCCTTTGCCCTGGACAAGATCATCAATGTGACTGAGGACAGCGGTCTTCTGTTCAAGCCCCTGTCACCTGCCCTCTATGCAAAAATGAACCTGGTCTGGAAAAAGTACCAGTTTTTCTCCAAACCCGCCCAGAAATTCTTAGAAAAGATTACCCTTCTGGCAGGGCAGCGCCAGGCCCCGGCACACTCTGGACAGGCTGAATGGTGATGAGCAGCGTTTTTCACATATCTGTTTCTGCCCAGGGCTTCCCTTCTCCACGGCCTGCAGCCTCCGCCTCTGATTTCTCAAAAGCCAGATCCGTGTCAATCATCCCGCAGTTGATCAGCACCCTGACAGGAGATGGAGCCCTTGGGGCCTGCGGCAACCTTAACTAAATGACATTAGCTTCCCAGTTTATTTCTTTCGCTTCCAGAAATACATATTCTTCTTTCGGAATTATACAAACTATGGTATAGTTATGTACAAATTGGGATTTGTGGAGGACAATTATATGAAGGACAATTTTGTATTTAGTAAAGGCTCATTTTTTCATGGAACAAAGGCAGCGTTGAAAATCGGAGATTTTCTGATTATAGGACAAAAAAAGAATTATAATGATGATAGAAAATCAGAGTATGTTTATTTTGCTGGGACATTGGACGCTGCGATTTGGGGAGCGGAATTGGCAGAGGGAAATGGTCCGGAAAAAATATATGTTGTTGAACCAACAGGAGAGTTTGAAGATGACCCAAATCTTACAGATAAAAAATTTCCAGGAAATCCTACGAAGTCTTATAGAACGAAGTATCCATTGAAAATTGTCGCAGAGGTAACAAAGTGGGAAGGACATTCTCCCGCCCTAATTAATAGCATGCTTGAAAATCTTAGAAACTTATCTGAAAAAGGCATAAAAGCAATCGATTAATTTTGAAAGAGAAATTAATCTATTCCATTTTGTCGGTAAGTTGTAACAAGCATAAAATCGAAGTTTAAGGAGAACTCGCGATATTCGCAATTTCAGGGATAATATGTAGAATTATCATTGGCTTGCTTGGTCTTTTTTCACTTATTACGGGTATCAAATCAACTCGTAGACGATGATTTTCAGTTTGTACCGCTAATCCGCAAACTGTTCCGAAAGTACGGACAGATAAATATTCATTACTGTTACATTTAAACACATTGGGAATATAAAAGCAAATTGGGAATATCCATAACCCATAATGCTAAAATCCATAAAAACATGAAACAAGGGGCTATCTATTTCCCGGCAGCCCCTTGTTTTAAGCTTTGCATATCTTTTGACTGAATGCGTTCACCTATGGAGAATCAGCATGCTATTTTTATCCGCCTACCACATGCTCCGGTATTCTCTCGGGCTGACGCCCTCCACCTTTTTAAATATCCGTGAAAAATAGCTTAACTCACCTATCCCGCATTCCATTCCTATGGTTTCAATTTTCTCATCCGTAAACCGAAGCATATGCTTGGCATGGGTAATCCGCACCTGCTGCAGATATGTATTAAGAGGCGTGCCGTACTGTTCTTTAAACAGCCTGGCCAGATAGTATTTGTTGATAAAAAATGTTTCCGCCACCAGATCCAAGGTAATCTTTTCTCTGTAGTGCTCGTCCACATAGGCTTTTATCTGCTGGATATCCCTTTTTGCGCCATACCCGCTGTCTCCTGCCTGGCCCGCCTCCGGGTGCCAGGACTCACTCATTAAATGGGTCAGCAGCATATTCAGCTTTTCATTGATCCTCATATCCCGTATATAGTCATCTGAGGAGGCAATGGCATAAATCTCTGTCAGCAGTGCCGTATAGGGAGAACTGTCCCTGGGGCGGATCACTGGCTGCCCTCCCCGCTCCTGGTACTTGGCATAAATGGCAGCAAGGCTTGGGCCGTAAAAATGGCACCACTGCAGAGTCCACAGATTCTGGTTTTCTCCAGCTTCCTCCAGTCCCCCTGGCTTCCTTTGTCCTCCTTTTGGGGGAATCCTCTCCTTCTCTTTTTCAGCCTTCCCGCCCGCTGGCTGGTTCTCATTCCCTGTACTGTGGGCATAGGATTTCTGACAGTCAATAAACACCACATCCCCCTTTGTAAGGGGGTATACCTGGTTCCCATAGGACAGCCTCCCCCTTCCCTCCAAAACAGCAAAGCAGAGACACGACTGCAGCTTTTCCCTTTGGCTGGTGTGAGGAAGCAGCGCTGTCAGACATCCGGCCTCCTGCAGATGCAGAAGGCTGGTGCGGGCAAAAAGAGAGGGCGTATAGAGAATCCGATTGTCAAGCACTTTTCCCCTGTTATTCTGTTCTGCCATCATGCTCTTTTCCCTCCCTGTTCAGACCGGTTTTTGCCAGTTTCAGGCGGCTGTGTCCCTGCTTTGGTCCCTTATGTTTCTTCAATCAATCGCTGCAGATCTGCAGCGATTTCAGCTTCCAATCTTTTGGATTCTTCTCTGCTGTCAGTACATATTGATATATATGCCTTCAATTTCGGCTCTGTCCCTGACGGGCGGATCACCACAGAGCACCCTTCTGCCAGCACAAATTTCAGCACGTTTGACTTAGGCAGGCCCTGGATTCCCAGCTGATAATCAATCATGGTTTCCGGCTTCATTCCTCCGAGGGTAAAGGGTTTTCTGCGAAAATCATTCATGATCCGATTCATCTTTTCAAATCCCCTGGCGCCTGGAAATTTATAGCTGTGAAGCCTGTCCATAAAAAATCCGTATGTGTCATATAGCTGGTTCAGCTTATCCTTCAGGTTCATGCCCATGGAACCATAGTAAGCACACATTTCACAGATGAGAAATGCCGCCCCCACTCCGTCCTTGTCTCTCACATAAGAACCGCTTAAATAGCCGCAGCTCTCCTCAAAGGCAAAAATAAAGTCCTTTTCTCTTTTGTCAGCCTCCAGGATTCCTATCTGCTCGCCGATGAATTTAAAGCCTGTAAGTACATTTATGGTTTCCGCCCCATACCGGGCAGCTATCCGTTCCCCCATATCCGAAGTCACAATGGTCTTTGCCACTACAGGCGAATCGGGCATGGTGCCCAGCGCTGTGCGCCTGCTGCATATGTAATCCAGAAGAAGAAGCCCCGTTTCATTGCCGGTCAGCAGCTCATACCGGCCCTGGCTGTCCCTTACGGCAATCCCCGCCCGATCGCAGTCCGGGTCCGTGGCCAGCACCAAAGCCGCTTTCGCTTTCTTTGCGTATTCAATGCCAAGAGCCAGGGCTTCCTCTATCTCCGGATTGGGATAAGGGCAGGTGGGAAAGTTTCCGTCCGGCTCTTTCTGCTCTTCCACAACCGTAATGTTAGAATATCCGCATTCGCGGAGCACAGACAGAACCGGTTTCAGCCCGGTGCCGTTGAGGGGAGTATAGATGATGGGAATGCTTTTGTCAATGTCAGCATCTCCCAGAACCGACTGGGCCTTTACCTTTTGGACAAAGCCCGCAGAAATATCCCCGGAAATATATTCGATCCTTCCGCTTTCCAATCCGGCCTGAAAATCTATGATTCGAATGTCATCAAACATGTCCAGCCTTTCAATGGCCTTGTAAATTTCGTCTGCAGCCTCCACAGTGATCTGGCACCCGTCACTGCCATAAACTTTATAGCCGTTATATTCTTTCGGATTATGGGAAGCCGTAATCATGACTCCTGCCCCACACCCCAGACGGCGCACTGCAAAAGACAGGCATGGCGTGGGCATCAGCTCTGGATACACATATACCTTAAGCCCGCTGGCAGCAAAAACCTGACAGGCAGTCCTGGCAAACAGCCTGGATTTTATCCGGGAATCGTAGCTGACCGCAATCCTAGGTTCCCAGGCCCCTTCTGCGTTGTGTGAATTCTTCCGGCGCTGATATTGACAAATAATCCAATCCGCCAGCCCCGAAGACGCCCTGGCAACCGTATGGACATTCATCCTGTTTGACCCGGCCCCGAGAATCCCCCGCAGCCCTCCTGTTCCAAAGACCAGGTTCCGGCAAAACGCATCCTCTATTTTCTCCCTGTTTCCCCTTATCTCCTGCAGCTCTTTTACTATATCAGGGTCTGCGATTTTTACCCTGCCTGCCTTTTCAAGCCATTTCTCATATACGCTTTTGGCCTGTCCCCCGTTGTCTGTCAAGTTAGTATTTCTTTTTGTCATGTACGCTGATCTCCCTGCCCATCTGGACTTCAATCATCTGCAGCTGGCTGCGGGCTGTTACCTTGTGGCGGCTTCCCGCCTTCATGGTTACAATATCGCCTGCCTTAACCTCTCTCTCCCTGTCATCCACAACGGCACGTCCCTCACCGGAAATCACCACCCATACCTCGTCCCTGCCTGCATGGCTGTGATAATTCATGCCATGGCCAGGTTTTAAAGTAACCTTGACCGTGTGGCTCTCTGACCCTGCGTCCAATACCCGATAGCTTCCCCAGGACTTTTCTGCAAACATAACCTTCTGATCAATCCTGTCAACATAGGGTTTAATATAGCTGGACTGTTCCTTATCCGAAACAAGAATTCCATCCGGGCTGGCGCAGATCACAACATCCTTAAGGCCCATGGCCAGGACGGGAATCCCCAGTTCGTTTATAATGTGGACATTGCTGCAGCCATCATTCATGACAGCCTCACCCACGCTGTTTTCCACCATGGATTCCGTAAGAGTGTTCCAGGTTCCCAAGTCTTTCCACTGACCGAAAAAGCGCATTACCTGAATCCTGTCCTCTTTCTCAGCAACCGCATAGTCAAAGCTTATTTTAGGCAGGGCTTCATACTTGCCAAGCAGATCTTCATAACCTTTAAAATCTATGATTTCATGTGCCTTGTCCAGCACATACCTAAGTTTGTAGGCAAATACGCCTCCGTTCCATAAGGCGCCCTGGCTGATATATTCCTCTGCTGTTTTGGCATCCGGCTTCTCCTTAAAAGACAGAACCCTGCTGACAGGGCTGCTGGCTTCAGGTATGATATAGCCATACTTTTCGCTGGCATAGGAAGGCTCAATTCCCATAAGCACAAGGTTTGCCTCCCCTCTGCCCGCCTGCTCTCCCAGGGCTTTCAGCCCGTGAAAGTACTCTTCCTCCACATAGGGATCAACGGGACACACTACCACCGGCTCCTCCAGATCAGCGCCCTGCACGTCAGCCAAATAGGCGCTTGCCAAAGCTATGGCAGGAAAGGTGTCCCTGCGGCATGGTTCCACGGAAATCCCCACCTTCTCTCCCAGCTGATTGTGAATAGATGATACCTGGGTCCTGCTGGTGGCAATGGTTACCTTTGCCTGGGGGTCCGCCGTCTTTATCTGGCGGTAAACCCGCTGTACCATGGATTCATACTCGCCGGATTCCGTTTTGAAAACCTTAAGAAACTGTTTTGATCGGATGTCATTTGACAAAGGCCACAGACGTTTACCCGATCCCCCTGACAGCAATATTATGTTCATAGTTCCAATGATTCCTTTCCGCAAATTTCTATGAAAGTATCGAATTCTTATGGCAGGTCTGCGCATGTGCTGCGCTGACCATAGGTTGCCAAAATGCCTGCCTTTGGCATTTTGTGTGCATCCCCCCGGAGGGTCATAGTAAACCCCTCTATCATTTATGGCGGCGCCTCCTTTGCCGGACACATGGAGGTTACCTTCCATGTCATGATGCCGGGGTCAAAACATTGGGGTTACCTCTCGGCCCTTATGGGATTCTTTAAGAAGTCCTCATAGGACAGCCGGATTCCTTCTCTCAGTTCCGTCTTATAGGTCCATCCAAGGCTTGCCGCCTTGCTCACATCTAAAAGCTTCCGGGGAGTCCCGCCCGGCCTGGAAGCGTCCCATCGGATCTGGCCTTCATAGCCAATGACCTCCGCCACTGCCGCCGCCAGTTCCCGGATGGAAAGTTCTTTTCCCGTTCCGGCATTGACCGTCTCGTTTCCGCTGTAATGGTTCATGAGAAATACGCACAGATTCGCCAGGTCATCTACATACAGGAATTCCCTTAAAGGGCTTCCGTCGCCCCAGCAGGTAACATAAGGCAGCCCTGCCTCTTTGGCCTCGTGGAACCTGCGGATCAGTGCCGGAAGAACATGGCTGTGAGTCGGGTGGTAATTGTCATTAGGCCCATACAGGTTCGTAGGCATCACAGATATGTAGTCTGTGCCATACTGTCTGTTAAGATATTCACAATATTTCAGGCCGGAAATTTTGGCAAGGGCGTAGGCCTCATTAGTCTCCTCCAAGGGAGACGTCAAAAGGCAGTCCTCCTTCATAGGCTGAGGCGCCATACGTGGGTAAATGCAGGAAGAACCTAAAAATTCCAGCTTCCTGCAGCCGTTTTTCCATGCCGAATGAATGACGTTCATCTCAAGGATCATATTATCATACATAAAATCCGCCAGCGCTTCCCGGTTGGCTTCAATCCCGCCTACTTTGGCAGCCGCCAGGAACACATACTCCGGCTTCTCTGTCTCAAAAAACCGCTCCACCGCATCCTGGCGGCAAAGATCCAGCTCTCTGTGGGTGCGGGTAACCAGATTGGCATATCCCTGCCGTTTCAGTTCCCGAACAATGGCAGAACCTACCATTCCCTGATGGCCGGCCACATAAATTTTTGCTTCCTTTTCCATTTTATATATTCTCCGTCTGTCTTAAATTCATGGGGCTGCTATTTTACAACTCCCTTTTCCAGGTATTCCGCCAGATTGCAGCGAATGGTTTCCTCCGCCCGCTCTACTGCCGCTTTCTTCATGTCATGGTCTGTCATAAGCCGCACAAGTTCTTCAAAGGACGTCTTTGCAGGGTTCCATCCCAGTTTCTTCTTTGCCTTCCCAGGATCGCCCCACAAATTTACCACGTCCGTAGGCCGGTAAAAATCAGGGGAAACCTCCACCAGCACATTTCCCGTGGCTTTGTCAATCCCTTTCTCCTCCATGCCCTGGCCCTGAAACTCCAGTTCAATCCCCGCATAATGAAACGCCAGCCTGCAGAACTCACGAACCGAATGCTGCTGCCCTGTAGCTATGACGAAATCCTCCGGCTCTTTATTCTGAAGCATCAGCCACATGCACTCCACATAGTCCTTGGCATAGCCCCAGTCCCTCAGGCTGGAAAGATTGCCCAGATACAGCTTTTGCTGCTTTCCCTGTTTGATTCTGGCAGCTGCCAGAGTGATCTTCCTGGTAACAAACGTCTCCCCCCGCCGCTCTGACTCATGGTTAAACAGGATGCCTGAGCAGCAGAACATATGGTAAGCTTCCCGGTACTCTTTCGTGATCCAGAATCCATACTGCTTTGCCACGGCATAAGGGCTGTAAGGGTGAAACGGCGTGTCTTCATTCTGGGGAACCTGCTCTACCTTGCCGTAAAGCTCTGAGGTGGATGCCTGATAGATTCTGCAGGTTTCCGCCTGTCCTGTCAGCCTTACAGCCTCCAGGATGCGCAGCACCCCCGTTGCGTCCACGTCCGCAGTAAATTCCGGAACATCGAAGCTGACCTGCACATGGCTCTGAGCAGCCAGATTATAGATTTCATCAGGACGCACCGTTCCAATCACAGACAGCAGGCTCATGGAATCCCCCATATCGCCGTAATGAAGATGAAAATTCCGGTTTCCTTCCAAATGGGCGATGCGTTCCCTGTAATCCACGGAAGAACGGCGGATAAGTCCATGTACCTCATATCCCTTTTGAAGTAAGAATTCTGACAGAAATGAACCGTCCTGGCCTGTAACGCCGGTTATAAATGCCTTTTTCATTTATATTTTCCTCTGCTTTCTTGAGAATCTACTGTTGCTGTTTTTGTGGTATCTGATTACTATGAAAGTATCGAATCTTTGCAGTAGGACTGCGCACAGGTGCGCTATCCGTAGGTTGCCAAAATGCCTGTCTTTGGCATTTCGTGTGCATCCACCGGAGGGTTCATAGTAAACTCCTCTTTCATTTATGGTGGTGCTTCCCCCACCAGGCGCATGGGGGTAACCGGATAATAGTATTCTTTCCCTGTATAGGTTATCTTAAAAAAAATATCCCCATATTGGAATTGCCAATATGGGGATATAGTTGTACGATATTGACTTTATTTTTTATGTCCGATTGTTTTCAGACACGGAAACAGTTCTTTCCACTTAAAACGTATTTCAAAAATAAGGGAAATAACAGTGGAGAAAATAACCCAAACCGGAGGTTTTGAATCTCTACTATTTTCTTCCAACTAAAAATCGCAGTTTTGTTGAACAGATAATCTTCTCTGCCATAACTAAAGCCAACATAGTAAAAACAAATATTAACATTTTAAAAGCTAACAGCCATATTATTTCCGATTGATTAAATGACACAGCACTATCTGCCAAACGGGTAATGCAATATATTGCAAGCTGGTTTAGACACAAATAAACAATAGAGTTACTTCCAATTCCTTTTAAAAAATATATTATCTTCTTTATAAGCTTCCTCTTCATCAGCCATTCATCAATATATTTCACAATATTCCATAATGCTGTTGTCAGTCCAAATGAATTAGTCCAAAACAACAGCCATATTCCATAATTGCCCGTTCTCATATTAACATATTTCAATAATGCAAGAATACTAAATATTGTAAAAAGTATCAAGCTTGAACCAAAAGTAATATTAATAATCCTTTTAAGATGACCCTTTATTAAATGTCCAAAATGGATGAAACCTACAGAAGTCATTGCTGCATCAAGTGCCCATGGAAGTCTAAAAGGCAAATATGTTGCAAATGCCATTCCGAGAATAGAAATAATTAAAATAATTACCGTTTTATACATTTCACATATATTCAGCTTTTGTATTAAATTATAGAGAATCTCACTGAAAAACATTGCTGTAAGAAACCATAATGCACCAGAGATAGCAACGCCCCCATCTGCTGTATTTTCAATAAGTAATATATAAATATAGTGCAGATCATAATCTCCTACTATGATAAAGTACAGTATTGTATGAAAAACCCCAAAAATCAGATATGGGATAATCAATGTATGTATCCGTGATATAACCACAGAGCGTATATCTTTACTTTTATAAAAATAACCCGATATAATAAAAAACAATGGCATATGAAAAGCATGTATCCATCTGTCAAAAAGGGTTCCAAAACCTATATGTCCCATGATCATAAGAATAATTCCAACAGCCCTCAACAGATCTATATATTGAATACGTGCCTCAGAATTACTTTCATGAAATTCCGGCTTTACCATACTATTCACTTTAATTACCCCATCTGTGAAAATTATTTAATTTATTTCTTATACTGCCAATTGCAGATATAAACATAATGTTTCTTGTAATAATCCAGTAAATTATGGCACTTCCTCCATAAATAATTGCTCCCAAAAAAATTTGGGATAATAAGGTTATTACATGTTTCCCCATATATACTCCCACTGGATATACACATATAAACATTAAGCATCCAATAATTAAATATGGTAACGATTGTTTAGCATAAAATCCAACCGGAAGACTATGCCTCACACAAAATGCCTGGATTAGGCAAACCGTTATCTCTGCAATAATTGTACCAACTGCTGCTCCGCCCGCTCCCATGGTAGGAATTAAGAGCCAATTAATATTTAAGTTAACAACCGCTCCCATAATTACAGAGATAAGATATTGCCGATCTTTTTCATTTGGAATCAAATACTGAGTCCGAATTACATTTGCAAAGGAAACAAATGGAATCGTTATTGACAGTGCCCTGATTATCTTTCCCGACACGTCAAATCCTTTTCCCCAAAATACCGGAGCAAATATGTCTCCTACGGCAGCTAATCCAAATGCCAGTGCAAATGCCTGGAACATAACAAATTGTATAGAGATGCTAATATATTTTTGAAATACCTGTTTGTCTCCACTTGCAATAAGATTCGACATTTTCGGCAGCATAACTGTCCCAAATGATGTGATAATAGTCATTATAATATTAATAACCTTCTCTGCATTTTCATAATATCCCAACTGTTCATTACCATTTAAAGCGCCTATCATAATCTTATCCATATATTTGTATAAGCTAATAGCAATAGCAGGAACAAATAACACAAATAAGGGCTTTACATGTGAAAAAATAAGCTTTATTGAGACTTTCTTAAAAGAAACATATCTTTTCAATGGCAGCCATAAGGCTATCTGGCTGATGAGCATGCTTCCTGACATTATTGCACAATATTTCCAGAGATCATTAGCTGATCTAATCAATGTAAAAACAAGTATTACATTTATAATTTTCACTACTGAACTAATGAATACCGTCAGCTTAAACCTTTCTATTCCAAAATAAAACCAGCTTATATCAAATATAGCACTGGCAACATACATAATTTGAATTACGTTATAGATATGCTGTCTATGAATAATAGCATAACCAAGGTAATTAACAAAAGCAATAAATGAAAAAAAGGCATGTACACAAAACAGGCTCGAAAATGTAACATTTAATTTATCCTTGTTGTCTCTTACCTTTGCAATAACCCTATTTCCATAATTTTGTATTCCTAACATAGAAAACAACACAAAATAAGATGCAATGGAATAAGAATAAGCAAAAATTCCGACCCCCTCTGCACCGATAATTCTCGCTATATATGGAGATGTTATGAATGGCAAAAACAATATTAAAATCTCATATATCATCTGATATGCATAATTTTTTTTAACACTTGTTTTCATGCATAATAAGCCCCTATCTGTTTCTTTCATCAAAAAATTTAATCAAATCGCTTTTTACCTAATCTGCTAATCGAGAATACAATTCTTTTGCTTGACATTATTCTGCGCTTTAGTAGAACCGTATAAATAAAAGCAAGTCCAAAAGTCATATCTGTAAGCTGAAAACGAACCATACTCGAAAATATATAATAGTATGAAAAGTACATCAAAATTGTATAATACAATTTTTTGCATACATTTTGTCTAACTTCAATTTGTCCTAAAATAAAACCATATAAAAACGAAAGCATTACTACACCCACATAGCTAAAATCAATAAAAAAGCTGGCAATATATGAAACAAATGCATTAAAAGCTACTCCATCCCCTATAGGCTGGTAATATGCCTGAATATCGATAATATATTTAAATGCATTTTGTGCACCCTTAAAGGCCATAAAGCTTTCTCCCAGTCCCAGCCGGTGAAAAACAGCCCATATAGACCGCCAAATAGCAAATGTAGACTCAAATCCATATGTATGTCCGTAATCATACACACCATCTTGTTGATTAACTATTTTATCCAGCATTGGGACACAGCCTGTCAAGTATTTATAGAGTTCACTATATGAGGAGACAAAACGGAATACATATAAAATCGCAAAAAGTATGATTCCTATAAACACCTTTTTATATTTTTTCAATATAGACCTAAAATGTTCATTATTCAGCAGAACTGCAACTAAGGCAATCGCATAAAGTAATATGGCCATACGTGATCCTAAAGTAATATATCTAATTACAGATATATAGATCCCGCTCAAAATCAAAAACATTTGTTTTCTGTTTAAGATTATATAATATGCCGATACTATTATAAGTATAATTTCAAAGGGCCGTTCCAAAACCTGCATAAATCCAGAATCTTCTTCAACCAATCCCTCCATCCTGTAAAATTTCAATAGATAGGGACTTATATGATTATTAATCATGAATTGTATTCTATTTATATTAAAAGGCAAAGAAACAATAATGGTATACACAGCAGTAATTTTAAGGAAGAAATAATTTTCATATTTGGGCAGCCTAACAGCTGAAGCGGCTACACTGCAGCGTATACGGCTGTTATTTAGAACCAGCAAATAGCCAATGTTAAAAAATAGCAAACTCAGTAATATTACGCTTTCCGTCAAAAAGGAAACGGAAAAAAGCCCGAACAAGTGCAAGCTATATAATGAAAGTATTACTGTCCACAGCACATTATATAACAGCAATGGACTCTTCCATTTTCCAGTCCATATTAAAAAAAATGTGCTTATTGCACAAATACATATGCCAAAATATAGCATTGCTATTCCTCCGAAAGAAGTAATAATAAATCTGCAAAATTATAAACCCATTACTATAAAAATCCCATCGCCGATTAGGCGGCATGCTTTCTGGGATACCAAATGCGCCCGCCGGACTTTTGTGCATAGTGGTGTGTCCCCAGCCGGGCGCATAGGGGGTACTATAAAATATTTTTTAAGTTTATTAAGGTTAATAAATGAAGCTTCTGCAAAGCTTTGTAGATACATATTTTCACATTTCTATTATTCTTATAAAGATCATCTATATATTGTGATGCCTCCTTATACATTCCTGCTTTTATAGCAAACCCTAATGCCTTATTTTCTAAAATATATTTTGTATTATACTTTTCAATTAACTCGCTATGTGCATTTAATATGTATTCCAAAGCTAATACAGCTTTTTCATGAGACTTTGATATACTATCTTCAGATATATAAACATCTGTCAATGGTTCTCTCTGAAAATTTACTTTATACCTGCTAATCAGTCTTATTGCCAATTCCCAATCCTGAAATCTGCCTAACCCATTATTAAATTTTTCCTCTATAAAAATGCTTTTCTTTCCCAATAAGGTCTGAGTGCTTATAACGTTTTCTGTAAGTACATGCCTAAGTAAATCCTCCTTTCTATCTAAATATGGATATATTGCCAATTTTCCTTTATCATGCTGCAAAATAGGGCAAAACACAGCATCGCTATCAGTGAGAGTTAGAAAATCAAGCTGTTTTAACAATTTATCTGTATGCCACACATCATCACTGTCCTGAAAAGCTATGTATTCCCCATTTGAAATGTCAATTCCATAATTTCTTGCATAATTCGCACCATAATGTCCTGATAACTTACAATACCTTAGTCTCGAATCATTTATTTTACTAACAACGTCCTCTGTATTATCATTAGATCCATCATCAACAACAATTAGCTCAATATTCCTATAATTTTGCCTTAATACACTTATTATCGAATTTGATATAGATGCTGACCGGTTATATGTCGGAATAATAGTTGAAACCAAAGGATCAGACATTGTTTTCACTCCTTCGAAAAAAATAGAACATAAATCTTACTAATATATTATCAAGTCTGGATAATCCAATACAAATTGCACCCGATATTTTAGCAGTTCCTTCCTTCCAAAATATCGTTCTTTGTTTCTGTTTTTTGAACATTTTAGCCCTGACAAAGGAAATAGTTTGAAGTTCTGCCAAAAAATCTTTTACGGATTTCTTTGCTGCTAAATTTAAAGATTCTATATCTCCAGACAATGTACTAAATGGATAATCCTTATATGCAATGACGTCATCAAGCTTCGGGCTAAGAACACTTGTCTCAAAAATTTCTTTCGCAGTGCTATTATCTATGATTTGCTTGAAGTTCCTTTTGCAGTAAATATCCATGAACATCTTTATAGATTCTTGGTGTTTAAAAACATTCCAGCCATGATTTCTAATTTTGCTGTCAGGAACCCTCAGAAGGGGACTGACAGAACCTTGAGACTTTTTATATCCAACAACAGTTCCATGGGTAGCAGCAAACATTGTTTCTAATAAATATACCTCTGACTGCAGGCATGGCACCCTTCCATCGAACATCCAAGAATAAAACCATGGCAAGTCCTTCTCTACTGTTTTTCTTTTTCCTAAAACATACCCGTAAACCTCCTTGTTTTCTCCATTCCCAATTATGATATCTCGTACGGTTTCTAACGATTTTCCGGTCCATCCTAAGTCTACAAAAGCAATATTTGAGCTGCAGATGACACCCTCCTGACGAAAATACTCCAACACTAAACTTCTTTCGGTCAATGCCTGCTTTAGTATAATTTCTGCATATTTATCTTCCTGCAGTACATCAATCAGTTCCTGCAAATTCTTTTCATTTACTTGCTCTCCCCAGTCATATCTATTCTTAATCTCAGAAATTATTTCATCTGAAAAATGAAGCGTCTTCAAACAGGAATCTATACTGACTCCCGTTTTTATCTTCGCCCATCCGTCTTTGATTGCTCTGCTATACTCTTCCTTTGTTTTTATTCCTGCAAGATACCACGCATATCTAGAACCGTATATATATTTTGCTTTGATTTTTGAATTGCCAAAAAGCATAGTCCACGCTTTATACATAAGCTCTCCATCTCTTGAGACAAAGAAAAGCTGAAAAATCTGTTTCTTTTCACATTCTATCTTTATCCAATTCAAATACCCAAGCAGTATTGGAGCTACCACACTGCTGGCTGTATTCCAAAGTTCATTACTGCATCCCTCACTCTTTGTAAGTCTTGTAAGTCTGCTGCAGTTAGCAATTTCCTTATAGTTCTTCTTAATTAGCATTTTCTCATACCGATTCATATGTGAATTGCTATAAAGCGACGATGTAATACCCATTTTTAAAGGTATCCTATAATCTGAAGTACTGTTATCTCCTATATGTGATAAGTCTTTTAAGTCAATTTTAAGTTTCTTCGCAACATATTCAAATAATCTTCCGCTCCGCTTTGTCAACCCTATTTCGGAAGAAACAAATACCTTTGACGGATTAATTCTAATATCATTGTTTAACAATATTTTGCAGATATCAGACTTGCTTAAGTACATATCTGAAATAATAACTGCAGCGTCTTGTTCAATATACTTTTTTAGCCGCTCAATATTTTCTTTAATAGGATAACTGTGTTCTATCTCCAATTTGACTTCCAGTCTTTTAAGCTTCTCTATTGTCTGATTTTGTAAATTAAGTTTCTGGTTCATCTGAAAATATATTTCATCAAGGGTAATCTCCTCTTTTAATGAGTTTCTTCTGGAAATTTTTTCTGATTTTATTCGTAAATCTCCAAATTTATCAATTTTAAATCCAATCCTATTAGCTAACTGACTTTCCATCAAAAAAAATATATCTGTCGGTTGACATACATCCCTGGTTACTAACGTATCAAAGATATCAAATGAGTATATCATGCTGTAGACCTTCTTTTTAATTCACTGTAATAGAATTCAACTAATTTCTGGGCTTCTATATGTATATTATATCCGGCTGACGAAATAAGTTCTGACGACAGCGCTCTCTTAAAAGTATTTTCCGATAGAATCTTCTCTGCCCATACTTCATTGTCTTCACTTAATGGAATCCGTATTGTTTGGGCTATTATATCTGTATTCGGAACATTATCCGATATTACACATCGAAGGCCTTCTGCCTGAGCCTCGATTAATACTACCGGCAATCCTTCATACAAAGACGGCATTAGAAGAACATCAAATGCAGATAATAAGGAATGCACGTCATTTCTTCTTCCGAGCATCATTACCTTGCTCTGTAAGCCCTCAGAATCAATCTTTTTCTGCAATTCGGACTCTAATGGTCCTTCTCCCACAATGATTAAAACAGAATCTTTGCATTTATCCACTATTGTCTTAAATATATCCAGCATTCGTATCGGATTCTTTTGTTCATGAATTCTGCCTACAAATCCTACAACTTGTTTACCGTCTATCTTTAGTTCCTTTCGGTATTTTGTTCTAACCTGATCATCAAAGCGGAAAATATCTGTATCAACAGCATTATTTATTATCTTTACATCAGCTTTATTTCCAAATACCCATTTTCCTGCCTCTAATGAACAAGCAAATCTATTTGTAACAAAAATATTCACAAACGGTTTTAAAATGTAATGCTGCCAAAGTATATTACATCTCGTATTATGAGAATGGCCAATAACAACGCTTACATGACAGCATCTTGCAATAAATGCGTCCATTGCCATACTGGCGCTGTTTTGATGAATATGAATTATATTATACTTATTGTATTTTATAATTTCCCCCAGCTTTTTCATATATATAAAAGGATATCTGGATCGTGATGGCAGCCTGAAAATCCTGCCGCCTAACCGTTTAATTTCCTCGTCAAATCTTTCTGGCTTATCTGAGCAAGTAATAAAATCAAATTGTACAATTTTGCGGTCTATATTCCTATAATAGTTCATCACCATCGTTTCCACACCGGCATACCCTAAGGAGCCAATTACCTGAAGAACTCTTAGCATAACAGCTTCTCCCGTATTTCTTTAAAAGATCTCGATACTGTCTGAATCATAACGCCTTCCTGGTACAACCCTTCTACATTTTTAAAATAGATGGATTTCATGCCCAACTGCCGCGGAGCTTGAAAATCTTTTTCTGCGTTATCTCCAACATACATAATCTGTTCAAATGGCAGTCTCCATTTATGTGCCATTATGCGAAATGCAATATCACATGGTTTTCGAAACTGTATGCCACCTAGTTCATCCGTAATAATTGCATCTCTTATGTTCAGTCCAAGTGCTGTCAGCTTATTTCTTTGGCCCTCTGGACGTCCGTCTGTGATAATACCTACTTTAATGTTTTTCGCATTTAGCTCCTCCAATATTTCCGTCACACCTGGATAGAGGCGAATGTCAGGCATATGAAAGTGATAAGCATGAAGAACTGCTTCCCTCTCATGCACATTCCCTATCTCTTTGAGCAATTCATCAATCGCAGGTTTTCCGGCTTCAAAGAATTTCCAAAGCCTATCAGCATAACTGCTTTCCCCCAAAAATTCAGCAACAGCTTTATATCCAGATTTTATATATTCTTTCTCACTGTACAGTGTGTCATCCAAATCAAAGATTACTCCTTTAATCTGGCTTTTACCTTCTCTGATGCACACTGACTGGTCAAATCGGCTATAAATAGCTCCATCTTCTATATCTGTACAAAATGGAACCTTATCTCCATCCAACAGCTTTAATATCGCCTCAGCACTTCTGGCTCCTGCCTTCATTGACAGAGGAGCACCACCGCCGAAACGTGGATTGATCTCTATATACCAGTCAATGCCATGACTATCTCTTATTAATTGGACTGTTATGGGGCCACAGGGCCTGAATATTTTGCACAGCTCTTTTGCCTCTTCAATCATTGTCCTATCCATGCATATTTGGGTCTTCATAACCTCGCCAGCTCTTACTTGCATACGCTTACGAGGCACTATGCTAATAGGATCACCATCCCAATCACAAAAAATATCGATGGTATATTCAGTTCCCTGTACAAACGGCTGAACAATATAATCTTTGATTTGTGCCGCATATGCTTCCAATTCTCTTTGATTTTCTACTTTAAAAGCATTAATACTGCTGCTTCCGTCTTTGGGTTTGATAAACGCCGGATAGCAGCCTTTATATTTTCTCCAATCGTTTACAGGTTTCGGAGAATAAAATCCGCAGTTGATGAAGAATTGGAATATTTCATTTTTATCCCGACAGATCTGAATCATCTCAGGCGCGCTAATCATTACCTTTGTTCCAACCACCTCAAATCTTCTGCTATTTCGGCTTAACGCTAGTAAATCTGTATCAATTGTAGGAATCAAAAGGTCAATATGATCCTCTTTACATATTTCTACCAGCCGATCAATATATCGCATATCCTTCATGGAGCATACTGCTCTGGTGTAATCACAGTACCGCAGCGCTGGGGCTGTATCAGATATATCAGCTCCATATATCTTCACTTCTTTTCCTAAAACTAACCCTGCATTTTTAAATGCCTGAAGCAGTTCTATCCTTCTGCCTGCGCCTGTAAAAAGTAGTTTCATTATTCATCCTCATATCGTTATTTCTCTTATGGCTGAAAAGGCTTCTGCCGCACGCATGTTCATCATTGACCCTCTCAATAACGCTAATGCCCTAACCGTATCCATTGATCTTGTATTGGGATACTGAGCTATCTGTGATTTATATATGGCCAAGGCTTCTATTTTTTTGTCCAAATAGTCTGTGATATTCACATACACATTTGGTATGAACTCATATGATATATTAGGAATATTCCATCCGGTTTCAGATAAGGTTTCATACGTCAGGATTTTCTTGACCATGTGCGAATATTTAGGTCTCAAAGCTACCATTGCTGCGTCTGTCACCATCTTGTGGTCAAGCTGCATATCTCCGTGATGTGGCAGATAAACAACATCTGGTTTGATATCCTGAATAAGCTTTATAAATGCTCCATTGAGTTCATAGCGTGGAACCGTCTCAATCATGGCTGCCGGAAAATCCATAAAAATTGTCTTTCTGACTCCCAGGAATCTATCCGCCTCCATGCATTCTAGCTTGACCCTTTCCACGGATTCAGCACAGAATAATGGCTCACACCCCTTTGTGGCTATAGCCACATAAACAGCATCACAGTTAGACACATGTTTTAAAATTGTCCCCCCGCACCCCAAAACCTCATCATCCGGATGAGGCGCTATGACTAATACATTCATTTTAGCTCCTTCGCATCAGAATAAAGATTTGTGCCGTTAAACGCCTCTCTGGTGTCTGCTGACCGGTATTCTGCCCCGGCTAACGCCTCCCTTGCAACGGCAAAAACCATTTTTAAATCCACTGAAAAGCTGCAGTTTTCTATGTACCAGATGTCATTCTCAAACTGATCATTCCAAGTCCACGTTTTCATGGGCTTTAATGGTATGCAGGCAAATCCCGGCCTGACCTCGTGGCGCATCATGTGCCGCTTCGTATAAAGCGGCACATATTGAGGCAAAAGAGGCCTTGGGCCTATGATGCTCATCTTTCCGGTAAAAATGCCAAACAGTTCCGGAAGCTCGTCCAGAGAAAACCGTCTTAAAAATCTGCCAAAAGGCGTGACTCTTTGTTCCCCTGGAAGCAGCTGCCCCTTTTCGTCTCTTTCATTGGTCATGGAACGGAATTTATAAAGCTTAAATGTCTTTCCGTGAAGACCGGGACGTTCCTGGGCAAACAGCACAGGCCTTCCGTGATAGATAAGTTCCAGCATGCACAGTCCCGCCAGAAGGGGGCTTAAAATCACAATGGCCAAACCGCTTACTGCGATATCCAGACATCTTTTTATAAAGATCGTATAAAAGCTTTTTCGCACCCTTGGCATTTCTTCCATTGAGCAGCTCTCCCTATAATCTCATTCCGCCGTTGACGTTCAGCACTTCCCCGGTTACATAACTGCTTAGGTCTGATGCCAGGAACAATACGGAATTGGCAATCTCTTCTGGTTCTGCCAGACGCCCCAGCATGGTCTGCCCGCAAAACTTTTCCAGAAGGTTCTCAGGTACTGTCTTCATCATGTTTGTCATGGTATACCCGGGAGCCACGGCGTTTACCCGGACATTTCCTCCTTTAAGAGAGAATTCCTTGGCCCAGCTTTTTGTCATCCCAATGACTCCTGCCTTTGTGGCAGCGTAATTTGCCTGCCCGATGTTTCCGAAAACGCCTACAACGGATGAGATGTTGATAATGGACCCGCCCTGGTTTCGCTGCATGGCAGGGCCCATAAGACGGGTAAGGTTCCACACCCCTTTCAGATTTACGGCCATAACCTGATCAAACTGTTCCTCTGTCATTTTCCCGGTCATTGCGTCACGGGTAATGCCCGCACAGTTTACAAGAATGTCAATATGGTCAAAAATCCTGGTTATCTCTTCATATGCCCGCTGACAGTCTTCTGTATTGGACACATCCGTTTTTAGATATGTCAGATTCGGTTTTGTCTGTTTTGTCTCTGCAATATCAAGGCCAACAACCTTCGCCCCCTGTTCAAGGAACACATTTGCAATGGCTTCCCCGATGCCATTGCTTGCGCCGGTAACAACCGCAGATTTATTTTTTAACAACATGTCTATATTTCCTCCGTTTATCTGTCTCGCAGCACTTTTGCCGGCATGCCAATCACAACCTTCCCTGCCGGCACGTCTTTTGTCGCAACTGCCCCAAGCCCGAGAAAGGCATTATCTCCCACATGAATAGAATTATTTAAAATGCTTCCCGGAGCCAGCCAGACGTTCTCACCTACTGTCGTGCTTCCGGAAATCACTGCGTTGGCCGTCAGAATTGCGCCTTTTCTGATCACGTCATTGTGGGCAATGTGTACCAGATTGTCAGTCTGTACGTAGTCTTCTATGATCGTGTCCGCCAAACATCCCCTTGAAATGCCGTTATTGGCTCCTATCTTTACATGCCTGCCAATGCGCACGCCGCCCATGTGGGCAACTGTCACTGGATTGCCTTCTTCATCCCAGTACTGGCCGAATCCGCAGACACCGATGGATGTTCCTGATTCAATGGTTGTATAATCGCCGATGACAACATGCCCCTGGATCGTAACGTTATGGAAAATCTTCACATGATTTCCTATTACTGCGTACGGCCCGATGTATGTGTGATGTCCCACATAAATGCCTTCCCCAACACTCTTCGTCTCCACCACTGCCGTAGAAGCGATCTGCGGTTCATGCCTGTCCGGGTCCTGTTCTTCAAAAAAGCGGGAAAGAATCCGGAAAAAGGTCCTGTGCGCATTCTCGGCATAAATAACCGGAAAAGCAGCGCCTGGAACCTCTGCGCCAAGTTCCGCCAAAAGGAGTAATCCCGGAACACGGTTCAGGGCTTTGATATCCAGGTTTTCTGCATGGCGAACCCATGTAATGGAATTGGACTTTAGCATATTTAATGGACAGTATGTCTGAAATGCAAAATCCCTGCACCCGGAAAACTTATATTTGATGCTGTTAGCTTCCAGGAAATTCAGCACTTCCTTTATATCTGTCATTTACATGCACCTCCTTACTGCGGCACTGCATCCCATGCCTCCTCCAATGCAGAGTGTGGCAAGTCCCACTGCGGCATTCTTTTGCTTCATTGCATGGAGAAGGGTCACAAGAATCCGGCAGCCGGAAGCGCCCACAGGATGTCCCAGGGCAATGGCTCCGCCGTTCACATTCAGCTTCCCTGCAGGAATCCCCAGTTCTCTCTGTACTGCTATAGACTGTGCCGCAAAGGCTTCGTTTGCTTCCACAAGGCCGATCTCATCCATGGTTAAGTTCAGCTTTTTCAGCAATTTCCTTGTGCTGGCCACAGGCCCCACGCCCATAATGGCAGGGTCTACGCCAGCCATTGCGCCGCCCATCCATTGGGCCATGGGGGTAAGGCCCAGCTCTTTTAATTTTTCCTGGGAAATGAGAACTACTGCCGCGGCTCCATCATTAATGCCGGAAGAATTACCGGCAGTCACAATGCCGTCAGGTTTAAAGGCAGGCCTTAGCCCGGACAGCGAATCCACGGTGGTTTCAGGTCTTGGCCCCTGATCCCTGTAAACCGAAGTGCTTCCTTTTGGGCCTTTCACAGTCACCGGGACTATCTCCTCCGCAAATCTGCCTTCATCCTGTGCCAAAACTGCTTTGGCCTGGCTGGCTGCGGCAAACTCATCCAGTTCCTTTCTTGTGAGTTTCCACTTTTCGGCAACATTCTCCGCCGTAATCCCCATATGGCAGTTGTTTATGGCATCCCAAAGGGCATCATTTACCATAGTATCTATGAGCGGAGTACTCATCATGGGACTTCCCATGCGGTAGCCGAACCGCCCTTCCATTATGGCAAAAGGAGCTTTTGACATGCTTTCCATGCCTCCGGCTACTGCCACGTCGGCTTCTTTTGCCTGAATCAGACGGGCCGCCGCATTCACGGCTTCAAGGCCGGAACCGCAGACGGCATTTATTGTCTGTGCCGTCGTCTCATAGGGCAGCCCGGCTTTTAATGCCGCCTGCCTTGCTGCATTCTGACCCAGGCCGGCCTGAATTACGCAGCCCATGCAAACATGGTCAACCTTATTAACGCCGGATCGTTTCACCGCTTCTTTGATCACAGCCGCACCCAGGTCAACTGCGGAAACGGAAGAGAGCGCGCCGCCCATTTTTCCAATTGGAGTACGGCAGGCGCCGAGAAGAAATACCTTGCTCATGTTCAGTCCTCACAATTCATAAAAAATTTATTTGAAACATTGTCTGATTATCTCAATAATAGTGTCCTGTTCCTGCCTGCTCATCTTGTTGTCGCTTGGCAGGCACAGTCCTCTTCGAAACACGGCAGCGCCAAAATCAGCTGTCAGTCCGCTGTTTCTATAGGCGTCGGATCTTCCTCTGCCGTTTCCGTCCCTTGTTACAAACCCATTCAGCCTGTAAAGAGGCTGAAGATGCATTGGCTTCCAGATAGGCCGTCCCTCAGCGTTAAAAGCAGCCAATACGTCCAGTATCTCCTGGGGGCAGGTTTTTCCCTTTGCATTTTCATACAGATAATCCTGATCTCCTCTTACCTGCCGGCTCATGGCCTCTTCTTCTATCAGCAGGCAGGTAAGCCAATAATTGGGACTGGTATTGGGGAGGTAAGGGTTGACTATAACCGGCAGGTCCTTAAGCCCTTCCCGGTACCGCTCATAAATCCTCCTCTTAGCTTCTATGTGCTCTTTAATGTGCAGCAGGTTTCCCCTTGCCACTCCTGCAATGATATTGCTCATCCGGTAGTTATAGCCAAGCTCTTCATGCTGGTACCATGGCGCCGCCTCACGGCTCTGTGTGCTCCATTTCCGGACTTTTTCAGCATCCTCCTTACAGTTCGTCACAAACATGCCTCCGGAGCTTCCTGTAACTATCTTATTTCCATTAAAGCTGACAGCCCCAAAGTCTCCCAATGAGCCGCACATTTTATCCTGTCCGTTTTCCCCTGCTTCTTTTCCGAGAAAATGGAAGCCTGCCCCCATGGCCTCCGCCGCATCTTCAATAATTATAGCCCCATGTCTCCTGCACACTGATTTTATCTCCTCCATTTTTGCAGGAACTCCGTAAAGATGGGCCAATACTACAATTTTCACATCCGGATAAAGCTGAAATGCCCTTTCCAGACTCACAGGGTCCATGTTCCAGGTATCTGGCTCTGTATCTATAAAAACCGGCTCGCCGCCTTCATATACAATGGGATTCACAGATGCATCAAAAGTCATGTCAGAACAAAAGACTTTTCGGCCTGCCATGGTGCTCCCTGGAGCAGAGCATGGGTACAGACGGGACGCTGCAAGTTTTACGCACATATGAAGCGCAGCCGTGCCGCAGGACAGGGCCACTGCGTATTTCACCCCAAGATACTGGGCAGTCATTTTTTCCAGCTGGTCTATATTCTGTCCAACGGTTGATACCCAGTTGGCCTCTATTGCTTCAGTTACATAGGTTAATTCTTCCCCATGCATGGTAGGGGAAGATAACCACACTTTGCGCTCAAACGGTTTCAGACCAAAAAAGCGCATGTCCTTTCGAATGCCGTCTCTGTCCATGAGTACATTGTCCCTTTCCTATGTTCTTTCTTTACTGCGAAAGTCCCCCCGCCGATTAGGCGGCATGCATTCAGGGATACCAAATGCGCCCGCCTGACTTTCATGGGTGTGATGCGTCCCCGACCGGGCGCATGGGGGATTACAGGTGCCGTTTCCTATAAAGCATCCATCTATAAAACTACAGAACTGTGCCGCTGTTTTTCCTGCAAATGCATTTAGGGCCTGACTTCATATCCGGCAGCCGGATTCCCATCTTCAATTCCACATCTCTTCCCATAAATTCAACCTTCACCGTCACTTCCCTTTTATGAAGATTCATTTTCACAATATTTCCCTCATAACCTTTCAGCGGCCCGCTGGTTACCCGGATTGTTTTCCCTTCCGCCAATTCTATTTGGGACAGGTGCGTCCTATGGTTCCTGTCTCCCATTCCTCTTACCAGCCTTTCCTCTTTTTCACTTAGTGAAAAGAAGAAATCCTTTTCCCTACCCAGCAGCTTGGTTAATTTGGGAACCTTTTTCAATTCCCTGTATAATTCCTCCGGCCTGTCCGAAACCACAAACGCATAGCCTGGAAACAGTACCTCCTCCACTTTGTTCCATGTCCCCTGAAACTTTTTCATCCGTTCCCTTTTGGGGACGAAACATTCCCGGACGAGATCATGGCAGATTATCTTTCTGATCACATCAGCAGTTCCCTCCTCTTGCCCGCTGAGGGTCTGGATGACATACCACATACCTGGCTCTCCTTTTCATTTTTCCGTTCTTTACTCTTAGCCCGGATAAACCGAAGCCAAAATTTTGCTATTTTGCTTTTGCCATTTTGCACAGGAAATCGTTCTCAAGGGCTTATCCTATTGGTGCCGTATTTAACATACACCCTATTCAGGGCATGCTTCGCCATCCCGCAGCTATAAATGAAACTGCGGCCTCCACATGCAAATCTCCAGATCTGCCAATATGACCATGAGTACCTGACCCCTGTGCCAATGCTTCAGCGATCCCTTCCTCAATCTTGCCGGTACTACAGCAGGCTTTTATATTTCCGCCCGATATTATATGAAAACACGGGTTATTCCACCCGCAAGGCGGGTAAATACGGCTAAACCAGCTTCGGTACTGCCTTAGCTCTATTTTATTCCTCTCTATATCTCTTTCTCATAGATCTCCAGGCCAACCGTCACCTGCCTCTTTCCCCCGTTAAGCGGGATCTCAATCCATGCGGTCCTTTTATGGCGGTCAATCCTTCGGATCAGGCCCTCCCGGCCTCTCAGCGGCCCGCTGGTTACCACGGGCACCCCGTTCTTTATGATTCCTTTCGATATTCCGATCAGTGCGCCGTCCTGGCACAGTTCCTTTAAATAGGGAGGATCGCACGGAGTCAGAAAAATGTCCTGTCTCGTTCCATCAGCCTTCTGCCCGCCTCTCCTTAACAGCGCCGCACCGGCGCCGGCCAGGAAGACGCATCCCGGCAGGGCTGTCCGGTTTTCCACATGCCACTGGCCTCCGTAACGGATCATGCGCTGATACTGGAAGCAGACCATTTTTTCCATCTTCCCCGGAGCCGCAAGGTTTGTACATTTCTCCATATAATCTGCCTCTTCTCCCTCTGGGCATGTCAGCAGATACCAGATTGTTCTCATCTCCTTTTATATTTTGCTGCATAATCTGCTGCAAATCTGCCGCTTAATAGACTGTTAAGCGACA
>CAMUJH010000050.1 GCA_947089145.1 uncultured Hungatella sp. | reverse complement strand
GGGGTTCGATTCCTTTTAAGACTTCCCCCACAGGCGGCAGGTCGAAAATACAGCCATGAAAGGAGGTTACGTTGGAATCCCTGGAGGGACAAAAATGCCGCAACCCTTGAAGTTACGGCATTCCAGCGTCCCCGAGAAGATTTGAACTTCCGACCCCACGCTTAGGAGGCGTGTGCTCTATCCAGCTGAGCTACGAGGACTCGAACGATATGAAGTTTATGAAAAGAGCTTTTTTACCTCCACGGACTTTGATGACCGGGATATTAGGAGGCAGTCGCTCTATCCATCTGAGCTACGGAAACGTGTATAAACTTATATATCTTGTTACATTCCTGCCTAAAAAATTACTACAACAAGAAATGTAAAGACAGGTATCTTATTCATAAAAAAGAATAAACTCAGTAACAATCCTATTATACCAGATTTTTCTAATTCGTCAAGCCTTGAATTTAGCAGTTCCCATCATCCAAATCTGTCCCTTAAATCTTCTTCCAACTTGGGGTTCTCCGATCAAGTCCTGCTTATTAATAGCAACATCAAAAAACATATCATTGCATTCTAATTTCATTGTGTAAACTTCTTCCCCTGTTACACAGTTTTTCAATGGCTTCAATTCATGAATTGTCCCGATAATCGAATACTGGTCACACTCAATACCACAAGGCATAAAACATGACTCAATAATAGAATAAATATCTTCCTTTAAAACACGCCTTGATATCTGGGAATAAAGATCGATATCATCTATTGTCAATGTTTCCATTGCTTCCTCACTGCCATTTTTTGCTGCTTCCAGAAGATTATTTCTCTCCTTTGATGCTACCTTTGCCATTTCCCTTTGCTTTGCTGTCTTTTTAATAGGAAGAAGAATTTTTCCTTTAACTGATAAGCCAGCTAAGTTTACACAATCCACTTCTGTAGAAGCTCTGGACATTTTTCTTTCCCGATACTCCATCACATTTTCCAGATAGTAAATCAGAGAAATACCAACTTTATACTCGTCAAGAAGGCCTGCATAAGTCTCTCTGTCTGTATGACGCTGAATCGAACAATCCGCATTAGAAGACGGAACCTGGCCTAATACATAAGGAACATAATATTCCGGCCTTATATCTCCTGTTTCATCCATTTCCCCATAAATATTTACTCCCATTCCCGGAGCCGTTTCTATCCTTACTTCACACAGATTAGTTTCATCATCTAACTGAATTTTTCGTATCTGGCTTGGCTGGCTATGGTCTGCCAAATCTCTAATTAACCCATCTATATTATGTTTTTTTTGATATTCACTAAATCCAATTGTACGCAGAAACCTATGCATAAACTCACCTTCTCTCTTTATATCATAATCTAAATCATACCCTTACAGCAAACTCTTCATGCATCTCGCTGTAGACACACACATAACATGAAAGTCAGACAGGTACATTTGGCGCACCTGAATGCATGCCGCCTATTCAGCGGCGGAACTTTTGTAGTAAAGCTTTCTTATTATAACCGATAATACCCTATATTGCAACCTTACCTTCCTATTTGATCAATGATTTATATAAAATATATATCTTTCATTTTTTAATTATAATAAAATTTTTCTTTTTAATAAAATTATACTCCTAAATTCATATTACAAAAGTTAGAAAAAAGGATTCCAGAACCTTACCTCCCGGAACCCTTTTCCAATTTATCATTATTGCCCATTTGCATTTTTCTGTTTAGTGATATGCTTTTCAAATAACTATACAAATATCATTGGCTGATGCCGGCCATGAATAAGATAGAGATACTTCTTTAATACACTGAAACATGCATGACAAAGTGCTAATATAAGCCTTGGCAGCTGTACTTTATACAATTCCCTGAGCCATCATAGCATCTACCACTTTTTCAAATCCCGCAATATTAGCTCCTGCCACATAATTGCCAGGTACGCCATATTTCTCTGCAGCGGCTGCCGCCTTTGCATAGATATTTACCATAATATCTTTAAGCTTTGCATCCACCTCATCAAACGTCCAGGCAAGTCTCTGGCTGTTCTGGCTCATTTCCAGCGCTGATGTAGCCACACCGCCTGCATTAGCCGCCTTTCCAGGCATAAACAGCATCTTATTCTCCAGGAAGAAATCAGTTGCCTCTCTTGTAGACGGCATATTGGCACCCTCCGCTACAGCAAAGCATCCGTTTGCTTTCAAAGCTTTCGCATCCTCTAAATTCAGTTCATTTTGGGTTGCACATGGAAGGGCAATATCGCATGGAATAGTCCAGATTCCTTTTCCTTCTGTATATACCGCTCCAGGAACAGCATCTGCATACTCTTTAATTCTTCCACGGCGTACTTCTTTAATATCCTTAACAATATCCAGTTTAATGCCGTCTTTATCATACACATAACCATTAGAATCACTCAGTGCCACCACTGTAGCTCCCAACTGCTGCGCTTTCTCTGTAGCATAGATTGCCACATTACCGGAACCGGAAATAACTACCTTCTTTCCTGCCAGTTCTTTTCCATTATGCTTTAACATCTCATCAAGTATATAGATTAACCCATAGCCCGTTGCCTGAGTACGTGCCAGAGAACCGCCATAAGTAAGGCCCTTTCCTGTAAGAACCCCCTCATAAAGACCAGTCAGTCTCTTGTACTGCCCATACATAAAGCCAATCTCTCTTGCGCCTACACCAATATCTCCTGCCGGAACATCCTGATCTGCACCAATATACTTATGAAGTTCTGTCATAAAACTCTGGCAGAAAGCCATAACCTCTCTGTCAGATTTCCCCTTCGGATCAAAGTTAGAACCACCTTTTCCGCCGCCAATAGGAAGACCAGTAAGAGAGTTCTTAAATACCTGCTCAAAACCAAGAAATTTTAAAATTCCTTGATTTACAGAAGGATGAAGCCTTAAACCGCCCTTATATGGACCGATAGCACTGTTAAACTGTACACGGTATCCTTTATTTACCTGAACCTGTCCATTATCATCTACCCAGGGAACACGAAAAGAAATAATCCTCTCCGGCTCAACCAGCCGCTCAAGTAAAGCTGCCTTCCTGTATTTCTCCTCATTCGCATCAATTACCAATTTCAGGGAATCAAGAACCTCTTTAACCGCCTGATGAAATTCACTTTCGCCAGGATTCTGCTCCACTACTTTCGCATAAATCTCGTCTACATATGACATATAGAGATTTCCTCCTTTTTCACAATCATTATATTTTACACTTTATTGCGTTACTATGACATTATACCAATTCACTCTTTATACGTCAATAAAAAAATAAAAGACAGGCATCAATAACCTAATGCCTGTTCTAGTGCTTCTTTTTCCTCTTTTCCGAGAGGTGTATCTGTCTCTCCTTTTTCTATTGTTTTTATATAGAGATAACATCCTTCCCTGCTGTGAACTGAATTTAATATAAATCCGGTATTATTGGTATCCAGCAATGCAAAAGCAAAGCTTAAATTTCCACCCATTCCTGTAAATGCATTATATTTTACCATACCAAATTTTTGATAAGATCCTCTTACCCCTCTTGTCAATGATTTTAAAATATCCTTATTTGTTCGATCCTGAATTTTTAATTCTGTAATGTCCGCAATCTGATCAACAATAATATCTTCTAAAGACTCTGCATCTTTTCCTCTCATAAATAAATCATATTTACGATAAAGCCGATTTGTCTGTACTACACATATGATAACCATAATCAAAAGAAGAATTGTGATAACCCCTAAACTTAGGATAACAATAGCCGGGTCCATAGGCCAGCTATTTAACATGCTCTCTGTTACCATGATGCTTCCTCACTTTACTTCATTTTTGTAACATTTTAAATAATTCAGCTGTTATCTAAATTTATTTTATAGACTCAATCAATTCAACAATCCTCTCCAATTCAGCCTCCGAATAATACTCTATTTCAATGCGCCCTTTATTCCTGTCCTTTTTATTTATAATTACCTTTGTTCCCATAACCTGTTTCATTCTTTCTTCCAAATCCCTAAAAATGAAACTTAAATCTTTTTCCTCTTCCTTTGGCTTTTCCTGTTTTTTAGGCTTACCCAATAACTTAACTAATTTTTCAACTTCCCGAACGCTTAATTTCTGATCTATAATTTTTAATCCAATTTGATATTGTGCGTCCTGATTTTCCAATGCTAACAATGCCCTTGCATGTCCACTGGACAGCTGCCCCTGGATCAGCATTTCCTGCACTCTTTTATCTAACTTCAGCAATCTCATACAATTAGTAATTGCAGTCCGGCTTCTGGAAACACGCTCGGCAATTTCCTCCTGAGTTAAATCAAATTCCTGCATCAGCTGCTGATAAGCCTGTGCCTCTTCTATAGGATTTAAATCTTCTCTTTGTACATTTTCAATTAAAGCAATTTCCATTGCCTGCTGCTTGGTGTACTCTTTAATTACTACAGGAACTTCCTTAAGTCCTGCTTCTTTTGCTGCTCTCCATCTTCGTTCACCTGCAATAATTTCAAAATGCTCTCCTTGCTTCTGAACCAAAAGAGGCTGCAATATTCCATACTTTTTAATAGAATCAGCTAACTGTGCAATAGCTTCCTCATTAAAATCTTTTCTCGGCTGTGACTGATTTGGTTCTATAATGGATAGCTTCATCATATATTCTTTTCCAGGTTCCTCTCTCTTTTCTTCATCAGAGTATCCTGCAGATGTTTCACGTGAAACATTTTTATTTTCTACTTCTGAATTTTCTACTACATCTTCTCCAAAAATAGCCCCTAATCCTTTGCCCAAACCTGTTCTTTTTGCCATCAAATATCCTCTCCTCTGCTCATCACTTCTGCTGCCAACAATCTATAACTTTCTGCCCCTGTAGATCTTGAATCATACAAATTAATCGGCATTCCATGACTAGGCGCCTCTGCCAATCGAACATTTCTCGGTATAATTGTTTTGTATATGTTTTGATTCAAATTACTCTTTACACTTTCCACAACTTCCAAAGATAAATTTGTCCTGCCATCATACATAGTAAAAACTACACCTTCTGTTTCCAATCCAGGGTTTAATTTTTTCTTAACTAAATTTACTGTCTTTAATACCTGATTTAACCCCTCCAATGCATAGTATTCACATTGAATTGGAATCAATACAGTATCCGCAGCAGTTAATGCATTTATTGTAAGTAAATTTAGAGAGGGCGGACAATCAATAATTAAATAATCATAATACTTCTCCACGGTTAATAAATGACTTTTTAAAATTGACTCTTTATTTTCAAAATCTAAAAGTTCAATTTCCGCACCTGCAAGATTTACATCTGACGGAAGCACATCCAAATAATCAAGTGCTTCTCTGACAATACACTCATTTACCCTGCATTCACCAATTAGTAATTCGTAAACCGTTTTGTCTATGTACCCCTTTTCTAATCCCACACCACTGGTTGCATTTCCCTGTGGATCGCAATCTACCAATAATACTTTCTGTCCGGCCTCAGCCAGACAAGAGGACAAATTAATAGCAGTAGTTGTTTTTCCAACTCCGCCTTTTTGATTCGCAATTGCAATTATTCTTCCCATAATAATTCCTTTCTGACACAAATGATAGTATACCACACTTTCATATTTTTTCATATGTCTTTTCTGGAAAAAAAGATAAAAGGTTTATAAATAGCCTGCTGATCCATAAATCTATGTCTTTTAATAACAGTTTTAAAAATTCTGTCAGTATTATAGTTTTAATACATAAAATCATATATAAATGTTTCACGTGAATCCTGACTTTTACACATTTGATCTATTTAATACTTTAGAATGCTATAAACACAAATTCTTTTGCCAAACTCTGTGCTATATTTTTGTATGCTTTTTGGGTAGCATTACAACGACTATCCAAAACATAAAAAATAATTTCACTATCTTTTTATTGACCCAGAATAATATTCTTAAAAATACTGTAAAAGTCAGCTTAAAATATTAAAAAATAAAATCATTTATAAATGTTTCACGTGAAACATTTTATACCATAATTTTATTGTTATTGACCATAAATATTCCAGAAGATCCACAGCATATTACAAGCCATTTTATCTTTTTTTATGATTAAATTAAATAATTAAGTTTTATTAATTATTTAATCCAAAATCGTTGTCATAGCTATAAATAATGGGTATAATAACCATATAAAACCTAATCCCTAAAGGAGTCTGATTATGACAACAAAGAACAGGCTAATTACTGCCTCACTATTATTTACCAGTTCAATTTCTGCTATCAGCCTAATTAACAAATATATAAAAATGTCCGCAACCTCAAAAAATATATTATCCGATGATTCTTCCAAAATACTATTCCATTGGCGGCTTGGAGATATCCATTACACAAAAACCGGATCTGGAAAACCATTGCTTCTGATCCATGATCTGGATGCTGCTTCCAGCAGTTATGAATGGCACAAAATAATTCCAGCTCTTTCCAAATCTTTTACTGTATATTCCATTGATTTATTAGGCTGCGGTCAGTCAGAAAAACCTTGCCTGACGTACACCAATTATGTCTATGTACAGCTTATTTCCGATTTTATCAAATCAGAGATTGGACACCGCACTGACGTAATTGCCACAGGCAGTTCTTCTTCTTTCGTCATAATGGCATGTGCAAACACGCCAGGCCTATTTGATCACCTGATGCTGACAAATCCTGAAAGTATTAATACCTGTAGCCAGCTTCCAGGCCCCTACTCAAAATATTACAAACGCTTTTTGGATTTTCCCATTATAGGAACTTTGCTGTATTATATTGCAGTCAGCAAAAGGTCAATAAGAGATTCGTTTCTTAACCATTATTATGCCGACTCAGAATCAATAAAAGATTCTTCTGTTAATGCGTACTATGAAGCCGCCCATTTAGGATTCTCTCCAAAATCCATATATGCCTGCGTCCGTTGTAATTACACAAAATGCAACATTATAAATGCCCTAAAAAAAATTGACAACAGTATATGCCTTATTGGAGGCAGCCACAAAGAACATATAAAAGATATTTTTCTGGAATATATAGACTATAACCCTGCCATTGAATATTGCATAATATCCGGGACAAGCCATCTCCCTCAGCTTGAAAAACCAGCAGAGTTTTTATCTAATGTATTTACATTTCTTGCTTAATAAAAAAGATGATTTGAAGAATGGATAAGTTTTATCTGTTCTTCAAATCATCTTCCCTATTGGACTCTGCTCTTTTAAATATCCTTAACATATTTTAAACCAATGGTTCTTTTCCAGGAATCCCTGCTTTCCTGGGATATTTTTTTGATGTGGTCTTTATCTTTTTTATCTTAATTAATGTTCTCCCCATATCAGATCCCGGCAGCAAGAATTCCGCCACTGACTCTATTCTGCCTCCAAGCAGTTCCAGCGCACCTTTTGACTGTCTGAGTTCCTCGTCCACATTTCCAGACTTGTAGGAAACAAAAATACCCTCTATTTTTACAAACGGAATACAGTACTCTGACAAGGTAGACAGATTAGCCACTGCCCTGGATACACACAAATCAAATTGTTCCCTGTACTCATCATCTCTGCCATAGTCTTCAGCCCTTCCATGAACAGCATATATATCATGAAGTTCTAATTTGGCTATGACATCATTTAAAAATTTGATCCTTTTATTTAGGGAATCCATCAATACCATTTTTATTGAAGGAAATGCAATCTTAAGCGGAATTCCAGGAAATCCTGCTCCTGTTCCTAAGTCCAGCACGCTTAATTCACTTAATGCTCCCCTGTCAACCGTCTTTACAAGCGATAAACTATCCACAAAATGCTTGGTTACTACCTCTTCTAACTGAGTTATAGCAGTTAAATTCATAACTTCATTCCATTGTAAAAGAAGTCTGTAATATTTATAAAATTGATCGATCTGTTTTTCTGACAGTTCAATAGAAAATTCTCTTAACCCCTGTTCCATTAAAACCCTAAATTTCTGTTCCATATTTTCTCCACATTTTTATCATACACTGACAAATTTTTTCCAAACCTTATACATTACTCTAATATTTCTTTTCCCCATGGCGAAGCTGTTCCAAATAAATCAGAAGCACTGATATATCTGCTGGCGAAACCCCTGAAATCCTGGATGCCTGTCCAATAGATGCAGGTTTATACAAATTCAGCTTCTGAACCGCTTCTCTCCGAAGGCTTTTCACAGAACTATAATCAAAATCTGCACTCATCTTTTTAGATTCCAGTTTTTTAAACTGGACGACCTGCTGTTTCTGTCTCCTTATATATCCTTCATACTTTATATTTATATTGACCTGCTCCACAGTATCATACGGAAGCTGCGGTCTTTTATCATCTAATTCCTTTAACATAACATAATCTAATTCCGGCCTTCTGACAAGTTCCGCCAAGGTAGCTCCTGTCTTTAAAGGGGTGCTTCCATGCTTTATCAGAAATTCCTGAACTGCTGCGTTTGCCCCGATATTGGTATGTTCCAGACGCTCAATCTCCCTCTCAATGTCCCTCTCTTTTTTTAATGTCCTTTCGTAATCCACATCACTGACCAAACCAATTTCATGGCCAATGGCCCGGAGACGCAGATCCGCATTATCCTGTCGGAGAAGCAGACGATATTCTGCCCTTGACGTCATCATACGGTAAGGTTCATGATTTTCCTTTGTAACCAGATCATCGATCAAAACGCCAATATACGCCTGAGATCGATCCAGTACATACTGTTCTCTTCCCAGTACTTTCATAGAGGCATTTACACCTGCCATAAATCCCTGAACCGCAGCCTCCTCATAACCGGAGCTGCCATTAAACTGTCCCCCGCTGAATAATCCCTCGATGGCCTTAAATTCCAAAGTCGGCTTCAGCTGCCTGGAATTAATGCAGTCATACTCAATTGCATAAGCATTTCTCACAATCTTCACATGCTCAAGGCCCGGCACTGTTTTGTACATGGCATGCTGAACGTCTTCCGGAAGTGAACTGGACATGCCGCCCAAGTACATTTCATTGGTATAGAGTCCCTCAGGCTCGATAAATACCTGATGTCTCTCCTTTTCCGGAAACTTCACTACTTTATCTTCAATGGAAGGACAATACCTTGGTCCGGTTCCCTCAATAGCGCCTGAAAAAAGAGGCGATCTGTCTAAATTGGCACGAATAATATCATGGGTTTTTTCATTAGTATAAGTCAGCCAGCAGGAAACCTGATCTTTCTGTATCATATCCGGATCTGTAGAAAAAGAAAAAGGAACCACTTTTTTATCTCCAAACTGCTCCTCCATCCTGGAAAAATCAATACTCCTTTTATCCACTCTGGCAGGCGTTCCTGTCTTAAACCGAAACATTTCTACCCCATTGGCTTTTAAAGAATCTGTCAGATGATTAGCTGCCTGCAGTCCGTTGGGACCAGTTGCATAGCTAACTTCCCCATAAATACACCTGGCATTCAGATACGTTCCTGTAGCCAGCACGACTGCCTTACTATAATAAGCTGCCCCTGAAAAAGTCTTAACACCTTTGATCTTTCCCCCATCCGCAATGATCTCCGACACTTCCGCCTGACGAATCGTTAAATGCTCCGTATTTTCCAAAGTTTTTCTCATTTCTCTGGAATAATCCTGCTTATCAGCCTGTGCCCGTAAAGAATGAACCGCTGGTCCCTTAGACTCGTTTAACATCTTTGACTGGATAAAGGTCTTATCAATATTCTTACCCATCTCTCCTCCAAGAGCATCCAGCTCTCTTACCAAATGTCCCTTGGAGCTCCCTCCAACATTAGGATTGCACGGCATAAGAGCAATGCTGTCCACACTTACTGTAAACATAATCGTCTCCAGACCCAGCCTTGCACAAGCCAAAGCTGCTTCGCAGCCTGCATGTCCGGCTCCCACTACCACAATATCATAAAATTCCTCCAAGCATGGCATATCTGATTTCCTCCTAATTATTACCCGTACTCTGGTAAATCTCCCATTCAATCATCTATTCACATAATTTTTATTCTATTTTCCCATACAAAATCTGCTGAAAATCTCATTAACCAAATCTTCTTCCACCGCTTCCCCTATAATGCTTCCCAACTGTTCATAAGCATTCATCAAATCAATTGAATAAAAATCTTCCGGCATTCCTAAATCAATGCTTTCCATAACCATCATAAGGCTGGTACAGCTTTCCGTCAATGCTGTTTTATGTCTTACGCTTGTAATATAAATCTCATCGTTAAAATCTATCTCACCTTCGTAAAACATATTCCTTACGGTTTTCTCCAGTTCTTCCATTCCGGTTTCATCCTTTGCAGAAACTGCAATTACCTTCTGCCCTGTCCTTTTCTTAAGTTCCTTTGCTGTTACCACTGTCTCAAGATCCGATTTATTCAAAAGAACAATTGCCTTTTGACTCTCAATCAGCTTTATAATATCTTCATCATTTTCATCCAAAGGAACAGAAGCGTCCACCACGTAAATGATCAAATCCGCGTCTCTGGCAGCTTCCTTTGCCCTGGAAACGCCAATTTGTTCCACTACGTCGTCTGTCTCCCTGATCCCTGCTGTATCCACCACGTTAAGACTGATCCCTTCCATCCGTATGTGCTCCTCTAAAATGTCCCTGGTAGTGCCTGCAATATCTGTAACAATGGCCCGTTCCTGGCCGGCAAGAACATTCATCAGAGAAGATTTTCCCGCATTTGGCTTTCCCAAAATTACAGTCTTAACTCCTTCCTTCATAACCCTTCCATTGTCCGAAGAATCAATAAGCCTCTGAATCTCCCTTATCATAGGTTCAAGCTTACTCTTAAGCTTGTCCGGATATCCGTCCAATGAGATATGCTCCGGATCATCCAGCGCTGACTCAATAAAAGCAATCTCATAAATAATTTTTTCCCTTAACTCCCGTATTTTCTCTGACACCTTCCCCTTTAACTGATTCATGGAACTTTTCAATGCATACTGATTTTGTGCGCTGATCACATCCATTACAGCTTCTGCCTGTGACAGATCAATCCTTCCGTTTAAAAATGCCCTTTTGGTAAATTCTCCTGGTTCCGCCGGCCTTGCTCCGTATTTAATCACGGTTTCCAGTATTCTCTTCATCACCAGCACACCGCCATGACAATCAATCTCAACCGTATCCTCGCCGGTATAACTATGAGGTCCCTTCATGACTAGCATTAGTACCTCGTCCACCATCTCATCCCCATCATAAATATGACCGTAAACAACTTTGTGGTCACTGTCAGTCATATCCCACTTCTTATTTCCGGCTTTTCGAAATATTTTTTCTGCAATCGAACATACATTCTCGCCGCTGATTCTGATAATTCCGATTCCTGAACTGCTTACGGCAGTTGCAATGGCTGCAATCGTATCTGTATGATTCATAACCTCATCATTCTCCCATTCCTGTCCTGATTAAAGAAAAAGCGGGGACCTGTCTCCCCGCCTTACCTTTCTATACGCTTACTCTTGTTCCTTCTCCTGGCTCTGACTGCGTCCCTGGCCTCTTTTTCCGTCTCTGCGATCCCTCTCCCGGCCCTCTCTCTTAAGGGAGATCACCACATGCCTGAACGGATCTTCCCCCTCGCTTCTGGTCACCACATAACGGTCATTTTGAAGCGCCGCATGGATAATCCTTCTCTCATAAGGATTCATAGGCTCCAAGGACACACTTCTTCTGGTTCTTTTCACCTTATATGCAATATTCTTTGCAAGGGATTCCAAAGTAGCCTTTCTGCGCTCCCTGTAATTCTCTGTATCCAGTTTCACCCGGACATAACCGTCACACTCTTTGTTTACAACAAGGCTGGTAAGATACTGAAGAGAATCAAGAGTCTGTCCTCTTTTGCCAATCAGAATTCCCATATCCGCGCCGGCTAGATCAAGGGTCAGTTCCTTATCCTTCTCTTCAAATGACGGCGTAACGGTAACCTCCATCCCCATGGCGCCGAATACCTTGCCCAAAAATTCTTTGGCTGCTCTCTCACAGGCATCCACATCAATCTTCTTGGCAGGCTTCTTCGCCTCCAAATCCAAGGAAACAGAGCCTGGCAGATCCTGAATGTCTTCCTTTTTCTCCGCTGTGACAGATGTCTGTGCCGCCGCAGGAATTGCCGCCTTCTGAATCGCTTTTGCTGCCTTCATCTCTTCCTTTGTCTCAGATACAGCCTGCTCCCTTGCTGCCTTTTGCTGATTCTTCTTCTGGCTCTTCTGAAAATTCTTTTTAGAACTGTCCTTTTTGTTTTCCTTAGAATCCTCTTTTTCCTTCTTCTCTTCTTTTTTCTCTTTCGCTATCTCAAGAGAAGCGCTGTCAATTTTACCTGTAGTCAAAAAAGCTTCCAGGTCATCATCTTCTTTTTTCTTACTTGCACGTATTACCACATTTTTTCCAAATAAACCAAGAAATCCCGAACTTCCCTTCTCAATAACCGTATACTCAAGATTATCACTGGTAGTGCCCAATTCAATCAGAGCTTTGGTAATGGCCTCATCCAAAGTCTTTGCAGTTACGGTAATCATATTCATAGGTACCCCTCCTATTTTTTGTGCCTCTCATTATACTTCTGCACCATGTTCGCTTTTGCTGCCAGGCTGCCAGGTTTTGCATCCCTGTTATAATAATCTGTGGATTCTTTCACAATAGCCTTTGTCTTTTCAATCTTTGCCGTCCTGGCTGCCTCCTCCCTCTGTTCCGCAGCCTGAAGGCTTTTAAGGGTCTGGCCTGCGTTCATATTCACCTTTTGAGGGGGAAGCCCTTTCCTAGCCCTCTTTTTATTTGCCTTCTCCACATTTCTTTTAATCAGTTCGTCAATGTCCACCTTGCTCAGATATGCATTAACGCCAATCTGCTGTACCACCTGAAGCATGCTGCTGGCCACCCAGTAAAGACCGATGCCAAGCGGGAAAGAAAAACAGAAAAATACGGACATCAGCGGCATATAGATGTTCATGGATTTCATCATGGCAGCGCTTGGATTTTCCTCGTCACTGACCTGGGGCTGAGTAGAACTCATAAGTTTTGTGCTATACCACTGGGTAAGACCGGACAGCACAGGGATCATCAGGGCAATAAACGCCATAACCAATGTTATTTCTGAATTTCCGCTTATAAATTCCTTCAGAACGTTAAAAGGCGTATACGTAATGTTCATGCTTAAAAACTGCTGCATGCCGTTAATAGCATTAATTACATTCTCGCCTGCAGCATTTACCACGCCCGCAATATCCGGAAAGACTGCTGCCAGCTCTTCCCACTGTTTGTCTGTCAGTTTATAAAGAAGATCAACTACTTTATCCATATTGGAATAATCAGCAGTTGTCAGTTTATGGGTTTCGGCCAGGCCGGTAAATACTTCTGAAGAAGCAAAGCCTGCCGGCAGTTTTTCAATAATCAGATCAAAATAATTTCTCACCGAGCTTACATATGCCGGAATATTATACATTACCCGGTATAACGCAAACATAATGGGAAGCTGAATCAAAAGCGGAAGACAGCCGCCTGTCATAGAAGTGCCGTATTTTTCATAAACAGCTTTTGTCTCCACATTCATCCGCATCATGGAATCATTGTCATTCTTCCCCTTATATTTCTTCTGAATGGCCTGCAGTTCAGGCTGCATAACAGTCATCAGCTTGCTGGACTTCTGCTGTTTTAAAGTCAAAGGCAGCATCAGAAGCTTCATGGCTATGGTAAACAGAATAATGCACAAGCCAATATTCATCACCCCGAACATACTGGTAAACCGAAACAGTGCCTCCATGATCCATCCCAGGATCTGGGCAATAGGGCCTAAAATGCCGCCTGCTTTTGTCAGAACTAAAAAATCCAATGAACTACCTCCTCATCGTTACGGAACTGGATCATAACCGCCTTCTGCCCATGGATGGCATCTTAATATCCTCCTTATGGACAACCATAAACCTTTCACCGCGCCATACTTTGTAAGTGCCTCAATGGCGTATTGAGAACACGTAGGCGTGTAAATACAGTGATTCCTTACCTTTAAAGGCGATAAAAAAACCTGATATCCCCGAATGCACAGTATCAATATTTTTTTTATCATCAACTATCACTTCAATTCTTTCATAATGTTATGCAGTCCGCACAAGTGCCTGTATGCACTCTCTATTTTTTTGTAATCCGAATCCTTAGCTGCCGCCCGGGCAACCACAATGATGTCTAATCCAGGGTCCAAATGCTCTCTGTTCAATCGAAAACTTTCCCTTATTAACCGGGTTACATGATGTCTTACCACGCTGTTCCCCACCTTTTTGCTGACTGAGATCCCGATCCGCGTATCCTCCCTGTCCCCTTGGTATACATACATAACCAGCAGTCTGTTGGCATAAGATGTTCCGTTTTTATAAATAAACTGAAAATCACTGTTCTTTTTAATAGAAGGAAATCGTTTCATTGAACCTCCCTGTCAGCAAATATTTAAAGAAAAGAAAAGGCCACAATTTCTTGCGGCCTGACTGCTTAAGCAGATAATCTTGCTCTTCCCTTTGCTCTTCTGGCAGCTAACACTTTTCTTCCGCCTGGAGTACTCATTCTGGCTCTGAAACCATGAACCTTAGCTCTCTGTCTCTTCTTTGGCTGAAATGTCATCTTCATATCGCGGCACCTCCTCTTTATCCAATCTTACGCAGCGATCACAACCTTAACCGCCGCAACTTATTTTTCATAAGCGCATTAGGACTATTCTAAAATAAACATCGTTTCAATTATAAAGAAGTAATCCCCTAAAGTCAAGCACTTTTCACCAAATATGGCACTGTATGGACCAATATTTTTCCCACCACTGCCACCAGTATGCCTGCTGCAACAGCTTCCGGAATACCGGAGCCGGTTATAGTTGCCATGATCAGTCCCCACACCGCATCCATGGCCACGCTTCTGGCCTGAGCATACTCGCCGGCAAGGAGCACATAAATGCTTCCCATAACAAAAACCGTATTTACCATGGACCCTGCAAATCCCGTAACAGGCAGCGCTATTGCTGAGGGAACCTTACATTTTTTCAGCAGTATCCAAAGCCATCCTGAAATAACCCCAATCATAATTCTGCATCCCACGGAAATCCATAATGCCTTCACCGCCCCCAAAATACCTGTCATGCTCATAAACGGAGAAAATGCAAAGGACAAAAGGGTAGGCGCCATGGTGTTGCTTATGAGTGAGCAGACTCCAAAAACCGCTCCGAGAATGGCCCCGGCCCCGGGCCCCAAAAGAATGGCCCCCAGAATAACCGGGATGTGCACAGTTGTCGCCTTAATAACAGGCAGCTGAATCATCCCCAAAGGCGTATTGGCCAAAAGGATGACAATTGCCGCCATAAGTGCGACACTGGTCAGATAACGAGTGTCTCTTTTCTTTGTTTTCATCTTTCTTACCTCCTGCTACTGTTCTCTTTCAAGATACAATGCGTTAAATAGTTGCCGTTTTGTCCAAAGACAAGAACATAAAATGGACTGACAGTAAAATTATATAGATACATCCCGTTTGCGTCAACTTATTTTTCGTTTCGCGGCATTTGAATCAATAACATTTCCCCCAGATCTTTCCCCACTTATCCACAAAATGTTGATAACTTGTGGATAACTCTCTGGATTTACGTGAGTTTCTGCACAGGCTCTGCCATTTTTTCCTGTATTTTCATGTTTTTGTCCGTGTTTATAAGCATACTTGTCCTTATCCCCACAATGTGGATAAATATGGTTATCCGGTGGTTTTTCACACTGCTTACACACAATTTCCCCAACTTATCCACATTATTTTTCTATTTTCATTGAAAAAAATTCCTTCCTATTGTAAAATAAGTTTAGATTGGGCAAATGTGCTGTTTTGCCTTTTATTACACGATAGGAGACAAATTATGCTGGAACAACTACAACAACAATGGGATGATATCCTGCTTCATTTAAAAGAGGAACACGAACTTCTGGATGTTTCCTATAAAACATGGCTTCTGCCCTTAAAGGTATACTCTGTAGAAGGAACCACGGTCAGCATCATGGCTCCCGATGCTAATTTTGTCACCTATATCCGAAAAAAATATGGAATCCCCCTCCAGGTGACCATCGAAGAAATGACCGGATTTGCCTGTACAGTGGAATTTATCACGGAAGATTCCATAAAAGGCAAGTCAAAGTCTGAAAAACAGCTTATCAATGTCAATGGCAGCGATGTCAGCCAGACGGCAATCCAAAGCGCCAACTTAAACCCCAGGTACACTTTCGATACCTTCGTGGTGGGCGCCAACAACAATTTGGCGCATGCAGCCGCACTGGCAGTAGCCGAATCTCCGGGAGAGGTGTACAATCCTCTGTTTATCTATGGAGGCGTTGGGCTTGGAAAGACTCACCTGATGCACTCCATTGCCCATTTCATATTAAAAAATAACAGGGACGCCAAGGTTCTGTACGTTTCCTCCGAAAAATTTACCAATGAACTTATTGATGCCATCCGTAACAAAAATAACATTACAACCACGGAATTTCGGGAAAAATACAGGAACAACGACGCTTTGCTCATTGATGATATTCAATTTATCATTGGCAAAGAAAGTACCCAGGAGGAATTTTTCCACACCTTTAATACGTTATATGAATCGAAAAAGCAGATTATCATATCTTCCGATAAGCCCCCGAAAGATATTGAGACGCTGGAAGAACGCCTCCGTTCCCGTTTCGAATGGGGTCTTACCGTGGACATCCAGTCACCTGATTATGAAACCAGAATGGCGATTCTCCGCAAAAAAGAAGACCTTGAAGGGTATAATATTGATAACGAGGTCATCAAATACATTGCTACCAATATCAAATCCAATATCCGGGAACTGGAAGGCGCCCTGACCAAAATCGTAGCTTTATCGAAACTGGATCACAATAAAGAGATTACCATTGCATTGGCGGAAGAAGCCTTAAAGGACATTATCTCTCCCAATGCCGGGCGTAAGATTACGGCGGACACCATTATCCAGGTGGTTGCGGATCATTTTGGCCTTACCCCCCTTGATATCGCTTCCCAGAAGCGCAGCAAAAATATCGCCTATCCCCGCCAGATCTGCATGTATTTATGCCAGGAGATCACCGGCACTCCCCTTCAGGAGATCGGCAGACTGTTAGGCGGCAGGGATCACACGACCATTATTCATGGCAGGGATAAAATTGCCTCTGATCTTAAGACCAATGAAACCACTGCCAATACGATTGAGATATTAAAGAAGAAACTTAACCCACAATAGGCTGTGGAAAACCTGTTAAATTTCTGTGGATAAGCCCTTGAGATTTTTCGTGAATATCCCCCTGTGGATAACCACTCTGAATTTCAGGTTTATTTTGAACCTTTTCCACATAGTTCTTAACACCGTTTTTTCCCATATTTCAGAATTATTTCCAGGTTTTACACAAATTCACAGCCCCTACTACGAATGCTACGAAAAAGAACTATATATTTCTTTCTATATAAACCATGAACCAGCAAAGGAGTTATCAACATTTATGAAGCTGACATTTAAAAAAGATGATTTACTTAGCGGTATTAATATTGTACTAAAAGCCGTTTCTTCCAAGACTACCATGCCCATCCTTGAATGCATCCTTATTGACGCATCTGCAGAGCAAATTAAACTGACCGGGAATGACATGGAACTGGGAATCGAGACTGTAGTAGAGGGAACCATAGAAGAAAAGGGAAAAATAGCTCTAGAAGCCAAACTTTTTTCTGAAATTATCAGAAAACTTCCGGGAGGAGAGTCCCCCGTCACCATTCATGTAGATGAAAATTATACTACCACCATAACCTGCGAATCTTCCGTATTCCACTTCCAGGGTAAGGACGGAGAAGAATTTTCTTATCTTCCATATATAGAAAAAGACCATTATATCGGGCTTTCCCAGTTTACCTTAAAAGAAGTCATCCGCCAGACTCTGTTTTCCATCTCGGTAAATGACAGCAATAAGATGATGACAGGAGAATTGTTTCAGGTAAATGGAAGCGAGCTGAAAGTAGTCTCCCTGGACGGACACAGGATGTCTATCCGAAAAATTACCTTGAAAGATAATTATGATGATATAAAAGTTATTGTTCCTGGCAAGACTCTAAATGAAATAAGCAAAATCTTAAACGGGGATAATGACAGCGAGGTGATGATATATTTCAGCAGAAACCATATTTTGTTTGAATTCGATTCCACTACCGTTGTTTCCCGCTTGATCGAGGGGGAATATTTCCGCATTGAACAGATGCTGTCCAGTGATTACGAGACAAAAGTTTCTATAAATAAGAAAGATTTTCTTGATAATATTGACCGATCAACAATCTTTGTCCGAGAAAATGATAAAAAACCTATTATTCTGAATATTACAGAAAATACTATGGAATTGAAGATGAATTCCAGCTTTGGTTCTATGAATTCAGAGGTTTCCATCCACAAATCGGGAAAAGACATTATGATCGGATTTAATCCCAAATTTCTTATGGACGCTCTGCGCATCATTGATGATGAAGAAGTGGATTTGTACATGATGAATCCAAAATCCCCCTGCTTTATCAAGGATTCAGATGAAACCTATATCTATCTGATTCTGCCTGTCAACTTTAATGCAGCCACTATCTGATAACATGCAGAAAGGATTCCCATGGAAGTTATTAAATTAAGAGACGAATATATTAAATTAAGCCAGGCTCTCAAGGCTGCAGGCCTTGCAGATTCTGGCGTCGATGCAAAGTATGCCATTCTGGACGGAGAAGTAAAGGTTAACGGCCAGGTTGAATATCAAAGAGGCAAAAAGCTCAGGGGCGGTGACATGGTCAGCTACCATGGACACACCATAAGGATTGAAGCGCAGACATGATTATCGAATCCATAGAACTGAAAAATTACAGGAACTACGAAGAACTACATATGGATTTCAGCCGGGGAACGAATATCCTGTATGGTGATAATGCTCAGGGAAAAACAAATGTTCTGGAAGCTGTATATGTATGCAGCACCACCAAGTCCCACCGGGGAAGCAAAGACAAAGAGATGATCCGGTTCAAGGAGGAAGAGTCCCATATTAAGATGAACGTAAGAAAACTGGATGTCCCCTATCGGATCGATATGCATTTAAAAAAAAATAAAGCAAAAGGAATCGCCATCAACGGGATTCCTATCAGGAAAGCCAGCGAATTGTTTGGGATTGTCAACATTGTCTTTTTCTCTCCGGAGGACTTGAATATTATAAAAAACGGGCCTTCTGAGCGCAGAAGGTTCATGGATTTGGAGTTATGTCAACTAAATAAACTGTATGTCCATGCCCTTATACAGTATAACAAAGTTCTCATGCAGAGAAATAAGCTGCTGAAAGAACTGAATTTCCGCCCGGAATATGAGGAAACCCTGGATGTATGGGACATGCAGCTGACTCAATACGGAAAAGAACTGATACAGGACAGGGAAGAATTTGTAAGCAGGTTAAATAGGATTGTAAAAAAGATCCACAGCCAGATTTCGGGCGGAAAAGAATCCCTTATGCTCTCTTATGAGCCCAATGTGACGGCTGCACAGTTTGAAGAGAAACTTTGCCTGAACAGAGAGACAGATATAAGGATGAAAACCACAACCACGGGTCCCCACCGAGACGACATCAGCTTTCTCGTAGACGGCATAGATATCAGGAAATTTGGATCTCAAGGTCAGCAGCGTACAGCTGCTTTATCATTGAAATTGTCAGAAATTGAACTGGTGAAAGAAGTGGTGCGGGATTGTCCGGTGCTTTTGCTAGACGATGTGCTTTCGGAACTGGACGGAGGAAGACAGGAACAGCTTCTGACTGAAATCCGGGATATTCAGACTATGATTACCTGTACCGGTGTGGAAGACTTTGTAAATCACCGTTTTCCCATAGACAGAATTTACAAAGTGGTACATGGTACTGTGACAGCAGAAAATTAGGAGGAAGAATATATGGGAATGGCTGGATGTTATATTCGTACTGACGATATTCTGACAAAACAAATCCAGAATGGGGTCGAAATTGATATCTCCGGCAGGCAGCTGACCAAGGACAGAATATTATCAGCTTTATTTATTTAGAAGGAGGTACTGAATGGGTACGGAGTACGGAGCAGATCAAATCCAAATATTAGAGGGACTGGAAGCAGTAAGAAAAAGACCTGGTATGTATATAGGCAGTACTTCTGCCAGAGGACTTCATCATCTCGTATATGAAATAGTAGACAATTCAGTGGATGAAGCATTGGCCGGATTTTGTACGGAGATTGACGTGCAGATAAATCAGGACAATTCGATTACGGTCATTGACAATGGCCGGGGAATCCCTGTAGACATACAGAAAAAGGCAGGACTTCCGGCAGTGGAAGTTGTTTTTACGGTACTTCATGCCGGCGGTAAATTTGGCGGCGGGGGATATAAAGTGTCCGGCGGGCTGCACGGCGTAGGAGCGTCAGTTGTAAATGCCCTGTCACAATGGCTGGAAGTGAATATCTATAAAGACGGTCAGATTTACCATCAGAGATATGAGAGAGGGAAAGTGGCAAGCCCGCTGAAAGTCATAGGTTCCTGCAGTATGGAACAGCATGGAACAGAGGTCCGCTTTCTTCCGGATAAAGAAATCTTTGAGGACACAGTCTATGATTATGAGACATTAAGAATCCGCCTTCAGGAAACGGCTTTTCTTACAAAGGCTTTAAAAATTACCTTAAGAGATGACAGGGAAGAGAAAAAAGAAAAAGTTTTTCACTATGAAGGCGGAATCAAAGAATTTGTCACCTATCTTAATAAGGGGAAGGTTCCGTTGTACGATCAGGTGATTTACTGTGAAGGAAGCCGTGACAAGGTTTACGTGGAAGTTTCCATGCAGCACAACGATTCCTACACGGAAAATATCTACACCTTTGTTAATAACATTAATACTCCGGAAGGCGGAACACACCTGACTGGGTTTAAGAATGCACTGACAAAAACGTTTAATGATTATGCCAGGAAAAATAAGCTGCTAAAGGACAGTGAGCCGTCTTTAAGCGGAGAGGATATCCGGGAAGGGCTGACTTCCATTATAAGCGTAAAAATAGAGGAACCTCAGTTTGAGGGACAGACAAAGCAAAAATTGGGCAACAGCGAGGCAAGGCTGGCGGTAGATTCTATTGTCAGCGAACAGCTGACATACTTTTTAGAGCAAAATCCGGCAGTGGCAAAAGCCATGTGCGAAAAGTCCATATTGGCTCAGAGAGCCAGGGCTGCCGCAAGAAAGGCACGAGACTTAACGCGGAGGAAAACCGCACTGGAGGGAATGGCCCTTCCAGGGAAACTGGCAGACTGTTCCAATAAAGATCCGGAAAAATGTGAGATCTATATTGTTGAGGGAGATTCTGCAGGCGGCTCCGCCAAAACGGCCCGTTCCAGAGATACTCAGGCCATACTCCCTCTCAGAGGGAAGATTCTCAATGTGGAGAAGGCAAGGCTGGATAAGATTTACGGAAACGCAGAGATAAAAGCCATGATAACTGCATTCGGTACAGGGATTCATGAAGATTTTGATATTTCCAAGCTTCGGTATAACAAGATTATCATAATGACGGATGCCGATGTAGACGGAGCTCACATCAGCACCCTTCTGCTGACATTTTTATACCGTTTCATGCCGGAGCTTATTAAACAGGGCCATGTGTACCTTGCACAGCCGCCTTTATATAAGATTGAAAAAAATAAAAAGGTATGGTATGCCTACAGCGATCCGGAATTAAACTCCATCCTGAAAGAAATCGGAAGAGACAACAACAACAAGATTCAGAGATACAAAGGGCTTGGAGAGATGGACGCAGAGCAGCTGTGGGAAACCACCATGGACCCGGAGCGCAGGATTCTTCTTCGGGTAAATATGGATGATGATATTGCCTCTGAACTGGATCTGACATTTACCACCCTTATGGGGGATCAGGTAGAACCGAGACGTGAATTTATTGAAGCCAATGCCAAGCGTGTTCAGAATCTGGATATTTAAGACGGGAGGAAACTATGGAACCAAATGTGTTTGACAAAATTCATGACATAGACTTAAAGAAGACTATGGAGGAATCTTACATTGATTACGCCATGAGCGTAATCGCTTCCCGTGCTTTGCCGGATGTAAGGGACGGATTAAAACCTGTTCAGCGAAGAGTCCTTTACTCTATGGTGGAACTGAACAATGGTCCAGATAAGCCTCACAGAAAATGTGCACGTATCGTAGGCGATACCATGGGTAAATACCATCCACATGGAGACAGTTCCATCTACGGAGCCCTTGTAAATATGGCACAGGAGTGGTCTACCCGTTATCCACTGGTGGATGGTCACGGGAATTTTGGTTCAGTTGACGGCGACGGCGCTGCAGCCATGCGATACACCGAGGCCAGGCTCAGTAAAATTTCCATGGAACTGCTGTCAGATATCGGAAAAGATACGGTTGACTTTGTTCCTAACTTTGATGAGACAGAAAAAGAGCCTACAGTACTTCCGTCCCGCTACCCAAACCTGCTGGTAAACGGTACTTCCGGAATTGCCGTAGGCATGGCTACCAATATCCCTCCGCATAATCTGCGGGAAGTTATTGCCGCGGTGGTTAAAATTATTGATAATCAGATAAATGAAGAGCGGGAAACTTCTATCGACGAAATCATGGATATCGTAAAAGGCCCAGATTTCCCGACAGGGGCGACGATTTTAGGGAAAAGGGGGATTGAGGAAGCTTATCGCACAGGAAGGGGAAAGATCCGTGTACGCGCCGTGTCAGATATTGAAACCATGGCCAACGGAAAAAGCCGGATTGTGGTAACAGAAATCCCATATTTAGTCAATAAGGCCCGCCTCATCGAAAAAATTGCAGAGCTGGTTAAGGAGAAAAAGGTAGACGGAATCACGGATCTGAGGGATGAATCTGACAGGGAAGGCATGCGCATTGTCATGGAGATTCGACGTGACGCAAATGCCAACGTGATCCTGAATCATCTGTATAAACATACCCAGATGCAGGATACGTTTGGGGTTATTATGCTGTCACTGGTTAATAATCAGCCGAAAGTTCTCAATCTTCTTCAGATGCTCAGCTATTATCTTGACCATCAGAAGGAAGTAGTTACCAGACGTACAAAATATGATTTAAATAAGGCGGAAGAACGGGCTCATATTTTAGAGGGACTGCTTATAGCCCTTGATAATATTGACGAGGTAATTCGGATTATCCGCAGTTCGGAAAATGTCCAGTCAGCCAAGCAGCAGCTGATGGAACGGTTCGGATTAAGTGACGCCCAGTCCCAGGCTATTGTGGATATGCGTCTTAGGGCTCTTACAGGTCTGGAACGCAGCAGACTGGAGGCGGAGTATAAGGAGCTGGAGGCAAAAATAGAACAGTTGAAAGCCATTTTGGCAGATGAGAAAAAGCTTTTGGGTGTCATACGCGAGGAGATTCAGATAATTTCAGACAAATATGGCGACGACAGGAAGACTTCCATAGGATTTGATGAGTTTGACATGTCCATGGAAGACCTGATTCCCAATGATGATACAGTAGTGGCTATGACCCGCCTGGGATATATTAAGAGAATGTCCCCGGACAATTTTAAGAGCCAGAACCGGGGAGGAAAAGGCATTAAGGGAATGCAGACCATTGACGAGGACTACATTGAAGACCTGATTATGACAAAAAATCATAATAATATTATGTTCTTTACCAACACAGGGCGCGTGTACCGTCTTAAAGCCTATGCGATTCCCGAGGCGGGAAGAACGGCCAGAGGGACTGCCATCGTCAATCTTCTTCAGATGATGCCGGGAGAAAAGATCACTGCCATCGTGTCCATGAAGGAATTTAATGACGAACACTATTTGTTTATGGCAACAAAATACGGCATGGCAAAGAAGACTCCCATGGGCGAGTATTCCAATGTCCGGAAAAACGGCCTTCAGGCTATTGTTCTCCGTGAGGGGGATGAATTGATAGAAGTAAAGGCAACGGATAATACCAGAGATATTTTCATGGTAACCAAAAAGGGACAGTGTATCCGCTTCCACGAATCCGATGTGCGTATTACCGGACGTGTTTCCATGGGGGTTATCGGCATGAAGCTGGATGAAGACGACGAGGTCATTGGAATGCAGATGGATTCCCAGGGTGAAACCCTTCTGGTGGTGTCAGCTAACGGAATCGGCAAGAGAACGGATATTAATGAATTCCCTATTCAGAAGAGGAGCGGAAAGGGAATCCGGTGCTATAAGATTGTGGAAAAGACTGGGAACCTGGTAGGCGCCAAATTGGTTCATGAAGATCATGACGTGATGCTGATCACCAATGAGGGAATTATTATCCGCATCAGTGTGAAAGATATTTCTACACTGGGACGGAATACATCAGGAGTTAAGCTGATGAATATAGATACAGATTCCAATACTTATATTGCCAGCATCGCCAAAGTTCGGGATGACGGCAATAAAGGCGGAGACGATCCGGAAGAAAGTTCTGAAGAGTTGGAAGAGCAGGAAGAAATCACGGTTAGTGGGAATGAGGAAGAAGCTGAATAGGCAGATGGAAAAGGGGCTGATGTTTCCGGCCCCTTTTTCCGTGACGTTTTATGTTTTCCTGATGAATTTACCGTGGGGAGGATTAAGGGTATATTTTTTATTTCTCTTGATGTATAATTGGAGATATCAGTTAAATGAAGCAGAAAAACTTACATAATATCCTGCATAAAGGAAGGAAATTTTTATGAATCTTTCACATGAAAAAGAACAGTTTAACGTATTGTCCAGAATAAAAAAAATATCCCGTCAGCGCCTAAGCACTGTAGCCATAACAGCAGGTCTGTTTGTGATCCTGTCTGTCATTTTTTTCGTTGTATCCGACTTGCTGAAAGAGTATACCGTTGATTTCAGTTTTTATATCCTGCATCAGGAAGCGCAGAAGATCAAAAGTGATGTTTACAGCGATATTACATTTTTTCAAAGCGACATGGATGTGCTTGCCTGCCTTCTGCATGAAGAAGATGATCTTTTTTCTGAAGATATACGACAGACTATGAAAGCCTATGAAAAGAAAGAGACTATTTCAAAGCTGGGTATTATAAATATTGATAATCAGTTAATGCTTTCAGACGGAACATTTGTGTCGGTACCGAGTGAAATTTCGTTTGAACGGCTGTCTGGACAGGGATTTTTCTTATCAGATATTAAAAGGGATACGAGCCATCCTGACAGCAAGGTTCTGTACTGTTCTGTTCCTATTGGTGAAAATGGCAGAATCAGTGGGATACTTCTGGGGATCATGGAGATGGACTATCTGTCAAGCCATTTTGAGGCAAACCTGTTTGGGGAAGAGATTGCCATTTCCATTGTAGATACGGAAAGTATGGATATGATTCTGGATGATCTTCACGGCCATCGGGAACAGGGAAATATTCTGCATCACGGGCATTTTGGGGAAGATGGCAGCACGAATGAAAAAGACAGGGAGAGACAAAACATTGCCATCTATATGGATTCGGAATCTGACGAAAACCTTTTCTCCCTCTGCGAACCTATGGATATTAATAATTGGTCCGTACTGTTGTCCGTGCCGGAGAGAGTTGTTCTTGATAATGCACAGTATATTGAAACTATTTTGATTAGGCTGGGACTATTTCAGGGCGCCGCTTTTATTGCCTATTTTATATGGGTTCTTTTTAGAACCATGAGGGAGATGAAATTTAAGGAGGCAGAGATTAACCAAATTTACTATATGTACAATGTACAGCAGACGCTGTTTGATGCATACCGTCAACAGGAAAATATTACTATATCTCTGGAACATGTTGCCCGGTCTACGAAAGCTAAAATTGTTTTGCTGGCTTCCACTGCAGGGGAATCTGTATGCAGAGCCTATACCTGGCAGGAAGATTCTGAAGATCAGGAGCATAAAAAGCGAAATAAACAGCTGGCCAGAGAGATTGCTCAGGATATGCTTTTACGTCGGGAAGCATATGAGGTGTCTGTCAAAGAGAAATTCGGCAAAGAATTTGACGGCTTAAGGGAAATCATGGGCCGGTATTCCATCGGCAGCCTTGGAGGTATCCCTATCCAGGGGCGGGAGGGGCAGATTGTAGGCGTGCTGGCTGTGGCGGCCAAAGAAGATCTCTGCAATGCCTTGGCGGCTCTTACCAGTGTGTCCTATAGTTTTTCTATGGCCTTAGACAATATTCAGGCTTATGAAACCATAGAAAAAATTGGAACTACAGATTCCCTGACAGATCTTAAGAATCGGAATGCCTACGAAGATATGCTGAAAAAATATGAGGCGGATCATCCAAAACGCCTTGCCTGCGTATATGCTGACGCCAATGGACTTCATGAGCTGAACAACAGCCAGGGGCACGAGGCAGGAGATCAGATGCTTAAGTCAGTGGCTGCGGCCCTGGCAGAAGCGTTTGAGGACGGCCATGTTTACCGGATTGGAGGAGATGAATTTCTGGTGTTTGCGGACATGGAGGAAAAGGCTGCCGCCGATTTGGCCAGAGAAGCAAAGCAGAAGGCGAAAGACCAGGGATACCACGTTTCCGTAGGGGTGGCGTCAGGAGATGCAGAAGTTTCCGTGGAATCTATTGTGAAAATGGCGGAGCAGAGGATGTATGAGGATAAACGCCAATATTACCTTGGAAGTAATGATCGGAGAAAAATGAGGTAGAAGGTTCAATGCTGCCATTGCAGGAAAGCTTGCCGCAGAGACAAACCCGTAAATTAAGGGTTTATGGAATATGAGGCAGAAAAAAATGAATGGCAGCATTGAACTTTTTGATCTGTTTATTACTCCAGATTTAGCTTATTGGAGAGAATATAATTGGTAACCCAAAAGAAAATTACAGTAGTAGCCAGCCCGAATAAAGCGGCAAAAAACATATATCCATTATAGAAGAACAAGCCTGAATGATGATAAATAGAACCATTCCCAGTAATCACTAAAATAACCGTACTTAGAATCTGTATGAATATATACATTCCGATATATGACAGTATAGCCCCTAAAATTCGATGATTTTTCCACAGCTGCCCTATAGCAATACAGCAGAAAAACATAAGGGGCTGATTAAACAGCTCAATTATCATATTGATGATCGTATAAAAACTATACGTGGTAAGTTTCAGGTCAAAGCTGGGGATCATAGATTCAATAATATCCATAACAGGCACATGTTTTAAATGTCCTGTAAATAAAAGCAGGAAGGACAGACCAATAACAAAGTTAACTAAAATATGCCAAAATGCTGATATTAATGTTTTTGACCAGATAAGAGTACTTGTTTTTACAGGCAAGGTGTGAGTTAAATATCCGTGGTCACTTACCATAGTTTTATAGAAATCGTAAATTATAAATACAGAGGTCATTAAATAGCACGCTATCAGATAAACAATACAAATAAAAAGATAAAAAACAGCAAATAAGGCAATACCGTCAAAAAATCCGCTGCTTATAGAAAAACTGCTTTGAGACAGGACAATTTCAAATAAAACCTTGCCGACTATGGCAGCTATAGTATATCCGCATAGAAGCGGGATAAAGAAACGACATGTAGAATAAAAGTCTTTTTTTAATAATTTGCTTAACATTGAAATACCTCCCTGAATAATTCATCAACGGATTTCCCATACTGTGCTCTGACGTCATCAACAGAGGACTGCATTGTAATAGCTCCATTCTTAAGAAAAATAATCTGATCCAGAATTTGTTCCACATCAGAAATCAGATGAGTGGAAATCAGTATGGTTCCATTATCATTATAATTTGTCAGAATAGTCTGTAAGATATAATCTCTGGCCGCCGGATCAACCCCGCCGATAGGTTCATCTAAAAGATAAAGATCAGCATTGCGGCTCATAACCAATATCAGCTGTACTTTCTCCCGGGTTCCTTTAGAGAGTGTTTTTAACTTCTGATCAGGGCTTATATTCAAACGGTGCAGCATCTCAAAGGCTTTATTTCTGTCAAAATTATCGTAAAAATCATGAAAAAGATCAATAATCTGAGAAACCTTCATCCATTCGCTGAGATAGTTTTTATCCGGTAAATAAGAAATCCTTGCTTTAGACTTTGGGCCCACTGGTTCTTTGCATACAGATAAAGTGCCTGATGTGGGAACCAGAAGACCGCAGGCCAGTTTGATAAGGGTTGTTTTTCCGCTTCCATTAGGCCCAAGCAGTCCAATAATGTGCCCTGACTCAATAGTCAGAGACACATCATTTAATGCATACATAGAACCGAACTGCTTTGTTACATGAGAATACTCCAATATGGTACGCATACGTTACCTCCTGATTTTTTCAATTTTTAATACATACTTTGGGCATGTCTTAGCGTATTTTCCGCAAAACACACAGTCTTCATAATTGTGAATAAGTTTACCTTTTTTCTCAGACAGATACCGAATGAATCTGCTGCTAAGTAACTTCCCAGTCATATAATCTCGTATCCCTTCTTAAATCAATGAATCAGAAGAAACAATCTTGTGAATAAGATCAATGATTTCATCTGCTTCATACCCTAACTGTTCCATCTCATGAAAAAAAATAAGGATTTTCTCCTGTCCGATAGATTCTTTCATTTGTTTAATCAACTCCTCATCCTCAGTCACAAACCGTCCTGCAGTCCTTTGACTGTAAATAAGCCCGCTTCGCTCCAATTCTGTCAGCGCCCTCTGCATGGTGTTGGGATTTACAGAGGATTCAGCTGCCAAATCCCGCACAGAGGGAAGTTTGCTGCCTGCCGGATATTGTCCGGATATAATAAGAAATCGAATCTGCTCCAACAGCTGTGTGTAGATGGGTCTTCCACTGTCAAACTGCCATGCCATAAAAGACCTCCTTTATATTATTGTATTAATTACTTAATACAAATATACAATATAAAAAAGCTTATGTCAAGAGAAAATAGCAGTCAATTTTTACTTGATTTCAACTTTTAAATCACGTATGATAACATACAGGAAGTTCTGTGAAAATCATAACAGGAGGGTACAGGTTTGAGAACCATAACCACACAGGAAGTAACGAAATCTATAAAAGAAATGTGTATAGAGGCCAATTATGCATTATCCCAGGATATGGAAGCTGTATTTCAAGCTGCAGTGCAGAAGGAAGAGTCTCCCCTTGGAAAAAAAATATTAAATCAGCTTGAGGAAAATCTGAACATTGCCCGGCAGGATAAGATTCCCATTTGTCAGGATACAGGAATGGCTGTGGTATTTATGGAAGTGGGACAGGAAGTTCATATAGAAGGAGGTTCCTTGGCTGACGCAGTGAATCAGGGGGTAAGGGAAGGCTATGCGGAGGGATATTTGAGAAAATCTGTCGTGTCAGACCCTATTGATCGTATCAATACTAAAGACAATACCCCTGCGGTAATTCACTATGAAATTGTTAACGGGGATAAATTATCCATTACGGTAGCGCCCAAGGGCTTTGGAAGCGAAAACATGAGCCGTGTTTTCATGTTAAAGCCGGCTGACGGGATCGAAGGCGTAAAAGAAGCCATACTAACTGCAGTGAGAGAAGCCGGCCCTAACGCCTGCCCCCCTATGGTAGTAGGAGCAGGCATTGGCGGTACTTTTGAAAAATGCGCTCTTATGGCAAAACATGCCCTTACCAGAGATCTGAAAGCCCAATCCCCCATTCCATACATCAGAGATCTGGAACAGGAAATGTTAGAAAAAATAAATAGATTGGGAATCGGACCAGGGGGACTTGGAGGGACAGTGACTGCCTTGGCAGTAAATATAGAGACTTATCCCACTCATATAGCAGGTCTGCCGGTTGCAGTCAATATCTGCTGTCATGTAAACCGGCATATACATCGAGTTATATAAAGGAGGTATTTTTTATTCATGGAACGCCATATTCATGCACCTGTAGACCAAGAAAAGGTCAGGCAATTAAAGGCCGGTGACTATATCTATATATCAGGAATTATTTATACTGCCAGAGATGCGGCCCACAAAAGAATGCAGGAGACTCTCGACAAAGGTGAAGAACTTCCATTTTCCTTAAAAGGAAATGTTATTTACTATATGGGACCGTCTCCAGCAAGAGAAGGCCGCCCTATTGGGTCGGCAGGCCCTACCACCGCCAGCCGTATGGATCGGTATACTCCAACGCTTCTGGATTTGGGGCTTGGAGCCATGATCGGAAAGGGAAAAAGAAGCCAGGCTGTTATTGATGCCATTGTGAAAAATAAGGCTGTATATTTTGCAGCAATAGGAGGCGCAGGCGCCATTTTGTCAAAATGCATTATTTCCAGTGAGATCATTGCATATGAAGATTTAGGAACAGAGGCGATTCGGCGGTTGGAAGTAAAGAATTTTCCAGCCGTAGTAGTGATTGATTCAGAAGGGAATAATCTATACGAAACAGCAGTGTTACAATACAACAAAAATTAAGCAGCGAAATATTGCACCAGGGGGAAGCAGATGAAAAGAATTCTTTTAATGGTAATAACCAATCTTATCCATGTACCATGGTGGTTCTATAATATAGATAAAATGGGGAAAAATCCCGATCAGTACAGTGAAGAAGAAAGATATCATTATCTTAGAAAACGTTTAAAGCGGATTAACCGAAGAGGACGGGTGAAAGTGGTGGCAGTGGGGGTAGAAAACCTTCCTAAGACCAATGGATTTATTTTATTTCCGAATCATCAGGGGCTTTTTGACATGCTGGCGTTGATAGAAAGCTGTCCAAGGCCTCTGGGAGTTGTTATTAAAAAAGAAGCAGCAGAATGGATTCTGGTAAAACAGGTGGTTCGTCTTTTAGGCGGTATTCCCATGGATCGGGCAGATATTCGCTCTTCCATGGAGATTATAAAAGAAATGGCAGTCCAGGTAAAGCAGGGAAGAAACTTTGTAATATTTCCAGAGGGAACAAGAAGCCGAAAGGGAAATGAGATTCTGGATTTTAAGGCAGGCACGTTTAAAAGTGCCGTTAAAGCAGGATGTCCTATTATTCCTGTAGCTCTTATTAACAGCTTCCGTCCTTTTGATATTCCTTCTATAAGGAAAGAAAGAGTTCAGGTGCATTTTTTGAAAGCTATCTATCCGGAACAATATATGGGTCTGAAAACTGTTGAAATAGCAGAACTTGTGCATAAAAGAATTCAGGAAGAAATCAATAAATATATATAAAAAAATATATCTTAAAAAATTTAAAAAACGGGTTGACAAGATTAGGAAACTCTTGTATAATTGCAACTGCGTCTGAAAACAAAGCATGTTAACAGACAAGATTAGAAGGAAAAGCTATAAAATATAATACGGAGAAATACTCAAGTGGCCGAAGAGGCGCCCCTGCTAAGGGTGTAGGTCGGGCAACCGGCGCGAGGGTTCAAATCCCTCTTTCTCCGCTCTTTTCCAACTAATTGAGGATGACTAAAAAGTCGAAAAAAGTAAAAAAAAGTTGTTGACAAAGCAGAAACGATGTGATATAGTAAACGAGTTGCTGCTAAAGAGAAAAACAACAACACGAACCTTGAAAATCAAAGATTGAACAGTATGTAAGACCCTGAAAATTCCAAAGA
>CAMUJH010000049.1 GCA_947089145.1 uncultured Hungatella sp. | reverse complement strand
GGGGAGCCGCTTAACTGGAAAGAGGATTATGATGATTGGGGAGGCGGGGAATGAGAATACTGGTAGCCTGCGAGGAATCCCAGGCGGTGACGAAGGAATTTCGAAGGCTGGGCCATGAGGCCTATTCCTGCGACATTGAGCCGTGTTCAGGCGGGCATCCGGAGTGGCATCTGCAGCAGGACGTGATTCCTCTGCTGTCAGAAAAATGGGATATGATTATTGCATTTCCGCCTTGCACGCATCTGGCCGTGTCGGGAGCCCGGTATTTTGAAGCCAAGAAAAAGGACGGGCGGCAACAGCAGGGCATCGAGTTCTTTATGAGATTTGTTAGTGTGGATTGTGAGAGGGTAGCTATAGAGAACCCGATAGGGATCATGTCAACCAGATATAGAAAACCGGATCAGATCATACAGCCTTATGAGTTCGGCCATGCGGAACGGAAAAGCACCTGCCTGTGGCTTAAGGGGCTTCCCAAACTGGTACCTACGGATATAGTCAAGCCAGAGCTGCATATTTGTGGGAATGGGGTTATTGACAGCAAATGGCATTACCATACATACAATCTCCCTGCCAAGGAACGGGCAAGGATGCGTAGCAAGACGTTTCCCGGCATTGCGAGGGCCATGGCGGAGCAATGGGGGAGGAAGGAGGGAATAGGGGAAAATGAGGTTGATTGACGCAGATAAATTTAAACAGCAGATTGCGGCAATAGTAATCAGAGATAATTTGGTTACGGGAAAGGGAACTGCCTTGTGCGATTTGATTGACAGACAGCCTACCGCCTATGATGCGGATAAAGTTGTGAAACGGTTGGACGAATATGCTCATAGCGAAATATGTAATTCTCACAAAGGCTGTCCATACAAGGATAATAAGGACATGCATTGCGAGAACTGTGGTGCTATGGGAACATTGGAAATCGTAAAATCCGGCGGCATTGAATAATTAAGGTTGGATGGAGGTAAAAGATGGAAATTTTTGAGCAAAAAATTGCGGATACGGTAAATAAAAAACTGAATGACGGCACAGTGGAGAAACTGGTTGAGCAGTACATAGAAAAGGGCGTATCGGATGCCCTGAGCAGCGTATTCTCTTATGGCGGGGAAGGGAAGAAGCTGATTGAGAAAAAATTAAGCGAAACGATCATCCCGGCTATTGAACGCCATGACTTTAATCAGTATCTTACAAAGCTTGACACCGCGCTTACGGAAATCGTTAACATGACAAACCTGACAGAAAATGAGAAGATCCTGGAAAACTTTGCAGGGCTGATGAAAGAGCCGACAACAAAAGAGATTAAGCTGTCAGAGATATTTAAGCAGTATTGCAAACATGTTGCGGCCGAAGTGGATACGTATAATCTGGAGGCCTGCTGTGATGATACGGAACCGTATTATGAGCATGTGACTGCACAGATGGAGGTCGAGCATGAGGATAAGAGATGGCTTAAATCAAACTATGACGATTGCGTTGTAAAGTTTACTTGTGATGAGGATAAGGATCTGAACTGCCAGATTAAGTTGTACAAGTGCGTTGATAAAAAGAAGTGGAGGATACTAAGCCATGGTGATCGTGTGGATATAGCTTCTTTACGCAACTTAAGCGGATTTGAGATTTTTATTATGACTTTAAAAAGAGCCTTTGTAGAGATTGTGATGGATGAAGAGAGCGCCTGTGATGATGATATTGAGCCGGATAAAAAGCCGGAATGGTCGCTTGATTAGGGAATGATGGGGTGATATAGAAATTTGGAGTAAAGGAGACGGATATGATTGGAGGATGTGAGGTGAAAATAACACCAAGAAAACCAACTGACCAGGGCGGCATCCTGTCAATGCCTCTTGTGAAAAATGTCCCAAGGCCAACAGATACCACATGGAAGAAAACCACATGCCCTAAATGTGGTAAGGCATGTTGGGACAGGCCACTCCCAGAGGAATATCAGGAAAGCATGTTTGACGGGAAGCTATGTACCTTGTGCGCATTGCAAATGGGAGTATCAAAAGGAGGCGGTTCATCATGACAGAAAAGATAAGAACCCCGGCGCAGCAGTTGGAGGAGTTTCTGAATTTCATTGACCAGTGTTACGCGGATTACCAATCCTCCCAGGCTGCGGCCGGCCAGGAGGACAAGCGGCTCCAGGACCTTCTCCATGAGATGGAATTCGCCAAGGACAAGGCGGAGCGCAACCGGGTGGCGACAAAGCTTCAGAACAGACGCAGGGAACGCAGGAGGAACAAGGACATGGTGAAACTGAACGAGCAGGTAGTGAGGTTTTTTGACGAGAAGGCCGGCCGGGACACGCTGAACCGGATGCGTCAGCTCCTGGGGCGTCAGAGAAAGGAGGAGGAGTATCTGTTCGGGGAGCGGGAGTACAAGCCAAGGGTGAAATGAATGGAAGAAGGGAGGAGATAGAGATTGGACAAATGGATTTTAGTCCAGTACTGCGAGATGAAAGTGGAGATTAAAGACTTGCGCGAAAGAATCCGGAAGTTGGACAAATTTCTGGCGGCTCCTCCCTTAGTGGCGGATGTTGTGAAAGGAACCAGGAGAGATGGGACAATAGGCTCAATCAAGATCACGGGTATTCCGGGGCCGGAATATGACCAAAAGCAAAAGAGCCGGAAAAGACTAAAGAGGCTTCTGGAGGAAAAGGAGGATGAGCTTTTAGAGCTCACCTGCCAGGCGGAGGAGTACATAGAGAGTATACCAAAGTCGGAGTTGAGGACTATGTTCCGGCTGTATTTCATTGATGGGTATAGCTATCCAGGAGTAGCGGAACGGATGAATTATATGTTTCCAAAACGAACGATAAAGTATACGGATGAGAATGTAAAGAAAAAAATCCAGAGATTTTTCGAAAAAGTTGAAAATGTCCCCCAATGTCCCGATGAAGTATGATAGACTTTAGACTGGAAGAACTGAACACAGTAGCTTCCCCCTCTTTACATATACAGCCATCAGGTGCTACAGCCTGATGGCTGATTTAGCAGTATACCGTTAATAGATCTGGATTTGGACTGCCCATCCAGATATTCCAGGCAAGGAAAGACACAAATTGACTGCGAAAGAATGGATTCTGCCATCACAAAAGGAGGAGATTATGATAGCAAGCAGACCAACAACATATGACGGACAATGGTATGAATCGGGCGATGAAATATGGGATCTGGGAAGTTTTGTCGCCGTAAAAGTCAAAGGAAATCAGCGCAGCTATGAGGGGCTTTCAAAAGACGTTGGCAAGCTGCCCCACTATGTGGAAAGCGGAAGCTCCGCCTTGTGCCTTGATACCGGGGATTACTATAAGTTCCATAAGCAAACTGACACATGGTACAAACTATAGGAGGAACAATGGAAGCTGATGCTGTATATGCGTTGCTAAAACGAAAGATAGAAGGCATCCAGACATCCGGAGGCGGTATCACGGATTACCGGGATTTGAACGGGAAACCCCGGATAAACGGAGTCACGCTGCAGGGGGATTTAACTTCGGATGATCTGGGGTTAGGCGTACCGGAAGATCTGCGGCTTAAAGTCAACATGCTTTCCAGGGCTAAACATACGACGGAAGAGGTGCAGTTTTTCATGATTGGCGGCCAGGCAACAGATCCAAATATCACGGTCAGGCCTAATGAAAACATCCTAGACAAATTGGGGACGTACCGTCAGGGGAATATGGAATTAAGCCCGGATGGATACGTTACCTTGTCAAAGGGAAGGACATATCGGTTACACGCAAACATCCATGTCGCCCCATCAACTAATACGGATTCAGTAAGGTATTTTTTTATAACTGATGCCGGAGGATTCTTAGGTCCGCGGGGTTATCGATCGGGCGGTACGAAATGGAATGACATTCCATGTGTCACGGTGCATACCCCGATTGATGATATTAGGGTTGGCCTTATACTGAATTCGTCCAGCGATAATATAACGTTAGGGGTGCCATTCAGCATGGTCCTTATTGAAGAGATCAACGATCCAAAAGAAATCGATCCGGTTGAATACGTCATGAGTGAAGAAGGCATCGAGGATACCCCGGTCGGCAGCATCATTAGCTTTATGGGTAACACCCCGCCCAAACATTACCTTGCCTGCGATGGTGCGGAGTATGACGTTTGTGATTATGCAGAACTGGCGCAGCACTTCATCGACGCGTTTGGTTCCGTTAATTATTTTGGCGGTGACGGGGTTGATACCTTTGCGGTTCCGGATATGCGGAATGAATTTATCCGCGGGTACCATGGAGACGCAGCCGATCAGCTTTCTGGAGATATTGGCAGGCATCAGGAGCCAACTACAATTCCTCATTTTAGGACCGGGATTGACGGTACTACTAAATACATTCAGTCGAACACGTCTAGCAGCAGCGTCGGACCGTTGAATTACGATAAGGGCCTTAATGAAAATAATAAGTTCATGAACATCACAGGTGGGCAGTCTGGGAATCATTCTGCGACCCGTCCAGAAAGAATAACCATTCGGCCGACTAATGTTGCGGTTCTCTTCTGCATCAAATATGAGAAAACCCCGTTTGTACAGATTAAGCAAAATGCATCAGAAGATACACCTTGCACTGATGAAGAAATCAATGCGGCCGTTATGGAAGTTTTCTATCCTGGGGAAGCCATAGGAGGGCATAGTGATGGGAATCAGTAAAGAACAGTTATTGAACGCCCTTGGAATTTCTAAAGGATACAATGACGCAAAACTCTCCGAATCAGAGCAGAGAATTAACGTCCTGGTTCAAACTCTTTATGATGTAATCGCCAATGGCGGCGACAACGAAATTAACGCAGTGGATAAAGCGTCCGGATTACAGGATACTCCCGTCGGCCACGTCATGGCTTACATGGGTAACGCTGCGCCGGCTCATTATCTAATCTGTGATGGCAGGGAATTGAATATCATAGATTACCCGATTTTAAGCCAACATTTTTTAGCGGAGTTTGGGAGTGTGAACCACTTTGGCGGAGATGGGGAAACGACCTTTGCCGTACCGGACTTACGAGGAGAATTCTTAAGAGGAACTGGTACCGCAAGTAGAAAAAGGGGCAGCGGAGCGGCAGTTGGCATACATCAAGATCCGACATATTATCCAAATACCTTTAGTGATGCTAACAATATCACGGTAAGGGGTAAATCAATTAATTTTGATCACGAGGTAACGAATAATGGCGGAGTTTATAAGTACACGGGTGTGACCACCATTTCAAATCGTACGACTCAAGGGTATGCCCCAAGAGTAACAAATACGGCGGTTCTGTATTGCATTAAGTATGAGCCTACGTATTATTTGAAGACAGAACCAAGTGCGGGATGGTATTCTAACGATGAAATCTGCATCGGGCGTTGGACGAGTGGACAGCCGTTGTACCGTAGGGTCTTTCACTTTACGAGTTCAACACGGACGTATGAAATCCCCGTTCCGGAATTAGACGGAATAACCGTTACCGATATTCGGGCGGCGATTGAAGCAACTTCATCATCCGGAAGATGGACAGTCTGCAATAACCAGAATAATTCTACGTCGGTTGATATGTGCATCTGGTACTCCAATGATGATAACAAGGTAAAGGTTTCTTGTGGGGATAGCGCATATCTGCCGTTCAGCGCATCCGTGGTACTTGAGTATATAAAACCTGGGGGAACCGTATTATGATTCCCCAAGAGATTGTTAACCTAATTGATGTTATCATCATATCAAACGAGAACAGGACAGGGAAGGGAGCCACAGGCAATGGGCCAGAATGAAAGAATAGCAGAATATACGAGGCTGATGCAGGAGGCACTGACGAAAACCGGAATCACGTATGCGGTCGAGGCGGGAAGCAGCCTGGTATTATTCGATACGCAGACAAATGAGCCAATCGAACTTGAAATAACGGTGGGAACCGAAGTGATTAGGAAAGAGGGAAGGACATCCGTTGTTACTTTTGACCGTTCCCACGTACAGGAAGGTAAAAATGGGAAGAGCTAAGGGTAAGAAGAAAAACAGGAGTCCTGAGTACGTTATTCTGTGCAGGGAGCCTAACCAGCAGGATGGAAAAATCGAGGTGACCATCATTGAATCCGGCGTGACTCCCCACCTGATGGATGTCTTGATTAAACTGCATATGCGTGACCCGGATAAGCGGTATTTCCTGGCACTGAAAAAGGATTATCAGGTATTCGGCTCGTTATTCCGAAAACAGGTTGAAACAATGACCATACGGAATAATAAGCGCATCGTTGAATTAGGGGTTGGCCCGGAGTGAATGGGGCATGGATGAGGAAGAAAGAAAAACAGCATAAAGGTTAATTTTAGGGCGCTGCCAGATGGCGGCGCTTTTTCATGGCGAAAAAGGGGGTGTCTTTCATGAACACGGTGGAGCCAATCCGGGATATGGACCTGGTGCTGGACGTGGCGGACTATCTCAAATCTAAAAATGAACGGGATTACGTCCTCTTCATGTTCGGCATTTATACCGGGCTTCGAATCTCCGACATTTTAAAATTCCGTGTCAGGGACGTGAAAGACAGGGACGCCGTATACATACGGGAGAAAAAGACGGGCAAGGAAAAGCGCTTCCCCATAAACGCGGAGCTTAAGCCAATCATAGAGGGATATATCCATGGAAAGAGGGATTTCGAATACCTCTTTAAATCCCCCCATTTTCCCAATAAAGCCATAAGCCGCCAACAGGCATATAACATCCTGGCTGACGCGGGGAGGGCGTTTGGCATCAGCAGCATAGGAACTCACACCCTGCGGAAGACATTCGGGTATCACATGTATCAGCAGACCCATGACGCGGTGACCATCAAGGAGATCCTAAATCATTCGGATATATCCGTGACGCTGAGGTACATAGGCATCAATCAGGACAATAAGGACAGGGCCATCAAAGGTCTGTCCTTCAAGAAAAAGGGTCGGGGATAGGTCTTTTTTTCATGCCAATTTTCAGATGGATAATCGGAATCGGTTTTGCTTTATATCCATTGGTTGACACATTGAGCCTATGACAAATGGTATGGGCGGCTTTGCTTGCACTTTAATGAAAGAAAACAGCAAGGGGCCGGTTGACAGAATCTTAAGATATGTCAAGTAAGTGAAGGGCAGAACAGAGCCCCAGACACGAACACAAGTTTGCTCCAAAACAAAATAGGTTCTTCTGACAGGTCGATCGGGCTTGCGGGTGTAAAACCCCAAAACCTGGCTAGATTTCAGAAAAGAATGGCGGAAGCTGCCGTTTCCGTTTTTGGATAAAAGGAGGTGGTAGAGTGGCAAAGACAGACATAGATTCCGCAAAAGTCACCAACATAGACAGCATAACCGTTTCAGCGGCGGTTCTGGGAGAGATGTTTGGCGTGACAGACAGGCGCATCCGGCAGATGGCGGAGGAGGGAATTGTAATCAGGGCGTCAAAAGGCCGCTATAAGCTGGTGGATTCCATAAAGAGCTATCTTCTGACGCTGAAACTGGCTGCGGAGGGAGTCAGCGTGGATCTGGCAGACGGGGAGATTAATTTTGACGAAGAGAAAGCCCTCCATGAGAGAGTAAAGAGGCACATTTCAGAGCTGAAACTGCAGATCATGAAAGGGGAACTGCATAAGGCAGAGGATGTGGAAACCGTTATGATGGACATGTTAGTTGCCTTTAAAACAAAAATCATGGGAATCCCTTCCAAGGCAGCTCCGATTCTGGAAAACAGGGATGCCGCATTTATCAAAGACCGCCTGACAAAAGAGGTGATGGAAGCGCTGAATGAATTGAAAGACTATGATCCAAAGGCGTTTTACAGTGATGAATATGTGGAGGAAGGAGAGGATGGGTATGAGCAGGAGAGTAAAGATTGAACAGTCTCCCCTTGTGAATCCTGACACGGTTATCCTGAAAATCTACCGCAAAGACCGGGGCATAGAATTTAAGACGCTGAAACTGTTTCGGAATCTTGCGAAAGCAGTAAGTCCTCCGCCCGTCCTGACAGTCAGCCAGTGGGCGGACCGTTACCGTAGGTTATCGCCGGAGAGCGCCGCGGAGCCGGGACAATGGAACACGGACCGGGCGCCTTACCAGCGGGAGATCATGGATTCCGTAAATGATCCCCTTGTGGAGGATATCGTCATCATGAGCAGCGCACAGGTGGGAAAAACAGAATTGATCTTAAATATTATCGGCTATTACATAGACTACGACCCGGCTCCCATGCTGGTGGTGCAGCCTACCGTCAAGCCGATGGCGGAGGATTTTTCAAAGGACAGGCTGGCTCCAATGATTCGGGACGCGCCGACGCTCGCTGGGAAAGTCCATGATGTAAAGTCCAGGGCTTCCGGGAATACGATCTTGCACAAGACGTTCCCCGGCGGCCATGTGACCATTGCCGGCGCAAATTCTCCTTCAAGTCTTGCCTCCCGCCCGGTGCGGATCGTCCTGATGGATGAAACGGACCGCTATCCGGCCAGTGCCGGAACGGAGGGAAACCCCATCAAGCTGGCGGAAAAGAGAACGACGAATTTCTGGAACAAAAAGAAAATCAAAGTTTCCACGCCCACAATAAAGGGCGCAAGCCAGATAGAAAAGGAATTTCAGTCCGGTACAATGGAGGAATGGTGCGTCCCTTGTCCATGCTGCGGAAAATACCAGCCTTACGAATGGGGGCGGGTTCATTTTTCCGATGTGACCATGGAATGTAAATACTGCGGGGAACACATTTCGGAGTTTGACTGGAAACAGGGGGAGGGGAAATGGATCGCGGCACATCCGGAGCGGCGAAGGAAACGGTCCTTTCACTTAAATGAATTGGCTTCGCCGTGGACCCACTGGGATTCCATTATCCGGGAATGGAAAGAAGCGCAAAAAGAGTATAAAGAGAACGGCGATGTAAATAAGCTGAAAACCTTCATCAATACCGTGCTGGGGGAAACCTGGGAGCCTCGGGGCAAGGGGGCGGATGACGACTCTCTTTTATCCCGCAGAGAACGGTACGAAGCGGAGCTTCCGGAAGGCGTTCTTGTTCTGACCGCTTCTGTGGATGTCCAGGACGACCGGTTTGAGATAGAAGTGGTGGGATGGGGGCGGGGGTTTGAATCCTGGGGAGTGAAGTACGAAAAGCTGTCTGGAGATTTGGACAAGGAGGAGACGTGGGACCGGCTGGAGGCGCGGCTTGACCGGGAATTTTATTTTGCATCAGGTTCCTCCCTTTTGATCGCCCTGACCTGCATTGACACCGGAGGCCATAAGACCACGGAATGTTACAAGTTTCTAAAGCGGATGGAGAAAAAAGGAAAGCGTATTGTAGGCATAAAAGGATTTGGCAGGGAAAGCCAGGGCATCCCCCTGATCCACAAGCTGTCCACCAACAACGAATATGGGGTAAAAGTGTTCATTCTGGGCGTGGACAGCGGAAAAGAGATTGTGATGACAAGGCTTTCCACGGCGGATGAAGGCCCCAGCTATTGTCATTTCCCTATTAACGGGGACCGGGGATACAATGAGACGGTCATAAAGGGGTTTAACAGCGAACAGAGGGTAACGGAAATCAGGGACGGACGGGCATTTACCAAGTGGAAAAAGAAAGCCGGCATACGGAATGAGCCTCTGGATCTGCGGGTCTACAACACGGCGGCAGTGGAAATCCTGCGGCCGGATTTTGACGTCCTGGAAAAGAAGGTGAAAGCCGGCATCAATTACATGAAGAAATCACCAGGCAGGACAAAGAAAAAGCGGAGGGCAGGAACCATGAGCCGGGGAGTGGAGCTATAGAAAGGCGGAGGGACATATTGACAAGATTACAGAAGGAGCGGCTGGAACGGTACAGAAAACGGCTTGCCATATATTATGAGGCGGAGGAGGCCGTGCTGCTGAATCAGGAATACACGATTGGCACAAAGAGCCTGAAACGGGCGGATCTGTCCACCATACGGGCGGCGATTAAGGACCTGGAAGGGCAGATCGAAGCGCTGGAGGTAAGCGGCGGCAAAAGCAAAGCATTCCGCTTTCTTCCGCGGGACATTTAAGGCGGAGGAATCATGAATATCATTGATAAAGCGATTGAGAAGATAAGCCCCCAGACGGCATTAAAAAGGGAAAGCGCCCGCTATAAGCTAAAGACCATGAGGGCTTTTCAAAATTCCGGCTATGATGAATCGGGAGCTGCCCGGAATAAAAATTCCATGCGGGGGTGGCTGGCATCCAGCAAAACGCCCCAGGAAGACATTGACAAAAATATTCCGGTGCTGCGCCAGAGGTCAAGGAGCCTGTTTATGTCGGCTCCCCTGGCCGTATCAGCCATAAAGACAAACCGAACCAACATCGTGGGAGAAGGGCTGCGGCTGAAAAGCGTCATTGACGGGGATTTCCTTGGCATGACGCCGGAGGAGGCCGCGCGGTGGCAGCGCGGCGCAGAGAGGGAATTTGAACTGTGGGCAAGGTCAAAGTTCTGCGACTCCACACGGGTGAATAATTTCTACGAGATTCAGCAGGTGGCATGCATGTCCTGGCTGATGAACGGGGATGCCTGCGTGCTTCTGGAATATGAGCCGCCTACCAAGACGCTCCCTTACGGCCTGCGCATCCACCTGATTGAATCCGACCGCATCTCCACACCCCACACCACCGGGAACAATGTGTACCTGTACGCCATGGACCCGGACACGAAAAACCGGATCTTCAACGGCGTGGAGGTAGATACGGGCAACCGGGTGGTAGCATACCATATCTGTTCTACGTATCCAAACAGCAATCTTTATGCCAGAAAAGAGTGGAGGCGGGTGAAAGCATTTGGGGAGAAGACCGGGACGCCAAACGTGCTGATGATCTACGAGACGGAGCGGGCCGAACAGTACAGGGGCGTCCCCTACCTTGCCCCCGTGATTGAGTCCCTGAAACAGCTGACAAGGTACAGCGAGGCAGAGATGATGGCGGCAGTCATAAACGGCTTCTTTACGGTGTTTGTAACGTCAAACAAAGGCACTGCGGAGACGGGATTTACCGGTGTGGTGGATGAGGAGGATCGGATTACGGATGATGAGGTGAATTATGAGTTAGGCCCGGGCATGGTCAATATACTTGCACCCGGGGAGGCGATTGAGATTGCGGACTCAAAGCGCCCCTCAAGCAATTTTGACGCCTTTACCACCTCCCTGGCAAAATATGTGGGCGCAGCGTTGGAAATACCGGTGGAAGTCCTGGTCAAACATTTTTCCTCCAGCTATTCCGCCTCCAGGGCAGCCCTTTTGGAAGCCTGGAAAGGCTTTCGGATGAAACGGTCGTGGCTGGCGGCTGATTTCTGCCAGCCGGTCTATGAGATGTTTCTGGCGGAAGCCATCGGGGCGGGGCGGCTGAAGGCACCTGGTTTTTTCCTTGACCCAGCTATCCGTATGGCTTACTGCGGCGCCCAGTGGAATGGTCCCGCCCAGGGCATGATTGACCCGGTCAAAGAGGTAAACGCGGCGGAGAAGAGAATCAACATAGGCATCTCCACAAGGCAGCGGGAAACCATAGAGATGACGGGCGGAGATTTTGACAGCAACGTGGCCCAGCTGACCCGTGAAAATCAGCTGATGGAGGCAGCAGGGCTCCTTGCAACTGGAGGGGAAGGAAGGGCAGGAGATGCGATGCGGGAAGGAAATAAAAAAGAAGATGAGGAGGAAACCGATGAACCGGAAGACGACGATAACAAATCAGCCGACAGAGGCAGGAAGGCAGCAGCTGACGGACGGCTCAAATAAACAGAAGTTTTGGAATTTTCTGGACAACGGCGACATGGCAGAGCTGCAGCTTTTCGGGACGATTCAGTCGGAGGAGGACTGGTGGAATGAGGACTGCGTCACTTACCGGAATTTTATCAAGGAGCTTAATGACCTGGGGGATAAAAAATCCATAAATGTGGTAATCAATTCCATAGGAGGAGACGTGTTTGCGGCCAATGCCATCTACAGCGCCCTTGTCATGAATAAGGCCACGATTACCGGAACCATCATCGGAATCTGCGCCAGCGCCGCGACCATTGTGCTGATGGCCTGTGAAAGCCGCAGGATTGCCAAAAATGCGATTTTGATGGCCCACAACCCTTCCATAAGCTTGTGGGGCTCCTATCAGGCCGAGGAGCTTTTGAAGCTGGCGGATGTGACAAACCAGGTAAAGAAAAGCATTGTTACCGCCTATATGGAGCGTCTTGATAAAACCGAGGAGGAGATCAATCAGCTGATGGATGAAGAAAGCTGGTATGTGGGGCAGGAAGCTGTTGACGCCGGCTTTTGCGACAACGTGATTGAGGCGGAGTTCCAGAATAGCGCTCTTTCACAAAAATTTATGGTGAACGGGGTTTCTTACAGTTTCAAAAACTATGTGGAAACATTCGTTCCGGATAACATTCGAAGAAAGGTTCAGGCCCTTTCTGTGACACGGCAGAAAGGGACCGGGACTTTTTTTGATACATCAAATACAACACAGAAAGGAAATGGAACGATGGGGGAAAACGAGAACGGGACGCCTGTTATCACAGACGCCCAAGGGTTAAAGGCAGCCTATCCGCAATTGTGCGCGCAGATCGCCTCTGACGCCGTTTCGGCGGAGAGAGAAAGGCTGAAAGCCATTGATGAGATCGCAAAGGGGATTCCGGAGGATGTGCTGATGAAGGCCCGGTATGAAGAGCCGGTTTCAGCCGCGGACTTGGCCCTTGCGCAAATGAAGGCTAACAATGCGGCAGGGCGGCAGTTTTTAGCCGACATGGTTCAGGAACTGAACAGCTCCGGCGCAGGGGAAGTGGGGGCGGAGCCTAATGCCGGCTATGACCCCCAGGCGCAGAAAAAAGTTGAAAACGCTCAGAAGGTGGCAGGCTTTGCCGCAAAGCTTAAGGCGGACAAAAGGAGGGGATAGGATGAAGATGTTTGAGCAGGCAGGAGAATTTAAGCCGGATTCCCTGATTGCCGGGAATGAATTTCCCATATTGACAGAGGGAATCGGCCTGAAAGCAGGCTATGGCCTGTTAAAGCGGGGGACTCTTGTGATGAAAGGAAGTGACAAGGCCGGATATGCGGCGGGAACCGACCCGCAGTTGACAGTGGGGGAAGGGGAAAACGACGTGACCACGGATATGGAGATGAAGGTATTTGGCATCCTGACCGATGACTTTGACACGGGAACGGACAAGACAGCCGACAACATTCCGGCCACGGCATACCAGACCGGAATGTTTAACCGGGCGGCAATCATCATCGGGGAAGGCGGCAGCGCAGAAGACCATGAGGACAATTTAAATCAGATCGGGATTTACCTTCAGGGGGTCCGAAACTATGAATAAGGAGGTTTTAGATAAATGGCAGATTACACCACACGGGAGATGATCGACGCAATTGACCAAACACCGCCTGTCAAATCCTTTTTACAGAGAACCTTTTTTCCTGGGGAGCAGACCCATGTGACAGAACGGGTTGAGTTTGACGTGCGCAAGGGGAAGCGCATTATGGCGCCCTTTGTCAGTCCCCGCAAGGGAGGGAAGGTCATTACACGCCAGGGGTATAAGACCAACCAGTTCACCACGCCGAAGATTGCGCCGGAACGGGTGCTGACCATTGATGACGTTTCCAAGCGGGCCATCGGGGAAAACATCTATTCAAAAAGGACTCCGGAGGAACGGGAGGATGAACTGCTGGCCAAAGATTTTACGGATCTGGAAGCGTCCATTGACAGGAGGAAGGAATGGATGTGCCGGGAGGTCCTTTACGAGGGCAAGGTAATCGTACAGGATGAGGATGAGGGAGTGGATGTCCAGATTGATTTTGGATTTACCAATATCGTGGTGCTGGGTACGGATGAGCAGTGGTCCCTTGGGACAGTAAATCCGCTGCCATTGCTTCGCAGGCTGCGCAAGCGGATCATCAAGGACACGGGACGTGCTCCGGATATCATGATCTTTTCCTCTGATGTAATTGAAGATTTCGTTATGAACCCTTTTATCATCAAAGCCATGGATGTGCTGAACATGAAAAATGTGGAGATCAAACCGAGGGTGGCGGACCCGGCGCTGACCTTCTATGGCAGGATCGCGGATCTGGACGTGGATCTCTATACCTATGACGAATGGTTTTTAAACGATGAGGGGGAGGACGAATCCATCATCCCGTCCGGGACTGTGCTGATGGGCCATTCAGACGGGGAAGGACAGTTTGAGTATGGGCTTGTGACCCAGATGGAAGACAAGAAATACCGCTCCTATGAGGGAAGACTGGTTCCCAAAGTGTGGGTGGATGAAAACAGCGAGGTAAAGAAGGTAAGACTGACTTCCAGGCCGCTGCCCCGTCCCTTTGACGTGCAGTCCTGGGTGGTTATCTATGCGAAGAAAGGGGAACGCCAATGAGATACAGAACCAAAGTCACGGTGGTGACAGGGGAGAAGGAGTACAGGCCGGGGATGGTGCTTCCAGAGGATATTTCAGCCGCAGACCTGGCATTTTTGAAGGGGAAGGGCTTTGTTGAGCCGGTGGACGTGGAATCATCCCCAGGCGTTGACTGGGATGGGCATAAGCCGGATTATGAACTTTCCGGTTTTGACGAGAGGGAGCCGGACGCCCTCAAAAGCCCGGAAGAAATCCGGAAGCTCCGCTCTAAAAAGGATGTTTTCGGCTATGCCGCATCTCTGGGGCTGGATCTTGGGCCGAATTATGAGGAGAACGGCCTGAAAGAGCTGCAGGAGAAGGTGATTAATTTCCAGGAGGAAGAGTATTTTGAGGATGGGCAAGAGGAGGTGTGACATAATATGAGGTCATTTAAGGAACAGTTGGAAAAAGATTTTAAAGATACTTTTTTTCAATCTGAATGAGTTTGCAGGAATCCACAAGGTTGACGGAGCCGAAATCCCCGTTGTTGTGGATAACGAAACACTTTTACAGTTAAACCTGGGGAAAACGGCGGATTCTGACGGGATTTTTGAGGATAGCAAAATGTTTTTCGTGCAGAAAGAGCATATGCCAGATCAGCCCGTCATTGATCAGATCATGGAATTTGACGGCGAATTATACCAGGTGGGGAACGTGTTGGAGGATTTCGGCGGCTATACAATCATTTTGAGGGGGAATGTGGGATGATTATATTGCAAACAGATATGCCAAGGGTCAAGGAAATTGAGCAACGTATGGGAAAGCTTAAAAATCAAGCACCCGTGGCCATGTATAGGGCCATTAATGATGCTGTTAGTAAGACACGTACAGAGATGAAAAAGGTGCCACAAGATGATTTTCATGTGGTGCAAAAAGGTGTTGCGGCAGAATTGAAGCCGCATAAAGCTTCAAGATCAAATCTGAAGGGGTCTGTTTCTGTCAGTGGCGAAAGGATTGATTTATATAAGTTTAAGCATAGTCTGTCTGGGGCGCTTGCAAAAGCAGCAGTAATAAAAGCAAATTCACCAAAGGGACTTGAAAAAGGAGAGAAAAAGGCATTTATTGCATCTATGGGGAATGGACATATGGGCATTTTTGAACGGCAGGGGCTGGTGAAAAAGCGGAAAACAAGAAAAAAAGGACTGGCCAGCAGAATAACAACGCATAATGAATCCATTCGGGAACTGACCGGATTGTCAGTCCCGCAGATGCTGAAAAATGAAGAATCAATGGAACGCATAAAACAAGTTGCAGCAGAGCGTTTAAACGAAAGACTGCATCACCATATTGATTATATTTTATCAAGGGGGTGAAGGTATGCAGACTGATGTGTTGCTTCAAAAAGCACTTGTAGACGAGGTAAAAGCAGAACTGGAGGGATATACGTCCGTAAACAATGGGGGAGAGTACCTGCATTTTCACGTATATCCCCAGAATCTGCCAGCCAAGAAGAGCAAGAATGACGGCGACCATTTTCCATACGTCCTTGTGTGCCTGGACGAAGAGCAGATTAACGGTGAGACATCCGACAATCTGTGTTCCGTCTATTTTCTGGTTGGAGTGATTGACAAGAATCCCAACAATCAGGGCCACTTTGACGTGGCCAATGTGATGAACCGGCTGGAAAGGCGGTTTTTGTCAAAGCGCCTGGTTGACGGAAGGTATCGAATCACGTTTCCTCTGACAAAGAAATTTCAGGAGGAGGACACCTGGCCGAAATTTTTAGGCGGCATGTCAACCATATGGACGGTGGAAGCGCCGGAAATTGAGGAGACAGAATATGATTAAAGAACATGAGAGGGTCATGTACATAGGGCCTACAATCCACGGCGTCGTGAAAAACGGCGCCGTTTTTAGTGGCGGAATCCCCAAAACGCTGGAAAGGCTGACGGAGGAAAAGCCTGTTATGAAACATCTGATCGTGCCGCTTTCCGCCATTGTGCAGGCGAAAAAAGAGATATCCGCGGAGGGGACCGTGGCAGCCGTTGCCTGGCAGCGGATTCAGGCCATTTCCCGTGAGGAAATATTGAGAATTTTGGAGGGAGGCAATACATGAAATCAAATTACAAGCATGGAATAGAATCCAGGAGGGTGCCGACCCAGATATCCGTTCCCGTCAAGGCGGACGGATGCCTCCAGTGCGTCGTAGGCACGGCGCCGGTTAACCTGGCGGAGGACCCTTATGATACGGTAAACAGGCCGTTTTCCTTTTACAGCAAATCAGCCGCAGTGGCGGCTCTTGGGTACAGTTCGGATTTTGAGAATTATACGCTGTGCCAATCCATGTATGCCAGTTTTGACGTATTTGGCGTTGCGCCGGTTGTCATGATCAATGTGCTGGACCCCAGGAAGCATGTGAAAGCGCAGTTGTCAAAGGAGTATGTGGTTGAAGCCGGCAAGATCCGGATTGAGGAGAAGGGAATCCTTTTGGATAAGCTTTCCATCTCCTCCCTGGGGGAAAGTGAGTCCGTTTACAAGGCTGAGGAAGATTATATAGCCACATTCAACGCAGACGGCACGGTGACAGTAGCGGTTGTGAATACCGGAGCGGCAGCAGGGGAGACACGGCTGAAAGCTTCTTTTATGCAGATAGACCCTTCAGCCGTCACCTATGAGGATGTGATTGGGTCGTACGATGTGGCCACGAGACAGAAATCCGGAATGGAGCTGATTGACCAGGTATATCCCAAGCTTGGCCTTGTTCCTTCCCTGCTTCTGGCTCCCGGATGGTCCCACAAGCCGGCCGTGGCCCTTGCGCTGGCGGCAAAAGCGCAGTCCATTTTCAGCCTGTTCACCGCAAAGGTGGTGGTGGATCTGGACACGGCGGAGGGAAAAGCGGACTCCATGGAGGAAATCCGGGAGTATAAGGACAACAACGGGTATTCTGACTGGAACATGATCGCCTGCTGGCCTATGGCGGAGGTAGGTGATTACAGGTATTACTACAGCGCGCAGCTGGGGGCGCATCTGGCCCGTCTGTCAGCGGATAACGGCGGCGTCCCGTCAAAGTCCCCGTCCAATAAGGACATTAAGATTACAGGGCTTTGCACGGCTGACGGCAGGGAGGTAGTCATGGATATTGATGAGGCCAACGATTACGCCAATGCCTGCGGGGTAGTCACGGCCATAAACTTTAACGGCTGGAAATGCTGGGGAAACAATACGGCGGCATACCCTTCCTCCTCCGACCCCATTGACCGCTGGATTAACACGGTGACCATTTTTGACTACATGGAAAACAATTTCAAGCTGACGTTTTTTCAGAAAGTTGACGAGCTTGCGAGCTACCGCCTTGTAGACATGATTGTTTCAGGCTTTAACATGCAGCTGAACAGCCTGCAGGCTTCGGATGACATTGCGGGAGGCCAGATTGTTTTTGAACATGATGAGAATCCCATTAACGAGATTCTGAACGGCCATATCGTATTTCATACCTACGTTGGCGGCTGGGCTCCGGCTGAACATATTGAAAATGTGTTCGAGTTTGACCCGACCATCACGGAGGCCGCACTGAAAGGAGGCGCTGAATAATGCTGATACCCACGGTATTAAACAACTTTAACGTCTATGGAGAATCTCATAAATTTCTGGGATTGTCGCCGGAAACCACGCTTCCCAATTTTGAGTACATGACAGAAACCATTAACGGCGCCGGAATCGCGGGAGAGATTGAGGAGGCCATAGAGGGGGCTTTCAGTTCTCTGGAGATGGAGAACACGTTTCAGAATATCGGAACGGAGATGTTTGACTACATCACACACACGGGAATCGTGGTCCTGCGGGGGTCCATGCAGATGATGGATACTGCCACCCAGAGGAATGATTTCCAGGGGATCGTGGTGACGGTGAAGGGAAAGGTCAAGTCCTTTGACCTTGGCAACCTGAAAAAGGGGGGCAAGGGGGAGCCCAAGGTTGTCAGGGAGATCACTTACTGCAAGATGACCATTGATAGGAAGAACGTTCTGGAGTTGGACAAATACAACATGGTCTGGAAACTGAACGGGGTTGACCGGTTGGAGAAGGTCAGGAGCCAGATATAAACAGAAAGAGAGGAAAATTATGAGCAATTACAAGGAAACCAGCAGAGAGGACTGCAACGTAGAGAACGTGACCGAAGATACAAGGACCATCGAATTTCCAGGACGGAAAGAGAGGGATTGCGATTCGGAGATTCCGGTCGCGGCGACCTCCGCGTCTGAAAAGGAGACGCTCCTTCCCAAAAAGGAAGGGGAGGAGGAGCTGATTGTCAAGTTCAGGAGGCCGTTTACGTTTGAGGGCGAGACATTTACAGAGCTTGACCTCCATGGATTGGAAGATTTGCGGGGGCGTGATCTGACGGCCATTGAGAAGGCGTTTAATAAGACGGGAGTTTCTTCCTTTGTTCCGGAGAGCACCACGACCTATGCGAAAATTGTGGCCACAAAGGTGACGGGGCTCCCGGCTGAATATTTTGAGGATCTTCCGGTGGGAGAGATTGAAAAGATTAAAAATACGGTTATGGGTTTTTTCTACAAAGACGAATAAGGCATGACTCCGGACGCGACATACGGAATGCTTCCGTGCATCTTGCCATGGCTACGGGCACGTCGATGGAGTTTTTCATCGGCCTGCCCATTGATGATTTCGTGGACGTAGCGAAGGAGGTGGCGGAGGTTGGCAGGAAAAACAACTTACGAGCTGGCGCTGGAAATCGGAGGCAAAATTCAAAGTTCTCTGGAAAAATCGGTAGGCGGGGTAAATAAAAAGCTGGACTCCATCGGGAAAGCCGCTAAAACGGCTGCAAAGATTGCAACGGCGGCGTTTGCGGCCGTGAAGGTGGGGGATTTTATGAAGGGAGCCGTTTCCACCTATGCGGACTTTGACCAGGCCATGGCTAACACAGCGGCCACAGCCGGGGCCAGTGAGGAGGGTTACCGGAAACTGGAGGAGGCAGCCCTGGAGATGGGGAAGAAGACCACCAAGACGGCCACGGAGGCAAGTGAAGCTTTGGGGTATATGGCCCTTGCGGGCTGGGACGTGGAGACATCCGTTTCAGCCCTGGAGCCGGTCCTCAGGTTATCGGAGGCCACGTCCATGGATCTGGCTACATGCTCCGACCTGGTGACAGACTCAATGAGCGCGTTGGGCCTTACTGTCGATGAATTGTCCGGTTATCTGGACGTGGCGTGTAAGGCCAACAACAAATCAAACCAGACGGCGCAGCAGCTGATGGAGGCATACATTGGCTGCGGCGGCGTCATGAATAATCTGGGCGTGGATGCCAAAGACAGCGCGGCGGCCCTTGGCGTCCTGGCCAACAGGGGTATCAAAGGGTCGGAAGCCGGAAACAAGCTGAATACGGTGATGATAAACCTGACATCCGGAACGGGGCAGGCCGGAAAGATGATGGAGCAGCTGGGAATATCGGCGTTTGACTCCGAAGGAAAGTTTATAGGCCTTAAAGAAACCCTTGAACTTGTAAACAATGCGACAAAAGGCCTGACAGAAGAAGAGCGGAACGCCGCCTTGGCGGCAATCGGCGGAAAAACCCAGATCGACACGCTGAACGACCTTCTGTCCGGCTTGAATACTACAACCAGCGACGGCCAGACAGAATGGCAGGCATTGAGAGAAGAACTTGGCAGCGCAGACGGCGCTATGATGGAGATGGCCGGAAAAGTCACGGACACCCTCCCAGGGGCCATGGCTGTCTTTGGTTCTGCAGTGGACGACGCAAAGATCCGCCTGTGCAAGATATTCGCACCTGCGGCCAAGGAAGCTGTCTTTGCGGTGGCTGATTACATTCCCAATATCACAGAGAACGTGACTGGGTTTATCCAGAAGCTGTCAGGGAAAGCAGCCCCGGCAATCCAGTCATTTAAAAATAAAGCGGTGGCGTTTTTTGGAGAAATCCGCCCGGCAGTGGAGGATATTGGTTCCAAGGGGGCCGCAGCTTTCCGGTTCCTGGCAGAGACAGGTCAGACTTCACTGAAAAATGTGAAATCAGCTATCGAAGAGAACAAGCCGGCCATTGACAAGGTTATCACGGTTGCCCTGGATTTGAAGGATAAACTTTTCCAGGCGTTTGAGACGGCAAAACCAGCGGTTTCGTTTATGGCGACCCAGGCGCTTCCCCAGGTAGTGGGCGCAGCTGTGAAACTGGCGGGAGCCGCAGGCACGGTATACGAGAAGTTAAATGAATGGGGCGTGTTAAAGCCTGTCATCATCGGGATTGCCGGTGCCATAGCGGCGGTTAAGATGGCAAATTTTGCAAGGGATACGCTGAACACGGTAAATGGCGTCAGGGCGCTTGTGACGGTTTTCGTGGCAGAGAAACAGGCTATGATGGCCAACCTTGCCCTGAAAATAAAGGATAAGGCGGAAACTTTGTATCTTCATGCCTTATACGCAAAGGACGCCATTGTCAGAGGGGCAAGCACAGCGGCAACATGGGCACAGACGGCGGCCCAGACGGCCTGGAACGGGGTGTGCGCAGTTGGGACGGCGGCAACGACGGCTTTGGGGGCGGCGTTTGCATTTCTCACAAGCCCGATTGGAATCGCCATAGCGGCAGTGGCCGCCATGGTTGCCATTGGTGTAGCCTTATATAAAAATTGGGACACCATTAAGGAAAAAGCCGGGCAGCTGAAAGATTGGGTCGGCGGAAAGTTCGCTGAACTGAAAGAAAAAGTTGCCGGAAAGCTGGATGAGGTAAAACAAAAGGCTCTGGAAACCTGGAATCATATGAAAGAAAGCGCCGGGACCGTGCTGGAGACAGTGAAGACCACGGTTGAGGAGAAATTATCCGGCGTGAGAGCGGCGGCTTCCGAAGCGTTCACCAACGTAAAAACCACGGTTAGCGATCTTACCCAGCAGGCCGCATCCACAGCCAGGGCAAACCTGGAAAGCATGATGGCGGCATACGTATCCGCTGGCGGCGGTATCAAAGGGGCTATGTCCGCATCCATGCAGGGAGTAAAAAATACATTCAGCAGCGCAATGTCTGCTGTCAACACCATAACCGGCGGAAAACTGGAAGCGGTCCGGACCGCCTTTCAGTCCAAACTGGAAGGGGCAAAATCGGTAGTTGCTAATGGGCTTAATGCAATAAAGGGACTGTTTTCCGGAGCGTCGCTGAAGCTGCCAGACATAAAGCTTCCGCATTTTTCAATTAACGGATCATTTTCTCTTTCTCCACCGTCGATTCCGAAAATAGGCGTGGAGTGGTACAAGAACGGCGGAATCCTGACCGGACCCACCATATTTGGAGCCAGAGGCAATTCCCTTCTGGGCGGCGGCGAAGCCGGTCATGAGGCGGTGCTTCCGCTGTCCCAGCTGTGGTCGAACATGAAAACCGTGGTCGCCGGCGCGGTGGGTGCGGCATCCTCCCAGAATACAGGCGCTGCGGATGCCTATGACAAGGCCTGGCAGCTGACAAAGAACATGGGGGATACACTGGATGGCGGTTCTGTCACAAGACAGCTTTACAACACAGTCAACAATACCAGCACCATCCATAAGACCAGGGAAGCCGACAATTCTGACAACTCCCAGAAGATCGTGTATTCGCCCCAAATCTTTATTCAGGGCAATGCGGGCCAGAAGGATGTGGAATCAGCCCTTCGGATGTCCCAGGCTGAATTTGACCGGATGTGCGCGGAACGGGAACGGCAGAGGGTAAGAACATCTTTTAACACATAAAGAAGATTGGCGCAGAGAGGAGGCCGACGTATGGATGAAAACAGGATATACACAACCGTGCAGGGGGACATGTGGGACTCCATTGCCTATGAGTTTTATGGCGACGTGAAGTACATTGGCCTCCTGTTTAAAAGCAACCCGGATTATCTGGATGTGTCCGTGTTTTCGGCTGGGGAAAAGATCTTCATACCGGAGCTTCCGGAAGAATATGAGGACGACCTGCCGGAATGGAGAAGGTAGGGGGATGGATATGCAGGCAAGACAGTCATCCGTTATGGTGGCCTACAACGGCAGGGATATCACAAAGACGATCACAGACTATGTTGAGAGCTTTCAATATGTTGACCATGCCAGCGGGACGGCGGACACGGTGTCATTAAAACTCAATGATCGGGATGGCAAATGGTCAGGGGGATGGATTCCTGTGAAGGGAGATTACGTGGAGGCCACAATCGTGCTGACCAACTGGGCAGGCCCGGGGGATAACCGGAAATACAAGTGCGGTTATTTCCTTGTGGACGACCTTTCTTTTTCCGGCCCTCCGTCCGTGGCTTCTATCGGCGGCATAGCGACTCCCATTCAGTCTGATTTCAATGTCACGGAAAAATCAAAGACGTGGAAGAAAACCTCCATCAAGGGGATTCTGATGCAGATTACGGGGGATGCCGGGATTGGCCTCCATTTTTCCGGGCAGGATTATCCGGTGGAGGAACTGGAGCAATCAAATAAGACGGACCAGGCATTTGCCTATGAGCTGTGCAGCTCCTACAACCTGGCTATGAAACTGTATAACAAAAAGATGGTGGTGTTTGACCAGACGGATTACGAAGATCGGGAGGCCGGCCTGACCATAGATAAAACCCAGTGCGCAAGCTGGGATATCAAGAAAAGCATGACAGTGGCCTATGACGGCGTTTCCATCAGCTACACGGATTCAAAAAGCAGTAAGACTATCAGCTATCAGTTTATGCTGAGAGGAGGCAGCAGGATCATGAAAATTAATGAGACGGCGGAAAACCTGCAGGACGCTGAAATCAAGGCAAAAGCCAAACTCCTGGCTCACAACCGGCAGTGCCAGACAATGAACCTCAAACTGCGGGGCGACGCCAGGTACGTGGCCAGCAAATGCGTGAACCTATCCGGCTTTGGGAAACTGGACGGGAAATACTACATTGATTCTGTCACCCATGAAAAAAATGCGGGCAGCGGCTATACGTGTTCGCTGGAAATGCACAGCGTCATCGTGGTGAAAGGAGTCACGGTGGCAACCGTCCAATCCGGGGACACGACGAAAAAGGCTTCGGACTCCGGTGTAAAGGGAAAAACTTACACCGTGGTTTCCGGCGATACCCTTTGGAAGATCAGTTCCAGGATGTTAGGTTCAGGGGCAGACTACATGCAGATTTACAACGCGAACTCCGGCGTCATAGAGTCAGCCGCAAAGGTGCGGGGGAAATCTTCATCCAGCAATGGACATTGGATTTATCCCGGAATGACGCTGACAATACCAGGATAAGGGGGAGGAATCGTATGTCAGATATCATCAGGGCCGGCTTTATATCAGCCGTGAACTATAAAGACGGAACGGCGCAGGTGGTGTATAAAGATCGGGACAATTCGCTGTCGCCTTTTATGCCCTTGTGGGCCAATGAGTACAACCCGCCGGACATCGACACCCTTGTCTACGTGATACACCTTCCAAACGGCGGCACCAGGGGAATGATCATCGTCCCGCCCTACACGGACGGAAACCGCCCGGTTGAGGGGAAGGAGGGCCTGTGGAGGAAGGAGCTTGGGGAAGGCGGCTTCCTGCGCTATGACCGGAAGACAAAACAGCTTGACATTATGTGCGGCAGGGTGAAGTTTGGCGGCAATCTGGAAATCGAGGGAAATGTCTCTGTCACGGGAAATCTGACGGTTGGCGGAACCATAAGCCAGGGAGGAGGAGGCTGATGATCGGTTATTTTGGGAGCGTGACGTTCCAGACCAGCGATAAAAGGCTTTGTACCTTTCGAAACTTGAAGCGGACGGCTTCCTCCAACTTTTCCGACCACAAACGATACCGGAAAAAGCCGGAGCGGGAATTTGAGGGACCGGCAAACCAGACCGTATCTTTTGAAATGCAGTTTATTGCCGGGCATGGGGTGAGGCCGTGGGCCATGCTTCAAAAGATAATCAAGATTTGCGAAAGCGGCGCCGTCTGTCCGTTCGTGCTGGGCGGCCACAAGGTAGGCGGCGGCAAATGGACCATTGACAGCGTGGATGCGGACTACAAAGAGGTGTGGAACCGGGGAGAACTTGTCTCTGTTTCCGTCAATGTGACGGCCACGGAGTATCATTAAGGAGGCGTGCGATGTTAGTGATAGATGGAGTTCAGATCATCATAAACGGCTCACATGAGCGGCGTATCCGGCAGGAGATCATGGAAAAGATACGATTCCTTTTGACCTGTACAAAAGGGACGATCCCCATGAACCGGGAGATAGGCATGGATTCGGACATCTTAGATCTGCCCATGTACATTGCCCAGAACAAATTTACAGTCAGCGCCATGGAATTGATCGAAACCTTTGAACCCCGGGCGGCTGTGGACGAAATCAGCTTTATTGAATCCGGAATCGCCGGAAATCTGATTCCAAAGGTGGTGCTTACATACAATGGCGGCTGATATTCAAAAGCTTTACAATCTTCCAGATGTCTCTTTTATTGAGGATATCACTTACGAAACCATACTCAATGACATCATCGAAGATTATCAGAGAAAATTTGAAATGGAAACCGGGCAGAAGATAGTGTTAAGGCCCGGGGATAAAGAACACATCCAGTCAAGGATTTATGCCGGACAGTTTTACCAGATGTACGAGATGCTGGACAATGCGGCCAAGATGAACTTGCTGAAATATTCAAGGGGAGATTTCCTGAAACATCTGGGCGCGTTTAAAAAGACCTTCATCCAGGAGCCAAAGCCGGCCATTGTAAGAGCGCGGTTTTTTCTGTCAGAGGTCAGAAAGGATGTGGTCTATATCCCCAAAGGGACCCGGATAACGGCTGGAGACGGGGTGTATTTTGCAACCGATGATTTTGTGGAGGCTGCGGCCGGACAGGAGCATGTGGATGCGGACTGTACCTGTGAGCTGGCCGGGGACGTGGGAAATGATTACATCCCGGGCCAGATACGGACCATCGTTGATCCGGTGCCCTATGTGGCGGGCGTGGAGAATATCACAAAGTCACAGGGGGGAGCCGGCGAGGAATCGGAGGAAAACTTCCGGGAGAGAATCTTCCTAGCGCCTTCTTCCTACTCCGTGGCCGGCCCGTCTGACGCCTATGAGTATTGGGTGAAGCAGTATAACAGCGCCGCCATTGAGGACGTAAAGATTTATGAGCCTGCGGAGGCCGTGGTGGACGTGCGGATACTTTTGCTCGGAGGGATTTTGCCTGACAAAGCGTTTTGCGACGGATGCCTGGCCTATCTGAGGGAAAATCCGATCATACCCCTGACAGACCGGATTTTTGTCGCCGCTCCGGATGTGGTGGAATATGACTTAAAGGCCACTTACTATCTGTCTAAAAGCGACATGGGCAATGCGGACTCTATCCGGGAGTCCATAGAGGAGGCAAAAAATACGTATCTCAACTGGCAAAAGACGAAGATAGGCCGGGACATCAATCCTGACGCCCTGACCGAATTTGTGCGGGCAGCCGGGGGAAAACGGGTGACCATTGAGTCGCCGGCATTTACCGTCATCCCGGAAACCTCTGTTGCGATGGAGCGTGCGGTTGAGTTTGTGTATGGGGGAATGGAAAATGATTAAGCTGGCGGATTATGAGTCGGCAAAGGCGTTTCCGGCTGAAATGAGGACGCCGGAGAGGATCGCTCTGGCTTACGCCTTTGACAGGCAGAAAAAGAAGTTTATAGAGCGCATGGAGCGGGCTTATATTTGGGCTGACCTGGAAAAGGTGGAGGAGCGCCATCTGGATGCTTTGGCAGTAGAGAACCGGGTCCTTTTTTACGACGGGACTCTGCCTGCCGATATAAAGCGGAATCTGATACGGAATTACCTGTACTGGCATATTAAGCTGGGCACCCGGGGAGCGTTGGAGGAGATCATCAATATCATCTTTGACAACGAGAACACGTCTATTGAAGAGTGGCAGGAGTATGGAGGCGAGCCGTACCATTTCAGGGTGCTTGTAGATCCGGGAAAAACGAATCTACAGGTGGATATGGAGGCCATGATTTATAAAATAAACCTGTACAAAAGGGCCGCGGCCCGCCTGGACGGCGTATGGATAAGGAAGTTTGGGAAGACCAGGCTTTATCTTTCCATAAAGAAAGAGACGCTTGTGGAAATGGAGATAAAGCCGGAGCCATATGTGAAAAATCTGGAGGGAACGATAACCCTGTCTGTAAGAGGCAGTAATTTCAGATTTGTAAAAGCCCGTTATCCGAAAAAGACGGACATTGAATGGCCGGACCCCTTTGTGCGAAACGTGGAAGGGAAGACCGCCATATTTGCAGGAGGGATAAATTTTAGGTATGTGGAAGCTTACTACCATAAAAAAGGATGAGGTGAGAGCATGACGGGAACTGTGATAACAAAAAAAGGGATTCAGCTGCTGATCAAGGTGCTGGCATCGGAAACCATGTTGAAGTTTACCAGGATTGAAGTCGGCACGGGAGGCCTTCCGGCCGGTTATGACCCGGCCAACATGGTCAGACTGAACCGATATAAGATGGACGCGGTGATTGCCAAATGCAAGGCGGACGGAGACGTGGCCAAGATTACCATGCAGCTTGGTTCCCAGGGGATTGAAAGCGGGTTCATCATGTCGGAGATCGGAATTTACGCGGAGGACCCGGACGTGGGGGACATCCTGTATGCCTATCTGGACCTGCAGGACGATCCTCAGTACATCTATGCGGAGGGAGGCCAGGCGCAGAAGTTTTTGATGTTTACGCTGGAGGTGGCCATTGAGGAGGCGGCGAAAGTGTCGGCGTACATTAATCCGGAGGGATTGATCACTAGGGCGGAGTTTGAGAGGGAGCTTAGGGATGTGAAGGAGGAACTTGCTAGGGAAAGCGAGGTGACACGACAGGAGATTGAGGGGATAACGAATCCGGAATTTGACGATTCCGGTGTCGTGGATTCCATAAAGAGTTTTCCTGATTTTTTGGACACGTTTAAGAGTAAGATGAATCTTTTCCGGTTTCTACAGAATCTGAAGGCCGGGCTGCGGTTCGTGCTGCATAGGGGGCAGGTGGTTGATAACTGTGAAAACGGGGCGGGAGATTTGCCATTGTCGGCCAGACAGGGCAAGGTGCTGATGGAAATGCATTCAAAGCCTATAAAAGTGACAATCCCTTCATCCGGGTGGAGCAGTTCCGCTCCTTTTACGAACCGGGTGGCCGTAAACGGGATGAGCGCTGCGGATAACGTGGATATCACCTTCACTCCGGCCGAAGGCGCTACCAATGCACAAAATATCGCAGCCTGGGAAGGCTACACAAATATCAACTATTCCGTGACCGAGAACGGGGCGATAGTTTTTTACGCATTGGAGGCAAAGCCCAAGGCGAACGTTGCGGTGGCGGTCAAGGGGATGGCAAGGAAATAAGGAGGCTGATTATGGGGATTGGATTCAAAAAGGGCGGGATGGTGCGCTATTTTTCCGTATCCGTCAGTGCGGCAACGGGAGGGACGGCCTCCGGCAACGGGAGGTTTGCGAAAGGAAAAAACGTTACGGTTGTCGCAGCGCCAAGCAGTTCCTACGTGTTTGACGGCTGGTACGAAGGCAATACGAAAGTATCCTCTTCGGCATCCTACACATTTACGATTACCAGCAATAGGATGTTGCAGGCAAGATTTATTGCACAGTACACGGTATCCGTAAACGCCGGGACGGGAGGAACGGCATCCGGGGGCAAGACGGCAAACGTCGGCAGTTCTGTCACGGTGACGGCAAGCCCCAATACCTATTATACGTTTGATGGCTGGTATGAGGGCAATACGAAAGTGTCTTCTTCGGCATCCTATACCTTTACGCTGACGAAGAACGTGACGCTGCAGGCAAGGTTCAAGATGATACAGTACACGGTAACGGTCAATGCGGCAACAGGAGGAACGGCATCCGGGGGTAAGACGGCAAATGTCAACAGCTCTGTCACAGTAACGGCAAGCCCCAATACCTATTATGCATTTGACGGGTGGTATGAGGGGAATACCAAGGTATCCTCTTCGGCATCGTATACCTTCACGCTGACAAAGAACGTGACGTTGCAGGCAAGGTTCAAGATGATACAGTACACGGTAACGGTCAGTGCGGCAACGGGAGGAACGGCATCCGGGGGTAAGACGGCAAATGCCGGAAGTTCTGTTACGGTAACGGCATCTGCATCGTACAGCCATAACTTTGCCGGGTGGTACGAAGGGGACACGAAGGTATCCTCTTCGGCATCGTATACCTTTACGCTTACCAGCAATAGGAAGCTGCAGGCAAGGTTTACAATTAAGACTTATACGATCTCTACCAAGGGCACGCTGGGCACGGCATCCGGGGGCGGCACTGTTAATCATGGCGGAAGCGTCACGCTTACGTCTGCGCCTACAGGCAGCAATGTATGGGTTGGCTGGTACGAGGGCAGCACGCTCGTATCCACCAACAGGACGCTTACTTTGACAAACATTACCGCTAACAGGACGCTAGAAGCCAGGTTCAGGGAGCCCGTGGTGGGAGAGCCGGGAACTGCGGGCAGTGCGGTAAGCATAGTCGGACACAACGAAGGGAAGGGGTCGGCCACTTGGAACTTTACGCACGGGAAGCCAGCTTACATTGAAATAACCCGTCTCTATCAATATATTGACGAACTTAACTCTTCGGCAGCCTGCTATGAGGTATCCGCTAATTCAAAGGCTAATCTTACATACGGCACCACGAAACTGACCGTCAATTGCCATAAACGGTATCCATATGGCAGCACGGCGTCCAGTGACCTTAATGTGACCTTTAATTTTATATGGTCCGAGACGTCGGTTAAATTTACCGGCGTCAGAGCGTCAAACCAGTACGATACACGCGAGCTTACTTTTATACCACATTATTAAAAAGAGGCATGGGTCAAGAGGGGAGGTGATGGAAATGTACATAAATGCCCAGGCAGTCATTACGGCGGCTGCCGCCATGGGGGCTGCGGCGACCTTGTTAGGGGGACTCTTTGCAGCTTACCGTTGGTATCAGCGTCAAAACAAGCAGGACGAAGATATAAAAGGCATGAAAGAGGAAATGTGCCTTTTAAATTATGGGGTGTTGGCCTGCTTGAAGGGGTTGAAAGAACAGGGCTGCAATGGCCCTGTAACGGAAGCGATAGGAAAGATTGAGAAACACATGAACCAGGAAGCGCATAAGTAAACAATATCGAAACCGGGACATCCGGAGAAAAGAGGAAAAAAGATGAATATGAATGAAATGCTGCAGTGCTTATCGTGTCTGTTGATCGCCATCGGGATGATGGCCTTTATCGTGTCAGTGATCACACAGGTGATTAAATCCTGGCCGGGGCTGGAAAAGCTGCCCACGTCGGCGGTGGTGATCACGCTGTCCCTGCTCCTATGCCCAGCATCTTTTGTGGCCATGATGGCCTGGCTTAAGCAGCCGATTCAGTGGTACATGGTGTTCGCCTGCATGGTAGCGGCGTTTGTGGTGGCGCTGGTGTCCATGGACGGCTGGGAGCGGGTTAAGGAAATATGGGAGCGGACTGGATATAAAGATAAGCGGTAATCACGTTGGTGCAAGCTGTCAGTAATATGACAACATACAGGCCTGGGAGCGGCTGGCTCCCGGGCCTTTTTACATGGAGGCAGATATGATAAACAAATTACTTACACCTTATAACCATAATTCCGGGACTATTGACCGGATAAAGTATATTGTTATTCACTATGTAGGGGCCACTGGAGGGGCGAAGGCAAACTGCGAGTATTACGCCGGGGCCAACCGGGGAGCCAGCGCCCATTATTATGTTGGCTTTGAAGGAGAAGTATGGCAGAGTGTGGAGGACAAAGACATTGCCTGGCACTGCGGAGGGAAAAAGTATCCTGGCACAAAAGGCGGCTCCTGCCATGGTATCTGTACAAATGCTAACAGCATTGGCATAGAGATGTGTGTCCATAACAAGGGGAATCAGGCCGATACCAGCCAGGACTGGTATTTTGAGGATGCCACGGTGGCGGCAGCCATTGCCCTGACAAGAGAGCTGATGGCCAAGTATGCTATTCCGGCAGACCATGTTATCCGGCACTATGACGTCGTTGGTAAAATCTGTCCTAATCCGTATGTGTACAACGCTGGAAAACATACCTGGGCGGCTTTTCAATCGGCTTTGAGGCAGTCCGCCAAGTATGAGGCGGGCTGGCATCATGATGACACTGGCTGGTGGTTTGCTGATACAGAGAGTACTTATCTTCAGGATTGCTGGCAGGTCATTAATGGCCACAAGTACTATTTTAACCAGGATGGGTATGCGTTGACCGGGTGGCAGGAGATAGGCGGGAAGTGGTATTACTTTGAGCCAAGAGCCGGGCATCCCCTGGAATGCGGGCTGTATGTGACGGATGCGGATGGGGTGCAGGAGATAGGGGAGTTCTGATATTCCAAAGCACGAAAATAAAGAGCCGCCGTGCTGACTCTTTATTTTCGTCTATAATGGCGGGATTTAGTCTTGCTTATTATGGGGAGATGTGGTAGTATAAAAGTAAATAAAGTATGAATAAATTGTAAACATGCCATTTTTTGGAGAGAAAATCTTAATTATCAGAATATTCTGTAAAATACCCCCTAAAATCGGGGCTGGAAATACCGCATTTTGCGGGGTTTTTTGAGGGATAGGGTAGAAATGGCGTAAGCCCGATATAGGGCATTGACACAAGAAAAAGAACAGCTACGATACCTACCACAACTAAGTAGAAATGGCGTAAGCCCGATATAGGGCATTGACACATCTCTTGTAATAAGAATCACTTGACCGATATCTTCTGTAGAAATGGCGTAAGCCCGATATAGGGCATTGACACAATACTTGTGCCACATCCATACAGGGGCAATACCCGTAGAAATGGCGTAAGCCCGATATAGGGCATTGACACCTTGCTGGCGGGGCTGGAGTTTCTTCGGTAGAAATGGCGTGGGCCCGACATAGGGCATTTGAAAGAGTTCTGAACCAAAAAAGGGCGGTAGGTATTATCCTATCGCCCTTATGTCCGCTTATCCTATTTAACTTTATCCTGCACTGATGATGTCCCGCATTAATCGTATCCCGTCATGGACGCCAAACAGGTAAATGTTCTCCTTGTCCGCCGCATCAACTCCCGCTATGTTATCCAGATACCTTTCAAACTCACCTGCCAGAGCGGGGGCTTCTTTTTCCAGGAGCTTTTGAAAGTCTCCACTCAGTTGGGATTCCTTTATGCCATTGCTTTTGTTTCGGCTAAAATACAGCAGCAGTCTTTCGCTAATTATCATCTTGAATAATTCTTTAGTATCCATGAATCAGTCCTCCCCTATAACTGTATCAGCTGTAGCCTGTCCAGAATCAAAAGGCAGTCCGCCAACCCAGCCAGATAAGCCAGATTGACCTCGCATTCTTCAACATCGTCCAGAGCATCCAGCATGGAACCTATGGTTTCCTTGTCCTTTGGCTTTAAGCCCATATCCTCATACTGATCCCTTAGTTTTACAGCCCTATCCATAGCCTGCTCATATTCAAAATCAAATTTTCTAATCGAAATCAGAGATATTTCCCGCCGCTTACTGGCTAAACTTTTTAAGGTTTCAAGTAATTCTTTCATTATATGTACCTCCATAATCATAATTTTGCATGTCCATAAAATCATAATGTCCATCAAATGTCCATTTGACACTAATTTGCGGAGGATTCTTTACCTTGTTAAAGTAGCTGAAATGCCGATAAAACCGGGACAAAACGGTATTTTGATATATTTGCACGCAAAAAAGTGTCGCTTAATAGTCAGTTAAGCGACACTTTTTCTTTATCATCAATTCATAAAGCTTAATTTCTATAGCGATTTTGATTATATCATCATTTCTAACAAGTGTCAACTGTGGCAATTTGGCATTTTATTTATATAACAGTACAAATATTCTAAAAAATTAAATATATATTGATTAATATCTGATATTAATAGGAAACACATCCTGGATCAGGTGTCGCTTAACTGACTATTAAGCGATTATTTTACCGCAACTTTATTCGTCTGCC
>CAMUJH010000048.1 GCA_947089145.1 uncultured Hungatella sp. | reverse complement strand
CCCCTTCCCTCCCTGGCAAAAGCAGAATTCGCTGGCTGAGATTTGCTCACTTGAAAGCGGTTCCGGTATGGGATGCTGCTTCAACTTTGCAGCGGAAAAATCTGAAAATTGATACCATTTTCAATTAAGAAAGCGTTTTCTAACCAGTCAGAGATAACATTCAGCCAAGCTATATTTAAGCCGGCGAATTCTGATTTTGCCCAAGAGAAGCCATGTCCTGTCAGGGTGAATTTTGCCGTGGAGAAAAGACCCGCTTTTTGGGGCTTTTCGGAACGTTTGGCAAACCTGAACCCTGACAGGACATGGCTTCTCTCGGACCCTGCAGCAACATCGCCTTAACTTTACTCAGCTAAACAGCATGTTTCCCCTCAAAGAGGTTGAATTTTATTGTAAACACAAGCTTTTTTTGTATAGCTGAGTTGTGACAGCAGCATAGATAAATCCCTCCGTTTATCAGGAAACGCTTAACTTTTTCTTCATAAATCTGTTAAAATAAAGCTTATTACACAGCGTTGTCAAAAGATCCGATACAGGCTCCGCCAATGCCACCGCAAAAACTCCCCACGGGAAAACCGCCGGCAAAATATACAGAAGGGGAATCAAAAGAATCACTTTTCTGAAAAAAGCAAAGAAAAATGACATTTTCCCCTCCCCCATAGAGGTGTAGGTCTGCTGGTACAAACTGTTGGCGCCGATAAAGAAGCAACCGGATATGTAGACCCGCAGCATCCCCGCCCCCAGGCTTACAAGCTCCGGGTCCGTATTAAACAGCCGGATAAAAAAAGACGGGAACAGCAGCATAAGGGTGGTGCCCCACAGCGAGAAAGCGGTGCAGGCAATAATGGCATACCGCAGAGTCTTCCTCACCCTTCCATACTCCCCGGCCCCGTAATTAAAACTTACAATGGGCTGAGACCCCTGGGAGATGCCCATTAAAGGCAGATTGATAAACTGGAACATGGAAAACAAGATGGTCATGGCGCCCACAGCAATATCTCCTCCATATTTCAGCACCTGCATATTAAAGCAGATATGCATGACCCCTTCCGAAGTGGTCATAAAAAACGGGGAAGCCCCAAGAACCAAAACCCTGGTAAGGACATCTTTTTTTAGCTTCATGGTTTTCATCCCCAGCCGCAGCTTTGTATTCTTTCCCAGCAAAAACTGAAGCACAAAGATGCAGGATATCAACTGGGATACCACCGTGGCCAGGGCGGCTCCCTTAATTCCCATGTTCATCCGAAACATAAAAATGGGGTCAAGGATAATATTTAAAAACGCTCCCAGCATCGTGGTTGCCATGGCAGTCTTTGCAAACCCCTGGGTGGTAATAAAATAATTCATCCCAACCGTAATCTGTACAAATAACGTCCCGTACAGATAGATGGTCAGATAGTCCATGGCATAGGCCATGGTATTGGCCGTAGCTCCGAACATGGCCAGCAAAGGCTCCTTAAATGCCAGGGTGCCCGCCATGACCAAAAGCGAGGTAATGATGAGGCCAAGAAAGCTGTTCCCCAAAAACAGCTCCGCCTCTTCCTTGTCTTCTTTCCCCAGGCTGATAGCCGCCAGGGGAGCACCGCCCCGGCCAAACAAGGATGACAATCCTGATAATACCATGGTAATAGGCATACATACGCCGATGCCCGCCATGGCCATGGTCCCGTCAGCCATTCTTCCGATATACACCCGGTCCACCGTATTATATAAAAGAGTAACAATCTGCGCACAGATGGCCGGAATGGAAAGTTCGATTAAAAGCCTTCCGGGAGCCCCTGTTTTCATACGTTCATCTTTCATCTTTTCTTACCCACTTTTCACTTACCGCCCTGCGGCTTTCTTCTGGCTTTCCATGCCCCTGGCGGCCACCTTCTTTAAATTATAGATGTCGCCCCTCTCATAGTCCTTTAAGCGTTCCCACCCCCTGCCCAGATATCGGTGCATCTCAAAATGGAGCCCTCCGGCTCTCTGGACGTTGTCCAGCTTGAACCCAAGCCCTTCTATAGCATCCATCAGCCCCCCAATCTGGCTTCCGGACATATGGAACGGCAGGATTGAGAGTATGCCCCCGTTTTTCAATATCCGGCGGCATTCCCCGATAATCTGCTCCCTCCTGTCCAGGGAATGAATCAGGTCATATATGAGTATCCCGTCCACAAAACCGTCCTTAAACCCCAGCCGCCCGTTTCGTTCCGGCTGCATCAGGCGGATGTTATGAATATCCGCCCTCTCTGCCCTCCCCCTGATCTTCTCCAGCACATACCGGTCCACGTCCACGGCATAGACTTCCCCGTTTTCCCGCACCACCCTGGATAAAGGAAACGTGTAGTTCCCAATGCCGCAGCCAAAATCCACGATCCTGTCTCCGGCCTTAAACCCGCCCCGCTCCATGGTTTCCACGCATTCAACCTCCTGCCATCTCTTTATCTCTTCCCCAATGCTCATGCCTGTCCTTCCTGTCTATGTTTCTTTCGGATTATGCTTTCCCTATAATTCCTCGCCGTTTGTCTCAATCACGTTCTTATACCAGTAAAAGGATTTCTTCCTTGACCTTGCCATAGTTCCTTTCCCCTCGTCATCCCTGTCCACGTAGATAAACCCGTAACGCTTGCGCATCTCCCCGGTTCCCGCCGATACCAGGTCAATGCATCCCCAGGTGGTGTATCCCATCAGGTCAACCCCGTCAATATCCACGGCGTCCCTCATGGCCCTGATATGTTCTTTCAGGTAATCAATCCGGTAGTCATCGTCAATGGTCCCGTCCTCTTTCACCTGATCAATGGCACCCATGCCGTTTTCCACCACATATAAGGGCACCTGATAACGGTCATACAGGTTGTTTAAGGACACCCTCAGTCCCACAGGGTCAATCTGCCATCCCCAGTCTGTAGATTTCAGATAGGGATTCTTCCCGCCCCAGACAAGGTTGCCATCAACCCGCTCCATATCCGTGGCCCCCTCAATATTAGACTGATAATAGCTGAAGGAAATAAAATCCACCTTTCCCTGTTCCAGCAGCCTTTCATCCCCCGGTTCCATCTTCGGCCGGCATCCCCACTTTTTCCACAGGCTGCGGCAGGTATTGGTGTAACGTCCCCGCACATGCACATCGCCGCAGTAGTACACCGGAATCATCTTCTCTCTGGTAATCACCTGGTCATCAGGGCTGCAGGTAGCCGCATAGCGCAGGGGGTAGATAAGCATGCACCCGATCTGAAAATCCGGGTTAATCTCATGGCCCGCCTTCACCGTCATGGCGCTGGCAAGAAGCTGATGATGCATGGCCTGCAGCTTGGTCTGCTCCTGATTCTCGCCCTCCTCAAACACAAGCCCGCCCTGGTGCCATGGCCTGTAATGGGTCAGCAGCGCGTTAATCTCATTAAAAGTCAGCCAGTATTTCACCTTGTCCTTGTACCGCTCCATCACCGTTTTCCCGAAGCGCACCGCAAAATCCACCAGCTTCCTGTTCCTCCAGGAACCGTATTTCTTTACCAGATTCAAAGGCATCTCATAATGGTGGATGGTCACCAAAGGCTCGATGCCGTACTTATGCAACTCGTCAAACACCCGGTCATAAAAGGCGAGCCCCTCCTCATTGGGTTCTTCCTCGTCCCCGTTTGGGAAAATCCTGGTCCATGCGATGCTTAAGCGAAAGGTCTTAAAGCCCATCTCCGCAAATAAGGCAATGTCCTCTTTATAGTGGTGGTAAAAATCCGTGGCCTCGTGGCTTGGATATAGCACGCCCTCCAGCACCTGGTCGTCAATCTTTCGCTCCACGCCGTGGCTGCCTCCCCGCTCCACGTCGATGATGCTGACACCCTTGCCGCCTTCCTGCCATCCTCCCTCATACTGATTGGCAGCCGTAGCGCCTCCCCAGAAAAAATCCTTCTTAAATCCCATGGTAAACTCTCCTTTCTTTTTTAATTCCAGACGTTTGCAAAACCCAAAATTTTGTATGGATATATTAAACCAAACCGGAAAGTCTTTTTCAATATTTCCCAATGATTCCTAAACAGCGTTTACAAATCCGGCTAAAGTAAAGCCGATTTTTGTAAACGCCATTTGCAAATCCCCTTCCCTGCGGAAAGAAACCTGTAAATGGCGTTGAAAAATAACTATACCTTTTTGCGCAGGAGCGCGTCCGCCCGAAGGGCATGCATTACGGTATGCCCCAAAGGGTATACCTTTTCGCACAGGAGCGCATCCGCCCGAAGGGCATGTATTATGGTATACCTCAAAGGGTATGCTATTTTAATCCCTTAATGGCATTCTCCATAATCTCAATCTGAGCAATGGTTTCCTCAGGCTTAACCAACTGCTCCTTCCCGTTCATGATGGTTTCGTAAAGGGCGTCATAATACCGGGCATAATCCCCTGTGATGGTAGGCACCTTTTCCTCATGGTAAATCCCCTGGTCATCATAGTAAATCAGCGTTCCGTACTCCGACGGCTTATCCTCCCCGAATCCAGGCTCCCCGGGCATGACGAACATCTTCAGATGCTCCTCCTGCTTATCCTTTACTTCCTTAACATACATGCCTTTCATGCCGTACACGGTCATGGACGGACGGGCCTTGGCCCGAAAATAGCTGGATTTCACTGTAGCCTTCAAACGGTGCCCATAAAACAAATCCACGTCAAAATAATCGTTCATGCACCCCTCGCCCAAAAGCTGCCTTACATCCGCCTGCACCCAGTCCGGCTTTCCAAAATAGGAAATCACCTGGTCCAGGGTATGGCACGCATGGCCGTAGAGAAAGCTGGTAAAAGGTTCAAACTTTCTTCCCTGAGGAACTTCCGGACGGTAGTAGTCAAAACTAATCTCCATCTCCGTCACATCCCCGATTTTCCCGCTTTCCATCACTTTAATGGCCGTCAAAAAGTCGCTGTCAAACCTGCGGTTCTGATAACACTGCATCATCAGCCCCTTTTCCTTTGCCAGGGCGAACAACTCCTTTGCCTGGGCCTTTGTTTCGGTAAAAGGCTTCTCCGAAACACAGTTCTTCCCGGCCATGAGAACCTGCTTTGCTAAGGAATAGTGGGTGCTGTGAGGAGTGGAGAGAATCACCACCTGAATCTCCTCATCCTTCAAAATCTCATTCATATCTTCCACATACTCCACTCCCGGTATCTCCTTCCATGGGTCTTTTTCATGGTTCGGGGTAAATATCTTTTTAATCCGTATCTTGTCCTTCCTTGTCAGTACAAAAGGAATATGATAGCGATTGGCGCTTTTTCCGTTCCCTATATATGCGATTACCATTTCCTTGCTCATTCCATTTCCTCCTCTTGATTTTTCTTTCCGAATTGCCGCCTGTGTTACTGCTGCTCCTCACGGCCGGATAACCGCAAAGCGAAATCCAGCACATTTTTCCCGTTCATGGTGCCGTAATCCACCATAGGAATCACCTCCACAGGAATCTTCTTTTCCCCGCATATCTTTTTAGCCTCATCCAGCTTATACCTTACCTGGGGTCCAAGAAAAGCCACGTCAATCCCTTGGGTTTCTTCTTCCATGGCGGCTGCGGGAGCCGCCGCGATATCTGCCTCCAGCCCTCTTTCCCGGGCGGACTTTATCATCCTCTCCACCAGAATGCCTGTGGACATTCCTGCCGCGCAAAACAACCTTATTTTAATCATATCTCCATTTTCCTTTCATGATAACCTTTATCGTTTATCCCCACCTTAAACCCACTGCCATCAAACCTCAAAATCCGTGAAAATCCCGTTCTGCTTCCTGGCCTCTTCCAGAATCTCCGCCACCGTCAGGCTGACTTCAAGCATCTCCTTCTGCTTTGCCCAGTCTTCCTGGTCAATCATCCTCCCAAACTCCACAAACTCATAATACAGCCGATGCTCCGGATTCTCCAGCTTGTACTCTTTCGTCTCCCCGTTATTTAACAGCAGTTCATAGCTGTCCATCTGGTTTACCGGCTTAGGAATCACAAAACACCCGTTTGTCCCCTGAATGGTACACCGCACCGGGGCATTGCAGTCCTTGGCCGCAATGGCGGACACCTTAAAATCACCGTAGTCCAGGGTCAAAATCCCGCTGGTATCAATATCCCGCTCCACATTGGCCTCATAAGCCACTTTCTTCGGCTTTCCGAAAAGCCCCACCACTGCATGAACGTTGTACACGTTCAGATCCATCAGGGCGCCTCCTGCCCGTTTCGGGTCAAACGCCGCCAGAACCTGGCCCTGCCTGAACGCGTCATAGCGGGAGGAATACTGGCTGTAGTTGAGGCTTACAACTTTCAGCGTCCCCGCCTGGGCCAGGTTCTCCTTAATAGAGCCGTATGCCGGAAGGTAATGGATGTTCATGGCTTCAAAAATCATCTTCTTATGCTCCTGGGCAATTCCCATCAGCTCCCGAAGCTGGGCGGCATTGGAGGTAACCGGCTTTTCGATAATTACATGCTTGTCATGAACCAGGGCCTTTTTCGAAAAAGCGGCGTGAAGATGATTGGGCAGAGCCACATAGACAGTATCCACGTCACTTTCCAGAAGCTCGTCATAATCCAGAAAATAAGCGTCCAGCCCGTTCTCCTGGCACATGGCCCTGGTTTCCTCCTCCGTTTCCCTTGTTCCCAGCAAAGCCGTATAAGAAAAATTTAGTTTCCCTATGGTCTGCATCAGCGATTTTACAATCATCCCCTTCCCAAAATCCCAACTCTCATTTTAATTTTCCCTCTTCCTTTAATATTTTTAACGCTCCCACAATCAGGCCGTGGTCTTCCTCATGGGCCAGGCCGGACACCGCGACAGTCCCCCTTATCTCCCCCTCAATGGTAATGGGGAAGCCGCCTCCGCAGATTGCCAGGTTCTCATCCTCCTTCAGATGATCGTACTCATGGGTAATGTCATTGACCTCCCGTATGTACATGGAGCTGTGCCCAAATTCCCACACCATGTTTTCCTTGCGCTTCAGCCACCCATCCTCTTTCTTTCCGTCCATCAAATACTGATACACCAAAAGCCCGTCCACCACGACACGCACGCCGATGGCTTTCTTAATCTCCCTGCCCGCTACCAGCCGCTCATACCCCTCAAAGATTTTTTCCGCCGTCCGCCTTGCGTCCTCATGGGAAAACTCCTTAAATTGCAGATATTTTTCCAGTTCCAGCGTTTTTTGTCCCGGCGCGGATTCCTTTGTCTTTTTCTCCGATTCAATCATGTCCCTTTCCCCTTTCCGTGTCACAAATTATTTTTTATTCGGCCGCCGCCTGCTGTTTCTCATATAACTTTACAAATGGCAGATAAATAAGGGTTGATACGGCCAGTGCAATCAGCTGGCACACGCCTCCCATGATGTTTCCGCCGGAAGCAAGGAACCCCAGCAAAAACGGCGGCATGGTCCACGGCATATTGACATACATAATGGGACAGATATGGATTGCCGTCAGCACATAGCCCATGATAATGCTTGCCAGTGAAGAAGCGATAAACGGGATAATGAGTATGGGGTTCAGTACCACCGGATATCCGAACATGCACACTTCTCCGATATTAAACAAATTAGATACCAGCGACAGTTTTGCAATGGACCGGTTCTCCTCCCTTTTTCCTGTAATCAGAAATGCGATGGTCAGCGCCAGCACCATGCCCGTGCCTCCGGTACATAAAAAAGTACGGTAAAAGGAAAAATTGATGATATTCATGGTAGCTCCGTCTGCTTCCACGGCCTCCGTATTTTCCACCATAAGGCTGATGAGGATGGGATTCAGTACGCCGTTGATCATGTTCTCCCCATGAAGGCCCACAGACCACAGCATTACGGCGATGAGAACGAATACCAAAATTCCAGGAAGGGAAGAACCAAGCCTCAAAAGCGGCGCCTGGATCAGGTTATAAATAAAGTCATTAAGGTAACCGCCGATCACCGTGTAAATAACCAGGCTGATAAGTCCCATAATCAGGATTACCAGAAAACCGGGAACCAGGGAGGAAAATGACTTGGCCACGCTGCCAGGCACCTTGTCCGGCATTTTAATCCGCAGGGCGTCGATCTTCATAATCGTGTTAAACAGCTCTACGGAACATATGGCCACGATAATACCTGTGAAAATGCCCGTACTTCCCAGATTGCTGTTGAAAATCCCCTTGATGGTTTCAATTACCGTGCCGTCCGCTGCCGCCACGTCCATGGAGGACTGAGATACCCCGGCCAGGCACAAAAGGGACAGCAGCCCGCAGTAGATGGGGTCATGGCCTTTTGAAGACCCAAGGAGTGCTCCCACCAGAACCGTGATGCCCAATCCGATGTAGCCGATGGTGCAAAAGTTCACCGCGTTAAAAGCGGGATTCAAAAAAGACAGAGCCATAATGGGAGGAAAGATGCTCCCCAATCCCGTGTTGGCATTGCACAGAACCGATGTCCACAAAGTCCCCATGGCGCCGATGATGGTAAATGGAATAAACATCTGGAACGCTTCCTTCACCGCGTTTAAATACTCGTTCTTATCCGCCCACTTGCCGACTTTCATCAGTGCGTTTGATAGTTGATTCATATGTAACCCTCCTCATGTATTTTTTCTGATTGGCAATATACCACAGAACCAGGAGGGATTGTTAAATATGCATGATATCGAAAAAAAGTTCGGCGTTTCTTTTATGTTTGTTAAAAAACACCGAACTTTTTTTCATATTTTCGTCTGCCTGTCCGCCAGTTTGTCAATATTCTTTTTCCGATTTGCATTACTTTCGTAATTTGGGGCATAAATCACAGAATAAATGGCATCGAAGATAAATCCGAATGCGAACTGGGAATAGAACGTACCGATCTTGTAGTCCGTTTCCTTTTCCGGAATAATCACCTTACAGGAAGCGGACTTAGCAATCAGGTGATTTTTGTTGGATGTAATCACGACCATGGGGACATGCTGCTTTGGGTGCTTTTTTTTATCATCCGGAAAGATTTCATGAAATTGGATGCTCCCAGGCTGTAGCTTAAAAAAATAATGCAGTCCTCCTTTGAGATGCTGTAGCTGACCGCCCCGTCTTCATTAAATTCATAGGCCATGATGGGATAAATATCCAGCTTCGTCAGCCTGTTGGCAAATGCCCTGGCAGTGATCATGGAGTCTCCGATGGCATAAATATAGACCCTCCTGGCATTCAGGATAAGTCTGCCGGCTTCCAGAATATCCCTTTCTTTTACGCTCTTAAGGATCAAATCCACGCTCTCCTTGTAGAGCGTCCCAATATTGCGTATAATATCATAGGTTCCTGCTTTTCCATGAAAAGGCTGAGCGTAATTAACGCTTTCCACCAGATACTTGTCCGCCTCCATCTCTTTAATAAAATCAACCTTAAAAGGGCGGAATCCCTCATACCCCAGCCGTCTGCACATACGGATAATGGTAGCGTTTGACGTGTACGTCCTTTCCGCAAGCTGTTTGATCGTCAGATCCTCCCACGGGTTCTTCAGCAGATATTCGGCGATCTGCTGCTCGCCCTCTGAGAATGATGTTTCCTGCCTCATTTGCTTTATTAAACTCATACCGCCACCTGCTTCTTTCTGCCTCTAAATTATTTTTATTTTAACGAAATTTTTCAGGCTTATCAAGGCAATCTCTTTCATTTGTTTTTTACCGAACAGTCCCCTTAGACCAGTAGAATGATCAGAATGGGCATGACGATAACGCTGATGATAATACTTATGGAACTTATGGTGGCCGGAACCACATTATCTGGATCCAGTTCCAGAGAAAAAATCGTGGTCATCTGGGCAAGAGGGGCGCCAAACATAATAATCAGGATCTTTTTAACCTCCGCCTCCAGGGGCGCAAACAAAAAACGCAGATTCCAAACAGAATCACCATGGCATATCTGCGGCACAGATACTTCCAGACAGAATAAAACTCCGATTTCCGAAGCTTCAATTCCAGCATAATGCCGATCATCAGCATGCAAAGAAACGCATTGGCATTCCCCGGGATGTTGATGACAATAAGAATCCTGTCCGGAATCTTTATGCCGCATACAACCAGGAAAAAGATAAAGATATAGGTGCAAAAGGGCATGGAAGAAAGCAGGCTCTTTGCCACCCTTTTCAGAGACACCTTCTCGTCGGGCCGGGCCACGATGCTGGCAAGGGTATAAGTGCCTCCCAGGCTCAGCAAAGAATTGCCGATATCAAACAGGCACACATAGGTAAGATAACTGGCCGGAAAAAAACTCTGAACAAAAGGAAGGGCAAAGGTGCCGATTCCAAATCCCGACATGTTCAGCATGGCAAGGGCCCGGTCCAAGGCCGGCCCTTTCTTTCACTGATATATCCAAAAACTATAGGCACCACGTTGGAGAGAATGACGATTACCAGTATCAGCATCAAAGACCATGTAATATTCATCGTATTGGCTGAGGATAAAAGCGCACAGGGCAAGGTAATGTTCACGATCACCTTTCCCAGGAAACGTCCATGCTCTTTCGTAAACAGCCCCTTATCTTTCAGCACATAACCCAGTATGATAATCCCTACAAATCCCAATGCTTTTATAATAATATCCGCCATATGCTCCCTCTTTCCTAATCTAAACCCCTGTTCTCATTTTCCTGTTTCAATACCCCCAATGCCTCCGCCACGGAATCCACCACATATGTGACCCTCACTTCCTTCTCATCCCCTCTCCCGCCGCACCGGGTTCTGTATAAAGTATCCCTGCTGTCCGTATGAAAGACGTCAAAGACCGTGGAATCCTTATAGTTCTCGAACAGTTCCCTGATTTCTTCTTTTTCAATGACAGCCTCATAGATTAAATCCCGGTTCCGGTCAAAAATCACCGCCCCGCTGCAGGCAATTATAAATACGGCCGAATTTCCGGATGCAGGTCAAATATACCCGCCAGAGGACGCCCAGAGCAAAGCCCGAACAATCCTCCTTCCGCCTGCCATGCCTTGACGGCTTCCAAATCCTTTTCCTTAAAATAGATCCCGGCATTCCCCGAATCCTCTAAAAAATTTTCCCTTTTGTAAAACACAAGAGTCCCGTCAATATCGCTTGCCAATGCTATCCTCTTTTTCTGCATTGTTCCAACACCTCCATCACAAGACTGTGTTTAAGCACCTTGTATATACTTGTCCATGGCATCTGCCACGATTTTAGAATACGCCGCAGCTTCCACCACGGTCCTTGCCCCAAGCACCACGTCTCCTGCCGCAGAGATACCCGGATGAGTGGTTTCCCCAAAGATGTTGGTCATCAAAAGCCCATTGGCCGATGATTTCAGCCCTTCTGTGGTGTTCACCATCTTGCTTTTCAGCCCCTGGCTGATGGAAATAATGGTGCTGTCCGCAAAGACCTGTACCGGCTCCCCCTTCTTCCCCCGCACGCAATGGCCCACGCACTGCTTTCTGTGGTCGCACACCAGGGAGCAGATGACAGACATGGGATTATTTTCAAACAGCATCTCTCCCGCCTCGTTAATCTTCCCCTCCTTAAACGCCTGAATCATCTTCGGGATAGGCGTATGAATGGGACACCCATCCTGGCACATGGGTTTCCCGCAATTTAAACACCTGTTGGCTTCATCAATTACATGTACTGCCATAAACATTCTCCTTTCCCTTTTCGCATCCTGTTTCCAAATCCTCCAAAAACCTTCCTGCATGCAGCCCAAAAGCAATATCTTTCATCCGACAATATAACACAAAAACTCCATGGCTGATAATGATTGAAGCAAAATGGAAAAAAGTTCGCAATTTTTGATGAATTTATCCAAAATGCCGAACTTTTTTTGCTTTCCCATTATGGTTTTATACAATGTTATTTAAGCTCCTATATCACATTCAAAATCCCGCTTATCCCAATCACCACATAGGTAATCTTCTTAATCTTCTCCCCATCCATACGATCCACGATCTTATTGGCGATCATCAGCCCTGCAAGAATACAGGCCATGCCGATTCCGATATAGGGTAAATGCCACAGCGTCAAAATATGGTTAAGCATACGCATAATCGTCCCATAAACCAGGTTCACCAGGAATACCGCCTGAATGGACCCCAGATACTCCTCCTTGCTGTGGGTCTGGCCCAAAAAGAACAGCACCATCAGCGGCCCCCCGATTCCGAAAAGCCCGTCGCAGGCGCCGGAAACCGCAATAAATATCACGCTCACCAGAAGGTTAAGCTCTTTCTCCTGAGCCTTATTAAAAAACAGATAATACGCAGACAAAAGGATCAGGAATACCCCAAACACCTTTTTCATAACCGCCTGGTTGACCATGGTAGAAAAGACGATGGAAATACCGGAAACTGCGACATACAGAATCGCCGGCCAGAGCACCTTCTTTAACTCAATATACTTTCTGTATCTCCAAAACATGGACAGGCTCAGCACAATGGCGATGGCGCAGGATACCCCTGCCGCCTGGTTTAACGGAAACAAAGACGGCAGAACCATCATCATGACGATTCCCGCCCCAAACCCGGTCACTCCCTGAAGAATCCCCGCACATAAGGCGATGAAAGCGATTATCCCGTACATCATTTTAAATTCCTCCTCTTTTTCTTTCCGATTTTTATCCCTGTTTTTTCATCCTCTTCCTATGACTGCCGAAGCACAAAATCTCAAAACCTTATGCGGCATTATGATGGATAAGGCGGTTCATAACCCTGATGACATCATATCTGGCAAAATCCCTGCTGTCTACATTCATGACTCTGTCCCCGTATTTTTTCCTGTACTCAGGCAGCTTATATGTAATCTGAGGCGCCAGCAGAATGTAGTCATACCGGGCCTGCACCTTGTCAATCTCCGTAAAGCTTACGGCGCCTATGATAACCGGAACGCCGGCTTTATCCAAGGCATTTTTCATCGTATAGGCAAAATAGTAGGACGAAGTAAGGCCGGAAGTGCAGCTTACCAGAAGCTTCATAGGCTGCCTGCCTTTTGCCGCAGTAACATCCAGACTTTCTTTTACAGGCTTTTTGGCTTTCTGAAAATCGAAAAATGCTTCTATATTGCTGCGGGCGGTTTTGATGTCAATAGCTTCAAAATCAAGGTAAAAGGGCGTCTCGCCTGTCTATTTATCTTATATAGACAGTTCCACCAGATTCTCCTCATGGAATACTGCCAATGCCTCGTAGGTTTCGTTGCAGAAGCTGATAATCCCACATTTTTTTCTGACGCAGGCACATTTCATAGAAGTCAGCTGCTCGTATATCTTACACCGTAAAGACATTTGTTTTCTCTTTTTCATTTTGTTACCTCCAAATCTAGTCAAAGACCTGTTTTGTATGGATATATTAAACCAAATGTGAAAGTTTTTTTCAATATTTCCGGAAGATTCCGAAACAGCGTTTACAAATCCGGATAGTGTAACGCTGGTTTTTGTAAACGGCGTTTCACTTCGTGATCTCCGGCAATTCCTGATCCGGTTCCATGGCAATCTACGAAAACATGGTGCTGTTGGTAATTTTCTGATTACAAAAGTTATCGAAGATTTCTGATAAAAGCGGCAAACGATGATGATTTTACACAATGCGCCATTTTTTCTATTTAACCGTTTAGTTGTCCACAGTCAGGAGACTTCATACCGTCCTGACGCAATCTTCCTCATAACCTTCCAGCAAATGATCGTATGTCAGAAAAACCATGCCCTCACTTTTAGCCTGGGCGATAAGTATTTTATCGAATGGGGCTTTATGGGGCGGCGTGTTTTCCCCACGTCTGAGCCCTGCCGCCAGGGCATGCTCTTTTGTAATTGGCAGGGACAACATGTCTGCCATGTCGCAGCTCTCAGCTAACAGCCCACCGGAAATCGGCATTTTTTTCTGAGATTTGCTATGCTTGATTCCAATTTTCCAGACAGAAGCGGCGCTGTAATAAATCTCGTTTTTCCGATTGTTGATGATCGCACAAGCTTGCCGGAGCAGCTTTTCATCGGCAAACAACGCCCAAATCAAAATATGGGAATCTAAAACGTATTTCATAAGGTGTCTTCGTAAAACAGTTCTTCAATATCCTTGTCCAGCGCATCAAAGATCTCATCAAAATCACCCGGCAAGTTCACCGCATTTCTCGCAAGGTCAGTCCGTCTAAAAACCTTAGACGACGTCACATCCACCGCTTCCTCTTTTGGTGACATTATCCGGAGAAGATCCACAATCAAGCCGAGCATTCCGCTCCGACTGCCCTTGCATGAGTGTATACGCTTCTTGTAACAGTGTCACTGTTTTCCGCCTCCTGTTCTTCATACGTATCTAAATTTCTTCTACACTTTTTAACTTAGTACGAGGTCTGTCAGTTGCTGTTATAGTTCTCAAATTATATGAAAAATCTACATTGATATACAACCTGCATTTTAAATCTTGATCTTGAATGTCAAGACGAATATCTAAAACATCCGTAATATGGCCTATCAATAAAATATATTTCTATCTTAGGATTGCTTTCCTTTAAAATAATATTAGAAAGCTTTGTTTCAATCGCAATCATCTCATTTTGTCCATTAACTCCCCAGTCTACTGTCTGAATACCAAGCCAGTCAATCAATTCTGGTATGCTGATACTGCCTTTTTCTAGGTCAGTTCTTCCGCTGTTTCCGTGTCAAACATGTCTAAGACTTTCGGATATTTTTCATACAAGCCCTCAATCTCGGCTCACACGGCACGGTATTCCTCGTTTTCTCTGGACAGCTTTGCTACGACAGAGCCAAGGTATTCATTAAAGACATTGCCGTGGACATCTACAAAGGTTTCAAACCTGAACGCATCAGACATTCGTCCTTATTATAATACCTCAAACTCAGCAGTACAAATGTGCAAACTGGATTAACCGCTCCCTGTCCGTGCATTTTTTCTCTGGCTGCTTGCCATTCTGCTTTGGCTCATCATCAATCACGGAGTTGTCTTTTTCATTGAGATTCAATTTAATATTGAATGCGTTCAGCCGTTCCGTCTTTTCTTTCAGCTCGTTTTCAAAGGCAAACGGCTTCTTCACTTCCTTTTTTGCGGTTTCAAGCTGTACAATTGGTTCCTCCTTTCGCATAGATTTAGCCACTTTGTCAGAGTGGCTATGTAAGAGTAGCAGAGAATGCAAAAAAGCCGCTTACTCTTAAAAAATCAATAAGAATAAGTGGCTTCATAATGATGTGCCTTAGACATATTCAATTTTCATTCTCTTAACGGGTGCCTTTACAACTTTAAATATCAGTTCGTCAACGCAGTCCGTATATCTGCCCTGCTGTATGAGCTGGTTTTTCAGTTCCACAAGACTATGTAATAAAAACTTGCATTGTCAAGTAACACTACATAAGGCTTCTTAAGTATCAACGCCCCTAAATCATCAGGAGCAATACCAAATCCTGCATATTTACTAGAGATACATATAAACAAGGCACATTCTTAAGAACCATACAAGACCTTAACGTCTTCAATAAGAAAGTCTTACCTGTACCAGAGAAGTCCATCATCACACAAACTTTATCCCCGAATTTAACATCAAAGTCGACACCACTGATAACTTTACTCAAGGTCTGCATGAAGTTTGGACAATAAACATACCGACTCTTCGTACTCCCTATGTCCAAACATATCTTTACAAAATCACATAAATTTAGACAATACTATTACGATGAAAGTTCTTCTCATATAATCTACTTCCTTTAACGCAAAAAATATGAGTAATATCCACTTTCTCCCATTTGGTATACATATAAATATTTATGCACCAACTCACTATACAGTTATATTTCAATAATTTTCAATCACATCTTTTATAATTTCCATCATTGCCTCTTTCACAAAATTCTCATTAAAAAAAATCAACGAAACCGTGCTTGTATATTTAGGTAATATCTTCTTTTCATACCATAAAAGTTCAAAACCTAACAATTCTTCACATAGTGCTTGTACATTTAAATATGTTGCCTCTATGCTATAACGCATTTTATCTGGGTGCTTACATTTTTGATTTGTTTTGCATGCACATGGTCTACAATATCTGCAACTTCCACTTAGTAAGGCATATCCTTTTGTCTCCATTTCAACTTTTCGCGCTACTTTTTCTATAAGATTTTTTAAAGTTACATTTGCTGCTTTCATTGCAGTATATTTATTTTTTATCTCCACATAGCTATTCATATTTACAGAAAAACTTATCAGAGCTGCTTCGTTATATCCGTCCATTAATTCATACTAAGGTTTTGAAAATGGAGGACAGCTCCATTTTTTTCCATAATTAGGGCAGCCTTCTTCACAAGCTCTTTTAATAGATTCTTTCTCATAATATTTATTTAAAATAGAGACATCCTTTATCAGAATGCCTCTACAAATAATATCAATAGTTCTATTTTTCAGTGCTTTCTTATACTGGGTAAAAATCTTTTGTTCCATATCTTTTATAAACCTGCAACTTTCCTCATCATTCTCTGAACAGGACATTTTTCTTGGCAATTACCTTCACACATTTGTTCTTCAACATATATTCTTTCTCTTTTTAAATAGACAGAATTATAATATATATCAACTAAATCTCTTTCATAAATTGAATCAGGATATATAACATCACCATCATCATCATATAGCTGAACATATTTAAATGCTTCGCAGCCAAAAACCTTCCCATCATACCTAATACATAATTTTGTTCTTCCCGCATAACATCTATATTCGTTGTCCTCATATTGTAGCGGAATACCCACTCGCACACTTGAACTTTTCAACTTATGCAATTTATACTTTAACTGAGTATTTTCAAATGTATCTAAATATAGTCTCTTTCTATACTCATTTGCTCTCCCATGCGGAATTAATCCTAAAAAACTAACAATATCTAGATTTTCCCTTTCAGCAAAATCCAATATATCATCAATTTGACCAACATTAATTTTCGTAGGTACAAAATGAATTTCCGTAAAAATCCCCAAATTCTTACATAAACGGATACTTTCCAAAGCATAATGTTGATAGCCTTTTGTTCCCATAAATTCATCATAAATTTGCTCATCAATAGCTGGTAAATCAAATATTATTTTATCGACACCAGCGTTTTTAATAAGTTTAAGTGTCTCAACATTTATATTGCAAGCTTGGTCTGCATGCACTATTATTATACCGCTCGTATATATATATCTTTATTCCCTGCATTTTAGCATACTGAACAATTTCTACTAGCCCTTCATGCAAAAAAGGTTCGCCTCCAGATATACTTATTATTTCTGTATTTAGTTCTTTAGCACTGTCTATTATGCTAAGAATTTTATCTGTACTAAGCTTCATCGTCCGAGTTATATCAGAATAAGAAAAGCAATGGAGACACTTATTAGGACATTTATGTATTATTTCTATAGAAATTTGCTTCATTCTTTTACTTCCTCTCTATCATCTTTCATTTCACATACACCATATTTTCGATTTTCTATATAGGGCTTTAACAGTTCCGATAAAGATTCCGTCAGATATTTTACCTTTGACTTTTTACCTTTGTCAGTATTACCTGAATTTCTAATTGATAATAAAAACGTATTATCATCCGAACCATGATTAATACTAAAATCAATGTCAATTTGTTTTATACTTTTATATTCTTCACTAATTTTTATATGAATATGTTTCTTAAAATCAAATTTTCTCCTTGCTGTGTACTGGCCATCTCTAAATGTAGTTTGATATAACATATATTGATGGCTTAAGATACGTTCAATATTATCCACTAATTGCTGATTCCCTGCATTAGACATGTCTATTTCTTCTTCATACTCAATTTTATCTGAATTAAAAGTTTCTATAGATAATCGTACAGCATTGTTGGTCACACCTTTATACATACTTTTCCATGACTTTCTTCCCCATTCCTGCAATTCATCACACACAAAAAGCAACATAGGAAAAGTTGCAACATCTATATGATAAATATCTTGACATGTATGCGATGCCATAGCCCTTAGAATATCCCTCCTGATATAGAATTGTCGCGCATCTTCCTCTTGGAATATATAATTAGCATCCGAATTATTATCCGTTTCTTTGAAGTAATTCAGTTTTTTATATATTATTATAGAACTAATTACACCGTGTGCAAAAGCCTCTAATGAAAGCATATATTTAAATTTATATTTTTCTTGAACACTTGCTTTATATGTTGCTATTTCACCATCATCATCTATAGCTTTCATTTTTTTACTTGTAAAAAGTATAATGTCTTTATTATTAGAATCCCTTGTTCCATCAAATCTCAAATCACCATTTATTTTGAGTTACGATACAAATGCCTCCATCATATTTTCGGTTTTTGTTAAAATTTTCTTCGATTTTTCAAGAGGATATCCCAGATCATGACATAAAGCCATCAAGGTCCACATACTTATTTTTTCGAGAATATTTATTTCACTACTAAAACTATTTGATGGAGTCAATACATAATTATGACCATCGGTCTTGTCTTTATGAATCTTATATGACTTTCCATTCTTATTAATAAAAATACTATTTTCATTGAGCTTTTCCAGATAATTATTGTCTATTTCACTTTTATCAATACAACATACTGTCATTTCGCTATCACCCTCAAAATGTATAGCATCAACTAGGCGTTTACCTCCATTAGTAATATATGTATTATCATTTAGTAGCAAATACACTCCTAGCAACCATACTCGAATCACATGAAAAACATGATCCCGATAATATGCATCACTCCCATACAAAACACCTTCAAAATCGATATACTTTTTATGATAATCTTCCAAAGAATCAAGTCCATATACATATGGTTGTTTTCCATTCTGCATAAACGGCTTTCTTTTGTCAAAGTAGCGCAGACAAATTATAGCTTTCTCTATTAGCATATTCCATAATTTGTCAATTTCTCCATTCATCTCATATGATAGCTCAATAATTGGTTTTTCTCCATCTCTTTTTATAGTTCCCTTTTTCTTTAATGTATCAAGTTGATTTTTCACTTCAGGATCAAGTGGGTGAAAAGGCAGCTCTTTATTATTTTCCTGAAGCCTTTTTAATTCTTCTTCATCTTTTATACTCTCGCAAAAGCTTATTATTTCTTTTAATAGCAACTCATCATGGATTTCTATCATCTTATTCCCTCAATATTTTATATGGCTGTTATCCAATTTTTGTTATTCTATATCATATATTCTAATATTTCAATAATAGCACATTTGAATGGTATTTGTATCACTTTTTAACTGAAATTTTAATTCTAAGCTACCCTCAAATCATACGAAAATGCTCCAACGCTTCCCTTATAGCTGCTTCTTTCTCTGGCGGGCATTTCGGCTGTCTGGAATTTTCCGATTTCGGCAGATTATAATTCACCCTCTCAATTATACCACACTTCTGCTTTATCTGTGCAATATAAAGATTACTTACCTTTAGTCCACTATGCTCCAACACATAATCCTTGATTTCCTCATAGGTTGCCTTGCTCTCCGCAGCCGTCAAATCAAGCTCGTCCATCTGAAGCTCAACCTCGATATGTTGACCTGAATGAAGTTTGGACAATAAACATACCGACTCTATATTCCCCGTAGACGGAAACATATCCACGCAGCAAGCCCTCTCCACCTCATATCCGCTCGCCAAAATCGTCTCCAGATCCCGCACCAAGCTGGTAGGCTTGCAGGAAATATACACGATCTTCTCCACCCCAAAACCCATAATTTTCTCCAATGCCTTAGGGTGAATTCCGTCTCTGGGAGGGTCCAGTACAATCAGATCCGGCCTCACATCCAGATCTCCCACCACTTTCATCACGTCGCCGGCAATAAACTGGCAGTTTTCAAGGCCGTTTCTGGCAGCATTCTCTTTTGCTGCCTCCACCGCCTCTTCCACGATCTCCACGCCTACCACCTTCTTCGCAACAGGAGCCAGCACCTGGGCAATGGTTCCTGTCCCGCTGTAAAGGTCAAAAATCACCTTTCCTTCGGTATCCCCCACATATTCCCGCACCAGGCCATACAGCACCTCCGCCCCTAAGGAGTTGGTCTGAAAAAAAGAAAACGGTGAAATTTTAAACCGGAGTCCAAGAAGATCCTCATAAAAATAATCCTGGCCGTACAGGATACTGGTTTTGTCGCTTTGCACCACATCCGCCAGACTGTTGTTTCGGATGTGCAGAATACCCGCAAATTTCCCCTCTAAAGGAAGAGCCAGAAGGCAGTCCCTCCACCCCTTAAGCAAAGCCTCCTCTTTGATTCCCAGTTCTTCCAGGCATTCTGTCTGCCCGGAAACAACCAAAGCCGCCAGTATTTCCCCGGTCTTCACTGCCCTGCGCACCAACAGATGGCGCAGGTATCCCTCATGCCTCAGCTTTCTATAAAAAGGAATCCCCTTTTCCCCGAAATACGTTCTGGCAGCAATAAGAATCCGGGTGAAGTCCGGATGCACGATCCGGCAGCCATCCGCATTGACCACATCGTGGAAGCTTCCTCTCCGGTGCATCCCCAAAGCTAAGGGGCCTCCCTTTTCCTCATCTCCAAAGGAAAATTCCATCTTATTGCGGTACTCCTCCCATATAGGGCTTGGCTTTACCTCCACCTCCCCGATCAGGGCCTTCATCTGCTCTCTTTTAATGCGAACCTGCTCCCCGTAAGGAATGCTCTGCATAAGGCAGCCGCCGCAGGTTCCAAAGTGAGGGCATCTGTTTTTCTCCGTCTCCAGGGGCGACTCCCTCTCCACCTTTAAAAGCCGGCCCTCGCATTTTCCGTTTCTCTTTTTATTTACGGCAAATGTGATCTCCTGTCCCGGAAGCCCGTTTTTTACAACCGCCTTTTCATTGTCTATGTAGACCACTCCTCTGTTGGGAAATTCCATTCTGTCCACGATACCTGTATAAACTTGTCCTTTTTTCATGTCCGGGATTCCTTTCTGTCAGAACAAAGGTTCTGCACCTTTAAAATCATTGTCTAAAAAAGGGACATTGCCTGTGCAATATCCCTTTGATGTTTCCTTTATATTGTTGGCCTATTCCTCCGTGTCTTTCTTCTCCTCTTTTTCTGAGTCCGACTCGTCCTCAAAAAAATCATCGTCAAAGTCATCGTCAAAATCGTCCTCAAAATCTTCCAGATAGTCCGGTGTGAAGAAACGATACACGGCATATGCGATGGCTGCGATGGCAGCTACGGCTCCGATAATGGCAAGAGCCCACAGGATATTGTTTTTCTTCTTGTCCTCTTCTTCTTTTCTGTGGAGGAATTCATTGAGTCTTGTGGAGTTCATAATATCCTCCATGCGATTCATGGCGTCCTTGCCCATGATGTCTAATTTATTCATTGTCCGATCCTTCCTTTCCTGGTTATCCTTTTCGGCCTCTGTTCTTTCTATAATGTCCATTGCCTATATGGACATTATACCACCTTTTCCATGAATTTACTATCCTAATTTTACCCAAATCATGGAAATTTTATTCCAAACATTACAGTTCACTGGTGCCCAGCAGACTGTAACCCACACCGCCATTTAAAATCGCCCGCAGCGGTGGTCGGCCTGGTTCGCTGTCATTACGTGCAGTGAACCAATGTCATTTAGTTAAGCGGATTCTGCTTTGGCCCCAAGGGCTCCATCTCCTGTCAGGGTGAATTAATGCCAAGGAGAAGAGACCTGTTTTTCGGGCTCTTCGGAACGTTTGGCAATTCTGAACCCTGGCAGGAGATGGAGCCCTTGGGGCCTGCAGCAACCTTAACTAAATGACATTGGCAGTGAACAATAACTTCCAAACCTCCGTGTGTCCGGCAAAAATCATTTTTCAAACACGCTAGTCTTCCTTCTGCAGTTTTGCAAAAGAGGCAAACATCTTTTTTACTCCCGCCTTATCAAAATTTACGGTTACCTCATAATCCTTTGGCCCGTCTTTAATGTTTTCCACGATCCCTGAGCCGAATTTTACGCTGGTAACCCTGTCTCCAACCTGGTAGTCCAAAGTTTTCGCCTTTTCCACAGAGAAGCTTTTCCCAAATCCCGGGGTTTTGGTTCCTGAAGTCTGGGATGCATAAGGATTAAATCCCGGCTGAAAACTGTTACCCCCGCTTCCTCCCCGGCTGATCCCTCTGCCGCCTCTCCTTCCCTCCCCCTGCTCCCTTTTGCCGCTCCAAGAGCCGGCCTCCTCCCTGGCTCCATCCGCCTCCCCAAAAGAAAGCCTGGTCTTTGTGTCCTTTTTCTCAAAAAGCTCTTCCGGAATCTCCTCCAGGAACCGGCTGCGTCTGCTGTACCTGGTTTCCCCGTTCACCATGCGCATTCTGGCCCCTGTGAGAAACAAATGCTTCTTTGCCCGTGTCATGCCCACATAGCATAAGCGCCGCTCCTCCTCCATGTCCCCTTCCTCCCCGGACATAATGGACATGTAGCTGGGAAACAGGCCTTCTTCCATGCCGCTTAAATACACATTGTCAAACTCCAGGCCCTTGGCGCTGTGAAGAGTCATAAGGGTCACCTTCTGCTCCGAACTGTCCAGGGCGTCCACGTCAGCCACCAGAGACACCTCCTCCAGAAACTCTTCCAGCGTAGGATTCTCTGCCTCCTGGCAATAGCTTACAACCTTATTGATCAATTCATTAATATTCTCCAGACGGCTTTCCGCCTCCACGTCGCCTTCCGCCTCCAGCTCCGCCTTGTACCCGGTTTCCACCAGAACATCCTCTATCAGCTGCCGCAGAGAATACTCCTCTTCCCCCATTCTCCTTCGGAACTCTTCCACAAGATCCGTAAACCGGATTACCTTATCCGCCGCCTTTCCAAGGCCCGGAATCACTCTGGCCCGGCACATGGCCTCATAAAGGCTGTAATCATTGGCTGACGCAAAAATGGTCATTTTCCCTATGGAGGCGGTGCCGATTCCCCTTCTGGGAACATTGACAATGCGGCTTACAGCCAGATCATCTTTGCCGTTGGAAATGGTTTTCAAATAGCAGAGAATATCTTTGATCTCTTTTCTCTGGTAAAAATTCACTCCCCCCACCAGCCGGTAAGGCACATTAAACCGGATGCACTGTTCCTCCAAAAGCCTGGACTGGGCGTTGGTCCGGTAAAGCACCACGCAGTCCTCATAGGAATATCCCTTTGACAGAATATTCCGGACAATAAATTCTGCCTCGTCACCTGCCTGGTCAAACTGCCGGTATTTTAGGCACTGGCCCCTGTCATTGGCTGTCCACAGCGTCTTATCTTTCCTTCCCTTATTGTTGCGGATCACCTGATTAGCCCCGTCCAGAATGTTCTGAGTGGAACGGTAATTCTGCTCCAGCTTGATCACCTTTGTTCCGGGAAAGGAATCCTCAAAGCTTAAGATATTTCTGATATCCGCCCCGCGGAACTTGTAAATAGACTGGTCATCATCACCTACCACGCACAGATTCTTATACTTATCCGCCAGAAGACGCACCAGTTCAAACTGGGCCTTGTTAGTGTCCTGATACTCATCCACCATGATGTAGCGGAAACGCTCCTGGTAGTAATCCAGCACCTGGTGCTGTGCCCTGAACAGCTCTACAGTCTTCACAATGAGATCGTCAAAATCCAGGGCATTGTTCCTCTTTAAAAATTTCTGATACTCCTCATAAATCCTGGCCACTGTCTCGTCATAGACACTGCCCGCCGCGCTTTTCATGTACTCCGCCGGGGTAATCAGCTGATCCTTAGCCCTGGATATCTCCGACATTACCACCCGCTCTTTATACATCCGATGATCCACATTCATGGCCCTATAGACCTGTTTTATGGCTGTCTTCTGGTCATCTGTGTCATAGATGCTGAAATTCGTCTCAAATCCCAGAAATTCAATATGCCGGCGCAAAATCCTGACGCAGGCCGAATGGAAGGTGCTGACCCAGACACTGTCCGCCCCAAACTCCACCTGCCGGTCCACTCTCTCCCGCATCTCCCCTGCCGCTTTATTCGTAAATGTAATCGCCATAATATTCCATGGCTTTACCTGCTTTTCTTCAATCAAATAGGCAATCCTGTGGGTCAGAACCCTTGTTTTTCCGGACCCGGCCCCTGCCAGAATCAAAAGAGGCCCTTCTGTACAGAAAACAGCCTCTCTCTGCATGGGATTCAGCATCTCGTATTTATCCATTCTCCTACCGCCTTTTCTTCCTGCCTTTTGCCATTGTACCGGATCGTGTCCGAAAATCATTCCTGCCTGCTCCGCCTTCCGCAGATTCCAGCGTGCTCCCGGCCGTCTTTGTACATGTGTCCCATCTGTTTTTCGACTTCAAAAAGGCCCTGCTCCCGCAGGACCGCTTTTCATATAAGGCTGCCGGCTTGTCAGACAGCCTTCTTCGACTCCTCGTAGGCCTTCCGCACCACCCGCGCCAGCTGATCTGCGCAGGAAGTATTTTTCCTTCCGCATAGGTTGCCGATAAAATATCCCTCTATCTGCTCCACGGTCATGCCGTCTATAACCTTGCAGATCGCCTTCAGGTTGCCGTTGCAGCCATTGGTAAAAGCCACATTGGTTACCACATTGTCATTTAAATCAAAACAAATCTTGGTAGAACACACCCCCTGGGGGGTCATCTCAAATCTCATGGTATTCACTGCTCCTGTCTGTTGGTGTTGCTGCCATATCTCTGAGGGTATTGCCTCAGGCTTACCTTAAAAGTCCCGCCGCCGGTCAGGCGGCATAAATTCAGGGATGCCAGTTGCGCCCGCCGGGCTTTTATGTGTGGCGGTGCGTTCCCTGCCGGCCCATGCAGGTTTACTTTTTACAGTAAGCAACCGCCTCGATCTCAACCAGAGCTCCCTTGGGAAGCGCCGCCACCTCAAATGCGGCCCTGGCCGGATACGCACTGTCAAAAAATGTTCCGTACACTTCATTCATAGCACCGAAATCGCCGATGTTCTGAAGAAGAACCGTGGTCTTTACCACATGCTCCATGGACAGCCCTTCGCTCTCCAGGATAGACTTAATATTGGTCAGAGACTGCTTTGTCTGGCTGGCAATATCCGCTCCTGCAAATTCTCCCGTAGCCGGGTCAATGGGCAGCTGTCCCGATACATATACAAAGTCTCCTGCCTGTATGGCCTGGGAATAAGGTCCGATGGCTGACGGCGCATTGTTTGTGGCATATACTTTCTTCATAACAAACTCTCCTCTTCTATGATTCGCAAGGCATGCAAGTACTGCTGTCCACACCCTGATGTGCTACCTATTATACATAAACCCGGCAAAGATTTCAATTGTTTTGTAGAAAGATTGTCCAAGAAGATCGTGCGGTTTGTGTCTGTCGTTCCAGATTCTCTAAATCTTTAGCCTTAAAATCATTGTCTCATAGGCCCTGAGCCTTACAAACCCGTTCCCTGCCTTCTGCCCCTGATAGTTGCCCAGAATCACTCTGGTTTCCTCTGTCACCTGGCCATGTTCCAGCTTCTGCTCTTTCCCGGAAAAATTGTGCGCTGCCAGCCAGGTTTCTCCCTTAAAGCTTCTGGTATAAGCAATCACAGGCCCTTCCTCAGGACAGCACAGTTCAAAATCTCCATGAACCAGAACCGGATTTTCCTTCCGCAGGGCAATCAGCTTCTGGTAGAAGCGAAACACCGAATTCTGATCCTCCATCTGCTGTTTCGCATTGATCCTGGTATAATTTTCATTTACAGGCAGCCATGGCCTGCAGGAAGAAAAGCCTCCGTTTTCACTGTCATCCCACTGCATAGGCGTCCTGGCATTATCCCTGCTGACCATCTGGGATTCTGCCAGCGCCTCCTTAGGCGAAGCCCCCTCCTTAAGCATGGTTCTATAATAATTCTTTGTGTCAATATCATCATAATCGTCAATGGACGGAAGCTGGATATTGGTCATGCCCAGCTCCTCTCCCTGATACACAAAAGGCGTTCCCGGCAGCGTGTGCAGATAGCATCCCAGCATTTTGGCCGACTCCAGCCAGTATTCCCTGTCATTTCCGTAAAGAGAAACCTGTCTCGGTTTGTCATGGTTGCTGAAAAACCTGGCCCACCAGCCATCCTCTTTCAAAGCCTCATACTGCTCCTTTACCTCTCTCTTAAACCTTTCCGGCGACCAGGTTTTGATCTCCACAATGGGAGGCACAAAACCGATGGCCATGTCAAATTCCCCTCTGGAAGCGCTGGTGTAATCCTTTGCATCCTGAAGGTTCCGGATATTAACCTCGCCTACCGTCATCAGATTGTCCGGCCTTGTGGTCTTTGCCACCATCTCCCGGATATACTCATGCGTTCCCTCCAGGTTTGCGCAGGAGGAAGTGCCAAAGGGTTCCGACATATCCGCCCTTCCATCCATCCCCTTGTCCAGATAGCTGATGGCGTCCACGCGGTATCCGTCCACCCCCTTGTCATTCCAGAAACGGATAATGTCAAAGATCTTTTCCCTGGCCTCCTTGTTATCCCAGTTCAGATCCGGCTGCTCCTTGGCAAAGAAATGAAGGTAATACTGTCCTCGTTCCGGCACATACTCCCATGCCCCGCCGCCAAACACAGACAGCCATTTGTTAGGCGCCCCGCCGTCCGGCGCCGGGTCACGCCAGATATAATAATCACTGAATTCATTATCCCTGGATTTTTTCGATTCCTGAAACCATGCATGCAAATCAGAACTGTGGTTCAGCACCAGATCCATTATAACGGCGATCCCTCTTTGATGGGCCTGATCCCGAAACTCCTCCCAGTCCTCCATGGTGCCGAACTCTTCCATAATGCTGAAATAATCGGAAATGTCGTATCCGTTATCCACATTGGGAGACGCATACACCGGAGACATCCACACTGCCGTGATTCCCAGTTCTTTCAGGTAATCCAGCTTCTGGGTCATCCCCTTTAAATCACCGATTCCGTCCCCGTTTCCGTCCATAAAGCTTCTGGGATATATCTGATAAATTACCAGTTCCTTGTACCAGTCTTTCTCATGTCTCATTCTGCTTCCTCCTCCGAATTTTTCGTATCTGGCACTGCGCTGCGGAAATAGCCAGCGCTTTATTCACTGGAATCTCCGCAAGGCAGCCTGCCCCTTTTGCAAGGCAGTGCTTTGTTTACCGCCTGCCCTCAAGCAGAGCTTCCACTGCCTGGGCAAACCCGTCCTCCGTGTTGGCCCCTGTAATGATTTGGGCCGCCTCCTTTAACGCCTCTCCTGCATTGCCCATAGCCACGCTCCAGCCCAGAGGAAGGGACAGCATGGTCTTATCATTATCACCATCACCCAGGGCCATAATCTCATGAAGGCCATACCCCATCCGTTTTGCGCAGTCTGTCAGCCCTGCTCCTTTGCTGGCCTGCTCATGGGTAATTTCCCAGTTGGTGGGAAAGGATGCCGCCACGCATACGCCGCCTACGGCTGTCAGCCTGTCCCTGATACTGCCTATGAGCTGCGTATCCTCGCTTAATGTTACTGCTTTAAAGCATCTTAGTTCCTTCCCCAGAAATTCCTCCTTTGTAACTCTGTGGTAGACTGCAAAAAGGGCTTCCTCTTCCTCCCGGCTTCTCTCTTTATGGGGAAAAATCCGGGCGGCAAAAAAATGCCGGAACAAATCCTCTCTGGCAATGATGTAGTCGCCTTCACTGGTTACCAGCTGGACAATAAGCCTGTCTCTGAAAGGCTCCACTGCCTGGATCATCCTGTCAACCTTATCCCTGGAAAGAATATGCTCCTTTACCGCCCTGCCGCCGCTGTCATAAATCGCCGCACCGTTCATGGCAATCATATCGCAGGAAATCCCAGCCTCCTTAAGCGGGATTCTGGCTTCGTCATAACTTCTGCCTGTGCACACCATAAACCGCAGCCCCGCCCCCACAAGGGCATGAACCGCCTCAATGTTCCTCTGGCTTGCCATGCCCCTCCCATCCAGAAAGGAACCGTCCATATCACTGACCACTGCCCGGATTTTTCTGTTTCGCTCCCTGTCCCTGGCCATGGATTCCAGGGTCTTTTCTTTTGTCATCTTACTCTCCTATTCCGCTTAAAATCAGGGCGGCGGCCAAAGCCCCGTCCCCCGCCCTTTTCAGTTTCCCGGCAAATTCCCGCACCCCCAGCAGTTTCTCCAGACTATGAACTATGGGTCTGCTGCCTATCCCCTTTTCCAGTCCTGCCGAAAAGGCACATACAAAAACCACATGTCCCGTCCCATCCGGGCTGCGCTCCAGAGATGCTGCAATCCCGTCTGACGCCGCCAGTCTGGAAAACGGCTGCAGCACCTGGCAGCCGTTTTCCAGACTGCACGGATACTGCCTCTGCCTGTCTGCAACCTCCTGAAAGAACCCGCTTCCCGGCAAAATGCAGCCTTCCTTCTCAAGAACATCCACGCATGCCCGGACCATGGTTTCAAAAGAAGCTCCAGATTCTAAAAATACCACTCTGTTTGCGGATATCATCCCTTTCATGCAGGATAAGGCCCTCTCCTTTTTTATGGCATGGTCCAAAAAACTCCGGATTTTTTCCTCTTCTTCCAGGTTTTGGCTTTCTGGCATGCACACAAAAGGCACCTTCTGCAAAATCCGCAGACGCTGGGTTCCCATAATCAGGTGGGGCCTGTTTCTGACGCATTCCCTCTCGATCAGATAACCAGGGCAGGCGCCGCAGATCTCCGCTTCATCGCCAAGCCTGTCCTCTATCCATCTGCGCGCCATATAATATTGTCCCATATCCCCGTCATACACCATCTGTATCCTGACTTTCTCACGGTCTGTTCTGGTCCATGCCTGAAGATATTTTCCCAGGCGGCAGATCTCTGTCATGCTTAAGTATACGCCTGTATGCTGCCGTATTATATAGGCTGCCATCATGCCCGCATCCAAATAGCTTCTGTCCACCTGCTGCCTGTCCCATGGCTGCCAGTCGCAAAACTGATATCCCGCCCTGACTCTCTTTAAGACACAGGCCAGTTCCCTGATAAAAGCCTCCTCCATTCCGCTGAGAAAAATAATGCCATACTGGGATTTCCAAGCTTCTGACAGCTGCCCAAACAGTTTCCTGGCTCTGCCTGTCTCTTGGCTGCAGGATGCCGGAAACCCCACGCTGCCTAAAGCCTTGTGGAGAAATTCCATATCGGAGGCCTCAAGCTCCAGAAAAAGGCTGCGGTTCATATAATCAAGAAAGTCCCACAGCTCGTCTTTATGGCCTGCCGCCCGCCCTTCCTGCAGAAAATGCGCCTCTTCCCGACGGACATTAACATAAAAAACCATCCATGTACCGAGAAAGAGAACCTGTTCCGAAACCTTCATTTCCCTGTCTTGGGCATAATTCCTGGCGTACTCGTAAAATGTGCAGATCTCATGAAGATTGACAATTCCATTCATCATTTGATGAAGGTTTCTGTCCAGCAGCTGCCCACTGTCAAAAACGCATGCGCAGATCAGGCGGAACACGAGCCTGCGTATGTCCTCCTCCGTACCATAAAGACAGACTCTGTGATTTTGTACTGTCAGGCCCGTAAAGCCGCAGACCCCCTTCAGTTTCTGCTCCAGGTATGCAATATCCTTATAAATGGTCTGTTCGGATACGCACAGATGCTCCGCAATTTTCTCGATTCCGATTCCCGGATGGCCCAGAACCTTGTCCAGCACAGCAAACCTGCGTTCCTCCGGCGTCTGTGCTTCCCTGATATTCAAGGGAAACCTTTGTTCTTCCAGAATTGATTGTATAGATTCCTTCTGGCTTTCTTCTATATAATACCCCTGTTTCTGAGATGCCCCAACGCGCATCCCTCTCTCCCTCAGCTGGCTGTTAACGGCAGCAATGTCATTCCGTACAGTCTTGCCGCTGACCCGCAGCCGCCCTGACAGCTGTTTTCCCGTAATCCCCTCCGGATGCTCCAGGATAATTTCCAACATGGTCTTATGACGAATTGACAGCAAAAGAAACGCCTCCTTTGCTGTCAAGTATACCATAACCATTTATGAAATTCCACAGGCCCTGTCTGATATTGGGATTACTCAGCCTGGGGTGTGAGCAGCTTCTTTCCTCAGCTCATTGGCCTCCATCATTTTAAAGAACGGGTAATAGAATACAGTCATCAGCACCACATTAAGCACTGCCATCACTGCTGCCTTCCAGTCCAGAGTCAGAAGAAACGCCTGAAATCCCGGCGGCAGAAATCCTGGAGACTCCCACAGAGGAAGCCCCACCAGCCCTGAGGACATGGCCAGATAGTTAAGGCCTGCAATTATTACCGGCCCTGCTACAAAGGGAATCATCATAAAAGGATTCATAATCAGAGGAACGCCGAAGATAATAGGTTCGTTGACGCCGAACAGAGACGGCACAAACCCCAGCCTTCCAATGCTCTTTAAGGATTTTGCCTTGGACATCATCATTAAAATCACAAGCCCCAGGGTCATGCCAGAACCGCTGACCTGCAGAAATCCATAATAAAATCCAAAGGTAAATACATGGGCAGGCGCCTGGGAAGCCGCAACCGCCGCCGCATTGGCAGAAGCGTTGGCAATGGCAAAGGGCGCCCACACGCTGGAGGTTATGGCTGCCCCGTGAAGCCCGAACACCCACAGAATCTGAGTAATAAAAATAATAATCATAACTGCCGGCAGGGAATCCATGGAGCTGATGGCCGGAGCCAGAATATTCATAATTACCTGGGGGAACACGGTTTCACCGCACATGGTAGCCACGGCTACGGCTGCAATCACTTCTATGGCCAGAGGAATCAGAATGGAAAAGCTGTCTGCCACCATAGGCGGAACGCTTTCCGGCATCTGAATGGTCAGATGATATTTGCTGCACAGCCGCAGCACCTCAACCACAAAAAGCCCGGATATAATAGCCACAAACAGCCCTTCCGCCCCCAGGTAGGACACTACCCAGTTTCCCTCCTGAGAAATGGTCACTGACAAAATCAGATGAACCAGCACCGCCGACGGTCCCACCAGCACATTCTTTATGCCATAGCTTTTCGCCAGGGAATTGGCAATAAACAGCGCCGCATATACAGACATAATGTTGGTGGTAAAATAAGTGGGCAGAGTCAGCACCCCGTTGCAGCTGGCAACCCACTGCGAAATGCCGCCGCCCAGCAGGTTGCCAATGCCTGTAGGCACCAGGCAGAAGGAACCGATAATAATAATCGGCACGATCCCGACGATTCCGTCCTTCACTGCCTGAAGATGCTTCTGTCTTTCCAGCATTTCGGCAATGGGCATCAGCCATTTCTGAAGCCACTTCTGAAGCTTGTCCATACGTAAAAGCCCTCCTATGTATTTAATTTTTTTTATTATAAAATAGGGCGGGCAAGGCTACAAATAATTTAATTCCTAATGCACGGGGCAAATCTTTATATGGACCGCAGAATCTGCCGGTTTACTATAAAAGTATCGAATCCTTGCGGTAAGTCTGCGCATATACTGCGCTGACCGTATGGCGCCAAAATGCCTGCTTTTGGCATTTTGTGTGCATCTCCCGGAGGGTTCATAGTAACCCCCTCTTTCAATTATGGCGGTGCCTGCCCCCCAGCTATTGACAGTATCAATATCCACAGCAGCAGAAAACATATTTTTCAAAGCTCCATCGCAATTGTAATATTGTTTCATTAGTTCCTGACAGAACACCGCCATATCTTCACTTGTAGATTTTAAGGTATAAGCGCAATTAGGCGCCCTGGCCACTATGTCATTGGTAACCGGTATGCTGACTGGAATTGCAAAGCCTAAAGCGAAAACGGACATCATCAATATTGGTATACCGGCATAAAAAACTTTGGCAGCCTTTCGGGCAAGCAGCAAAAATAATTCCATAACTGTAAAGCATGCCAGAAAAGCTGCCACTACTTTTGATACAACAGACAGAAGAAACAATGTGTTAACAATACCGGCTGTCATGAAACAGACAGACAGGCTGCTTCTAAAAGAAAAGAACCGGAATCCCGTAATCTTCCCTGCGACAAAGGCAGTCAATAGAAGTACAAGCAGTACCAAAAGGAACACAGTAAAAATATATACTGCAACAGAGGAAAGATTCATATAGGGAGTAACTGTTTTCCTATGTTCAAAGGAGCTGTTATTCATCCCCAGAGGCTCAAAGACATAGCAGTCTGCAGCCTGTTCTATGGTCATGCCGCTGATATTTTCAATTACATTCTGCAAATAAATGTACCCAACCCCTGAATAGCAAAACCTCTCACCGGGATCTGAATATAATTTCTTATCAATGCCCAATTCAAAGGACGGAGAAAAACCTGCCGTATGGCATAACAATTGTTTCAAAGTTATATCATATAGCCGCTGGTCATCCGTCAGCAGGCTGCTGTCTAAAAAAGGTGCAATTTTGTCTTCAAGATTAAGTTTCCCCTCATCAACTAACTTTAAAGCGATATAGGCACTGACTACCTTGCCATTGGAGGCGAGCTCAAATACAGACGTTTCATCTATTCCATGGCCATGATTTTGAAACACAGTTTTATCGTTTTCACAGTAAGCTATGGAATATCCATTTATAGTATGGCTATTTTCCATCAGTTTAGTTTTCTTCCAGCCGTAAATTATAATCCCCATTATTAGTCCGCATGCAATGATTGTAAATGCCGGCACGGTCTTTTTCATATGCTTCTTCCCTCATTCTGATTTCTTCCTAACAAAGACATGGTGCTCATATATAAGCATTGAATTAGATTTTTCTCATGAAAAGCAGCGCCTGCTTCTGGTACGCTTTTTCCGGAATAGCATCTGGAAAGCGTTACATCCCGTATAATGCCATCGAAAGAAGCTATGATAAAAGCCATAATCTCTTTTACTGGCATAACAGGCATAAAGTGTCCGCTCTCCGCTCCTGCGCTCATAACTGCCGACGCACATTGTATTAAATAGTCAAAGGCTGACGAGGTAGTCACATTTCTGTTGATCCGCTCATACCGCTTAGGATTATACGCAAAAAATGTGCTGAGTTCAAAAAGTATTTTGTTATAGCTTATCAGCATATCAGAAAAGTACTGTTGAGAAACCAGAAACAGATTATATAAAATAATATCCGGCGGGTTGCCAGACTCCATAATTTCATCTATCTGTTCCGTGTAGTTTCCCTGTAAATTTGACTTATCAATAAGCGCAGCAAGCACTAAATCAATATTATTGAAATATTTGTAGACGCCACCCTGACTCATGCCTGTTTCTGATACGATGTCTGTCATCGTAATATCATAGGCTGGTTTTCGCTTACACACTGCAAATGCAGCATCTAAAATCTGGTTTCTTCTGTTTTCTAAATATTCGCTTTTCACTTTTGGCATAACGATTATTTCCTTCTTGAAATTTAATAAAACGACAATATTATCGTTTTTATAATAGCACATCCTGTCCTCGTTAACAAGTAAAAACGACATGATTATCGTTTTTACTGCCGCTTTAGGCTTACGAAATATAGCCGGCTGTTTCTGAACATAAAAAAGGCAGCTGTTTGTCCACCGGATAACTCGCTGCCATTAATATGCAGTATTTTGTTTTAACCCCTGCTGATGTGCTAGAGCGTGTTTGAAAATTCATTCCCGCCATCTGCACGCCCCACTTTGCG